>JBJXGZ010000107.1:0-89167 GCA_046160625.1 Saprospiraceae bacterium
GCACCGTTTATTCCAGTGGCATTGTCACGGTTGACAAAGCCTTTACCTTTTCATCGGCTAATGTTCGCGTACAACCGGGACTTTCTGGTTTTGATGTGATTAAGAATTTTACACTTAACCAGAACACAGTGGTGAGCGGCAACGCCGAAGCGGATTGTAATTGCTTGTGGCGGGGCATTTACGTATATGGGGCCACTACTATGACCACTGACACGGATGCGTCTATTCAGGATGCGCTGTATGCCATCCGTGCTGGGTTTAAGAACACGCTGAGCATCAAAAAAACATTGTTTAGCCGAAACTTCATTGGCATTCGGGGAACCGATGGGAATTTCTTTTTGCCCGCATTTGAAGAAAACCATTTCGATGGCGTTGGTCCGCTCAAAGGAATATGTAGCCTGGAGCCATTAAAAACCGATATAGAAGCACCTGAAGCATATGGAGGCCAATCCAGCCAGTTAATAACATTTGTTGCATATCAAACTGGGAGAGGGTTTGCGGGGTTGTATTTGGCAAATTACTCACTTAATTTGAGTGCTCTACCACCCGCAACACAAAATGAATTCTCTGATTTGGCTTATGGCATAATGGCTTATGACGGCAATATAACCATTGATAGGAACAGCATTTTCTCCAACATTGCGGCAGGTGCGTACTTTAATCGTCGCACTGCTGGTGTACTATTCGTGGACCGTCAGCCACAAGGCCCAAATACCTTCAGTTTCCTTGGCAATGGACAAGCCGCCATAGATTTCGACAATTGTGTTCAAGGGATGCAAATTCGTTCAGAACAAGCAGCTGCACCGACAAGGGTTGGAATTACGCACACTACTATGGACGGGGTTCAGACAGGGATATTCCTTGATGCCAGATTTGGTGGAGGGGAGTTCTTTGGTACCGGGACGCATGGAGGTTTTACCGGGGTAAAGGACAACATCATTGACGCAAACCTGGGCGCGCCACAGCTTATTACCAATGCCGGTATTTCTTTCATGGACTATTCCCCGGGTTTCAGTGAGGTAGAGATTAGTGACAATGAAGTTAATTTAAGCTATGCGCTTGGTGGTAGCGGATCAGCTGGTATTGCAGGTATCGGTTTGGTCCCGGGTTCTGACCCCGGTCCTGGGGTCGTTGAAGTGGACATCCACGACAATCGGGTCACACTTAGTAATGACGCAGAAGTCGGACTGGGGCTCGGTTCTCATCCAAATGGCTGGATAAGAAACAACTCCGGGGGCAATGCTACTGCAGGAAATGGTGTTTTTGTATTGAGCGGCAATTCTTGGGCAGGCATACAAGTAATTGCGGAGAGCAACAATAACTTAGTTGCCTGCAATCAGGTGACTGCTCTTTCAGCTGTAACAGAAGGGCTACTTCATGTTAATCGGAGCCAAAATGGTCAATTCCTGCGCAATGTATTGGATGGGCCGGGCAACGGCGCGCACTTTGAGTTCGATTGTGACTATGCTGAATACCGCTGCAATGAGATGATAGACAACACTATCGGGTTGCTCTATGACAATTTTGCTGTTACTGGACCCCAAGGCACGGATAGCATAACAAATGGCAACCGTTGGCTGGGTACCTTCTCTGTAGATGGTGCTGTGGCTGATATATCTGTTATCTTGGGGTTATCAGAATATTACTACCGAAGTGTAAACAATGAAACCCCGCCTTCAGTGGTTCCGACTATTGGTTCTATGTGGTTTTTTCCCGCTTTGGCTAATGCTACGGCAGATTGTCTCTTGGATGAGTGTCCTGCTCCCGATCCCCTGGCTTTTGCCCCCGCTGCACGAATTACAAGGTTGGACACCTTGGTTGCCGAAGGTCTGGCCGTGCCTTCTGAAGCCCCTTATGCCGAAGGGCGGGAATGGCAACACTGGTACAATTTATGGCGCAAATTGTCGGAGAATCCTTCCCTGGCATCAGGAAACACGGTGATGCAAGACTTCCTCACCGGGCTTTCCGGTAGCAATATTGAAGCATTGTGGGGTGTACAGTCTGTAATTCGTGATAGCTTGGTATCGAAAGCGAGCTTTCTGGCCAATGTTCAATTCAATTTGGACACCATCATGCAGATGGAGGCCAACATTTTGGACTTAGATTCTCTTTTAGGCCTTGCTATGTCACCCACTCAAATAGCATTGCTTACGCAGCAAATATCTGATCAGGATTCCATATTAAATGTCCGCATTACGGCACAGGAAACCATGTGTGGCCAGTTTGAGTCACAACGCACTGCCGCCATTGCAGGATTGCTGACGCAACTGGCTTCAATTTCCCCTATAATTGTCTGCGAAACCAACCTTCGCAGGGTTTACGAAATCTATCTCCTGACGGTCGCCTCCGACCTGGGGGCAGACAGCAGCCAATTGGCGGAGTTAGAAACCATAGCCATGCAATGTCCATTGGGAGGTGGCCTCGGTGTATCTATGGCAGGGGCCTTGCACCAGGGCCTTACAGGCATTTTGCCAAACCAGGGCACTTGCGATGATATAGAAGAACGCGGAACACAAAAGCCCTCGAAATCACGATCGTCCTTGACGCTCTACCCCAACCCGAACCAGGGCAGTTTTGTGGTCAGTATCCCAAAAGAGTTAACGGGTAAACACACCCTGCTCCGCATTTTGGATGCACAAGGAGGCCTTGTCAAAACTATTGCTGTCAATGAAGCACATACAGTATCTCTTGACTTGACGAGTCTGCCAAACGGGCTTTATTTCTTGTCCTTGCTTGGCGATGGTACAATAGCCGAACCACTGTCGTTCATTATCCAGCACTAATTTTTTCTTCACCTGCTCATTTGTTGCGATGGTCTCATCGCAACAAATGGGTTTTATATATACAGCCATGCGATACTTAGTTTTTTGCATCACAATTTCAATTTTTTCTCCTTTAGCATCATACGCTCAAAAATATGATAATATATGGATGAGTGGCATTCACTATAATTTTTTCATTGATTTTTTTGATTTAACCCCCAAGATATACCTTGTGAATAGTCAATATTCTTTTCTTCGTACCATGACTTTTATGAGCGATTTTAATGGGAAACCCATCTTTTACTCAAACGGTTGCACAATACAAAACGCCAGCCACGAACTGATGCAGAATGGAGATTCATTGCTGCTTAACGATTATCGCTGTGGTAATGGAAGTGCCATGAATTTTGCTCATGGAGGAGGGGTAACTCTTCCAAGTTTTTCAGATCAACAGTATACCATCTTTAGCTTAAGTCAAGATCTTCCCCTATCTCCACAACCCTGTACTTCAAATCGTTTGGTGGCACACTCTATAGACATGGTAGCCAACCAAGGCAAAGGCAAAGTGACACAAAAAGGTCAGTTATTGCTAAGCGGTTGTTTTCAAGAGCCTTCTGCCAACCGCCATGCCAATGGGAGAGACTGGTGGATTCTAGTAGGAGATAATCAACAAGCGAAATTTTATCGGTGGTTGTATACACCATCGGGTCTGCAAGGGCCATGGGAGCAGGTGATTCCAAATCCCACGGTTGATGGATATTGGTACTGTGGTTGGTCTGAGTTTTCTTCTGACGGGGAGCGTTATTTGGTGAATTCGTGTCGAACAGGTACGGCTGTATATGACTTTGACCGGTGTACAGGGCTTTTAAGCAACCAGATTTTTCTTCAACTTTCAACCGCATATAACGAGCCTGCCACCTTCTCACCGGACAGCAAACTTTTGTACACGGTTGACAATTTCCTGAAAGAACTTGTTCAATATGATTTGACGGCGACCAATATAAATGCTTCCAGGAAGGTGCTTTCTGTCTGGGACGGAACGGTGGATTCATTTAATATTCCATCTATATTTCAAATTATGCAACAGGGTCCTGACGGTAAGATTTATATCTGGGGTGGCGGAAGTTCCTATATGCATCTTATTAATTTCCCGAATCGAATGGGGGTTGATGCTGATGTGCGCCAGCGAGCCATTAAGCTACCTTCTGTAAATTTCGGCCCAAGCCTCTACTACCCTCGCTTTCGCCTAGGCCCCATAGACGAATCCTCTTGCGACACCCTTGGTATAGACAATCTCCCCTCAGCCCTTTTTCGGTATGATATAGAGGATACACTCAGTCCTTTGGAAGTAACCTTTACAGATGTGTCCTCTTACCTGCCTACCGCATGGCATTGGAATTTTGGGGATGGCGCCATGAGCCAGGACACCAATCCTATACACGCTTACGCCCTGCCAGGCACTTACAATGTATGTCTTATCGTGAGCAATGCGTTCGCTGCCGATACTTTTTGTCGTCAGGTAACGGTGGGCACAACGGGCATCCATGAGCTGCCTGCTTTGCCACATGCAGCAGTAAACCCCAACCCTTTTTCCAGCGAACTTCGGGTGCAGTTGCCTGTTCTGGTGGGCGTGTCTCCCCATTTTGTGCTGTACGACCTTTTTGGCCGAGAGATAAAATCGGCCTGGCTGCGGGATTTTGACACTTATCTGCCGCTATCGCAGCTGCCTGCTGGTATGTATGTGTGGCAGTTGCGCTGGAACGGGGTGGTTACGCAGAGCGGGCGGGTGGTGAAGCAGTAGTACACGACATAATCCCATCCTTTTCTACCTTCACGCCAGAAAATCTAATTCATTATTCATGAAACAATTGACTCGTCTCGGCTTTTTGCTCGCCTTATCGTTCCTCGTTCCTTGTTTATCGTTAATAGCGCAGCAAACCTTTCCCAACCCCGCTCCCTCCGATGAGCGCACTGGTTTACATGCCTTCACGAACGCGACCATTTATGTGGATTACAAAACCCGCGTAGAAGGCGCAACGCTCCTTATCCAGGACGGGAAAGTGGTTGCCGCTGGCCTCAACGTGAGCATTCCTAAAAACGCAGCCACCCACGACTGCACGGGCAAAACCATTTACCCGTCCTTTATTGACCTGTATGCCACAGACTTTGGCCTCCAGCTTACACCGCGAGAAGGAGGCGGTGGCTTTGGCAGGCCCGCACAACCATTGTCCAACAAAAAAGGCGCATACAGCTGGAACCAGGCCCTCCGCCCGGAATACAACGCTGCAGCCGAATTCTCCCTAGATCCAAAGGCTGCCGAAGAATGGCGCAAACTAGGTTTTGGCGCCTTGCTCACCCACCGCGCTGATGGCATTTCTCGTGGCACAGGCGCCCTCGTGATGCCGGGCGATCTGCGCGAACACGAAATGATTTTGGCCGAAAAAGCCAGTCACCACCTCGCGTTTAACAAAGGGACAAGCACCCAGAATTATCCCTCCTCGCTCATGGGCATTATCGCCTTGCTGCGCCAGACCCATTTGGATGGCCAATGGTACAAAACAGAGGGCTACAAAGAAGAAGAAAATCTCTCGCTCAACGCCTGGAATGCGGTGCAGGGTTTGCCCCAGATTTTTGAGGCCGGAGACAAACTCGACATTCTTCGAATAGCCCGGATCGGGCAAGAGTTCGGAACAAAATACATCGTAAAATCCTCAGGAAACGACTATCAGCGCCTGAGTGAAATTGTGCTTACCGGCTATCCGCTCATCATCCCGCTTAATTTTCCGGAAGGGTACGACGTGCGCGACCCTTACGATGCACTAAACATCCCCCTCAAAGACCTCAAACACTGGGAACTCGCCCCCGCAAATCCTGGCTTTTTGCAATCGGCAGGGGTGTCTTTTTGCCTGACAACCAATGGTTTGAAAGACAAATCCAAATTCTGGGAAAACCTCCGAAAGGCCATCGAATACGGCCTGGATGAAGAAACTGCATTAAAAGCCCTGACCTTCAATCCGGCCAGTTTTGTAGGCGTTTACTCCCTCCCTGTTGGGGGGGGCCGGGGTGGGGCAGTGGGTAGTTTGGAAACGGGCAAAACAGCCAATTTTATCATCACAAACGGAAGCATTTTTAAAGCCGAAACTAAGATTCAGCAACACTGGGTAAAAGGCCGCCCCTTTGATGTTGCGGCAGATAAATCGGTCCCAAAACGCAGCATGGGAACCTATGATTTAAAGATCGGAAACGATTCTTATTCCTTGGTTATCAAAGGGAAACCGGAATCGCCGGAAGCGCAGATCATAAAGGCCGACAGTTCAAAGGTCAAGGCGACATTTACGTACAATCCCGGCGGCCTGATAACACTTTCTTTTCAGCCCGACACCTTGAAAAAAGGGTTTATCGGGCTTTCCGGCACTGTGGTCAACAACGGTTGGGCTGGAACCGGTACGCTCCAGGATGGGGCCTGGGTCTCCTGGTCGGCTACCTTCGTCAAAGCGACCGATCCAGATCGCCCCAAGAAACAAGACCCCATTCCGGCGCCACCCACTTTGAGTGATGTTGTGTACCCCTTTACCGCATTTGGTTGGAAGGAAAAACCACGGGCGCAAACGGTTTTGATTCAAAATACCACAGTCTGGACGGGTGAAAGAGAAGCCATTTTGAACAATACCGACGTGCTGATCACAAACGGGAAAATCCAGAGAATTGGGCGCAACCTTCCCGTGCAAGACAACGCCGTCGTTGTCAACGGAGCGGGCAAACACCTCACTGCGGGTATCATTGACGAACATTCGCACATTGCCGCTACCCGCAATATCAACGAAGGCACCCAGGAGTCGTCCGCAGAGGTTCGTATCGGTGATGTCATTGATTCTGAAGACATTGACATCTACCGTCAATTGGCGGGCGGGGTTACAAGCAGTCATATTTTGCACGGTTCGGCCAATCCGATTGGCGGGCAAACGCAATTGCTAAAACTACGCTGGGGCTACGCGCCCGAGGCGTTGAAATTCCAAAACTGGCCGGGCTTTATCAAATTCGCTCTGGGCGAAAACGTGAAACAAAGCAACTGGGGAATCGAAGGCGGTAGCCGTTACCCCCAAACCCGCATGGGCGTGGAGCAGGTATATTTGGATTATTTCACTCGAGCCCAAGAATATTCCCGCCTCAAAGCCTCTGGCAAACCCTTCCGCAAAGACATTGAGTTGGAAGCTCTGGCCGAGATTTTGGACGCTAAACGGTTCATTACCTGCCACTCCTACGTCCAATCTGAAATTACCATGCTGATGCGCGTGGCCGAACAATTTAAGTTCAAAGTCAACACTTTTACGCACATTTTGGAGGGCTACAAAGTGGCCGATAAAATGGCAAAACACGGCGCGGGCGCTTCCTCGTTTTCCGACTGGTGGGCCTACAAATTCGAGGTGTACGAGGCTATCCCATATAACCCAAAACTCATGGCCGACCGCGGAATCGTCGTAGCCATTAATTCTGATGATGCCGAAATGGCACGCCGCCTCAATCAGGAAGCCGCCAAATCAGTGATGTATGCAGGTATGAATGAACACGAAGCCTGGAAAATGGTGACGATCAATCCCGCCAAATTGCTCCATGTCGACGACCGCACTGGCAGCATCAAGACCGGCAAAGATGCTGATCTGGTATTGTGGAGCGACCATCCGCTCTCGATCTATGCAAAGGCAGAAAAAACCTGGGTAGACGGCATTCTTTTCTTTGACCGTGAGGAAGATTTGAAACGCCAGGACGAGCTGCAAAAAGAGCGTGCCCGAATCATTCAAAAAATCCAGTCAGAAAAAAAAGGCGGAGAAGGCGGTGAAAGACCGAGCCGGCCGAAGCAGCATTATCATTGTGATAGCGACGAAGACGAAGGCTGAGGGAATGAGTACCTGATTTTGAGCCAAGTGGGTTTGATTTATGATTGACGATTAAATGATTGTTGATTTTAGATGGAATGGTGGATTGATAATGGCCGATGTGCCGCCATCGTCAATTAAAACATCGTCCATTCCATCTAAAATCAACAATCATGTAATCATCAATCGTCAATCAAAAAAAACCGGTCAACCTTCGGAATGCCCTTTCTCCTCATAACGCAAGCACAAGTCCCTTCAAATACGAGCCTTCCGGGTGAAACAAACTCACCGGATGGTCTGCACTTTGCGACAAATGGTGCAAGACCCGCACGGGCCGTCCCACCTCCATAGCCGCTGCTGCAACCGTGTGGTAGAACAATTCCCGGTCCACTACTTGTGAACAGGAAAAGGTAAACAGGATACCACCTGGCGCCACTCGACGCATGGCCTCCGCGTTGAGACGTTTGTAGCCTTGCACTGCGTTGTGGCGTTTGTCCAGGCTTTTGGCATATGCAGGCGGGTCAATCACCATGACTTCGTAATCGCGTTCAGTGTTTTTCAGGAATTTCAGCACGTCGTCAGCAAAGCCCTCGTGCTGGCCGGGGTATGGTGCATTGAGTGCCACATTCTCATTGCAAAGCGCGATGGCTTTTGGCGAAACATCCACGGAATGAACGAGGCTTGCCCCGGCCTGTAGGGCTAGACAGGAAAATCCACCTGTATAGCAAAAAGCATTCAACACGGTTTTGCCTGGTGCGAATTCAGCCAACAGTCGGCGGTTGTCCCGTTGATCGAGAAAGAAGCCGGTTTTTTGACCCGTCACCCAATCCACGCGAAAACGGGCGCCATTTTCAGTAATGATGGCCGAGTTCCCTGGGTTTTCGCGGGCCGACCATAGGTAGCCATTCGCTTGATTTTCAGCGTATTTTGGGGGAAGGCTTTCGGCGCTTTTGTCGTAAACCGCAGATAATTTTTTGCCCAAAACTTTCCGGAGCGAGGAGGCAATTATTTCGCGTTGGCGATGCATCCCGATGCTGTGGCATTGCATCACGGCAGTATCTTCATACACATCTACGATAAGGCCTGAAAGCCCATCTCCCTCGCCATGGACCAGCCGGTACCCGGGGGCTATCGAACTTTCCGATCCCGATTTTTTCGGGATTAAACTTTCGGGAAGTTGCGGAATTGCCAACATCCTCACATTCAGCGCATTTTGTAATTTCTCAACCCAAAAACTTTCACTTTCCAGATCGGCCGCACCGAAACTAAGCAGCCTGACCGCAATGCTTCCATGGTGAAAATGTCCGACACCAAGCAAGTTGCCCTTTTTGTCATAAACCTCCGCGAGGTCGCCGTCTTCGGGATGGCCTTCCGTGTGTGCAATCGCGCCGGAGAACACCCAGGGATGGAACCGAAGGATGGGAATTTCTTTGCCAGGGCGGAGGAATACTTTTATGGGAATTGTCATTAGAAAAAAGAAGGGCGCAAAATCGGGCTTTTTCCGATGTTTGAGCCAAGAAAATGCTTTTGGACGTTGGACTTTTGGACTTTGGACATTAGACTCCACGGCATTAATCCAACGTCCTACTGTCCAAAGTCTACTGTCCAACGTCCCTAAATATCGCACTTTATGGCAAAACTTGAAAACACTGGCAAACAGGATTCCGCTGCATCACGTATCGAAGAGGCTTTGAAACAGGGTTCCTTAGAGAACGGGTTTGAGCGTTTTGATGCCTTAGTCAAGATGTTCCAAGACATGCAGACCAATGTCTTGCAACAGATGGGGCGCCTGAACACCTTGAAACAAGAGCAGAATCTGGGTAAGATTGATGAAAAAATCGCCATCATTGAAGAGAACCAAGTCAGGCATAGTTTTCTGTCGGAATTGGATGAATTCAAGAGGCAATTGCCGCTGTACCTGGATATGTCACGCCCGGAAATTCTGCTGCGCGGTACTGACAATCAGATGAATATCATCCATGAGGTGATGGCGACACGACTCCGCGGCCATTATGAAGTAGGGGACTTGATACGCGAGGGAAACTCCGCTGTTGTCTTCAAATTGAACGATATTTTTACAAAAAGAAAGGCGGTGGCAAAAGTGATGAAGGTGCCCATGTTGACTCCGGAGATCAGGGACGAGATAGGGAAAGTGTCGGAACTAAAACACCGCAACCTCATCAAACTCTATGGCGAATCACTGGACCGATTCCCGTTTTTTGTTATTTGTGAATTTGTGGATGGCCTCGTGCTTTCGGAAGTGATTGAGGAGGCTGGCCCGCGGCCACCCTCCCAAGCTTTGAATTGGCTTTCTGAACTCTGCGATGTGCTGGATTATCTTGGCCAAAAGAATATTGCCCATTCGAATATCCGGCCTTCCAAAATTTTTATTGACCGGGAATACCATCCTATGCTTTCTCCTTTCGATATCATCAAGGCGGGCATGGACGACCGTTCGCTGCGCAAATTCCGCGAAGACTGCCAATACCTCAGCCCTGAGCTACTGATGAGCGATGGCGAAAAACTTGACAAACGGGCAATGAAAGCCTCCGACCAGTTCACTTTGGGTTTGGTGGCATATAAAATATTGACCGGCAAGGATTTGTTTAATGGGAACTCGATCAAAGAAATCATCGAAAACCGCAACCGGTTTTTGGACCCCAAAAACAAATCATACCGAAAAGGCTTACTTTCTGCAATGAAATTGCCAGAATTGATTGAATTGGTAGGCACAACACTTCAAGAAAACCCCGCCAACCGATTCAAAGACCTCCATATTCTGGAAAGTGAATTCAAAGCATTGAAAAGCAAGTTGAACAAAGAGCAGAGTATCGTACGCAGAAGTTATATCCGGTGCCTGAAGATTGATAATGAATTGATTAGAATCTTTTACGATAATTTGCTGGCCAAAATTCCACCTGAATTGAGGGGGCATTTTAAGAATCGGGAGCGTCAGGCCTATATGTTCCAAATGGCGGTTGACGCCCTGCTGGAAGAGAACCACGGGGCCGACAAATTGAGCACGAGGGTGTCTGACCAAACCCACAGGCACTTTGATATTGCCACCTTTGAACTCTTTTTGGATACTTTTATCAACACCTTGCGCGATCTCCATCAAGAATATCATTACGAGTGGGGAGCAGCGTTGCAAGCAGCATGGGACGACGTGAAAAACCAGGCACTTGCAGTCATTAAATACGCGCTCGCCAAATAAGCCATGTCAAAAGCCTCCCGCATTGCCTTTCATGTTTACCTCATGCTTACCTTGTTTGGCATGACGGTCGGAGTGCTGTATTTTCTGCTAATGCGCAACGATTTTTTGACACAAAACCCTGATATTGAGCCGTTTTTCAAGTTATATGTTACTTCTGCGGTGCTGACGGTTGTGGGCGCGGCCGCATTATTAAAAGGTCTTCGCTGGGGTTTTTGGGCAATGTTGGCCGGGCTTGCGGCGGCATTTGGTATCGAGATCATGTCGGGATTCCCTTGGGAAAGAATCATCAGAATCCCTCTTGCTGCCCTGGTACTGTATCTTTTAATGCGTTGGAACAGAATGATTTAAACCATATTTTTCATCCAAACCAAAACGAATTATGCCAATCTCTTTTGACTGGTCGGAAACAATCTCCGCCTTACCATCAAATCCTATCCCGGCTGACTGGATCGCCACAAAGGGCAAGGGAGTAAAAGTCGCATTCATTGACACGGGAGTCAACCTTGGCCTCCCTTCGTTCACACACCTCGGCATCAGTGGGCGCAAATTTTTCACTGGTGCGCCCGGCTTTTCTGTCACCAAATTGGTGGGGCAGGATTTGGTGGGGGAGGCATTTGGTGGAACAGGGCCTGGGCACGGCACGCGTTATGCCTCACTGTTGGCCGGAAAATCGCCTGATTCCTCCACGGACGAAAAGGAATTGGTGAACGGAATTGCACCAGATGCCGACTGGTATATCATAAAAGCCCGTAACCCGAACGACAAAAAAACGACCATCCGAAACTTGCTTGATGCGCTGGAACTTTCGGCCAATTTGGGCATAGAAATCGCCATCACAGGACAGTGCATTTCTGCCTCTGAAATGCCGTTCGAAGGTCTGAATAATGCTGCATTGGACCGTGTTTTTAGCTTGCCAGGGGTAAAGAAAATGTTTGTTTTCGCCCCTTTGAAAAATCTGGAACCGACGGATACCTGGGGCCTCATTACTTCGGAGAATATCCCAAGCCGCCGACCGGAAATTTTCAATGTGGCCAAACTTCCCGACAACTTTGGTGCTGTGGCAGATGTCATCAAAAACCAGCCCATCCCTTTTTTGCTCTCGAGTTTTCAGGGCAAGGTGCTTTCTAAAACAGGCGACGCGATAGATTTGACTTTCTCAAACTCAGGCGCAGTAGCCATTATGGGAGGAATTGCTGTGCTTGCTTTGAGTTTTTTCAAAAATCAAAATGCGGGAACGCTTCCAAATCGCGAGGGAATGCTGCAACTGCTGGGCAATACTTGTCAATCGCTCGACAATGCCTCTTTGTCCGTAACTCAGCCTGCTATTTTCAAAAACTTTTAGCCCTTATTATTTATGAAACAATTGATTTTTATCCTGCTATGTTGTTCATTTTCAAGTCTTTTGCCAGCCCAAACCCTGCTGCAAGACGCCCTTGTGCTGCGCCAGTTTTTCGACATCACCGATGCTGCCGACGAAGACAAACGTTTGATTTTTCAGGGAGGGGAATTCAGGATTAACGACCTCAACGTTTTCAGAAAATATGTCCCCATTAAAGACTCCCTCACCACAGCCACCGTCGAAGCAGCTTTCAAAGGCAATCCTTTCCTTCGAGTGGAGGTGACCGACCAAAACATACTCTCTTTCCTGCCGTCCAAAAGAGTCGAGGGTGGCGGACCGGGTAGTGGCCAGGGATTTTCTTCAGGAGCTGGTACGGGTCTGTCAGTGGCTAGTTTTGCGGATGGACTTGCACGTTTTTTGGTGAATCGCACCAAACAAGAACTGTCGCAAGCGTTTTTTGAGGATTTCAAAGAAGCCATCAATGAGCAGCCCCTGCTGGGTCATTTTTGCCCGGCAACGAAACAACACTTACAGTTTATTGACCAGGATGTTTACCAGTTTAACGACTACCTGGAAGGCTTGCGCGAGACCTTTAAAATGGATATGACCGCCCTGCCCGGCAACACGGAATCTTACCTCCGAGCCAACTATGCCGACAAAGAAGCGGGTAAAATTTCTATTGACTTCTTACACCTTTCGCAGCAATTGGTGAATGGCGAATCTCCAATAGATATGATTGACTACCTCGCCGCCGACGGCTCGGCCATCCAATCGGCTACGATCCAAGAACCTGTGCTGTACGATTTTGCGGGAGGTCTTCGATTTTTGAACCTCGTTTCTGAATCCTTCATTCGTCCAAATTTTGACGATCCGAGCAAACCCGCTACCTGGTACACAGGCCGCGAACTGCGCGAATTGTTCTCAGACCCCGCGGTATTTCGACTTTATTTGGGGCTTTTATGGCAAAAGTCAGAGGGAATTGCTTTTGTCGGCAAAGAGGGATCAACGCCTTTAAATATGCGCAGCATACTCGGCGAGGCTGGTACCAGTGCAGATTTGTTTGCCGAATGGCGCAAGTCTTTGGAATCACTTGGAGAAATGACACATTCCATTCAAAACACTACCAAAGGAAGTGGTCCTGCAATCATTGACCGCTTTGGCAAGGCCACAGCCTCGACTATACCCGACGATTTTTTCCGGTATTCTCAGACGTTCAATGATCTGTTGCAAACCCTCAACCAGACAGGAAGGCTCGTGCTCCAACGTCAAAATGACCTGATCCCGCAGGACTATCTTGCGCTCATGCGTCAATGCAACACCCTGTATTTCAACATCCGGCAACGGAATTACACCGGCGCCATCAGCAATGTCATTTACTGTCTAAACGTGTTGGGCAAGGATAAAAAGGAAGTCGCCACGATGCTGAAATATGCCAATTTCGTGGCCTGTATCGCGGAGGCAAATTCGCCCGAAGAAGTGCAACGCGCGATCGAACTTTTTGCGCTCCCTCCTGGCAGCAGCCGGATGAAAAAACAGCCCGGGCGTTTTTCGGTGGCATTGAATGCGTACACGGGTTTGGCTGGCGGAAGCGAGTGGCTTGGCGGCGACAATTCACCCAAAACTATTGGAGCCATTACCGCCCCTTTAGGATTGAGTTGCTCTTGGGGCTTGAAAAAGGGCAGTTTTGGCTTTTTCGTGCCACTGATCGACGTTGGGGCCGTGACGGCTTTCCGCTTTGATGACGATAACTACCAGAATTTACCCGAGCTCACCTGGAGCAATATAATTTCTCCGGGCCTTTATGCGGTGTATGATTTTCCTGGGAAATGGCCCATCGCTTTGGGCTTTGGTGGACAAGCAGGCCCAGCGCTTCGGAAAGTAAGCGAAACCGGCCTCACAATAAACGATACAGGCGGGATGCGCCTTGGCGCTTTTGCTACGGTTGACATCCCCATCACCTATTTCTATTTGGGGAAAGGAAAGGAGTAGTGCTTATTTCACGCAACGGCGCAACGGCGCAACATTGAATTGTTTTAATAACCAAAGCGTTGCGACGTTGCGTCGTTGCGTGAAATTAGGTGTTGCGTCGTTGCGTGATATTAGGTTTTGCGCCGTTGCGTGAAATAAAGCGTTGCGCCGTTGCGTCGTTGCGTGAAATTAAGGTGTTGCGTCGATGTGTGAAATAAAGCGTCGTGGCGTTGTGTGAAACTCACTTGTTTTCCAAAGATTTCCCACCAAATCACTTCAATGTCCATTCATAAAAAAATCTTATTCACAATAAGCACCGCGCTCCTGTTCTCCGGCTGCGCCATCTCTCAAAAAAAAGGCGTAACAGCCGCTGATTTCCCCAAAACCTTTCAAAATATACTCATTGCTGCCGCCGAAAAAGGTGACAGCCACGGCCCCTGTGAGCCTAGTATCGCTGTCAGCCCAAAGAACCCGCAAAATGTGGCAGCAGGCGCTATCCTCGACCGCTACTATTGGAGCGAAGACGGAGGGCGCACTTGGAAAAACGGCAAACTGATCTCCAAATCTTCCGGCGTGTATGGCGACCCCGTTTTGATCGCCGATTGGCAGGGCAATTTTTATTACACGCACCTTAGCAACCCGGATGGCAAGGGCTGGTCAGGTGAAAAATTGCTCGACCGAATAGTCATCCAAAAAAGTAGCGATGGCGGCAAAACTTACGATGATGGCTCATGGTGTGGCCTTCGGCACCCGAAAGACCAGGATAAGCCCTGGCTTTGCATCGACCCTGCGACGGGAAACATTGCCTGCACCTGGACCGAATTCGACCAATATGGTTCCAGGAATTTGGAAAAAGATCACAGTCGCATCCTTTTTGCTCAATCTACGGATGCTGGAAAAACATGGTCAGAAGCCCTCGCGATCAATCAATTCGAGGGCAATTGCATTGACAGCGACGACACCCCGGAAGGCGCTGTGCCAGCTTATGGCCCCAATGGCGAAATCTATGTGGCTTGGTCCTACAATGAAAAAATCTGGCTCGACCGTTCCACAGATGGGGGCAAAACCTGGCTCAAAAAGGACATCGTAGCCGCTGAGCAACCAGGAGGTTGGGACATTGAAATCGCGGGCATTGGTCGCGCGAATGTGATGCCTGTGCTGGTATGCGACCGCTCGCCCGGCCCTAACCGTGGCGCGCTTTATCTCTGCTGGGGCGACCAGCGCAACGGACTGGAAGACACTGATATTTTCTTTGCCAAAAGCCTGGACGGGGGCATCACCTGGAGCAAGTCCCACAGAGTAAACGATGACACAAAAGGCCACCAACAGTTTTTCCCCTGGATGGCTGTGGACCAAGTGACAGGGCATTTGTACACCGTGTTTTACGATCGTCGCAACCACAAAGATTGGCAGACAGATGTGTATGTAGCGGTCAGTCGAGATGCCGGGAAGTCGTTTAAAAACCTGAAAGTCAGCACAGAACCTTTCACGCCTGACACAGGAGTATTTTTTGGCGACTACAACCATATTTCTGCCCACAACGGGGTGGTAAGGCCTATTTGGACCCGCCAGGATAAGGGTGTTTTGTCTGTTTGGACGGCTATTATGGATTTTAAGTAGCCTGTGGAGGAAGCCATTAAGCGCTAATATTAACCACAAATTGAAAATCGATGCTTATGTGCTTTTGTGGCTAAATGTGTAACGCTTTAACCATTGACCACAAAAAAATTATAAAAATATCCCGCCTTATTTAAACCTTTACGGATCAAAACCTCAAAGTGTCTGCTTCTTCCCCATTCTTCCGCCTTTTTGTTTACAGATAAGTCACCAAACGCCTATAGATTTCGACTTTAACATGAAAAGAAGAAACTTCCTACGCCTGCTCCCTGCTGCCGGGGTCACTTCCTTTGCCGTTAACGGCTTCTCCATGCGTCCTTTTGCCAATAGCCGCATGGCCAGCATCCTCGGTTCTTGCGATGGAGTGCAAGACCGCACACTCGTGCTCATACAACTTAAGGGCGGAAACGACGGCCTCAATATGATCATCCCTGCGGCGAATTACGACCGCTACGCCGAACTCCGGCCTACCACCAAAATAAACGACTCCGGCCTCGGGGCTTTCATTCCGATTGACAACACCCTCCCCACTGCCGATCAAGCGGGTCTTCACCCAGCCATGACCGCATTGAAAGCGCTTTACGACCAGGGCTGGCTCACAGTAGTGCAAAACACTGGTTATCAAAGCATGAACCAAAGCCATTTCAAGGGCACTGATCTTTGGCTATCTGGTGGAGGCGGTTCCTCCAACCTCAACAACCTCACTTCGGGCTGGATGGGCCGCGCTTTGCAGGCATTTTACCCACACATTGAAGGGGTACCTGTGGCAGATATGGTCGACCCGCTGGGTATTCAGGTCGGCGACCCAACCACCTCTCTTGGCTTTCACACAGATACGGAGCACCAAAACGTCATAAACCTCAGCGGCCAGGATCCAGCCGGGTTTTATTCGCTCATCCAGACCATCGGCGGAGCACCGATTATGAATGTGCCTGATAGCGACCATGGCCTGGAATTAGAATACATCATGGGGGTTGAGCGCAGCATCAACCTGTATGCTCAACGCATCACAGATGTGTTCAATGCCGGGTCAAATTCAATTACTACCTATCCCGCCGGTTCGCTGGCTGCTCAATTGAAAACGGTTGCTCGGATGATAAAGGGCGGTTGCAAGACCAAGATTTTCCTTTGCCAAATCGGCGGTTTCGATACCCACTCGGCTCAGGTTGATTCGGGTGACACCAGCATTGGCGCTCATGCCAATTTGCTTGGCCAAATGGCAAATGCTATTAAAACTTTCCTTGATGACCTGAATGGAATGGGACTTGCAGACAATGTACTGGGTTGTACCTTCTCAGAATTTGGGCGTTGTGCCGCAGAAAATGGATCGTTTGGAACAGACCACGGTACGATGGCGCCGATGTTGGTTTTTGGCAAAGACGTGAAGCCGGGCGTACTCGGAACAAACCCCGATTTGTTCAACCTCACGAGTGACAACCAATTGAAAACCATGCAGTTCGACTATCGTCAAGTGTTTGCTTCCCTGTTGCAGGATTGGCTAGGCGCAAACCCTTATGTGATGGAGCAAACGATGTTCGACGGCTACGAAAAAATGAAATTAGTAGACCGAGACTACCGCGTGGATCCTGCATGCCAATGGGGCGGCGCGGAAATCGTGGACGATCAATTCCGCCCAATGAGCCTTTATCCCAACCCGGCCAGTATTTCTACAGAAGTGGCTTACGAAAATCGGGGCGAAGCCTTTGAGGCCTACCTCACGCTGCACGGTCTAGGCGGTACGCTCATCGCTGCCCGCACCGAAACGGTTCACCCGGGTTTCAATGCATTCTACTTTAGTGTGAACGCACTTTCAGAAGGCATGTACTTTGTACGCCTGGAGGATAAGCGCAACGGCAAAGCCGAGGTAAAGAAACTGAGTGTGGTGCATGGAGGTGGCGGAAGAGGACGAAATTGATGTGAGTTTTGGATAGGTTATTTTCCAAATTTTAAAAGAGCCGAATAGCGGAGACATTTTGGTAAAAGTCTACCTATCCCAAACGCCGTTGAATTACCTGGCTGAAAAACAAATGCCCGACAGGTTGTCACAACCTGTCGGGCATTTGTTTTTGTCACGAATATTACCCGTCCTGGCATTGGCATCACATCATACTCGCCGACTTAAATATCCGCTCCCAATTGATCCCGTCGCGCATATTGCCGTTTTGGGTAGAGAACCAGATGAAGAGCGGTTTGCCAACAATGTGATCCTCAGGTACATAGCCCCAGAACCGGGAGTCTTCTGAGTTGTGGCGGTTGTCGCCTTGCATCCAGAAGTAGTTCTGTTTGAAGGTATAGGAGCTGGCCTCCTGGTCGTTGATGAAAATTTTTCCGTCGCGAACCTCCAGTTTGTTGTGCTCATACACCTGGATCACACGCGTATAGAAGGGTATGTTGGCAAGCGTTAGCGGCGTGGTAGCTCCTTTTTTGGGAACCCAGATGGGTCCGAAATCATCTACCGTCCAGTTGGTATATTGCTTTGTGTCATTGGGGAATAAGTCACCGGGGACACGGTTTTCGTTTTTGAGCCGTATCACTTCAAAACCCCAGGATTTTATTTTTGCTACTTGGGTGTCGTCAAGGTTAAAATAACCACTTTTTGCTGCCGCGCCGCGGGGAGCCCTTGACTGGTCGAGGTCGTAAATATTTACCCCAAGGTCGGCCACTTTTTGTACGTTCAGGGGTGTGGCCCCGAGTTTGACTTGATAGGTAAATTGCCGATGAGCGGGGTTTTGCACGGCTTGTCCGTTCACAAAAACCTGACCTCCACGGATCTGTAAACTGTCGCCGGCAATGGCGAGGCAACGTTTGATGTAATGGTCTTTTTTGTCCACGGGTCGAGTCACGAACGGGACATTCATGCCCCTATATTCAGTATTTGCCAGATTTTTGCGTTTCCATTGGCCAATGTCCCAGCTGCGGCCCGGGACAATATACACGCTGTCGCCCGCAGGCCAGTTGAACACTACTGGTTCGTTGCGGTCTATTTTTTCGATCGCAGGAAGACGGTAATAGGGTAGTGAAGGCTTTTCCAGGTAGGATTCGCTTCCAGTAATAGGCATCACATTGTGCATCAATGGAAACTGGATCACCGTCATGGGCGTGCGTATGCCATAATGTGCCTTACTGACAAAAAGGTAATCGCCCACCTTGAGCGAACCTTCCATGGAAGAACTTGGAATGACATAAGCTTCGATGAGAAACATCCGAATGAATGCTGCTGCAAATACGGCAAAAATTATCGCCTCGGTCCATTCACGGGTGGCTGATTTTTTAAACTGTGGGTATTGGCCATCCAATTTTTTCAGCCCTAGCACGTCCTTTCTTTCCACTGCCTCGTGATGCAAGCGGTGAAATTCGCGCTCCTTATCCAAAATTGGCCCTTCATATTTCGCATTGGAATCTATCCCAACCAAGAAAAACGATATAGGCGCGTACACCACGGACAAAACAGCGTCCAAAAAACCATGTCGGCCAAAAGAGCGGATCATGTCAATAGTCAAACCCGCGTAAATGAAAAAGTTGACCACGGGGAACAAAAACCAAAGCGCGTATTGCGGTTTCCGGCCAACTATCTTGCACCATTCCATGGCAGCGACGCCCGGAACGAGCGCTTTCCAGCCGGGGATGCCCGCTTTTTCAAAAAGTTTCATCATGCTCAGGCCAAGCAGGATGTAGAGTACGATGAGGAAAATGAGAACAGACATGGGTAAAGGCGATAATTGGATATTGGGATATTTTGATATTGGGGTATATTCCCCAAAAACACAGGCGAAGGTATTTTAAGAAAAAACACCTTCGCCTATCATTAGATTTTCTGTCCAAATCCTTCGATGAACGGATGTCCGAATAATTGGACATTGGATGTTGGACATTGGACATTCCCTACTCTTCTTCTTCCGATTTTTTACGTCGCTTGCGCCGGGTCTTAAACAATTCCACCACCTCTTTATCGGTCAGGAACTTGAAGTCTACAAACTGGGTAGACACGAAACGCTTTACATCCTGGTAGTCCTTTGCCCGTTTGTCGGTAAATACCTTGAGGAGTTTGCCGACGTAGCTGAGCGAGAGTTTTTCTACGTCCTGATTGAATTGCTGGTTACCAAAGATTTTCATGTACAGGCCAAAAATCTTGGTCAACTCGAAATAATCCATGTATTCGCGCTCCGAAAGCCCCTTCACGAGTCGTGTGAAATAGGTGATCACCAATTGACGCAGGCATTCTGTTTCGACCGCAAGCCCTTCGTGAGCATTGTAAAAATCCTGCACGGCTTCGATCGAATCGGGGTGTACATAGCCAAGGCTGTGGATTTTATCTGCAATGCGGTAGTAGTCCGAAATCTTATCTTTATAGAGCTTGTCCACCACCAGGCTCATCCGCTCGTCGTTCGTGGCATCAATACCTGGTGATTTGTAAAGCCCGATGAGGAACCGCAGATAACGGGTATCAAATTCCTGGAACGAACGCCGCTCCCGCTCGAAATGGGTCGCGAACGCTTTGCGCTCTGCCGGGTCGAAGTCCACGAAATTGCCGCAAATCGCTAGCATTTCGAGGTATTCTTCCGTGGCATAAAACTCCTTGTTATTTAAAAAGTCAATGATTTGATTTTTCAGGCTGTCATTTCCTGCACCGGTCTCGAAGCGTTTGAGGAGGAACTGGCGAAGCGCCGAAAAATTCGGTTTCATCTCACCCAAGGTCTTGGGAAAATCTGCCGAGTGATATTGCTCGTTGCGGAACTGGTTGGAATAACGGCGGTAAATATCCTCGCGGTCTTTCAGATCGCGGAAGCGGTCTTGCTTCAGCTGCTGTAGGAAATAGCGGATGCGCTTGTTTTCCACGAGGCTCATCAGGTTGGTGATCCAGATGTCGCTGCTAAGCGCGAAACCTACGGTAATGCTCTGCCCGATGCGTTTTTTAAGTTGTTCAAAATGAACACTTTTGCAAATGGCAATCAGAATTTCCTTAAAGTGGTCATTGGGGCGAACGTACTTGTATTGGTCGTTGATTTCGCCCCGAAGCACGGCATAACCCAAAATACGCGGCAGGTAAAGGCCCTCAAACGGAGGCTCCAGCAGGTATTTTTCAAAGGTTACCAACTGCAAAGGCGCCTCGGAAGCCACCTGGTGATGCAGGGTGGAGAGCTGTGGTTCGAATTCTGTGCGCAATTCATTGTAGAACTCGTCTTCTTCCTCTTCGAGGTATTGCGCGAGGTTGTCGGATTCTTGAATGGCTGCCGCGATCTCGTTCAAGCGGTCGAAATATTGGTCGTCTAAAGCCTGCATAGTGTGAGCGGTCGTGAGAGAGTGAGAGGTCGTGAGCGGGGAGATGAATTTAATTCTATTTTGAAAAAGACCCGATGAAGCCACCAAGGGCTTCATCAGGTCTTTTCATCAAAACATGCTTCGAGGGCAAATGTAAACAGCCTCTTCGAAGATGGTATATTATTCTTCTGTTTTTTCTTCTTCTGCTGGAGCGGCTTCTTCTTCAACTGCCTCCTCCGCCGGAGCGGCTTCCTCTGCTACTGCTTCTTCTGCTGGAGCGGCTTCCTCTGCTTCTGCCTCAACCGCTTCTGCTACCATTTCTTCTGCTCCTGCTCCTGCCTCAACTGCCTCTGCTACCATTTCTTCTGCTCCTGCTTCTGCCTCAACTGCTTCTGCCACTTTCTCTTCTTCGGCGGGTACAACTGGCACAGGCTTAACTTTTACCTTGGCGGTTCCGTCCACTTTTGCTACAAATTTCTTCTTGGCTTCTTTTGTTTCCTCGCGGCGTTGTTCGATACGATTTTCTTTTTCCTCGATCCATTTAGCCAACATCTCGTCGGCCTTTGCCTGGTCGAATGCTCCTTTTGCTACGCCTTTTTGAAGGTGTTTTGCGTATAAAACGCCTTTGAAACGGAGGATAGCGTTAACAGTGTCTGTTGGTTGTGCACCAACGTTAATCCAGTGAGCGGCGCGTTCGCGATCCAGTTCGATGGAGGCAGGAACAGTGAGTGGGTTATAGGTGCCGATTTTCTCGATGAACTTGCCGTCGCGGGGCGAACGGCTGTCGGCGGCTACAATGTGGTAGAAAGGGGCGGCTTTGCGGCCTTTGCGTTGCAGGCGAAGTTTGACTGCCATGTAGTGAAATTGAAAATTTAAATGAGAAATTCTCGCCCGGCTACTTATGTGAAATAGCACCGGGCTTTTCGAGGGGCGCAAAGGTAGAAAAACAACGCCTAAAAAACCAAGCAGATTCTAAAAAAATCAATGGTTCATCCAGAATTTTGAGATAATTGGGTTTAATTGATGATTAACGAGTACGTGAGCGTTGATTTTTGATGTAATAGTGGATTGACAATGGCCGATGTGTCGCCATCGTGAATTATACCATCGTCCATTCGCATCAAAAATCAATACTGATGTACTCGTCAATCATCAATCAAACAAAATCAGAAAAATCTCGAATTTCGGAATGACTCAAGTTGGCAAAACTTACGCCGAAATGAATTTCGCCCTACCGCCAGGCACTCAAAATGCCACCCATGATGGCGAGTGTCACCATCCAGTAGCCAAGATTTGTAAACACCCAGCCCCAACCGCGTTTTTCAAAAATAGACATGGTGCCGAGTACAGGCAACAGTACTGTGAGCGAAATAAGGATTCCATGTACCACGCCATGCCCGAATGTGGCATAACTCTGGCCTTCAGGCCCTACATCCTGACCAGGACCTGTTACGTTGATGCACATGAACATAGAAAGCAGGAAAGACAATCCTAGTGCAACAACATACAAAATGGGGTTTGGGCCTTTACCAATGCTTTCGAGGGTAAAGCCATTGGCGCGCATCCAGGGTCCGCCGAGCACAGCAGGGTGGTAATAAACGAAGCCGACGATCATCGGCACGAGGGCAGTTACGCCGACAGCAAGAAAATTGGGTTCCATAAGTGGTGAAAAGTTTTGTTTTGAAAATGTATGCAAACGTACAAATGGGATTTGTATCTGCAAATTTTAAAACAAAAAGTTTTATATTTTTTTGCAATAAGCCCAAGGAGGCAAACTTCCCGAAAGTTTTAAACTTTCGGGAAGTTTGAATCTATGTAATCAACGCTTGATTTGCAGAGGCTTAGCCCCCATCTTTCCGTCGTTTCCAAGAACTTGGAGGATGTAATTCCCAGTAGGCAAATTGCCCAGTTGGAGGCTTTCTTCGCCTTGGCCGTGCAGGTTTTGCGAGCGAACAGGACGGCCCTGTTGGTCGAAAACCATAGCCTGGCTCAATCCTTCTCCTTTTATGGTGACAGCGCTGTTGGCTGGGTTGGGGAAGATTTTGAAATCTGCAACTGCAAGTGTATGCGTGGAAAGAAGCACTGCATAATAGTTATTGCCATAACTGGCTAATAACCAAGTGGCTCCATCCCAAAACTCCGCCTGTGAACTGATGAAGTTGTTTTCGATGTCGTATCCGTTAAACTGTCGGTAAGAGCCTTCCCAGTTGCTGTCTACCCAGTTCGAAGCGATCCAAAAAGAAAGGTTGTTTTCTGCATCGTAAGTGTAATCAGTCAGAGAGTTGTTTTCCCAAGTTGCGCCATTCCAATCCTGCACGAGGTCCTGAAGGGCGTTTCCGTTTATATCATAGTTATATAAATTTTGATAGATGTTAACCCAAGCTGTGCCATTCCATTGCTCAAGCAAGTATTGAATCAGGTTTCCACTTCCGTCAAAGGTATCGGTGGTGCGGCTATATTCTTTCCATGTGAGGTTTTCCCAGGTATAGGTAGTTTCGGTTTTGCTATTGGGCGAGTAGGAGTAATCAACACGAGTTTTATCTATCCAATTGCCAGCGACAAGTTGTTGAGAGATTGACATTAGCAACAAGTTTTGGGCATCATAAGTATAAAGGATTCGGATTGAACCTTGTGTGTAACTCAGGATATTCCCGGTTGCATCGTATACATAAGTTGTCAACGAATGCATAACCCAAGCCGTGCCATTCCATTTTTCTTGCAAACTGGAAAGCAGTTGGCCATCATTATCATAGGTGAAAATGAATCGGTATGAATCCGTCCACCCACTGATATCGTTTCCGTTTTGGGAAAGATAATAAAGCAGGTTTCCATTTGCATCGTAGGTAATGTCGGTGGCGCGATGATCCAAGTACCAATTGCCCGTAGAGTCTATGTTCCAAGTTTTCCTTTGGTTAACCAACAGTTGGCTGTTGTAGGCCAATGTTGTGGAATCCCCGTAAAAGGGAACCCCTGCTCCATCCACAAGGGCATAAGTATGGGCAATAAGAAGGGAGCTCTGCCCGTGTGCGGGCGAGGAGGCCAGAAGGCCAAGAAGCACGAAGATTGTAGCGAAGTGTTTCATAAAAAGAGAGTTTGGTTTGGCAAAATTGCCGTGAACAAAACTACGGACTTATCCCATAAGAAAGCACATGCCGTGGCTTATTCTTACAACGCCACAATAAAAATACGGTGGGAATAAAGTGCCCGGTTTGTATCAGCACAAAAATCGTTGTGGTGGCAGCAATAAAATAGGACACTTTCGCCCCTTTATTCTGTACGCGGGAATCGGTGTGAGCCACCTAAAATCTGTACCCTACCAGTTAAATCTCCACACTCTCCAACTTTTTGTCCAAAAATGAGTTTAATTTGCCCCGGGTTACACTACATTTGACAGATGGAAAATTGGCAAGAACGCATCACGATAAACCCAAACATTCGCTTTGGGAAACCTTGCATCAAAGGGACGCGCATCTCCGTAGGAGATGTTCTCGCATGGCTTTCTCATGGGATGACACACTCGGAAATCATCGAAGATTTTCCGGAATTGACAGAGCTTGATATCCTGGCAGCACTTTCTTTTGCATCGCAACGGGAACAAACAGGCAAAATATTGAAGGCCGCAGCATGAGGCTCTTACTCGATAACAATATTTCCTACAGACTCGTCAAAAAGTTGAAGGACGTTGTCCCTGAGTGTTTGCACGTTAGTAAAACGGGGCTTTTAAGGCCTGCTGACGATCCTGATATTTGGGCATGGGCCAAACGGTACGATCACGTTATTGTCACCTTTGATGAAGATTTTGAAGTACTTGAAACACTTTATGGTTTTCCACCTAAAGTCATTTTACTGCGATTTGGCAACGCCCCAACAAAACTGATTGAGAAAGTCCTGAGGTAAAACCTTTTAGAGATACAGGCATTTTTACGAAACGAAGCATTAGGACTTTTGGAAATTTACTGAATAAACACAGCTATGCAACGCGACAACTACTCCCTCCTCATCGAGAAGCTCGACGGTTTCATCCGCAAGTTTTACATCAACCAGCTCCTGCGCGGTGCCCTTTACACGGTAGGTGTGGTGCTTGGCCTGTTCATATTGCTCAACGTGGCAGAGTACTATTTCTACTTCAGCACGGGTGTTCGCACGGGGCTGTTGTGGGGGTTTTTGTCCTTGAGCGCAGTGACCGTCTGGCAATGGGTGGCCCTGCCGCTCATGCACTATTTCCATCTGGGGAAAGTCATCAGCCACGAAAAAGCGGCCAGCATTATCGGCGAGCATTTCACAAACGTGAAGGATAAGTTGTTGAATATCTTGCAGTTGAAACAGCAGAGCAACAATGCCATATACGCCGAACTCATCAACGCAAGCATCAACCAAAAAAGCGAGGAAATCAGGATTGTGCCATTTCAGGCAGCCATTGACCTGGGCAAAAACCGCAAATACCTGCGCTACGCCCTGCCACCTGTAATGTTGCTCTTGTTCCTGCTTCTGGGTGCGCCCAATATCCTCCGCGAAGGCACAATGCGCCTTTGGAACAGCGGCACCAAGTTTGAGAAACCCGCCCCGTTCAAGTTTTTGATCAATCCGGACTCGCTTCGCGCAGTGCAGTTTTCCGACTTTGTGCTGAACGTGAAGGTGGACGGTGCTGTGCTGCCCAACGAGGTGTTTATCTCGCTTGGAAACGTGCAGTACCGCCTCGAAAAGAACGCCGCCAACCTGTTCTCCTACAAATTCACAAACGTCCAGAAAGATACCGAATTCAAATTGTTCTCCGCTGGTGTGGAAAGTCGCGATTATACCCTGAACGTATTGCGCAAACCAAACATCCTGTCGTTCAATACCAAACTTAATTTCCCCGCCTACATCGGACGCGCCAACGAGGAACTTTCCAATGTGGGAGACCTCGTAGTGCCGCAGGGCACGGATATTGGCTGGGTGTTCAACGCTCAAAATACAGACAACCTGCAGCTTCGCTTTGGCTCGAACGCCGGGGAAGAGGCCAAACGTTTCGACGACGAACTTTTCCAATTCCGCCGCCGTGCGCTCAAAGACGAGACATACAAACTTTATTTAAGCAACTCGATCCTGCAAGGCGCCGACTCGGTGGCCTACACCATCACGGTCATCCCTGACCTGCACCCGCAGATTTCGGTAGAAGAATTCAAAGACAGCTCGAATCTGCGTCTCGCCTTTTTTGCCGGCGATGCTTCGGACGATTACGGTATTCAAACCCTGACATTCAATTACCAAATCAAAAAAGCAAAGGGCGGGCAACTGCCGTTGAATAGCAGTAAAATCGGAAATCCTACTGGCAAGCAATCTCTATACGACTACTCCTGGGACATCAGTAACCTCAACCTGGAACCGGGCGATGAGGTGCAATACTATTTCGAAGTATTCGACAATGACGGTGTCAACGGATCGAAAAGCGCGCGCACTGGTCTAATGACCTACAAAATGCCCACGCTCGACGAGTTCCGTCAGCAGCAAGCGGACAACTCCGAGGAAATCAAAAAAGACCTGGAAAAGGCCTTGAAAGAGAGTCTGAAAATTCAGGAAGACCTGAAAAAACTTCGCGATAAAGTGCTGCAAAAGAAGGAATTGGACTGGCAGACCCGCAAGGAAATGGAAAAACTAATGGACCGCCAAAAGCAACTCCAACTGGAATTGGAGCAGGCCAAGCAGACTTTTGACGAGAACAAACAACAACAAAAAGAATTCAACCAAGAAAACCCTCAATTGCAGGAAAAGCAGGAGAAGTTGGAAAAAATGTTCGAGGAAACCATGAACGAGGACATGAAAAAACTCCTTGAAGACATCCAGAGACTCCTAGAAGAACAGAACAAGGATGAGATGCTGGAGAAAATGGAAGACATGCAAATGAGCAACGAGGAACTCAATAAAGAACTGGAACGCCTTGAAGAGCTCTACAAGCAACTTGAAGTGGAACAAATGCTCGACCAACAAATAGAGCAATTGGAAGAATTGGCCAAAGAACAAGAGGAACTCGCCAAGGAAACAGAGGAAGAGAAAAAAGGAACGGAAGAACTTGAAAAAGAGCAGCAAAACCTCAACGAGAAGTTGGAGGAGTTGGACAAGAAGATGGACGAACTTTTGAAAAAGAACGAGGAGTTGAAACGTCCTGAAAAGATTGAGGACAACCAACAAGAGATGAATGACGCGAAGCAGGAACAGAAAGAGGCGAAGGAAAATATCAACAAAAAAGACAACAAAAAAGCGGGCAAAAAGCAAAAGTCGGCGGCCAACAAAATGAAGGAGATGGCCAATAAGATGAAGCAGGGAAAGGAAAGCGGTGAGCAAGAACAAATGGAGGAAGACCTCAAAACAATCCGCCAATTGTTGGAGAATCTCGTTGGCTTGTCGTTCGCACAGGAACAAAACAAAAAAGACGTGGAAACCACCACGCCCAACACGCCGCGCTATGTCGAACTGTCCCAGCAGCAGTACAAAATCAAAGACGATTTCAAACTGGTGGAAGACAGCCTCCAAGCCCTCGCCACACGCCAGTTCCAGCTTGAAGGCATCATCACGGAGAAGGTTACAGAAGTGAAAGCCAACCTCAAAAACAGCCTCGAAGAACTCGAAGAACGCCGTACCAACACCGCCAACGAATACCAGCACCGCACTATGAAGGGGCTGAACGACCTTGCGCTTTTGCTTGCCGAATCCATGCAGCAAATGCAGGAACAAATGGCCGCTGATATGCCCGGAAGTCAAAGTTGCGACAAACCCGGCAAAGGCAAGGGAAAAGGCAAAGGAAAGGGGAAAGGGGACGGAGAACCCAAAGACAAGATGAGCAAAGGCCAGGAGGACATCAATAAAATCATGAAGGACCTCAAAGAGCGGCTCGAAAAACAAGGCAAAGAAAAGGGTGGTAAAGAGAAACCTGGCGGCGGTGGAGGTGGCACAAATCCCGGCAACAGCAAAGAATTCGCGCAACTCGCCGCCAAACAAGCGGCCATCCGCGATGCACTCCGCAAACTACAAAAAGAAAAACAGGAGCAAGGCAAAGGCGACAAAGCCCTCGACGATATCATGGACGAGATGAACAAGATCGAGATTGATCTCGTCAACAAAAAACTGACCAACGACATGCTCCAGCGCCAGGAACAAATCCTGACTCGTCTGCTCGAACACGAAAAAGCCGAGCGCGAGCGCGAGCAGGACGAACAGCGCGAAGCGGAAGCGGCCCGTCAGCAACAGCCAAAAATGCCACCCGCACTGGAAGAATACCTGAAAAAACGCCGCGCCGAAGTGGAGCAGTTCCGCACGGTCAGCCCGGCTTTGAAGCCTTATTACAAGCAGCTGGTTGAGGAGTATTTGAAGGGGAAGTAGTTGCCAACTTTAGTTGGCAGACAGTAATAAACATGAGTCATCCCGGATTTTCTGGGGTGGCTCATGTCATTTTAGGGTATCTAGGTGCGTAGTCCCGATTCCATCGGGATCGGTAGAAATCGGCCATTGCGAATTGATTTGGAGGTGCGTAGCACCGGAACTTGTGTGCACGATCGAGATAGTTTCGGTGCTACGCACCTCCTAAACGATTGAAAACGAAATTTCTACCGATCCCGATGGAATCGGGACTACGCACCCATTTCGAAAAGTTCGGGATGAATCATGTTTGTTTGTTACTTTTTTGACATACCTGTGTACAAAAAGTATAACTTTATATGATTACCTTTGAGTCAAGCATTCTCCACAAAATCTCATGACACGAGAACAGATTCTTCTCGAAATATCTCTCCTTGAATTTGAAGAGGAAAAAATAAAACAACAAATGCGTTGGCACGCCACTTTCCCTGAATTTGTGCCGGGAGGAAAAAGAGCAGCCAATGATTTTATAAACGAAGGCTTAGACAAACTTCTGGACATCAAAGAATTGCAAAATTTTTGGTACAAAAAATTACAGGAATTATGACAGCTACAATCGAAGAGAAATCTGTCTCCCTAAATTATGAATCGCTCGAAAAAGAGTGGTTTTCGCTTGTTTCCAAACAAGAGAAAGCAGCGTTCTGGGAAAAAATGAGCACACTTTTATCCGAACTGGACCAAACCAAAATCAACCTGTTTTTCGAGCAACTCTACCAAAGTGCCAAAGACGTTTCTGATCGTTTGGAACTGGCTAAAAAACGCGCTGAGTTGGCAGGCTTTAAAAACCAAGCTGCTTGATTGGAAAGTAGCCACCAATTTTAGTTGGCAGATAGAAAATCGGGCATTTCGCGTGGAGCGGGATGCCCGATTTTGATTGCCTCTGGGTAGCCCCGCACACCCGCCAGTTGAGACGTTCAAACAAACCACCGTATTTGTTGTTTTTACGCAAAATAGCAAGAATTGCCATGCAGCATTACTTAATAATCGGGGCTTCCAGTGGTATTGGAAAAGAATTGGCAAGGCAACTTGCCGAATCTGGAAAGCAAGTGATAGCAACATACAATAAAAATCAACCAACTGCCGAATTTCCTAATATACGTTTTCATCAATTGGATGTATTAGAAGAGTCCATTTCTTTAGATTTTTTACCTGATGAATTGGCGGGATTCGTTTATTGCCCCGGCAGTATTAACCTCAAATCTTTTGAAAGAATCAAACCTGCAGATTTTGAATTAGATTATAAGCTGCAGGTAGCTGGAGCCATCAAACTTCTTCAGATGGTTTTACCACGATTAAAGAAGTCTGCAAACGCTTCAATCGTTTTGTTTTCTACAGTTGCTGTACAAACCGGTTTGCCATTTCATACCCAGGTGTCGGCTTCTAAAGGCGCACTTGAAGGGCTAACCAGAGCATTGGCAGCTGAATACGCTCCTAAAATAAGGGTAAACTGTATTGCACCGTCTTTAACCGATACTCCTTTAGCCGCTTCCTTATTAAATAATGAACAGAAGCGGGAGGCCAATGCATTGCGGCATCCTCTAAAAAGAATAGGCACTCCTGAAGACATTGCAAACATGGCAGCCTTTTTACTGTCCGAAAAATCTGCATGGATAACAGGGCAAATTTTACATGTAGACGGAGGTATGGCTAATTTGAAGAGTTAAACAATTGTATCAATGGAACTAAAAGATATTGACAGGATAATTGAAATGGCATGGGAAGACAGAACGCCGTTTGAAGCTATCAAAATACAGTTTGGTTTTTCAGAGGCTGATGTAATTGCACTTATGCGAAAAGAATTGAAACGTAGCAGTTTTAATTTGTGGCGAAAGAGGGTAAATAGTGGCATAAGTCAAAAGCATGCTCAGAAGAGAAATCCTGACATAACCCGTTTCAAATCCAGTCTGCAAAAAGTTATTTCCAGGAATAAAATAAGTAAGCGTTAGCATGGTTTTTCAATAGGCAGAACACTCAGCCCAACATTTCCAAAAACCACTCCTTCTCTGTCAAAATCTCCTCTCCCACAATAGCGGCCCGCAAGGCTTCCACCACCTCCTTTTTCTTGAAATCGAGGGCCATCAACTGCTGCGTATAGGCTACGATCAGGCCGTAATTGGTGCGGTGATAGCCGATGCTCGTGTGCCGTTTGATGTAGTTTTTCATGCCTTTCAGGTGGCTTTCCAAAAGGTCAAATTCTTCGGATTCGTAGAAGATCTTTAATTGCAAAGTCTTGACTGTCAGATTGTTAATCAAGTCCTTGTAATCGGAGCGTTGCAGGTTCAGGAGTGCAGTTTTGAAATCGCGGCGAGCGTAAGCCACGCGCGCTAGACCGAGGCTGGCTGTGACCTCTCGCCATTGGCGTTCGAGCAGGTTTTTATGGTCCAGAATAAATTTTTGTACCCAATCCAACTCGCCTATTCTGAGTGCGATGGCGATGATGTTGTTGAAGGCAAAACGCGAGATCTGCCCGTTTTCCAACAATAGATTGCGGGATAAGGCGCCTTTGTACAAATCGAGCGTAGCCCGGAGCCAGCCTTCTGCCGATTGATTGATTTTTTTGATACCAAAATTGATCGCCAACAGGTAGAGTGTGCGCAACTCATCAGGTGGAAAAACTTCGGCATGGGCTGTGAGAATTGCCATGAACTTTTCAAAATGCCGTTCTGCCCCAGCCAGATCAATCTGGAATTTATAACAGTAATAGTACAACCCCGCAGCGGGCGTTTCCAAAAGATTTCCAGCTTCAACATGGGCTAAAATCTCGTTCAGCAGTCCGATATGGTATTCTGCCTTAAATACTGTTTGGTGGGAAACCGCCACACATGCCAAACGCAATTTCCGGGCAATAAAGGCCGTATCCATCAGATCAGAAGTGGCTTGAAGATTAAACACTTCTGTTCGCAGCGTAAGCGAATCGAATTGGTAACGCTCCCATTCCACCAGGTTCAGGTCGTGGAAATAATCGGCATGGCGCCAGGATTGCTGCTCCCGGTTTTGGCGGGCTTCCCGGAGCGTGATGTTGAAGTGTTTCCCAAGATTCCGCTTTCGGTACGCGGCAGCAAGCCGGATCTTTGCACGTCCTTCGTCCTGGAATTTCTCTGAGTAAGCAAGGTATTTTTCCAACAGAGTCAGGAGGGCCGAATTGATCTGACGTGCCTTGACTCCGCCTTCAGTCTTGTTTAGCACGGCTGCTGCTTCCGCATCTTTGGGCAACCGCCCGGCACGACGGCATCCATCCAGATAGTCGAACAGCAGGATGGGCTGCTGCCGCGCATTGAAAAAGGGAGAGCGGACAAATTTGCCAAACGCGCGCGCTTCTGCCGCCGTGAGCGAAGCAAATGCTTCCCAGAGAAGTGTTTTTTCCATGTTATCATCGTTTTGGTTGCCACTAATTGCACTAATTATCAATAACAGAGCACCCAATTGGTGTAAATTGGTGTAATTAATGACAAACAAATTTTCAACAAAGAAAGCGCGATTAAATTTACTTTTTTATTTTAAGTATTTAACAATCAATTATTTAATTTTTATTTGTAAAAAATGAGGGGAACAAGTTTGAAAAAATGTCTTTGCACAGCCAAGCAGCAAGCCTAATATTTGTAGCATCAAAGGACTGTCAAGAAAAATCGCCCCCTGTATTTCTCTCATTGGCACAACGCTTTCAACAATTCGATGTGCAACAAATTTGAAAAGCCACTAATTATAATACCTATGCGCTACACTTTTTTACTCCTGCTTTTATGCCTGTTGGTGGGCGCTCATACTGCCCAAGCACAATGCAGCACCGAGGCTGTGGTTACGAATGTTACCTGTTTCGGACTGAGCAACGGCAGTATCAACCTAAACAACAACGTTGGCACCGCGCCATTCACTTATGTTTGGTCGAACAACCAAACAGACGAGGACATCTCGGGTTTGGTCGCAGGTACATACACCTGTACCGTCACGGATGCTTTGAGTTGTGTGACAGTCGTTGAGGCTTTGGTAACAGAATCTCCCGCGCTCTCCGTTTCCGCACTAGGCGGCACATTAACTTGCATTACTCCAAGCCTTGTAATTCAAACTACGGTGACCGGAGGCACTCCTCCCTACGCATACGCCTGGAGCAATAGTGTAACCACGGGGAATCCTGTGGTAAATATTCCTGGTACTTATACTGTGACAATAACAGACGCTCTAGGCTGTACCGCTACTGCGCAAACCATTGTAAATCAAGATACGAACGGTCCAACCTGCTCTATTTTACCCCCGGACATTTTGACATGTTATTCTCCAACAATTGCCTTGGATGCAAGCTGCGGAGGGGGGGGCAATTTTACGTATCAATGGACAACCACATCCGGCAATATCGTAAGCGGGGCAAATTCCGCTATTGCAACGGTAGATGAACCAGGAACCTACGCTTTAGTCGCAGTCAACTCCGTAAATGGCTGTACTTCACAAAGCACGGTGTTTGTAACTCAAGATCAAAACCAGCCCATTGCTAATGCAGGGCCCGACATGTTGCTAACTTGTACCAATCCATCTTTACAACTCAACGGGTCGGGCAGTTCCGTAGGGCCCCAATTCAGCTATTTTTGGTCAGGCCCTGCAATCTTTAGCGGGCATACAACACTTACGCCAACGGTGGGTGATCAAGGACTTTATAGCTTAATCGTAACCAATATTTTCAACGGCTGTACTGCTACAGACGATATGTTAGTGACATTTCTTGGCACTTTCCCAGTAGCTGATGCCGGGCCAGATATGGGCATTCCTTGTGGAGGGGGCGCTGTCACGCTTACATCGGCTGGATCAAGCGGGTCAAACCTTATTTTTCTCTGGAGCGGACCGGGTATCAATGCCGCAAACCAGGATGAGCCCAACCCGGTAGTTGGTTTAGCAGGTACTTATTCCCTCACGGTAACGAACGCGCAAAACGGTTGCACTGCCAATGATGCGACTACGGTGTTCCCTGGCCCGGTTATACCTGCCCAGCAATTCACCGTTACCCCGGTCTTATGCTTCGGAGGAAATACCGGGGCCATTGATCTTAGTGTCAATTTTGGCACCCCGCCTTATGTCTTCAACTGGGGCAGTGGTGTCACAACAGAAGATCGCACAAACCTGACAGCCGGGACCTATACCGTGACAGTAGACGATGCTACGACTTGTAATTACTACGCTCAAGTGAACGTGACCCAACCACCGCAACTCAATTTGGGGCTTCAAAAAACCAACAATACATGCAACGGCGCAGCAAACGGTACCATAAACTTGTCTGTAAACGGTGCTACACAGCCCTATAATTTCCTTTGGAGCAACGGCCATACCGCGGAGGATTTAAACAATCTGGTTGCCGGAACTTACACCTGCACTGTAACCGACGCCAACGGATGCACCAGAACAACGAGTGCCACCATCACGCAGCCTGCTGCAATCGTGCTATCATACACGGTTGTGAATGTCCAATGCAATGGAGCAGCGTCTGGTATCATTGACCTGACGATTTCTGGTGGAGCACTTCCATATACCTATGATTGGAGCAACGATGGTCCGGAACCTATTGACAACGACCCTCAAGATTGGTTAAATATTTTGGCGGGCACTTACACCGTTACCGTTACAGATGCCAATGGTTGCACCAAAACAATTAGTGCCACCCTGACGCAGCCTCCTCCGTTTGTACTCAACCCGGCAAGCATTCAACCCAATTGTCTAAGTGCTGATGGAGCCATTGACCTTAGTCCAAGCGGCGGCGTAGTCCCCTACAATTATGTATGGAGTACCGGTGCAAACACACAGGATTTGACCAATGTGCCAGCGGGTACCTATACCGTGACCGTCGTAGATGCCAATTTTTGTCCACGAATCTTTTCTCTCAGCCTTTCTGATCAAGGCTTGGATGTCAATGCTGCAATTACTCCAATCAACTGTTTCGGTAGCTCGGATGGGAGCATAAATCTGGATGTAACTGGCGGTGGATCTCCCTTCACATTTGTGTGGACAGGGCCAAACGGCTACACATCCAATACAGAAGACCCGACAGGTTTGAATTCGGGAGATTACATGGTTTCCATCACGTCTGCAACTGGCTGCGTGGCGATAGGCGGGCCCTATCTGATAAGCCAACCTCAGCAATTATCTGGTCAAATAGGTGGCACAATGCGCTGTTTTGGGGCAAACGATGGGCAGGCAATTTTTGTCGCGTTTGGAGGGACTTCACCCTATACCTACCTGTGGTCGAATGGCGAAACCTTGCAGCACCTGTCGGGACTTTCAGAAGGCATATATATTGTTACAGTCACCGATGCCCTTGGGTGTTCGATTATATCACAGGACATTATGTTATTGGAACCCGCTGCAATAGAAATTTCATTTACAACCCTTTACAGCAATTGCGAAAGCACCGTGGTGGCGCCCATTGTTGTTGGTGGCTCTGGTGGATATCAATTTGCCTGGAACAATGGCGTGCTGGATTCGCTGACGCAATTTTTCACTGCTGGCGACTATACACTTTCCATCACAGATGATAATAGTTGTGTGGTCTCTGCAAACTATACTGCCCAGATACCAAGTGGATATTGCAGTCTGCTCCAGGGCCGGATTTATCAGGACACATTGGAAAACTGCCAATTTGATACCGAGCCATCCCTCAGCGGCTGGATTCTGCGTGCAGAAGGAACAGGAGGCACTTTTTACGGTGTAAGCAATTCAGATGGAACCTATTCCATTGATGTCGTAGCAGGTGATTATAGCATATTCATAACACCGCCCAACCCACTTTGGATTCCTTGTTGGCCAAGCATTCCCGTTGGTACGGTACAGGTGGACGATACGCTTGGGGGATTTGATTTCCCTGTAAAAATTGACCTGACTTGCCCATTGTTAACGGTGGATATTTCTTCCAGCAATTTAAGGCGTTGTTTCTCCACCAACTATTATCAAATACAATACTGCAACACTGGCACGGCACTGGCCCAAAACGCATACGTCACGCTTGATCTGGATGATTTTTTGGCCCCTTTGAGTTCCAGTTTGCCTTATACAGATCTGGGCAATGGTCTGCTTCGCTTTGATGTAGGCGATCTTGATGTGGGCGAATGTGGCTGGTTTTTTCTGTATGTCAAAGTCAGTTGCGAGGCTTTATTGGGTCAAACACACTGCACGGAAGCGCACATTTATCCTGACGACTCCTGTTTGCCAATTGATCCACAATGGTCTGGGGCAAGCCTTCGCCTAAGCAGCGAATGCCTGACCGACTCCCTCCGTTTCCGCATCGAAAACGTGGGGGGCGGCAATATGACCAATGCACTTGAATACATCATAATCGAAGACCAGGTTATGTTGATGAGCGCTCCTGTGCTACTCGATGCAGGTGAATTCGTGACGGTCAGTGTACCCGCCAATGGGAGCAGCTGGCGATTGGAAGTGGAGCAAGTGCCTTTTCACCCAGGTGAGTCCGCGCCTGCGGTTTCAGTAGAGGGCTGTACTACTGGAACTACCTTCTCGACGGGTTTTGTGACCCAGTTTTCCGCCGACGATGCCGACGAGTTTGTTGACATTGATTGTAAGGAAAACACAGGATCCTACGACCCGAACGACAAACAAGCCTTCCCAAAAGGCTATGGCGCTCAGCATTATATCCGCCCGGGAACACCGCTGGAATACCAAATTCGTTTTCAGAACACGGGTAACGACACGGCATTTACGGTGATCATTGTTGATACCCTTTCCATTTGGCTTGACCCAATTACGCTCCGTCCGGGCGCGAGCAGCCATCCCTACACTTGGGATTTGACTGGTACAGGGGTGCTTTCGTTCTTGTTTGAAAACATCCTATTGCCTGACTCGAATGTGAATGAATCCTTGTCGCATGGCTTTGTAAAATTCACGATTGATCACAAAGCAAACGCGCCCCTGGAAACCGTGATCGAAAACACTGCGGAAATTTATTTCGACTTCAACGACGCAATCGTCACCAACACCACTTCCCATCGTTTGGGAGAAAACTTTATCACGGTCGGTTTGTGGCAGCCCGAGCAGCCGGAATACGAAGTGCTGGTATCGCCAAACCCATTTTCGGATGCGGCAATTTTGGAAGTAAAAGGGCTTAGACAAAACACGCCGCTTTATTTGCAAGTGTTTGATTTACAGGGAAAATTGCAGATGGAAATGGATTCTGATGCCCCGGTTTTTCAGTTGAAAAAAGGGCGGTTGGCCGCGGGACTCTACCTTTTTAAAATCGAACAAGGAGGAGTGACTGTAGGGAACGGGAAATTGGTGATTCAAGACTGATGATGGTGCGGGGTCGTAAGACCCCTCGAACGGCGGGAAATCCGTGGCATCCGTGGCCTGGTTGAGCACAGGGTGGGCCACGGATTGGACACGGATTTCCCGTCTGCGATATCTAACCAAACCATTTTCAGAAAATTCCCAAGCCTGCGCTTTGATTTTGAAAAACTAAGTTTACCTTTGCGCTCCGTTTTTCGGACAGAACAAATTTTTACAGAGCAGCGATGAAACGTACATACCAACCCTCGCGTCGGAAGCGCATCAACAAGCACGGTTACCGCACGCGCATGGAGTCCAAAGATGGACGCAAAATATTGGCCCGCCGTCGCAAGCAAGGCCGTTGGAAACTTACTGTTTCTGACGAGCGTCGCTTGAAGACAAACGCATAAATTTTGGAGTCCCAATTCTGATTGGGAACAATGCTCCAAAAGTGGCTGAACAAAACAAATAAGACTTCCGAAGCCCATGCGGCCTCGGAAGTCTTATTTTTGTGCCAAAGCGGAAGAAGCACCTAGTGCAACTGCCTACTGCAACTGCCACTGAAGATAATGCCAACCTTTACCAGCGAAGAACGACTAAAAAGCCGAAAAGCCATCGGCGGCCTTTTCAAGGGCGGCCATTCTTATGTGGCCTATCCGATGCGTGTGGTGTGGAAGGACTCTTCGCCTTATTTGGCAGCCCAAAGCCGTATTCAGGTTTTGATCTCTGTACCAAAGCGCAATTTCAAAACCGCCGTGGCGCGCAACCGCATCAAACGCCAAATCCGTGAAGCATACCGCCTGCAAAAGCAGGATTTATATGACAAGCTCGAGGCTTCCGACCTTCATATCTCTGTGATGCTCAGTTATATCGCGAAGGAAGCGCTGCCTTTTGCCGAGATTGCTGTTGGGGTGAAGAAGGTAATTCGGAAATTTCCTGGAAGGGGTTGAGAAATTGGGATATTAAGATATTGGGATATTGAATTGACCGCACTTTGTAGCCAATAGGAACCCAGGATTTTGTGCTCAATATTTTAATATCCAAATATCTCAATTCCCCAAAATCTCCTGCGCCTGAGCATAATAGGCCTCTCCCACAGCAATTTTAGTGAGTTCAGCTTTGCAGGCTTCCAGGTTATTTTCCTTTAAATAACTCAGTGCAACATACCATACCGCATCCTCTTTAAGCGCCGAATTGCCTGCTGCCATTGGCTCAAAAACTGCCCGGGCTTCACCCGTACGATTGAGTTCGAGCAGGCAAATGCCCCGGGATAATTTTGCTTTGATGTTGTCAGGCTCATCACTCAGCACCTGATCCAATGCCGTGAGTGCTTTACTGTAATCTTTTAGGTTAAAAGCTGTTTCTGCATCCACTTTCGCCTGTTCTGTATTGCCCATCACCGTCAGGGAGAGCGGAGTGTGTTGCGCGTATTGTTGGTAAGTCGGTGTGTCATCCGATTTTCTGAAAAACCAGACTGCCACTGCGATCAAGGTGACCGAAGCGGCCAATGCAATCCAACGACGTACATTGTTTCGGATGATTTTGATTTGCGGACTTTCGGCTATCTCATCTTTGAAATAATCCTTGCCCACTTCCTTGAGCAAATCAAGCAGGGCATTCTTTTCTGACTCTTTTTTGGGAAATGCTTCCATTTCTTCCCGCAAGGTAAATTCTTCCCTGAAGTCTGGATCCGAAGCTACGCGAGCCTGCACATTGCGAGCCTCCTCGGGAGCCAAAAGTCCATTGAAATAGTTGTCGAGTATTGTAGAATCGCGTTCGTTCATATTCATGGAGTGATGAAGTGATAAAGCGATGGAGTGATCGCGCCCAAAGAACGAATCACCAATCAACTAATTTATCCGCCATAGCCAAAGCGAAGGCGGATCACCATTAACTAATCCCCTTATACACCTCGCGCCAACGCTCGGTGCAGGCGTTTTTGCGCCGGTAGAGGGTGTCCACACTGTTCATTTGGAGTAGTTCCGCAGCCTCAAGAGGCTTCGTTCCATTGGATAGAAGGGTGAGCAACCGTTGGCAGAGTTCGCTGATTTGCTGAAAAGCTACGCGCAATCGCGTATGCCTGGCCTGTTCGGCCAATATTTCTTCGGCTTCAACCAGCACATCTCCTTCGGCTTCAGTCTCATATCGGATCTCCTCCTCTTTCCTTACCCCCACGTCGCGGTTTTTTTGTCGGATGCGGTCAACCCACTTACGTGAACAAATCACGTGGAGCAGTGCGCCAAGTGGGCAACTGAGCACAAAATCAGCGTTTTGCGCTTTTTCAAAAATTGCCACCAGGGCTTCTTGAAAAATATCCTGAGCGTCGTCAGAAGAGCCGCCGCGAGCCACCACCCAGCGTATGGTTTGGGTAGCATGTAGCTTGTAAATCTCGCGGATGACGCGCTCGTCGTTGCGGCGCAGTGCTTCTATGTAACGATGGTCGGAATGCATTATTTATGTATGATGTATGATGTATGATGTATGATGTATGATGTATGATGTATGATGTATGATGTATGAACTATGATGTATTGGAATGGTTGGCTTTATACATCATACATCATACATCATACATCATACATGATTCCGGTTCCACCAAAAGTAGAAGGGCACCCCTGTGAGCATCAGCACCACGCCAAGGCCTGCTTCGCGGGGATGGGTAAAGCAGGTGACGATGATGAGTGTGACACAAAACAGTACGAACAATGCCGGCACTATCGGGTAGCCCCACACTTTGTATGGACGGTCTGCGTCGGGCTCGCGTTTGCGCATGATAAACACGCCAAAAGCCGTTGCGCCATAAAAAAAGAATGCGGCAAAAATCAGCATGTCGGTCAGTTGGTCAAAACTGCCCGAAAGTACGAGCAGGCAGGCCCACAAGCCTTGCATCCAGAGCGCTGGATTGGGCGTGTGGTATTTTGGGTGGATTTCTGCCGCTCGGGGGAAAAACAGACCGTCTTTTGCCATTGCGTAGTACACCCGAGGGGGCATGAGTATAGTGGCGTTGGTACAGCCAAGGGTGGTTATGAGTATGACAATGGAAATCAAAGTCGCCCCAAAACCGCCCGCAAAATGCCGCACTACTGCCACGGCAGCGATCTCGTTTTGCGTTTGGTGTACGCTGACTATCTGGTCTATCGGAAGCACATAGAGATAGGTAAAATTGACCAGAAAATAGACTCCAATGATGACCATCATGCCTGCAAACAGGGCAAGCGGCAGGTTTCGGTTCGGGTTTTTGATCTCACCGCCAATAAAGCCGAGCGTGTTCCAGCCTTCGTAGGCCCAAAACGCCGCCAGCAAAGCCGTAAACATAGCCTTTATAAAAGCAAAATCTGTCCATTCGCGCTGCACAAACGTAGTGGCGGGGGTCTGGAAATTTGCCATACTCCCTCCACCAAATGCCAGACCTGATATCACGATTCCTGCCAGGCCAATGATGACCAGTCGCGTAATCCAGGTACTGAGCGCTGCTGCTCCTTTTAACCCGCGCGTGTTGATAAAAGTGAGGGAAACGATAAGAGCGATGGTGAGTGCTTTTACTCCTGCATTCTCAAAAGGCTTGAAGATGAGGATTTGTATGTTTTCGATAGATTCGGGCAAATGGGGCAATGGGAAAATGGCATTGAACGACTGCGAAAACACATAAGCAATGCCTGCAACCGCCGCCGTTTTGATCACAGCAAACGTGCTCCAGCCCCATAAAAAAGCCATGAACCGGCCATAAATTTTTCGAAAATAAACATACTCCCCGCCCGAATCGGCCATCATGCCCGCTATCTCGGCATTACTAAGTGCACCGCATAGACTGATGATACCCGCCAGCACCCATGCCCAAAGCACCAGGTCGGGCGAGAGCAGTTCTGCCGACATCGGCGCGACTTTTTTGTAAACGCCGGATCCTATGACGGAACTAACGACGAGGATGGTAGCGGCAGCAAGTGTAACGCTACGAATGAGTTGGCCTTGTTTTTTTTCCATGATGGGGCAAACTTAGGGAAGATATTGGGATATTCAGATATTGGGATATTGGCGGGCATATGTGTTCAAACGGGCTTATTCCAATTCCCCCAAAAGCCAATCTTTTTCTGTCAGTACAGGCGCTGCCAGGATTTCTTCGCGCAATTTTATTTTTTCTGTCGCACTTTTTGGGTTGATAATCAATAATTTGCGAATAAAGCGCACGATCGCCGAATAGTTATCTCGGTGATATCCAAGCACCTTTTTTCGCCGCAAATAGATTTGGATGCTGTCAAGTTGGTTCGCCAGCGCGTCGGTTTCACCAAGCCGGAAGTAGATTTTGCAAAGCATGGTTTTGGCGGCCAAATTGTGTAGCACATCGTCGTATTCGATGTGCAAAAGATGCTGCATGGCTTCCCTTAAGGAGCCTGTATCGTAATGGTAGCGGGCCAGATTGAAGTTTACCGCACCAACCCGGTGGCTCTCGGCCAGCAGCGGCGCGTAGTCGTGCAGGAACTTTTTTACCCACTCAAATTCTTGCAGCCGCAACCCGGTAAGCGTAATATTATTGTACGTCCAACGTGACAGTATCCCATTTTCGAGCAATGCGCCGTGCCGCAAACCGGATTGATAGAGGTCAAATATTTCTCGAAAAAAACGATCCTCTTGTTGGTTGATCCGGCGGATGCAAAAATTGATGGCCATCAAAAAAAGGTCGTGCGTCTCTGACACCGAAAAGCGTGGGGTGTGCTCCTGTAACAGTGATTTCAGCTGTGTAAAATGCCCATCACTTCCATCCCCGCCCAGTTGGGCAAAATAGCCGTGATAATAGACCGCTACTGCCGGAATTTCAAGATACCGATGCCCGTGGAGGAAGCTCAGCACATTGTCCAACAGGCCTTTGTCGTAGGTTTGTTTGGTCACTTGCTGGTGGCTGAGCAGCAGGCATCCGGTGCGTAGCTTGTCGCAAATAAAAGCCACATCCTGTGTGTCGGAGAGCTCCTGAGCATTGGAAGCCTTGGCCCGCCCCTGCTGCAACGAGAGGTGGTATGCTTCCCAATGAAGGCTGTATTCAGCCCGGTGAAATTCACTCCCGCGCAGTTTGTCGAGATCCAGGCGCTTGCGTGCATAGCGGAGCATGGCTGCTGCCGGTTCGTCCAGATGCAATCGGCGCAAAGATTCCACAGTAGCGGCGTTCCGCTGGTGCTCCTGTTTTTCCCAATCTTCCAGGGCAAGGAATTTCTCTACTGTTTCCAGGAGATAATTGGTGAGATGGTACACCCTTCTTGGGTCATCCTCTCCTCCGGAAAGCAAGTGCGTTTCCAATTTTTCTTTACTCAAATCCCCGGCATACAGGTTTTCTTTAAAAAACTCGAACAACTGTACCACACCTGTATGGGTGACATGGTAAGGCGAACGGACGAATTTTTCCAAGGCCCGCATACGGTCCCTGGGCAGTGTCCGGAGGATGGAAAGCAGCGGAGAGCTCAACGTTTCAGTTTTTTATTTGCAGAATATTTTCCTGCAAATAAAAATTATTTTTGAAAAACAATCATAATTTATTTTAAAAAACAATTGATATTCAATATATTATAACTTTTATCTTGAAAATTTTACCTGAAAACAGCGTAAAAATGTCCTTGTCCGCTGAGCAATGTTGCAGCACTTTTGTACCATGAAAATTTGTGTGGCACAATCAGCCATAACCATTCATTAAACACATTTTTAATCCCCCACTACTTTCATCGAAAAAACTATCTACATGAACATCTCCCGTACGCTCACCCTATTGTTAAGTTTTTGGGCCACGATTGTCGCTGCACAGGGCTTCATGCACACATACACTCCTGATTCCTCTATTGCACGAACGGTGCTGCAAACGGCTGATGGTGGCTATTTTGTAACAGGTCGGGTGGCGAACCCGGCGTTTCTCAAGAAAAAGTTGTTCCTGCTCCGCACCAACGCGAACGGGCAAACCGTCTGGGAAAACCATTTTTATCTCAATGAAGCGCGAGCCATTGCCGCTTGCCCGGCAGCAGATGGCGGGTTCATCGTGCTGGCGGAAAATTATTGGGACACGATCGAATATCGTAACATCGTGTTGAAACTCGACGCCTCTGGTACATTGCAATGGACGAGGATCGTGCACAATGCCAACATTGCCAATGGCTTGAGCGATATCATCGCACTTTCGGACGGCAATTTTTTGGCAGCAGGTACCACCCGCGATGGGAATTTCAATTCCCTAAACTGGCTTGTCAAGATCGCCCCCGACGGCAGCATTCTTTGGGAGAAAACCTTTGGCGTTGCGGGCAGGGTTATAAAACATTTGGTGGAATTACCCACTGGGAACATTGTTGTAAGTGGAAACCTCGGCGATCTCTACCTCGCAAAAGTGACCCTCAATGGAGACCTGCTTTGGGAGTACGACTACCTTAAAGCCGGAAACCAAACGAACTACGACCTCCTCGTCACGGCAGAAGGCAACATTGCCCTGCTCGGCACTTCGCCCGAATTTGCAAACCTGAATATATGCGTCCTGAAAACTGATCTGGACGGCACCGAACTTTGGTACAAAAACTACTTCCCATTTCCACCCAACAGCAACCATCTCCCCGTCCTCAATGCGTTTGCTCAAGACGATGCGGGTAATTTCTACATTCCTTTCTGGGGGTTTGTAGCCGATCCTTTCGCTTCGGACCTTGAATTGTTGAAACTCGCTCCTGACGGCACTGCACTCTGGAAAAACGCGCTCAACGTGTCGGGAAATGTGTGGGATATCCTTCAAACAAATGATAATCATTTGATTATCGCTGGCGACAACAATGGCGTGTCAACCAATGCAATGCTGCTGAAAACTGATTTTGAAGGTGATTTCTTGAGCAACAAGATCACGGGCATTGTTTTTCGAGATGATGATGTGGATTGTGCTTACACCACTGGTGAACCCGGGTTGGCCGATTTTATCCTGAAAGCAGAAAACCAGACAGGCGAGGCTTTTTACAAAAAAACAAACCCGGATGGTTCTTACGAAGTTCGGGTCACCACTGGCGATTTTGCCCTTACGGTGTTCCCATCCTTTGCACCTGCCACGCTGTACGCCCAATGCGACACACCTGTGGTGAGCGTTTCTGGTATAAGTCAAACCGTAATTGCGCCCGCCATCTCGGAGCAAATTTTAGGGGAATGCTCCTTGCTGTCAGTAGAAATTTCGGGCGGAATACTGCGCCGATGCACAAGCTCGGTATACAACGCAAGCTGGTGTAACACGGGCAATTTAACTGCCCAGGACGCCTCGCTTCAAATCGTAGTCAGCCCATTTTTGGATTACCAGAGCAGCACGATCCCACTCTCAGGACAAGTGGGTGACACGCTCACTTTTGAACTTGGCGATCTGCTGCCAGGCGCCTGTGAATTGATGAACATTGTGTTCCTAGTGGATTGTGCCGCGCAGGTAGGAAACGTGCTTTGCGCTGAAGCGCACATTTACCCCGATACCTCCTGTATCCCGCCCACCGCGAACTGGGACGGCTCTAAAATCGAGGTGACAGGGGTTTGCACCGGAGCTGAAATTGAGTTTAAAATCAAAAACACCGGTTCGGGCAATATGACCCAAACTGCAGAATACGTGATCATTGAAGACCAGATCATGTATCTTCAAAGCCCGATCCAACTGAACGCAGGACAAGAAATGACCTCCGTCCGATTGCCTATGCCCGAAGATTCCTGTTTCGCCTTGCAGGTGTTCCCCAATCAAACTTCGATCCTCAGCAAACCGGTGGCAGTGGTGGCCAACTGCACAGCAAACGGAAATCTGAGTCTGTTGCTCAACCTTCCGAACAACGAAAATGACCCTGCCGTGGCCGTGCATTGCAACGAGATTATTGGCTCTTACGACCCGAATGACAAAGTAGGTTTCCCGCTTGGACTGACGGAAGCGCACTTCATCGAACGTGGGCAAGACATCGAGTACCGCATTCGATTCCAGAACACAGGCAACGACACGGCTTTTCTTATCAGAATCCTAGATACGCTGCCCAACACCCTCGATCCTGCCAGCTTCCGCCCCATCGCGGCCAGCAATCCGTACACTTGGGACCTTTCTGGCAACGGCCAGATCGCCTTCACATTTGCCAATATTCTGCTTCCCGATAGCACCACAAACGAACCAGGTTCGCACGGATTTGTCTCTTTCCGAATGAGCCAAAAACCAAACTTGCCCGACTGGACGCTCATCGAAAACACCGCATCCATTTATTTCGACTTCAACGATCCAATATTGACCAATACCTGGCAGCACACCATCGGCAGACCCGAAACCGTGGCGATCCAAAACCCTGACACTGAGACGAATAATCTGGCAGTCCAGATAACACCAAACCCGATGATAGGGGAAGCGGTATTTGAGTTGCAATCTTATTTGCCCGAAACTTCGGTGCGGTTTATGCTTATGGATCCACTTGGGAAAACCTTGCGCGACGAAAACTTTGCCGGAAATACCTTCTCGTTCAAAAGGAAAAACCTGCCGGCAGGACTTTATTTTTGGCAAATGACTGAGGCTGGGAAAGTGCTTGCAGGCGGCAGGATTGTAATAATTGGTAGCAGGGGGCAGTAGCAGGAGGCAGTAGCAGTAGCAGGGGGCAGTAGGCGATCCTCAAATCCCCAAATAACCAAATCCCCAACTAACCAATCCATTCATTTTCAAAAGTTTATCTCATGAAAAATATACTTACGTTCATTTTAATCCTTTTGTCATTTGGCCAGATGTCGGCGCAATGTCTCAGCTATTCCGGCTGTTCGGCCACCCCAACCGACATCTGCGATTACTCCCCGAACAGCTATCAGTTTTGGAATGAAGCGTATTGGTGGGACAACTTGGTGCAAACACACGACCTGAGCGAGTCTGCTGCAGATATCAGCTTTACTGTTACAGCAAATTGCGCAGTGCTTTTAGGCCTCAACTATACGTTGTTCCTTGACCTTGACGGTGACCAGATCATGGAGACGGTCATACATTCAGACAGCCTCGGCGCGTCAGGTCTTGGCTGGAACAATGTGCCATACAACAATCTGAACAACCCAAATTACAGTGGCGGCACGCCCCGCTCCTTCGATGAACGCCCGGTGCAAGCAACCGACAAATTTGGCTTTGCGCTCGAAACCACCAGCGTTGGCAATACCACAACGGCCCGTCTGCGCTGGAACACATCTGGCAATCCCAATACTTTCGTGGACGCGCAATTGCCATACGGGACGCATAAAATCAGGTGGTGGGCAATGGACAGCCTCGGGAACGGAACCCAGTGCACACAGGTTTTTGAAGTAAAAGACTGTCAAAAACCCACGGTTGTCTGTATCAACGGCCTCAGTATCAACCTTATGCCCACGGGAATGGTCACGCTTTGGGCGAGTGATTTCCTTCAATATACGGAAGACAACAGCAGTCCTTCGCCACAAATCCAAATCGGGATACGAAAAAGCGGTACGGGCACTGGCTTTCCACTGGATTTTTTGGGCAATCCTTTACAGAGTGTGATATATACCTGCGATGAGCTCGGTACCCAGACAATAGAACTTTGGGCAAAGGACCTTGCTGGTAATGCAGATTTTTGCGAAACCTATGTAATTGTTCAAGATTTCCTTGGCAATTGCGGAGCGGGTGACATGCTGATAAGCACATGTATCGAAAACTGGTGTAATCATGGGCAATTGATGGAAATCGCTGTGCACATTAACGGTACGAGCACTTTTACCCCCCCGTATTCTTACTTTGCACAAAATGACTCCATGGATGCAAATGGTTGCCTATTCGGGCCCGGGTTGAATATCCCGCTCTCTTCAACATTTGTGATTTCTCCTGAAAAAGACGATTTCCCTACCAATGGTGTGACCGTGCTCGACCTCATCAAAATCAGACGCTTCATCCTTGGCATTGATACCGACCTTTCGCCCTACGGCTTGATCGCCGCCGATGCCAACAAAAGCGGCTCCATTACAGGCTTTGATGTACTCGAACTCCGAAATCTGATTGTAGGCATCTACAGCGATTTGCCGAACAACACTTCCTGGCGTTTTGTAGATGCAGGTTTTGCCTTTCCAAACCAGCAAAATCCTTTCCAAACGGCATTCCCGGAGGTCATCAGCATTGCTGATGCGCTGCAATATTCCTATCAAGCCAGTTTCAAAGCCATTAAGATCGGCGATCTCGACTGCGATGCCTGGCATGGCCTGGGAGCACCGCCCAGTCAGGACCGCGGCCTTCCGCAGCAAAGTCTGACCCTGCCGGATATTACCCTTTTGCAAGGCGAAACCGCAGAAATCACCCTCCGAATGGCCGAAACAGGCGATTGGATTGGCTTGCAAATGGGGCTTCAATTCGACCCCGAACAAATAGAAATCATAGAAGTATTGGCAGGCGATTTGACGGGTCTCGATTCCGATGCTTTTCACCAGCCGGTGCCAGGTACGCTCAATTTTGTCTGGGCAAACGACCAGGCACAACGCATTGCGTCAGGGCAGGACTTGCTACGATTGCGCATTCGCGCCCTTGAATCGGTAAAAATTTCGGAAGTTTTCAAGGCCGCTGCCGATTTTGAAAACCTCGGCAGCCTTGGAGATGCGCCGCAAGCCCTCAGCCTCGATTTCCGCCAAAGCGAAGCCAATGTTTCGTTAGCAGAAACCAGCATTTTGATCCCGCAGCCCAACCCCACCAAGGGCGGCGCGAGCATTCCGGTACGCCTTGCCCAAACGGAACGTGTGCTTGTAGAAATCGCCGATATTTCGGGTAAAATCCTTTGGGCGAATTCCGTAGATATGAGTGCTGGAACCCATTTGCTCGAAATTGCGCCACAGGCAATGCCTCAATCTGGCATGTATGTTTGGCGGGTGCAAACAGGCGGAAAAACGGCGAGTGGGAAGCTGGTGAAGATGTAAACATGATTCACCACGAATTTTATAACATTTTTGATCCGTCCCGTTGCAACATCAAACTTGACATAATTTGAACCACAAAAGGCACAAAAGTAGCACGATACGGTCTTATGTATCCTTTTGTGCCTTTTGTGGTTCAAATTACGATAATACCCGGCATGCCAAAAGCGTGTCGGGTTTTTTTAATTTTCTTTTAATAGCTGTTTAATTTGCGCCCTGTAATTACACCGGCAACTTTGCCAAACCACTATTTGGAGGCCAAGCGAACATAATTCTTCTTCTTTTTGGCCGTTCAAGTCCTTTAACTTCATTCTAGTAAAAATTATGAACGACAACCGAAACGGCAACCAAGGCTCACGCACCCTTTTAACCATCGCAATCCTGCTGCTCGTTTTGAGTATAGGAGCGGCTATCTTCTTTTGGAAAAAGGCGAAAGACGCCGGCACGGCAAATAACAGCCTTACCGAAAACGTCGAATCGCTCCAGGCACAGAAAGCAAAGCTGGACAGTGAATTGGACAGCCTAAGCATTGCGTATGGCGACCTGCGTGTAGAAAATGAAGACCTGCGCGGCAAGGAAGCGACCACCGCCGGCCTCATAGCGCAAAAAGACGCCGCCATCAAAAAAATCAGGTCGCAAAATAACCGCGAGATTGGCGAGTTGCGCACCCAATTAGAGGAACTGCGCCAATTAAAAATAGAATATGAGACCTTGATAACTGCCGTTCAAACAGAAAATGAACAATTGAAAGCAGAAAACCAGCGCCTACTGGGCGAAAACCAGGAGTTGCAAACTGAAAATACCAGTTTGAGTGGCCAGGTAGGTGACCTTGCCAAAAAACTGGAAGACCAAATCCGCAAAACCCAGAGCGCGAAGTTCAAAGCCACCGCATTTCGGGTGGAAATTGGGCGCCGAAACGACAAACAAACCCTTCAGGCCAAAAAAGCCCGCGAGATCACGGTCAGTTTTGACCTGGTAGATGTGCCCACAAGCTATCAAGGCGACCAGCACCTTTATCTGGCTATAACCGACGAGAAAGGCAAGCCCATCTCTGCCAGCAAACCTATAAAAACGACGGTGGAGGCGCCCTCTGGCAATGTGCAAATAGAAGCCCAACAGGTAAAAGCGGTTTCGCTGGGAGAGACGCAGCGCCTTTCATTTACTTATAAGTTGGACGAACGGCTTAAAAAAGGGAATTACGTGGCAGCTATTTATTGCAACGTGGGCTTGTTGGGCGCATCGAGTTTCCGCTTAAATTGAGTGCCGCATTTAAGTGAGTGGGCAAAATAAACCGCAGAGGCACAGAGACGCAAAGGCTTGATTTTCAAACGCTCCGCGCCTTTGCGCCTCTGCGGTTAAATAAAAATAATATTGCACACCTGCTTAAGACTGAAAAATATCTTTGAAGTACAAGTTGTATTTCACACGCTGCTTAGCTTACTCCACAAGTGTAAAAAAGTGTAAAAAACAATTAAAAATCATTAAGCCTGGTGTGCCTTTGGCATGTCGGGCTTTTTTATTCCATAACATATCCTCATCTTGTCGCAGCTTGAAAATGAAGCATTTGCGCCACATAATTCTCACGCTCTTACTCCTCTCATTCCTCTCACCGCTTTGGGGGCAGGGCCAGCGTTATATTTTTGAGCGACTGAAAAGCGTACGACATAAATTTAGTGTGAACACCCTTGCTACCGACGAGCACGGCAGGCTCTGGTTTAGCACCATGGGTCGGGGGGCATTTTGTTACGATGGCTACAATTATTTCCGTTACAAAACCGATAGCAACGATTCAAATTCGCTGAGTAATGACCGTGTATATGCATTACTGCCCGACAGCAAACAGCGGGTATGGTTTGCAACCCTCAACGGTTTGTGCTACCTCGACCGGCATACTGATAAAGTTCATCGGTTTATGTCGTACCAGGATTCCGTGCGGCAGTTCAATGCCTTGTTTGAAGACCGAAACGGCACCATCTGGATCGGCTCGAACAAGGGAATGTTCCGTTTCGACGAAGCTTCGCAAGCCATGGTGAAAATCCCAATCGTGCCGGAGAAAAAAATGCGTGGGCTCACACACTGTTTTTATGAGGACAAAGCAGGCACACTTTGGTCGGGAAGGAACGATGGTATTTACAAGTTTTCGGCTAACCGTCAGCAGTATGCACCATTGCCCTTGGAAGTACCAGAGGGAAAAGGCAAAAAACTCCCAGCAGACGTTCTTTTTGAAGATAGCAGAAATGTTTTCTGGATCGGAGGAGTACAGGGACTATTTATTTTCGACCAAAATCAAGAAAAAGTTACCCGTGCCTCTCTTCCTGATTCATTGGCTTACAGGCATGTCAGCACCATCATCGAAACCTCTGATGGGGTACTTTGGATTGGTTTTTTTGGGGAAGGACTGGTGAGATGGGACCGCCAAAACAATAGTTTCCAGTGTTTCAGGAACAATCCACGCGACCCTTACAGCTTGCAACAAGATTTTGTAATGTCGTTGAAAGCGGATGCATTTGGAAACCTCTGGGTAGGCACGTCCTATGAAGTATCGCGGCTCAGTTTATCCCAACAGGCTTTTACGCTTTGGCCGATAAATATCCAAGATCCCGGCGCGCGCGAAAACTCGACCTACCGGATGGTCGAAGATCGGCAGGGAGGTATCATAGTGAGCTCTACTACAGCACTTTGGTATTATGAAAAATTGGGCGCAAAGCCACAGCCGATACGTATTAATGGTCAAAAAGTGGCCGCACCCGATTTCTTTACCGAAGCTGACAGCACAGTTTGGGCCATTATCAAAGGCAGGCTTTGGATATGGAATGTAAAAGATCGAAGGTTCGACCCATATAAAACGCCCCCTTTGCGAGGCAATATTTTAAATGTTCTGGTTGATCGGGACGACCCGCAAGTCCTTTGGCTTGGCACTCAAAATGGGCTTTCACGCTTCGACCGCCGTTCTGGTGAATTGCGCTCCTTCACCCAGTTTTCCCCACCTCCATTTGATCAATTTGTGCAACGTTTTGTAGATGATGGGCGTGGTGCGCTTTGGCTTGATCTCCCCAATTTTCTGGGAAGATTTGACAAAAAGACGTTTAAAACAACCCTTTTCAACAACAACACTCCAGCGCCCCACCAGCTGATCAACGACGAAATACTTGATATCAACATCGCGCCAAATGGTTGGGTATGGGTTTCAACTTCTGGCGGAATCACAACGGTAGACCCCGAATCTGGCAATTTCCACAACATCACGGGGAAGGACAATTTGCCTGATAATGTGGTGAATACGGTGCTTTTTGATAAAGACCAAACCACTTGGGCTATTTTACCCGAATTCATTTCGCGCATTGAACCGAATTTGCGCACCCTGCGAAACATCAGCACAAATGCCACGCTCCAAGCCTCCAGTTGGACTCGTGGACGATGCCAGCTTCGGGACGGGCGACTCCTGTTTGCCACAGTTTCCGGACCGGCACTAATTGACCCTTCCAAACTGACAGAAGGCTCCCCAGTATCGGCCATATTGCTCACACGCTTCCAGATAACCGGCGAAACGAAAAAACAATTGACTGGCCTCGAATTTTTGAAGCACATCCCACTCTCCAACACCGACAACAATATCACCATAGAATGGGCGGGTATCCAAACCGCCCGTCCGGATGAATTGCGCTATGAATGCAAAATGGAGCTCAAAGGCGAAAAAATGGATTGGGAACAAAAGGGTAATGAGAGGCAGGCCGTGTATGCCAATCTTGAACCCGGTGTCTACACTTTTCGGGTCAGAATTGAAGGGAGCGAAAGCCCTGAGCTAATGTTAAGAATTGCCATCGCACCAGCCTGGTGGCAGGCAGAATCCTTCAAAATGCTGCTGATGGCACTCTTGGCTACTGCCGCCTATCTCTTCTGGCGCTATCGGGAAAACCATAGCGAACTTTTAAAACAAAAGGAACTAGCCGAGCAAACGGCTCATTACAAATCGCGCTTTTTGGCCAACATGAGCCACGAAATCCGTACTCCCATGAACGCCATCCTTGGCCTCAGCCGACTGCTTACAGAAAGTGAATTGCCAACCAAACAGGGTGAATATGCCGATGCCATTCGCCAGAGTTCGGAGAATCTGCTCGTCATCGTCAACGATGTGCTCGACCAAATGAAGATCGAATCCGGGCAGTTCAAATTTCAGCACAAACCCTTTGATTTGGAACTCATTGTGCGGCATTTGCAAAACACGCTCGGCTTTAAGGCAGAGGAAAAAGGCCTTCGGTTTGAAATAAAAATCGAACCCGATACACCCACCCGATTGGTTGGCGACCCTGTGCGGCTCAATCAAATTCTGACCAACCTTCTGGGCAACGCTATCAAGTTCACCGATAGCGGGAGGGTGCAGTTGGTAGTTGGCAGTAGCAGTAGCAGTAGGCAGGTGGCAGGAGCGCCCGCCGACCGCCCACTGCCAACTGCTACTGCCCCTTCTAATGCTCCCGCCCGCTGCCAACTGATTTTCACTGTTTCCGATACGGGAATCGGAATACCGCCTGAACAGATTTTCCGGGTGTTTGAGAGTTTCCAACAGGCCGACGACGATATTTCGGCCAATTATGGTGGTACAGGCCTGGGGCTTAGCATCACCAAGGATTTGGTTGAACAGCAAGGGGGTAAAATCGAACTCGAAAGTGAAGTAGGAAAAGGCACGATCATTTCTGTCACCATACTTTTTGAATTGGACAATAATCTGGAGACTGACTCCCAGCAAGTTAAAATTCAAAAAATTGCATTTGAAAACTTGCGCATCCTGTTGGTGGAAGACACATTTTTCAACCAGATGCTGGCCATTGAACTCCTTAAAAGCCGAATTCCTGGTGTAGAAATCGAGGTTGCCGAAAATGGCCGGGTCGCCTTGGAAAAAATCGAAACCAGCGCGTCATTCGACCTGGTGCTCATGGATGTAAAGATGCCTGTGATGGATGGATTGGAGGCCACGCGCCAAATACGCGCCCAGGAAAAATGGAACAAATTGCCTATAATTGCCCTCACCGCCAATGCTGTACAAGGAGAACTAGATAAATGCCGGGAAGTTGGCATGGACGCTTATGTTACCAAACCTATTGACACAGAAGAACTTTTTGATACGATGCTGAAAGTGATTGTTTACCCGCCGTAGCTTTCCCGCCTGCCGAGTCTTGGCGGGCAGGAGCGAAGGAGGGGTGATTAGGTAATTGGTGATTTGGGCTTTGAAATTTTCAGAAAATGGACATAAACACCGAATACCTCCGTAGTCTGCTCGGCAGTGAAGAAGCCGCACAAAAATTCATCATCATGTTCCGGGAACAATTGCCGGGCCAGCTAGAAACCCTGCGTCAAGCCCTCGCTGTTGGCGATTGGGAGACCGCCAGCAATACAGCGCATGGCCTCAAAAGTCAGTGTCGCTATCTTGGATTGGATGAAGCGGCAGAATTACTTCAAGAGATGGAAAACAACCCTACAGGAACGATGAACGATGAACTAAGAACTATAAGCTTCATGCTCGAGCGTTTATAGTTCATACATCATACATCATACATCATACATCATAGTTATCTAACAACCAACTGGTACCCCTCCCCGTGCACATTGAGAATCTCAATTCGAGGCTCAGCAGAGAGGAAGGTACGGAGCTTGCTCACGTAAACATTAAGGCTTCGCCCCTTGAGCATGTCCTCGTCGCCCCAGATGCGCTGGAGGGCGGTGTCGCGGCGAATAATTCCGTTATCGCTTTCACAGAATAGTTGAAGTAATTTGGCTTCTATGGCGGTGAGTTTCACCATTTCAGGGCCGCCGTGGAGCTCGCGAGACGATACATCGAAGCGATAGAGGCCAATTTCGTAAACGGCTTTTTCGCTCTGTTTTTGTTGTGCGCTGCTGCGTTTGAGGGTATTTCGAACACGGAGGTAGAGCTCTTCCATGCTAAAAGGTTTGGTAATATAGTCGTCGGCCCCAAGCGCCAGACCCCGGATGCGCTCTTCTTTTTGGACGGCTCCTGTGAGGAACAAGATGGGGATGTTGGGGTTGAGCTGGCGAATATCTTCGGCGAGGGAAAACCCGTCTTTGAGCGGCATTTTCACATCGAGGATACAGCCATCAAACTTGCCAGATTTGAACGCTGCCAGCCCTTCGTCGCCGCTGTGGCGCATTGTAATTGTGTATCCCTTTGCTTCGAGGTATTCTTTCGTGAGCGGACTAAGGTTAAGATCGTCATCAACAAGGAGGAGGTGCATGGTGGTGATTGGTTTATTGGTTGATTGGGGATTTGGGTAGTTGGGGATTTGGTGATTCGGCCCACAAACATCGGCAAGAGCGGTGGTTTTCAAATGCGAGAAAACAGAATGCGCCCCAATTTTTACACTTTTTTACCTTTTTTGAGAAAAGGACACATGCAAACTATCGTTGCAGGATAGACCTTTGTACCGGAATTATTGGCAATGGGCAAATTTACACCCTTATCTTTTCTTAGAAAAATCGCAACCGGCAGGAATGTGTTGCTGCTTTTTGCGCTTTTTATCGCTTTTACAGGGTTTATCATGCCTTCTTTGGAAGCTGATATCAAAGCCCTTTCCGGTGGGGTAGGTGTTATAGATTTGGAGTTTTTTTACGCTCCTGGAAAAGCACAGTCTATGTTGAGCGCCTATGGGTCAGAAGGCATACATCTATATCTCATTGCTCAATGGACGGTGGATTTGGTTTTTCCGGTTATCGCCGGGCTTTTCTTTGCTACTTGTTTGCTGTGGGTTGGAGCGAAGCGCTGGTGGTGGCTAGGCTTGATGATCACTTTGGTGGATTTGATTGAGAACGTTTTTATTACGATCCTCCTTGTTCAATATCCTGATTTTTCGCCCCCCATTGCCTTGATCAGCTGTGTTTTCACCAGCCTTAAATGGGCGACCATTTTCTTTTCCAACGGCCTGATTCTTTTTTACGGCGGGAAAAAATTTCTGGCCAGCCGCAGAATTAAAATGGAACAAAGCAGCAGTCTGCTGTAGTTGATTGCGCTTGGAGGCTAGACCTAAATCCATATTTCAACATTGGCCTTTACAAATCTGTGTAGTTTTGAGGTGTACTTAAAACTCAGGCCATGTTGAAACCGCTACTCGTACTGCTTCTCTGTCTTCCTTATTTGGCAAGCACCCAAAATGAAAAACCCTCCTTCGCTCCTGCCCGCCAAGACTCGGAAGGCGGGAAAGCTACGGCGGGTAAAAGCGTCAAGCCTTTACCCCAATCCACCAATCATCCCTCCTCCGCCCCTGCCCGCCAAGACTCGGCAGGCGGGAAGGCTACGGCGGGTGAACAATCCACCAATCACCAAACCCGCGCCGTCGTCATCGGCATCTCCGACTATCAGGACCCCGCCATCCCCGATCTGCGCTTCGCCGACCGGGACGCAGAGGCGTTCGCCAATTTCCTGCGATCGCCGGCAGGCGGCTCGCTCGACGGGGATCACCTCAAAGTGCTGACCAATTCGGAAGCCACCGCTGGCCGCATTGCTGAGGCCTTCGACGCCCTTATCGAACAGGCTACCGAGGGCGAGCAGGTCATCATCTACTTTTCCGGCCACGGCGACGTGGAAGGCAAGAAAATTTCGCAACCGGGATTCCTGCTCGCATGGGACGCCCCGTCACGCGTCTATATGGGCGGCGGCACCTATTCGCTTTCCTTTTTGCAGGAGATCGTCTCCACGCTGTCGGTGCAGAACAAAGCGAAGGTCATCGTCATCACCGATGCCTGCCACGCCGGGAAACTGGCCGGCAGCCAAATCGGCGGGGCACAATTGACTTCTGCCAACCTCGCCAAGCAGTACGCCAACGAGATGAAAATCCTCTCCTGTCAGCCCAACGAGTTCTCGCTCGAGGGCGAGCAGTGGGGCGGCGGGCGCGGCTGTTTCAGCTACCACCTCGTGGACGGGCTGTTCGGCTTGGCAGACCGAAACGGCGATGGCTTTGTCTCGGTCGGCGAGCTGGACCGTTATTTAGAGGACAAAGTGACTGCCGAAGCCGCGCCCCAAAGCCAGGTGCCGATGTTGTTGGGGAACAAGACCGAGCGGCTAGCGGCGGTCAACGCAGGGATTTTGGCGGAACTGCAAAAGCACAAGGCGGGTGGGATGCCGACCTTCGCCGCCACTGAGAGCCGGGGCTTCGAGGACGAGGTGCTGGCGAAAGTGGACACGAGCATCCGGCAGATGTACCGGGCCTTCAAACTGGCGGTGCAGGAGAAGCGGTATTTCCTGCCTGCCGGAAACTCGGCTGAAGATTACTACGCTCAACTCACACAGGTGGAAGCACTCGCCCCCCTGCGCGGCATGATGAAACGCAACTACGCCGCCGCCCTGCAAGACGATGCGCAGCAGGTGCTCAACCATTGGCTGAAAGACCAATCCCTTTTAACCTTTGGAAGCGACAGCAAAGGACGGTTGCCGCTAAAAGTGTTCACGGAAAAGGTCAAGGCATTCCCCCGCTGCCTCGACCGGGCTGCTGAGCTGCTGGGCAGCAAGCATTACATGTACGCCACCCTGAAAGCCAGGAGGTATTTTTTCGAGGGCTACCTCTTGGCGGATTCCAACAAAAACCCCGACACAGAATTGGGCGAGCGGGCTTTGGGGCTTTTCCGCCAATCACTCGAATGGCAGCCGGAACAGCCGCAGGTCTATTGGCAGATGAGCGAGGTCTTTGGCTACAACCTCTTGCAGCCCGATTCGCTGGAGCATTACGCCCGGCTGGCAAGCGAGATGTACCCTAATTGGATAAGACCTTGCACCCAAGCTGCTTGGTTGCTTTTCTCCAAATACGAGCAATTCGACCGGGCAAAACCCTTTATGGAGCAGGCAAGATGCATAGATTCCAATGCAGTAGAAGTATTGCATACTTGGGCTGTTTTTGATTATGGTCAAAAACGCTTTGCCGAAGCGGAATGGCATTTCAAAAAAGTCATTGCGCTGGATTCGACCATTGATAATATTTGGAACAACCTCGGTCTTTTTTACTCCATGACCGGGCGCTTTGCCGAAGCGGAGCCGATTTTGAAAAAAGCCATTGCGCTGGATTCGACGCTTGCCCATCCGAGGAACAACCTCGGTACTTTGTACATCCAAACCCGCCGCTTCGCCGAAGCGGAGCCGGTCTTGAAAAAAGCCATTGCGCTTGATTCGACACTTGCCCCTGCTTTGAACAACCTCGGTTATTCGTACATCCAAACCCGCCGGTATGCCGAAGCGGAGCCGTTGCTGAATAAATCCCTTGCCTTGGATTCGGCGAACATTTATACCTTGAATCATCTCGGGTCTTTGTACTTCAATACCCGTCGGAATGCCGAAGCAGAGCGGGTTTGGAAAAAAGCCATTGCGCTCGATTCGACAAAAGCCACTATATGGTTTAACCTCTCGAATTCGTATATCAGCACCCGCCGCTTTGCCGAAGCGGAGCAAGTTTTGAAAAAAGCCATTGCACTCGATTCGACGCTTTTGCCTGTATGGAACAGCCTCGGAACTGTATACAACCAAACCCGTCGCTACGCCGAAGCGGAGCCGGTTTTGAAAAAAGCCATTGCGCTGGATTCGACGAATGTCTCTGCCAGGAACGGCCTTGGATTTGCGTACCTCAACACCCGCCGCTTTGCCGAAGCAGAACCAGTTTTGAAAAAAGCCATTGCCTTGGATTCAACCTATGCCAACCCGCGCAGGCACCTCGGCATGGTCTGTTTCAAAACAAACCGCCCCGAAGAGGCCAGGCAAAACTTCCTCAAAGCGATGGAACTAAACCCCAACTATGCAGGGGCGATGCTCGGCATGGCTTATCTCCTCGTCGCAGAAGGAAAAATCGATGAAGCCTTTGGCTTTATAGAACAGGCCATCCAAAAGAAAGCCACTTTCGAGGAATTGGAATCTGACACGGACCTCGCCCCTCTCCGCGCGTTGCCGGAGTGGAAGGAATTGATGAAAAAACATTTTCCGGATAAGGTAAAAGACTAAAGGGCTGGAAGCATTTCCCGGGAAGCAATGATAGATAACCTTTAGACAGCAGGGTTGGCTTCAAGCCAGGCTTTGATGGTGGAGATGAAGAGTTTCATGTCGGCGAGTAGAACTTCGAGGTCGCCGGCGGTGGGCACTTCATTGATTTTGTAATCCGAACCAGTCCTCGTCTCGAACGCCTTTTTGACCATCCGGCCAAAATGACCGGGGAATACGCCAGTTTTGACAAAGTTTTTATTGAACCAGCCTATCAATTGCATATGCTTTGTCGTCTCGAAACCCCGGAAAACACCTAGTGCCAACATAGCATAAAACATCCCATAATAGACCCTATTTGTCGCAACGGCCACTCGTAGGCTCTCCAAGTTGTGCTCAGCATCCAAGATGCATTCCTCCGCTTGCTGAAGACGCATGGAAACCAAAAAATCGCGCTGTTCTTGAGTTATCATGCGTATATGCCTTCTGAAAGTGCTTTGACAAATACTGGCTCATAACCTCTAAAAGTATTCCGCAACTCGCTCTCGGATACGATAAGTGTTTGGGTAAAAACATCATGTTCAGAGTCAATATCGGCCATAATGTCCCAAACAGAACGGCGAAAAGGCCAATCATAATCCCCCCGCACGACCACCACAAAATCCCAATCCGACCACTTAGTCGGCTTGCCCCAGGCTCGGGAGCCAAACAGGACAACATCCTTGATCTTGTCGCCGAATTGCGCTGTCAGCCGCTGTTTGGCTGCTTGCAGGATTTTATCACGTTTTTTCATAAATATAAACCGTAGGTTACGCAAAAATACTGAAACCTGATTTGCTATGAAATATTTCTTTTTCATTGTCTCCCTGCTTGTTGGTGTTTCTCTTGCCGCCCAAACCGAAAAACCTGCCTTCGCTCCTACCCGCCAAGACTCAGCAGGTGGGAAAGCTACGGCAGGTGCCGGGGAAGCATTGAATTTTAATAATCAAAGGATTAAATGATAAAAAAATGAAGATCCAATCGTAGTTTTATGCCGTAAATCGAAAATATAATTTTATAATTACGGTAAAAATGCCCTATTTTTCACGCATAGCAGAACAAGAAATATTGCGGTTGATCATGACCAATCCTGCGGTTGTGATTGTCGGCCCAAGGCAGGTGGGTAAAACTTCTCTGGCGAAACGCCTCGCCGCCCAGCTTCCCAGGCAAGTGGTCTATTTCGATCTGGAAAACCCCGATGATTTCAATCAGTTAACCAACCCGAGCTTGCTCCTCGGCCCACTTCAAGATCATACCGTGATTCTGGATGAGGTACAACGGGTTTCGACGCTATTCCCCCTGCTGCGAAGCCTGATTGACCAACATCGGCAGCCCGGGCGTTTTATCATGCTCGGCTCAGCATCGCCCGAGCTCATCCGAGATACTTCTGAATCGCTGGCTGGCAGGGTAGCCTATTTTGAATTGCAGCCATTTACATTACCCGAACTGCCCGCAACATTGGATTATCGCCAACATTGGCTCCGGGGTGGTTTTCCTGAATCGCTCCTAGCACTCGATGATGCGCAAAGCCTCAATTGGCGGGAAAATTTTATCCGCAGCTACCTTGAACGGGACCTACCCTTGTTGGGCCTCCGCGCTGATCCCATGCTTATCCGACGCTTATGGAACATGATAGCCCATCTCAACGGTCAGATGGCCAATCTGGCAAGCCTGGCCAATTCCCTTGACATCAGCGGTCCCACCGTGCGCCGTTACCTTGATTTTCTGGAGTCAGCTTTCCTGATTCGCCAACTGCAACCATGGTTTGCCAACACGAAAAAACGCTTGGTCAAGACCCCGAAAATTTATTTGCGGGATACAGGATTACTACATGCCTTACTCCGAATCGAAAACCTCGGACTATTGCACAGCCACCCGTCACTTGGTGCATCTTGGGAGGCATACATAGTACAGGAAATAGCAGCCCGACTACCCGCCCGTGCCGATATGTACTTTTATCGCACCCACGATGGAACAGAAGCGGATCTGGTCATTGTCCGTAGCGGTATACCTCAAGCTGTTCTGGAGATCAAATACTCCACTACGCCCAAGCCGGGCAAAGGATTTTTCATTGCGAAAAATGACCTTGCCACCCTCCGGAATTTTATCGTTTGTCCGGTGCCAAAAGGCTATCCACTGCAGGAAGATGTATCTGTGTTAAGTTACCTTGAACTAGACAAGGTTTTTGACGAGCACTCCAAATAAATACTCAAGATTATGAAAAATTCCCTCTTGACAATTGCTCTGCTTGTTTTGCCTTTTTTGGTGTTCTCCCAAACCGAAAAACCCGCCTCCGCTCCTGCCCGCCAAGACTCGGAAGGGGGGAAACCTACGGCGGGTAAAGGCTTCAAGCCTTTAACCCAATCCACCAATCCCCAATCCACCAATCACCAAACCCGATCCGTCGTCATCGGCATCTCCGACTACCAGGACAAAGACATACCCGACCTGCGTTTTGCCGATAAGGACGCTGAGGCATTCGCCAATTTCTTGCGCTCGCCCGCCGGTGGCTCGCTCGACGCCGACCACCTGAAAGTGTTGACCAATTCGGAAGCGACCGCTGGCCGCATCGCCGAAGCCCTTGATGCCCTCGTGGAGCAGGCCAGTGAAGGCGAACAGGTCATCATTTACTTCAGCGGCCACGGTGACGTGGAGCGGAAAACCATCTCTCAACCCGGATTTCTGCTTTGCTGGGATGCACCCTCGCGGGTGTACATGGGCGGCGGCACTTACTCACTGGCGTTTTTGCAGGAAATTGTCAGCACGCTTTCCACCCAGAATCAGGCGAAAGTTATTGTCATCGCTGATGCCTGTCACGCAGGGAAGCTCTCTGGCAACCAGATCGGTGGGGCACAATTGACGGCGGCAAACCTCGCAAAACAGTTTTCCAACGAAGTGAAAATCCTCAGCTGCCAGCCCGGTGAGTTTAGCCTGGAAGGCGAGCAGTGGGGCGGCGGGCGTGGCTGTTTCAGTTACCACCTCGTGGACGGGCTGTTCGGCCTTGCTGACCGCAACAGCGATGCCAGCGTCACGGTCGGCGAACTCGATCGCTACCTGGAAGACCGCGTCACCGCCGAGGCCGCCCCGCAGAGGCAGGTGCCTATGCTCCTGGGAAACAAAACGGAGCGCGTGGCAATCGTGAATGCTGCCCTACTTGCGGATTTGCAAAAATACAAGACCGAACGGATGCCCATTTTCACCGCCACCGAAAGCCGAGGCATGGAGGACGAAGTGCTGGCTAGGGTTGACAGCAGCGTCCGGGAGTTGTACCGATCTTTCAATTTGGCGGTGCAGGAGAAGCGGTTTTTTCCTGTACCAACGAAGTCGGGAGCACCGAGCGCTAACTGCGCCGAGGATTACTTTGCACGAATAGTACAGGTGAAGGAGTTGGCCCCCTTGCAAAGCATGATAAAACGCAACTACGCCGCCGCACTACAGGACGATGCGCAGCAGGTGATGAACAAATGGCTAAAAACCGATGTGAGTGAAATCATTATTTCCAAAAGAGGTAAAGCCAACAAATACCTTCCCTATCCCCGCTACCTCGAAAGGGCGGCAGAATTACTGGGGAAGGAACACTACATGTACCCCGTCTTGCAGGCGAGAATGCATTTTTTTGAAGGATACCTTTTGGCCATGTCAAGCCAAAAAGCCCAAAGTGAGAAAGCGCTGGTACAGTTCCGCCGTGCCCTCCAATGGCAGGCAGACTTGCCGCAGGCTTATTGGCAGATGAGCCTCGTGTTTGGATACAATCTCGACCAACTCGATTCGGCGGAGCATTGCGCCCGTCAAGCCATCGAGTTGGAGCCTTCCTGGGTATTGCCCTATACGAGTATGGCTTTTTTGTTTGCTGAAAATGAAGGGCAATTCAATCGGGCGAAGCCATATTTGGAGCAGGCAAGCCGGCTGGATTCCAGCTCGGTGATTGTTTGGAATGATTGGGGGACTTATTTCAGAATGCGAAAAGAATATGAAGCGGCAGAGCGGCATTGTAAAAAGGCCATCCAGCTCGATTCAACTTATATCCATGGCTACATCAGCTTGGGGAAGGTTTACATAGAGACCCGCAACTTTGCCGCGGCAGAGTGGCTGTACAAAAAAGCCATTCTACTCGATTCGAGCTTTGTGTTTGGTTACAACAACTTAGGATGGGTGTACATTGAAACCCATCGTTACGCCGAAGCAGAGTCAATGCTGTTGCGTGCCATTTCCCTCTACCCCAAACACGCCACTGCCCGCAAACACCTCGGCACGATGTACTTTCGAACTGGCCACTTGGAAGAGGCCCGAAAAGCATATGAAAAAGCCCTTGAATTGAACCCCAATTATTTCGGCGGTTACCTCGGCATGGCGTATTTATCCGCCGAAGCCTTTTCATCGGCCATAGCTTCAGCGAGGGAGGAGGCGAAGGCGGACTCAGCTACTACGAAAGCATTGGCTACCAAGGCCTTCGGCTTTGTAGAACAGGCCATCCAGAAGAAAGCCACTTTCGAGGAATTGGAATCTGATACCGACCTCGCCCCCCTCCGCGCCCTGCCGGAGTGGAAGGAATTGATGAAAAAATACTTTCCCGATCAGGTCAAGGATTAATACGCTGGGGCCCGCCGTACAAGGATTATTCAAAGGAGTGATTGTAATTTTAGTTAAAACTTTGAGTAAATTATCTCAATATATTGAGTAAATCGTTTTTCATGTTTCAAAGACCTCACTTTCAAGCACTTGCAAACAGCTAGCCGACCCCCGTTCGCTCAAAAAGAACATACTAACTAACCCTTCTTTTTCCCGATAGCCGGCCTCCGCGTCGGTTTCACAACATTCCGGCGCTTTTGAGCCGGCAGCATCTCCGGACGATATTCGAAATGCATGGTATCGTAATGAAACCACTTGCCGCCCCAGATAAAGCCATGCCGTTCAAAAATTTCCACAATTTCAAGGGGCATAGAATTGCGCCATTTAAGGTTGATCTCCACAGAATCCAGTTGCCAGTTGTCCTTGTGGTCCCATTTCCAGTATTCGGAGCGGCGGGTGTTGAGGTCAATGGCAATGCCGAAGGAATGCGGACTCATTCGTTGTGTGCCCATGATCGGACGCCAGTTAAACGTTCCTCCAATGTCGGTCACATAAGGCCGCAAATGTGGATGGGCTACCAGTTCCTCCGCAACGGCTTGCAGGTGCTCGTTTACACCGTTGATAGACGTAACCCAGATGCGTTTGGTTTGTCCCGCTTTGGGCGCTAGCCAGGTGACAGGAACGAGGTGACTTTTTGCCGCGGCTTCTGTGTTTCCGTACATCTTCAGGAAAAACTCCTGACAACGCAGGGTCCCGGGGTCGCAGTTATAACCGGGTGTATCCACTGGAAGGCCGGGTGGGTAGATCAGGGCGTTCATTTGATCTTCCAGGTCTGTCGAATCAAATGCTACTTCTTCGGTCTTGAAACGGCCGTCGTCGTACAGCATTTTAGAGCCATCTTTCCAGTGGATATAATTGTCCTGATAAGATTCCAGGTGATCGGGATAGGCATCCAACAAGCGTTGGACAGCTGGCGGAATGGAGTCGGCCTGTTGTGAAAAAGATTTCAGATTATGGAAAACCAGAATAGCAAATAAACAATATCGCATAAGCCTTATAGGATTTCGGTTGGATAAGGGGATGAGCAAATCCGCCAAACTGTTCAGTGTCCACAAAATTGCTGCAGCCCAAGGATTTTAGAAAGCAGTCACCCACAATCCCCACGCAAATTTCCGAAGTATGCGCCGTATCTTTGCGCTCCATTCCCTTACTTCAGTTATGACTAAACGTGGCAAAAATCCTCAGAGCTATTGCTCTTTCTGTGGCCGGACGGAAGAAGAGGTAATGATACTTGTTTCCGGCATGGAAGCGCAGATTTGCGAAGCTTGTGCCGAAAAAGCGCAAGATATCATTGATCTGGAACTCGAAAACGCGGGCGTGAAGCGAGAAGACAAAAAGCAAAAACAAGAACCACAGCCCGGTGCTGGCAAAAGCGAACGCTACGGCGGCCCGCTCCATCTCATTCCACCTCGGGAGATCAAAACCTTTCTTGATCAATACGTTATCGGTCAGGATGACGCAAAAAAAGTGCTTGCTGTGGCAGTGTACAACCATTACAAACGCCTGCAAGAATTAGAAAAAAACAAGGGCAAAAAGCGGAAAGACGACGATGTGGAAATTGAAAAATCCAATATCTTGCTCGTTGGGCAAACCGGCACGGGCAAAACGCTGCTCGCCAAAACCATTGCAAAAGTACTGAACGTTCCCTTTGCCATTGTAGATGCCACGGTATTCACAGAAGCCGGCTATGTTGGAGAAGACGTGGAAAGCATTCTTGCCCGCCTGCTCCAAATGTGCGACCAGGACGTAGAAGCCACCGAGCGCGGCATCGTGTACATTGACGAGATTGACAAAATCGCCCGCAAACAGGACAATCCCAGCATCACCCGCGACGTATCGGGTGAGGGTGTACAACAAGGCATGCTCAAAATGCTCGAAGGTTCTGAAGTGATGGTGCCTCCACAAGGTGGGCGTAAGCACCCGGAGCAGAAAATGGTGAAAATCAACACCGAAAATATCCTGTTTATCTGTGGCGGCGCGTTCGACGGCATCGAAAAACTCATTGCCCGCCGGGTGAATACCCAGGTGATCGGCTTCAACAAAAAATCCACCGCCCGCATTGATCGCGACAACCTCCTGCAATACGTCACCCACGCCGACGTAAAAGCCTACGGCCTAATTCCCGAATTGTTGGGCCGTTTGCCCATCTGCACCTACCTTGATCCGCTCGACCTCGATGCCCTGCGCCGTATCCTCACCGAGCCGCGCAACGCCATCACACGGCAGTACCAAAAACTCTTCGCCATGGAAGGCGTGGAACTCATAGTCGAACCCTCCGCGCTTGATTTCGTAGCCGAAATGGCCCTGGAATATAAACTCGGCGCCCGCGGTCTGCGCTCGCTCTGCGAGGCGATCTTTACGGACGCAATGTTCGACCTGCCTACTATTGGTGGCCGAACAGAGAAAAAACAATTGGTAATTGACAGAGAATATGCTGCGGAGAAATTGGAGGGATCGAGGATTGGGAGGCTTAAAGCCGCGTAAAATGTCCAATGTCCAACAAGGAATTTCCAATGTCCAAATAAGCCCTGAGTTTGGCATTTGTAGTTTTAAAGGCCACGAATTTAAGGTGAGTGACTATGCGCAACGCCAACTTGGACATTGGAAATTCCTTGTTGGACATTGGACATTCCCTAGGACATTCCCTTGGACATTGGACATTCAAATAAACACTCCATGCACACCTTCTTCACCAATAAATCCAACCGCCTATGGACCATCATGGCGGGCTTTTTTGTGGCCAATGCCCTGGTAGCCGAATTCATGGGTGTCAAACTTTTTTCGTTGGAAAAAACCCTTGGCTATCAACCCGTTGACTGGTCGTTCCTGGGGCAAAGCGGGCTGTCGTTTACACTCACAGCGGGGGTGCTTCTGTGGCCTGTCGTGTTCGTGATGACGGATTTAATGAACGAATATTTTGGCCCACGCGGGGTGCGGATGATCTCCTACCTGACGGCTGGTCTGATTGCCTATGGTTTCGTGATGTTGTATTTTGGCATCGGGTTGGAGCCGGCAGATTGGTGGCGCACTGCGCACATCAAGCCCGGACTATCCCCTGAAGATGCCGCTGCATTACGGGGCCAAGTGGGCGACTATAACACGGCTTATTCGGTGGTTTTTGGACAAAGTCTCTGGATAATTGTCGGGTCCTTATTTGCCTTCCTGATCTCGCAGGTGGTTGACGTGGCGGTTTTTCACCGCATTAAATCGCGCACCGGAGAAGGCAAACTTTGGCTGAGAGCAACCGGCAGCACCCTGGTGTCGCAATTCCTGGACAGTTTCGTGGTGGTATTCATCGCCTTGTACATTGGGCAGCAATTGCCGTTTGTGCAGGTACTGGCCATTAGTATCATGAGCTATTTGTACAAGGGAATCGTTGCCTTGTTGATGACCCCGGTAATCTATTGGGTACACCATGGGATTGACAGTTATTTGGGCGCAGATTTGGCGGCGGAGATGAAGAGGGTGGCGCAGGGGGGAAGGAGTTAGAGGTTTGGCGGATGCTCGCCTACTTTTACCAATACCCTCCGTAGGTTTACTACGCTTTCTCTGTTGACCTTAATTTTATCAATCGTTGCACGTCCTATGGGGCTAATACCAACGATATATACAAAGCCAGTATCCCATCTAAAATGCCCGGCCCAATCATCCGTTCGAGGATTGTATAAAGGGGATACTTGGCCTGTACCTGGGTCAATCGCCATAAAGGAATCCGATTTATAGCCATTACAGCCGGAACAAGCAAGTGCGAGATTCTCAAGTTGGGAATTACCTCCCGAAGCAAGAGGGAAAATGTGATCTATCTCGAAAGGGTCAGGACTGAAATATTCTGGACTCTGACAATATTCACACAGGTATCGCGCCCGCAGTTTTACTGCTTGCCTTACAGATTTATTCATGGTTTGCAACAAGACCAAGTTGTTCCATTAGCACTCTAATTGAAACGTTTCTTATTTGGGCGAGCTCCGCCAAAACAGCAATGCGTTGAGCGTTAGCTACCTCAACTTGTGCTGTTATGGATTGCAAATCAGATAGTTCTGCTTCTGTTGCGGTTTTTGATTGCCGCTTGGCCTTAAGTTGGAGGTAGAGGTCCCAAGTTTTAGAAGGGATATTAAGATTTACCTTATGCAAAAGTTCGGCCTCACGTTTTGAAACTGTCAAAGCCCCGGACTTTTCTTCTGGAAAATTTCGCTCCAAGAACTGCATGACAAACTGATCCACCCCTACCCCTTTTTTTTGGGCATTTTCGCGCAGTCTGTGTTCGAGCGATGGGTTTAGCTGAATAGTTATCGACATTTTGTGTTAGCAAATTTTGAAGCAAATTTCAGCGATTTGCCCGACATTTTCAAATCATCTAGAGAAGACCTCAAATGCGGATGACAAAACCGACCAAATACCCCTCCTTGACCTTCAAAGTCGTTCAGCAAATTAACCAGCTCCCTACCTTCGCCCTTCAATTTTTTTGCTATGAAAACCTCCTTCCTTGCCGGGCTTTTTCTGCTCGCTACCCTGCCCTTATCAAGCCAAAACAACGCCGAAAACTACCAAATAAAAGTAAAAAAGTCCAGTGTAGCCATCCATCTCGACGGCGCGCTCGACGAAGCCGCCTGGCAAACGGGCGAGGAAAAAGCCGAATCTTTCAAACTCTGCTTTCCCAACGACACAGCCTACAGCCCCTGGGCTACCGAAGCCCGCATGACCTTCGACGACCGGAATCTGTATGTCGGGGCCATTTGTCGCCAACGCCGTGCAGATTACACCGTGCAGAGCCTGCGCCGCGATTTTGGGGCTGGCACTACCGATGTTTTCAACGTAATTCTCGAGCCGAGCAAAGATGGCCTCAATGGCTTTATCTTTAGTGTCAGCCCGCTCAATGTGCAGCGCGAAGGCCTCATTTCAACGGGGGAAAACCTGTCCTTGGAGTGGGACAACAAATGGTATTCTGCCGTGCAAAATTTTGACGATTACTGGACGGTAGAAATCGCGATACCCTTCAAAACCCTGCGTTACAACGTGTCGGAAGGGGAAAACTCTTGGGGGCTTCAGTTTATCCGCACCAAAATCAAAGACTTCGAATCAGGTGTGTGGGCGCCCGTTCCGTTCCAATACACAATCACCAACCTTTCCTTTGTAGGGCGACTTTTGTGGGAAACCCCCCCGCCCAAACCTGGCGCAAACATCAGCCTGATACCCTACGCTATTGGCGGGGCTTCACTGAATTATTTGCGTGACGACAACTCCTTGGAAATCAAAGAAAAGAAACAGGACTGGACGGGCGGTCTGGGCGGTGACGCCAAAATCGGTCTGACTCCCGGCCTGAATTTGGACCTGACCATCAACCCCGATTTCAGTCAGGTAGAGGTGGATCGTCAGGTGCCGAACCTGAGCCGTTTCGAACTTTTTTTTCCTGAAACCCGCCAGTTTTTTATCGAAAACCGCGACCTGTTTGCCATGTACGGCTTCCCTGATACCCGGCCTTTTTTCTCCCGCCGCATCGGTTTGGCCTACAATCCGGTAAAAGGTCAAAACGAAAAAGTGCCGATTCTGGCCGGCGCTCGGCTGAGTGGAAAATTGAGCGATGGCCTGCGAATTGGGGCACTCAGTATGCAGACAAAACGGCAGGATTGGGACACTACGTCAGTTTTGCCCGCAGCTAATTTCAGCGTCCTTACCTTGCAACAGAAAGTGTTCAGCCGGAGTGTCATAAGTGGGTTCGTGGTAAACAAGCAGAATTTTTTGGACGACCTGGGCGACACCCAACGCTCGGGCTGGCAACCCTGGAATCGGGTAGCCGGGCTTGAATACAACCTTTATTCCAAAGATAACCGCTGGGAAGGCGAGGCGTATTATCATCGTTCTTTCTCGCCCGACAAGGAGCAGCGCGGCTCCACCGCAGCCTTTTTTCAAGGCTATCGCGATCGGCATTTCAATGCCAATCTTGGATACATGCGTGTTGATTCGACTTATTCTGCGGATGCGGGTTTTGTGCCGCGAACCGGAGTGCAAGCATTTTTCCCCGGAATCGGCTGGAGAATTTATCCTGAAAAAGGCTGGGCGGCTCGGCACGTTACAAATTATAACATCGGCATTGAGGGTTCGCTAACGTATGGCCTTAGCGGTAAAAACACCGACCGAGACGCGTCATTGTACGCCAGTATGAATTTCAAAGACCAATCCAGTCTGAACGTGGCGGCTTTCAACGGCTATGTTTATCTCTTCTCCGCTTTCGACCCCAGCAATTCGGGGCAAGCGGAACTCCCTATTGGCGGTTACAACAACTACGGTGGGCGAATAGAGTATTTCACGGGCACTTCCAACGACTGGCAGGGCAGTGTAGAGTTGGTGTACGGAGGCTTTTACAACGGTACGCTTTTCAGCAGCGATGGGCTTTTGTCTTATCGCTTGCAACCTTTGGGCCGGTTTTCGTTGCAATATAGTTACAATCGAATTCGGTTGCCAGAGCCTTATGCTTCTACCGATTTTTGGCTTGTGGGGCCAAGGATAGAAGCATCCTTCCGACGGGATCTGTTCCTCAGTGCTTTTGTGCAGTACAACACGCAGGCCAACAATTTCAACCTGAATGCGCGGGTGCAATGGCGGTTTGCGCCAGTGTCGGATGTGTTTTTGGTGTATACCGATAACTCTTTTGCCGAGCAGATACCAAACACGCCTATTCGCCTTTTTGCACCAAAAAACCGGGCCGTGGTGTTAAAAGTAGTGTATTGGTTGAATCTGTAAAGTTGGGTATTGGGATATTGGGATATTGGGATATTGAGATATTAAATATCCCAATATCCTAATTTCTCAATAACCGCAGCAAATACTCCCCATACCCACTTTTCAGGTATTTGTTGCCGAGCCTTTCCAGCCCTTCGTTGTCAACAAAGCCCATTTCCCAGGCAATTTCCTCAATGCAACCGATCTTCAATCCTTGACGGTCTTCGATGGCCTGCACGAACTGTCCGGCTTGCATTAGTGACTCATGAGTACCTGTGTCGAGCCAGGCATAACCCCGGCCCATTACGCGTACTTCCAATCGGCTCTGGGCGAGGTAGTAGCGGTTCACATCGGTGATTTCGTATTCTCCACGCGGACTGGGTTTGAGGTTTTTTGCTATGTCAACCACTTGATTGTCATAGAAATAAAGCCCGGGCACCGCGAAATGACTTTTTGGCTGGGCCGGTTTTTCCTCGATGCTTATAGCCTTTAGATTTTTATCAAATTCTACCACACCATAACGCTCCGGGTCGGCCACCTGGTAGGCGAAAATGATACCGCCTGAGGGGTTTGCGCAGGAACGAAGCATCTCACCCAAGCCTGCTCCATAAAAAATATTGTCGCCCAAAATCAGCGAAGCAGGGTCTTTCCCAATGAATGGTGCGCCCAGTACAAAAGCCTGAGCAAGACCATTGGGTTCGTGCTGCTCGACGTAGGAAAAGTTTATGCCCAGTTCGCTTCCGTCGCCAAAAAGTTGACGGAATTTGGGCAGGTCGTAGGGTGTGGAGATAATGAGCACGTCGCGGATTCCGGCCAGCATGAGCGTACTGAGCGGGTAATAAATCATCGGCTTGTCGTACACCGGCATGAGTTGTTTGCTCACAGCGAGTGTGAGAGGGTAGAGGCGCGTTCCGAGGCCGCCAGCGAGGATGATGCCTTTCATGGGTGAGATGTGGTAAGCAATTTGGATGGACGAAGGTACTGAAGGGTATTGTGGCGGCTGCAAGTATCTCGCCAACTTGCCACGGTATTTACAAAAAGATATTCACGAAATCCGGCTCCACACCCTTGCATCCTTCCCCTCCGAAGCCAAATGATGTCGCAGACGCAAGTGCTCTGGCATTGTCAAACCAGGGTCTTTTTCCAGAATTTGCGCTGCAATCTCGCGGGCAGCGGCGAGTATTTGCCCGTCGCGTGCTAGATCGGCGAGCAAGAATCGCAGCATCCCGCTTTGCTGGGTGCCTTCTATATTACCGGGACCGCGTAATCGCAGGTCCGTTTCCGCGATAATGAATCCATCAGTGGTTTGCACCATGGTTTGAATGCGTTCGCGACCCTCGTGGCTGAGTTTGTGGCCGGTCATCAGTATGCAATAACTCTGGTCGGCGCCGCGCCCGACGCGCCCCCGCAACTGATGTAATTGAGAAAGCCCAAACCGTTCGGAATTTTCAATCACCATCATTGAAGCATTCGGCACGTTCACACCCACTTCGATGACCGTGGTGGCCACCATGATCTGGGTTTCTTTTTTTACAAAACGCTGCATTTCGAAATCCTTATCACTCGCTTTCATTTTACCGTGAACGATGGAAATCTGATACTCTGGTGCCGGAAAATCGCGGCTAAGTGCCTCAAAACCAGACATCAGGTTTTGTAAATCGATCTTTTCAGTTTCCTCAATCATCGGGTACACCACGTACACCTGACGGCCTTTGGCAATCTCCTCGCGCATAAAACCTTGTACACGGAGTCGGTGGTGCTCCGTTTTGTGCATGGTGGTGATGGGCTTGCGGCCCGGCGGCAATTCGTCAATCACGGAGATGTCCAGGTCGCCGTACAGCGTCATGGCCAACGTGCGGGGAATCGGAGTAGCCGTCATCACCAGGACGTGCGGGGAACCGCCCGGATTTTTTGCCCACAATTTGGATCGCTGCTCCACCCCAAAGCGGTGCTGCTCGTCTATCACGCTGATTCCGAGACTTTTAAACTGCACCCAGTCCTCAATGAGCGCGTGTGTACCGATGACGATGTGCATGTCACCGGCGGCGAGTTGTGCCAAAATTGCCTCTCGTTTTTTGCCTTTCACCGAACCGCTGAGGTAGCCGACGTTTACGCCTAAATCGCCCACAAGTGCTGTGATTCCTTCCAAATGTTGTTGCGCCAATATCTCCGTCGGGGCCATCATACAGGATTGATGCCCGTTGTCGAGTGCCATGAGCATGGTCATCAGCGCGACTACCGTTTTGCCGGAGCCTACGTCGCCTTGTACAAGGCGATTCATGTGTTTACCGGAGGCTACATCTGCCCGGATTTCTTTCAGTACCCGTTTTTGTGCGCCAGTGAGTTCAAAGGGTAATTTTTCCTGATAAAATTGGTTGAAATAATCGCCGATTTTGGAGAAAACAAAACCCCGCATCGTGTCTTTTCGGCGGGTACGGACTTGCAAAAGGCGAAGTTGAAGGAAAAATAATTCCTCGAATTTGAGTCGCCGTGTGGCTGCGTCAAGATCAGCCTGGGATTCGGGGAAATGAATATTGTTGAGCGACTGCCAACGCGGCATGAGGCGGAATTGCGCACCCAGATAATCAGGCAAGGTCTCAGGCAAATCTGAAGCGGATAAGCCATCCAATAAGGTTCGGAGAAGTTTGCGCAAACCCTTGGCATCCAAGCCTTTTTGCGTCAAGCGATCGGTAGTAGGGTAGACGGGGTCGAAGTTTTTAGCAGGCCCTCCGGCAAGAGCGGTGGCCGCTTCCTCCATTTCCGGGTGAGGAATGTTGAATTTCCCATTGAACTCGCTTACTCTACCGAACACGATGTACTCCTTTCCTACGGAAAGGCTTTTTTCGAGCCATTGCACACTCCTGAACCACACCATTTCCATGATGCCCGTTTCGTCGCGTAAGGTGCCGACAAGGCGTTTGGCTTTTCCTTCTCCGAGCGTTTCGAGGCGGCGGAGTGTGCCTCGGAGTTGTACGGTTTCGCCCTCGGTGTGTACATCGCGAATGCGATGAAACTTGGTGCGATCAATGTAGCGAAACGGAAAATGGAACAGCAGGTCGCGACAAGTGAAGATGCCCAACTCCGTCTTGAGCGTGTCGGCGCGCTGCGGGCCAACGCCTTTGAGGAATTCTATGTTGGAGTCGAGATTGGGCAAGGGATTGGGACGATTGTTCGATTGATTCGATTATTTGATTGTGACGATTGGTGAAATGAGAGGATATCTCATTTCAATGGAAAGATTTATTGATAATACTGCTTAAGCCGCTCAGAGTGAAGTAAATACAATAGAAAAGAATCCAATGCCAACACCATCCAATAGCCTGATTTACCAGGATCAGAAGCGATGGAAACGATGAACATTGCTAACAATCCCCAACCCAATACAATGGCTCCAATCCTCGCCCATTGTTTGCGGAAAAGCAGCCCGACACCAAACAAAAATCCAAAAAATGGTGCGATTTTGATATTCCCAGAATCTTCAACAAACCAGGTTTTAAAATACATCGGGAAAAACATCGTGATGCCAAACAGGAGTAAAACGCAAAGAACGACTTCCCAAAAGCCTGTGGATGAAACGGAGATGGTTCGTGACATAATCGTTGAGTTTTTAGATTCAGGTGTGCAAAAGTAAAATAGTTTGTTTTAAAAATCGAAACAAATGGAACACCGATTCAACCAAGGTCTCCGGCCAAGTGCTAAAAAAATCCTTAGCGCAATATTTTCCCCGGGATATTCCTTTTAGTGCGGTTTTAGAACAATCTGCCATCATTCTTTCCAATTTTTCCGTATGAATAAAAACTTTCTTCTCGCCCTGCTCCTTTTTTCGAGCACAATCATCTCAGCTCAAGCGCCCGCTTCCACCGCGTCCATTTTTTTTGAAACGGACAAGTCCGAACTCTCTACCGAAGCCCAAAAAACCCTTGACGCGCTTGCTCCAACACTCCTTCAAGCCCCTGATTATCAAGTCAACATCGAAGCATTCACCGACGATCGTGGCACAGAGCGGCACAACCTCCGCCTCGCCGCTGACCGGGCGGCATCCGTTAAAAACTACCTCGCTGCCAAGGGCTTAATTGCTGACAAAACATCTGTTCAAAACTGGGGCGAACGAAAAGCCGCAGGCCCTACTGAACTCGGCAGGCAAAAAAGTCGCCGGGTAGATGTGGCGGTCAACGCCTTCTTTTTCAACGACTTCGATGCGTTGAGAGACCGTCTTTCGGCCAATACCGAACAGGTCTTGAAAATCCAGTCTGGTCAGGAACAGCGGGTCACTGCCGCGAAAGGCACACTTGTAATTATACCTGCCAATGCCTTTGTTTTCGAAGATGGCACTTCGCCCTCTGGTGAAGTGGATCTATTGGTGCAAGAGGCATACGACCCCTCAGATTTTGTGTTGCATAATCTCACTACCATGAGCGATGGGCGCATTTTGCAGACAGGCGGCATGGTAAGCATCACAGCCCAATCGGGTGGTCGCGAGCTTAAATTGGCTGAAGGCGCGGCGCTCACGGTATCCATTCCAAACGGCGGCAATTTTGATCCCAGCATGGAATTGTTTTACGCCCAGCCCGTTGCAAATGGCGGTGTGGATTGGAAGCCCGCAGGGCAAAAATTCCGCAAAACCTTGCGCCCCACTCGCGTGGAACTCAGTATTGACCCGGAGTTGGGCAAACGCATTGCGGCTCTTAAAGTCAGGGAATATCCCAAACCTGGTTTACCCGTATTTGCAGGTAAAATGCCGCCCGAACCAAAGATGTCAGCCGCCCCTTACAAACCTCGTCCGCCAAAAAAACCAGAATGGAATAATGCCCAGCGGATGTTCGGTGGCGGAAGTGGCGAAATGACGCGGATGAGTCGCAAAGAATTGAAAAAAGCCCAAAAGTATTTTAATCAGCAGATGGAAAATTACGAGCGCGATTCCGCCAAATACGTCCAACTCGCCGAACGCTACCAGCGCAATGTAGAAGGCCATGAAAAAGCCAAGATTCGTTACGCACAGGAACTCCGGATTTGGGAGAATGAACTACAAGCTCGGCTTCGAGCCATCTTGCTTTATCAGCGTGAGATGCGTTTGCACCTTTATTCCAAAAGTTTGGCTAAAACCCTGAAAGTGAAAGCTAAAACCATCCAGGAATACGAAACGTATAGCAACCTCTACTGGGTAGTGGATGACGCCGCTGACTCACAAGCGCAATTGATGATGCTCGGAGCTGGTGTTTCCGACGACACACAAAAGAGCATCAGAGAAACGGGCAATTTGTATGAGAGCATCATCGGGACAAAGATTATGGATACCTATAAAGACTTCAGGAATGCCCGCGGGGTCGCGTATACCTCGATTGCTATAGACACGACCTACCGTGTTATATCTCGGATGCTTTCAGAAACGGGTCTCAAAGCCATTTCAGATAGCCTGCAAAACGAAATCAAGGAAAGAACTTTGCTTACCTCTAAATCGCCTGAGCAATTAGATTATGCCCTTAAAGGCTACGTTGCAACGGTCAGCAAACTTGGCTGGATCAACTGCGACCGGTTCTACAACGACCCCTCTGAGAAGATGGAGGTGTTGATAAACGAGGCCGAAGACGCAACCCTATACGCCGTTTGCAAAGACATCAACGCCATGCTGCCATTTCAACGAAATTCGGCAGGAACCTATGCTGCCAATGGTTTGCCAAAGGGTAAAAAAATTACAGTCATCGCTATTAAAATCAAAGACGGAATGCCACAATTTGCACAGCGAGATATGAAGGTGGGCGAGGCTGCGTTGTCCAGTATGGTTTACAAAAGTCTTCCCTTGCGTGATTTGAAGGAGGAGTTGAAGAAGTTGAATATTTGAGGGTAAAGTCGGGATTTTGAAAATGAGAGCGCCGCTTCGAATCAAAATGATTCGAAGCGGCGCTTATAGTCTACCGTCCAATGTCTAACAATCCAATGTCTCGAAATCAATTCACCGAAAACGCCGGTACGAAGGCATTGACTGAATTGTAAAAGGTAAGTTCGTTCACGCGAACCTTCATATAGCGCGTGAGTGGCAGACGGTGTACCATCTCCATGAGTTCGGCCTCGGTTTGGGCTGCAAAAACGACCCAGAGTTTGGAATTTTCAAGCGAAAGGGCGTAGTTGAGAATTTTCCCTTCACTGAGCAGTCGGTTCACCATACTGCGTTGTTGAGGAATCTTGTTGACAAATTCTTCTGGGAGGTCGGTGGGCAGTGTAAAGTCCACCATGTATTGAATCGGGTTATTGTCCATGCTATTGTTGTGGAGGGTTTGGAAATTTTGGGAAAAAACGAACGTGTTTGATCTATTCAAATCTACGTTCAAAAACCGTGCAAGTTTTCTAATTATTTTCCACAACTGCCAAGCAGTCAGGTTAACTTAACTAAAAAAAGAATCCCTGTGTCGATTGTGCGGCACAGGGCTTCTTTTTTCTAAATATTCCAACGGAGAATTAATACTCCACTCCCAAAGCTTTCAATGTTTCCAAATCGAGGTTGCCAACGGGGAGGTACTTCTCTTTTTGGAATTTGACAAGTGCTGCCTTCGTACGGGCGCCCATGATATTGTCGGTAGGGCCTGGATCGTAGCCAGCTTTGATCAGCGCGGCTTGTATCTGGCGAATGGTATAGCCAGTTACTTTTTCACCGCAAAGCACTTCGCGCCACTCGGTGAAACCGCCGGGTTTTACCAATTTGCGCTTAGTGATGGTGGCCGTTTCAGCCGGGATGTCTTCAGTGCGGGTAGTTGCAGGTGTTTTTAACACGCGGGTGGTGAGCGTCTCCGTTACTGCAGGAACGTTTTCTTCCCGGGTAGTCGCAGGGGATTTGAGCACTTGTTTGGTTACGGTAGCATATTCAGGCTCAACATCTATTTCCCGGGTAGTAGCAGGAGTTTTGATTACCTGTTTTTTCACGACGGAATATACAGCCGGGATGATTTCCTCGCGAGTAGTAGCCGGAGTTTTCACCTTACGAACCGACATTGTTTTGAATTCGGCGGGAATAATTTCTTCACGGGTAGTAGCCGGGGTTTTCACTTTCCGGACGACACGATTGCCCATTTTTGCGGCTACTTCGGTAGTTTTGGTACAACCGGCATCGGCGACACCTGAATAATCACAGCCTTTGTTGACGCGCTTGGTAATGGTCTGATATTCAGCAGGCGTTTCTACCAAACACCACACGAGACAATCGTCGGGATTGGCGCTAAGGCAATTGGCATCAGCACGCTTTTTCACCCATTTGGTGGAAGCGGGTTTCGTCTCTACACGTTCGGTGATGTTTTCGTATCTGGGTTGCGACACATCAATTTTGGTGTAAGCGGGCTCCATTACATAGGATTCTGTAACGTTTTCGTACACGGCAGGGATTTCGATAAGGCGCTTGCCCTCTGGTTTGATTTGTACACGCTCCGTAACGGTTTCGTAAACTGCGTCAACAGCAATTATGCGCTTTCCTTCAGGTGTGATCAGTATGCGCTCTTCGATGTTATCATACACGGCTGCTACGGGAACAATGCGCTTGCAGCCTGCTTTCGCCAGCACCCTTTCGGTTTCTGTAACGTACACGGCAGGCACTGTGGTGATCTTTGTGCAACCAGCTTTCACAGTAATGGTTTCGGTCTTGTCATCGTAAGTGGCTGGTACCGCGATGGTGCGCTTGCCGGCGGGTTTGATCGTCACTACTTCGGTGACGGTCTCGTATTGATCGGCAATAAGGCATTTGGCGTAGCACTTACCGGGTTGGGCGTTTGGTGGTGCATCTTGGGCGGAAACGGCCATTGCAAAACCGATAAGCAGGAAAGAAAGGAGGAAATGTATTTTTCCCATGGTGAGAATGAGTTGGTTAACTGAAAAAATGTTTAATTTCGATTGTTTTGAATGAAGCGATGCAAAAGTAACTGGACAAGCCGTGAAATAGAGTGTTTTCTCTATGAAATTTTGATCAAAAGGATCTTGATCTAAATCATGTTTTTAGGGTAACAAATAAAATGTTTCGTAACCCGTTGAGTGTAAAGGGGTACGTCCGAACATTGATCAATTGGCAACACCGCTCCATTTTTGAAAAGTATTTTTATCTGCTCTTTGGAATCGTCGTAAGCGCGGTTGCTTTCTAAGCCGGTATATACAAGGTGTTCTAGGATCGCGCTTTCGCCCATATTCGCCCGCACCTTTTGTTGTATGGAGAGAATATAATCGGCGGAGATTGGTTCATTATACCATTCCAGTCTGAACAACTGTCGGTCGAGCAAGCCCTTGGACAGAAAAGCGAGCGTGAAGTCACTTGCTTCTGACCAATATTTGATGGCTGCGGTCACATCGTGGTCATCCAGGCGGGAGAAATGCGAAAGCAATTCAGCTGGATTCGACGCATCGCTGGGCTTCCAATTGAAAAACCAGGCTAAATGGCGCGGCACTTCGAGCTCCTCCCCGGCAAGTGAAAGCTCCCTTGCTCTGCGCAGTGTATGGATCAGCATTTTTTCAGCAGACACCCCTGTTTTGTGCAGATAAACCTGCCAGTACATCAGGCGCCGCGCGATGAGGAATTTCTCAATGCTGTAAATGCCTTTTTCTTCCACTACCAATTCGCCTTCGTGTACATCAAGCATCTTTATGATACGGTCGTAACTGATAACGCCCTCACTTACGCCCGTAAAAAAACTGTCGCGGTTGAGGTAATCCATGCGATCCATGTCAAGTTGTCCTGACACAAGCTGGTGGAGGAATTTTTTTGGATACTTATCCCGGAAGATGTTGATCGCCAATGCCAAACGCCCATCAAATTGGCGGTTGAGGTCTTCCATGAAAAGACTGGAAAGTTCCTCATGGTGCATTTCGGCCAGGGTGTGTTCGAGGGCATGGGAGAATGGGCCGTGACCAATATCGTGTAAAAGAACCGCAATACAAGCACCCTCAGCCTCTTCATTGGTGATCTCCGCTCCTTTATTGACGAGGGTTTCAATGGCCTGCTGCATGAGGTGCAGGGCGCCCAAGGCATGGTGAAATCTTGTGTGCAAAGCCCCGGGATATACATAAGAAGTAAGGCCGAGTTGCCGAATGCGCCGCAATCGCTGGAAGTAAGGATGGTCTATCAAATCCAGCAAAATACCATGCGGCACTGACACAAAGCCGTAAACGGGGTCGTTGAAGATTTTTTTGCGGGGGATCATTTGAAAAGCCTTTTTGACTTATTTTTTATAACTGCTCCTCCTCTCCCAATCTTGGAACCTCCACGTTTTTGAACCCATTTTTCATCAAGTACTCCCGCCATTTTTCCTGACGGTCCAGCGTGCCGTGTACAAGCCACACCTTTTTTGCCGACTGCTTTTGGTTGGCAATCATTTCGAGCATTTCCACGCGGTCGCCATGGGCGGAAAACGAATCCATGATTTCTATATCTGCCTTAACCTCAAGGTGTTGTCCAAAGAGAAAGACACTTTGCACGCCTGCGCGAAGTTGGCCGCCGAGGGTATTTGGCGAACAATAACCCACAATGAGGATGGTGTTTCGTTCGTGCTCAATATTATTCGCGACGTGGTGGCGGATGCGGCCAGCGTTCATCATGCCGGAGGCTGAAATGATGATACATGGCTCTGAAGAATCATTAAGTTGTTTGGAGGCTTCCGTGTCTCGGACATAAATCAAACCATTGAATCCGAAAGGGTTGTCGTCTTCGGTCATATAGCGGTGGAGCTCAGTATCAAAGCACTCAGGGTGATTTACAAACACCTCAGTGGCATTGACCGAAAGTGGGCTATCCACGTACACAGGCACATTTGGCAACTCTCCTGCGTTTTGGAGTTTGTCGAGCATGTACACGATTTCCTGTGTGCGGCCTACAGAAAAAGCGGGTATAATGACCTTGCCTCCTTTTTCTTCGCAGGTGTGACGAATGATATTGATAAAGTGCCCGACTTCAGCAGGAGGGGACTCGTGTTCGCGGTCGCCATAAGTGCTTTCGCAAATAAGATAATCCACTTCAGGCATGGGCAATGGATCGCCCAAAATGGGCCGATGTGGCCGACCGATATCTCCTGTAAAGCCAAAATGGGTTGTTTTCCCGCCTTCCTGGATTTCGAGGGTAACGGAAGCACTGCCAAGGATATGGCCTGCGTCGCGATAAAGCACCCGTACATTTTCGTGAATATAGAACCACTGTTCGTAATTGAAACTGGCAAATTGCCGCATTACCTGTTGCACATCCTCCAAAGTGTAAAGCGGTTTTTTCTCTGGTTCGGTCTCTTTGCGGTGCTTTCGGTTGAAATACTCCGCATCGCTTTCCTGGATTTTGGCGCTGTCCAGAAGCATGATAGCGCAAAGGTCGCGCGTGGCGTGGGTGGAGTATATTTTTCCCCGAAAACCGTCGCCCACAAGTTTTGGCACACGGCCTGTGTGGTCAATATGCGCATGGCTTAGAATGAGACAATCTATTTCTTTTGGATCAAAATGCCATTTTTCGTTAAAACCCGTGAGCGGGTTTTCAGCACCTGCCCGGCCATCATCGTCGCCACCTTGGTAAAGACCACAGTCCAGGAGAATTTTGTAACCGTTGTCAAGGGTAAGCAGATGGCAGGAGCCTGTGACTTCGCGGGCTGCGCCGCAGAATTTTACTTTCATAACGGGAATTGCTGTGCAAACCTCGTGAATTGTTTTTGAACTAAGGGTAAACACCAGTTACGCCCAACTCAAGTCGTTCCAAGATTCGCTCTAGTGTATTGAAATCCAATATTTTGACCGTTGCCTCGCCTAACAAAGTTTTTGGCAGTATCTCACCATTGTTTACCTCAAAGTGAGCAAACCAATCATGCTTGCGCGGGTTAAAAAAGGGAATTATAGTTTCGGTGTCTTCGAGTACTGTGCCAATGTCTGTGCCTTTGTTGGCATTACAAATTGGGCAGGCATAAGCGAGATTTTCAGAAACTGTTAGCCCGTGATGTTTAATAGCGATAATGTGCTCAATTTGAAACCTGACCATCGCAACTGCTTCTGGCAAGCGGCAATATTCGCAACGGAAGCCTGCTCGTTCTGCTACCTCTCGGCGCAGCTCAGCAGAGACATAGCGGCTCATATTATGCGGTTGCGGGTGTAGGGTTCAGTAACTTAAGTGCTCGGGCTTTAGCAAGTCGAACAATATGTTCGAATAAGAAATACTTTTCGAGCTCTCCTGATTCAGCTGGGTTGAGGCTGCCCGTCTTTTTTCGCTCCACCAGATATTCAACTCGTTGTTGTACACGCTCTGGGGCGTAATAAGCCAAAACCTTATCCGGGGAAAGCCCTGCGATAAACTCCGCAAAATCGTCGTATAGGGTTGCTGGTTGTGTGAGCATGAATTTATTTTTCTGCAAAATTCACCTTTTTTATCCTTTAAAACAAATCCCTTTTTTGCCGATGATGCAAGGTAAGGTATGGTCTGCGGAACTTTCCTCCCAAGCTTTCGTTTCTTTGCGCCGCATTTATGGAACAACCAAAATTCTCTATTGACAAAGAACGCCTCGGGCAGCGCCGCGCTGCGCTCGAAATCCTTCGTGTGCGCCTCAAACAGGATTTTGTCGGAATTGACGAAATCATTGACAGCTTGCTCGACTACATCCAGGTCTGGTATCTGATGCCTGAGGTGCTCACCCGCCCCATCATCGTATGCCTCTGGGGAATGACCGGCGTGGGCAAAACCGATCTCGTGCGCCGATTGGTGCAACACCTTGATTTTCAAGAGCGTTTCGCCGAAGTTGAGTTGGGAAATACAGACCAAACGACTTATTTCAGCAGTGTAAATGCCATCTTGAAATCCAATGGATTGGTAGACAGCCGGCCTGCTATCGTACTTTTTGACGAGATTCAACGCTTCTACACCATTGAACCAGATGGCTCGCCTGTGCAAGTCACCAAGTTCAACGATTTTTGGGAACTGCTCTCAGATGGACGCCTTGCCAAGCGCGAAAAAGAAGATTTCGACTACTATATTTCTGATTTCATGTTCAACCAACGGCAGCGCAACCGCCGCCCGCCCGGAGAACCCGCGCCACCAGAAGATCCCTTGCAAGACACCGTTGGGATCTGGGAGGCCCGGAACTTGAAAAAAATGCTCGAACTGGAGGAAGATGTGCTCGACATTGCCGAGATGAGCAAGAAGCAGATGCTCGACATCATTATAGATGCCAAGAGCCGCCGTCGCGTGTTTGAGCCGATAGATTATTCGCAAATGCTAATCCTCATCAGTGGCAACCTGGATGAAGCGTTTCAAATGGCTACCCATACTTCCGATAGTGAGGTGGACGCGGATATTTATCACGCTTTCACGAAAAAAATAACGGCGGTGGACATTAAAAACGCTCTTACGCGCCGCTTTCGCCCGGAGCAGGTAGCGCGTTTTGGCAACATACACCTTATTTATCCCAGTCTGCGCAAGGCTGATTTTGAATCGCTTATCCGCAAGGAAGTGGGAAAAATAGTGGGCCGTACGGAAGAGCGCTTTAATGTGAAAATTCAAATTTCAGACAACGTTTTCGCGCTTATTTACCGCAACGGTGTATTTCCGGTGCAAGGGGTCCGGCCTGTGTTCAGCAGTGTGACCGATATTTTGGAAACCAATCTAAGCAAGTTTCTTTTTGAATGCCTGAACGATGGAAGCGACTCGTTTTCCATTGATTACGACAACGAAGGAAAAAAAATATCGGCGCAAATTGGCAGCCGGAAAGTGGAGATTCCCTTCGTGGGCCGCATTGACAAAATTCGCCAAGGCAACATTGCCGACGTGGTGGCGAATGTGAGTGTTCACGAGGCGGGTCATGCAGTGGCCTACGTGACCCTCTTTGGTATTGCGCCCTTACAGCTCAAATCGAAAGTGGCGAGCAGTTATGCTTCGGGTTTTACCTTCCCACATGAGATATATGAGACGAAGGAAAATTTGCTCAAAAAGATAAAGGTGTTCCTCGCAGGAGGCTTGGCCGAAGAACTTGTCTTCGGCGATGAAAACGCCACAGTGGGCCGTTCAAACGACCGTGAACACGTAACCATGCTGGCCATGGACTACATCCGCCGCCACGGATTCGATGAGCGCTATCAGGCCAACTACACCCTTGAATATGGTTTTTCGATGGACAAAAATGCCACCGACAAAGACGTGGAAGCTATGATCGCGAGCATTGTAAAAGAAACCCGTGCCCTGCTCGCCAAACAGCTTGACTTCCTGCTTGACCTCTCGCGCGAACTCAACGAGAAAGGCAGCATGGACGCAAAAGACGTGGCCGAAGTGGCGGCTCGGTTTAATCTTCCGGCAGCGATAAAAGAAGAAGGGTACCTGCACCTGCCGGGGTATCAGGGCAAATTAGGATAATGGGATTGAACAATGGAGGTGGTTATTTTATTGACGATTGGCGAGTATCCCGAGTGTTCGGGATTGATTTTTGAAATGATGGAAGATTTTTTGAAGTAAGATTGACGATGTACCCGCCACGTATACATCAACTATCAAAAATTACTCCATCCTCCATTTCCTTAAAAAATAGACAATCATGTACTCGACAATCATCAATCAAACTAAAAGAACCCATAGAATTCTGCCTGACACCTATCCCCCAAAAAATTTCCTTGCTCCTGCCGCGTCAAAGCGCATAACAATATTTACTTTTGCAACACTTTTGCCAACGGGCGCGTCGGCATAAACCCAACGCGAACCTTTTTTTCACCAAACCATCACATTAATTGGCATTCAAACCTTACCGACCTAAACCCCCCGGGGGCGCTCGTCCCCCCGGTTCTCGCCCAGGAGGAGGCCGTCCATTCAACCGCGGCCCACGCCCACCAGAGCACAACATCAACAATTTCATTCGCGCCAACGAGGTTCGTCTTATTGGCGACAATCTTGAAGAAATCAGCGAAGCGGCAGGTCAATCTGTCGAATCAGGCGTGTATGCAACTTCAAAACTCCAGAAATGGGCCGAAGAACTGGGCCTTGATTTGGTGGAAATAACTCCCAATGCCGTGCCGCCTGTGGTGCGGATTGTGGATTACAACAAATTCCTTTACCAGAAAAAAAAGCGCGAAAAGGAATTGAAAGCCAACGCAGTAAAAGTAGAATTAAAAGAAATTCGTTTTGGCCCGGAAACAGGCGAACATGATTTTGACTTCAAATTGCGCCACGCTAAAAGCTTCCTATCTGAGGGCAATAAGGTAAAAGCTTATGTTCAGTTCAGGGGTCGCGCCATTGTTTTCAAGGAGCGTGGCGAACTCCTCCTCCTGCGTTTTATGAAAGAACTGGAAGAACACGGCTCTGCCGACCAGTTGCCACGCCTGGAAGGGAAAAGGATGCACGTTATTCTTTCGCCGAAAAAAGGGCCGGTGAAGAAGAAAGAGTCTGCTCCTTCATCTCAGCCTTCGAAACCATCAACATCCGCACTTGTAGAGGCATTGGTATCGCCGCCGCCTCCACTTGATGAGATAGAATAAAGTATCGCTGTTTTTACGCTGAGCACTTGCCCAGCATCAACCATATTTTAGAACCCCGCATGGTTTTTGCCTTGCGGGGTTCTTTATTTCCAATAAATTTAAAACTTTCCTTTTGCGCTTTGGCTAAGAATTTTACCTTTGCGCTCCGTTTTTCAAACAGATATTTTTGTCATGCCTAAAATGAAGACCCACTCCAGCGCCAAGAAGCGTTTTTCGGTGACTGGCAAGGGGAAAGTGAAGCGCAACCGCGCTCGTATGCGTCACTTGATGCGTAAAAAAACGACCAAAGCCAAGCGCCACTTGCGCCACGGTGTAGTTGTTGATAAAACCGAGCACGCCCGCATCGAGCGAATGCTCGTCATCTGAACCCGTAGTCCGGTTGTACGCTCAACCACTTCGGTAACCACGATTCCCGCAAAGGCGGGAATTTTTTCAATTCACATTTTTTAACGAGGACATTGGTTAAAAGCGTTGATAGTTAAAAGTAGTAAGTTAAAAGTAGCAAGTTGAAAGAACTTGAAACTTTTAATTCAAAACTTGAAACTAACAACCCCGGTGTCGCACTAGAAAATCTTTTTCATGCCAAGAGCAACAAACAACCCGGCCAGCCGCGCTCGCCGGAAGAAAATCATGCTAGCCGCCCGAGGTTTCTTCGGTGCCCGCTCCAAAGTGTACACCGTAGCGAAAAATGCGCTCGAAAAAGGCTGGCAGTATGCCTACCGCGACCGCAAATTCAAAAAGCGCATTTACCGTCGCCTCTGGATTGCACGTATCAACGCAGCAGTTCGCCCGATGGGCATCAATTACAGCAGCTTCATCCACTTGCTCAGCCAAAAAGGCATCGGCCTCAACCGCAAGGCACTGGCCGACTTGGCGCTCAACCATCCTGCGACTTTCAAAGCCGTGGTGGATGCTTCCAAAGCGAAAGGATAAATTGGCTTCGGCCAGTAGAAAATATGACGGGGAATCGGCTTTTGGCTGGTTCCCCGTTTTTTTGATTTAAGATTGCAGATTATCCCGAGTGTTCGGGATTGATTTTAGATGGGCGGCGAAGGATTGGATTTCCCGGTGGCCGTTTTAGCACTTGCCACGAATATGGACACGAGTTGGTTATTTTCAAGAAGAATTGAATCGAGCTTTGCTTCAGAGAACCAGTTTCTTTTGGCTATCAACTTTAGACACACAAGCGTCTCCCGTAATTCTTTGAGGCAGATTTTCATTTTATGTACAAAATCATCTTTTGATTCAGCCCCCTGAGCTTCACCATAGTTGAGCGCTGGGGATGTACCCGAACGCAAAATCTGGCCGCCTAGATGCTTTGCTGCCGCCGTTTTAGGAAGTGCCTCTACCATGTCAATGATTCTGGAGGCAAACTCAATAAGCCGTTCTTCCAATGCTTTAGGTGTCATTTTGTTTGATTTTTCTAAATATTAAGCCATTGCCATCCTTCTAAAATCAAAAATCATGTAATCTGCAATCTTAAATAATCTATGATAATCAATGCGTTATATCAAAAGGCAGCAACGAGGGCCAGTTCTACCCTCAATCCGGCATTAAAATATTTCCAAGAATATACGCCTTGCGCAACATACAAACTTGGAGAAAGTCCCAGTTTTGAAAGGATTGAATCAGGTAATATTCTCGCCGAATCCACCCGAAACCCCTCCTTCGGAAAAAACTCGGCTCGTGTGTCAGGCCTCATGCTTTCCAACGGAAATTCCATTTTAAGGCTTTCATGAATGGTAAGGGATATCAGGGCTTTAACATGACGGAAATGGCGAGGCTTGAAAACAGCCCATTGCCTCGGTGATAGCACCGATATAGAACAAATACCAAAATGCGTGCAATCCGCAGCGGGGTTGCCGAGTTCGACGGAGGCAAGGATTTTTACAGCGTGTACAGGTTTTGGCATTGGAGGGTTGGGAGATTAGAATATTGAGATATTGGGATATTGGGATATTATTCTCGGGTAGGTTTGAGTGGCACTCTGGTCAGAAGCGGTTCGTCGCTCGCGGTTTGGTAGCAGGCTCCGGGTGTACCAGGTTCTCCCGGCTTGTCGAATCGGCAGAAACAGCCGTCCATTTGGATTTTGAAATCGCAGCCGCCGCAGCCTTCACCGGTACAGGCTGTCCAATATGAATCGGCGAAATAGTTTCCAGCTTTGTCGGGTTTAAGCCGCTGGGCTATGAAAACAGATTGCTCCATGTCATCTGCATGGCGACTTTCGAGTGTAAGCCACCAATGACCTTCTATTTCCTGACAATTCAGTTTCTCTAATGTTCCTATTTGAAGAAATTTAGATGCTATGGATCGTACCAAAACCTCCTCACTAATCGTGTTAAGCAATCTACCATTAACCATTTTGGCTATAGGATCGCGTTGAGGATCGAAAAACCCATCGCCGGGTGTGACTTCCTTTTGGGCTATGCAGATTTGGCACCAGAGACTTACCAAGAGTAAGAGCATTGTCTTCATAGTGGCTATTCCTTTATGTTTGTTTGGATTTTGGCCAAGGGAGAAGGCAATGAAACAGCGCCGCCCACAGCCTCTGTACAGCAACCGACACAATTTCCATCAAGTATGCTGCAATTGTTGCAACCAGGGCTGGAACATACCAAAGCCTGTGTGGATGCATAATAAAACCGTGCTTGAGCATCGGGCTTCAAAGGGATTTCCAGGCTGAATTTTTGATTGTTTTTAGTCCGATAAACCCCTTCAAAAACAAGGGTTTGTGTACCACTTGTTAACCGGTTTTTATATGTTTTAAGTACTTGGCAGCCTTGACCCAAACGCGCTTCGACCGATTTGGCAAGCACATATTCGCTCACCAAAAGTTGTATGGAAGTATCGCTGCGAAGTGCCACGGGGTCGTGTTGAGGGTCAAAAAAAGCATTGGTGTTCTTGACTTGCGCGGTCAAGAGGAAACTGAAGAGCATGAAGAGGAGAAGTAAAGCGTATTTCATAGTGGTTAAGTGTTTACAGGATTAGTCAATTGAGGTACCGTAGAGCATGTCTTTGAGTTTTGAACCCTGCACTTCCGGCATCTTGTAGGCGCTGTTGAATTTGTTGAGGGTTTCGTCAATGTCGTTTTTGAGTTGTTTGAATTGATCGGGCAAAACCGTTGAACAGGCTTTTTCATTTTCATAACTGCTCGCGATTTTGGAGAATTTCTTGTAGTATTCTCCTCCCTGACCTACGAAATTGCTGTATTTTTCAATAAAAAGCCCAACCCGGTCAATCGAAAACTGGAGGTTGGTGGTAGCTCTGGCTAGTAAACGAGGGTCAGGAGGCTGCCCTGACGCGGCGCTGCCAGCAATCGTGACGGTATTGCTTGTTTCGCCGAGCGCCTTGGCTGTATAGTTGTCAAGCATGGAATAAAGTCGTTCCCAGTCGTCGCCGTCACGGCAACTGACGAGCGGAATGGTGTAGCCGACCTGTCGGGCGCAATCAGAAAAAAGGGCCTCGCATTCTTTTTTGAGGGTCAAATTGCCGTCCCGGAGATAGCCCGTTTCGTAGTAAATGATGTTGAGGTCGTTGTGCATCCGCACCGTGAAATCAAGCACACAGGTGATTTTATCAATGTTCTCCTTTTTTTCTTTGTCTTCTCCACCGCCAACGGCCAACCCAACAATTGAAAAGGCTGCCGAGAGAAAAGGGTTGGTCTGAAAAAGCGCGGGCATCTGAAAATTGAACTTCTTTTTCATGCGGTCTTCGATGGTGCCCTTGGCCTCCTTAAACTGTGGATAGTTATGCGGATTGGAGAGGTTAGAAAGCCCTTGTTGTGCTTTGAGGCTGCTCAGGTGATGATCCATGCTGAGCACCTTTTCGTAGAGCATTTTCACTATTTCTATGCTCTTGCGGTACCGGAGTTTGAGCAATTTGATCTCGTGCTCTTGTTCAAGACCTTTCAGGGTTTGATCGAGCTGGATTTTTTCCCACAAGAGATGGAAGCCGGATTCGGGGTTTCGGTTGCGCGGGTCAGCGAGTGATTTGTTTACGTCGCAGAGCCGCATTCGAAGGGGTTCGGCATAATCGGAGTACTCCCGTTCCAGTTGATCAAGCTCGGAGCAGGCCGTTTTGATCCAGGGTTGTATCCATGCCATGGCGGAGTCGCCGGGATTGCCTATTGGATTTTTGCTTTGGGCGGGAACAGTCTGTAGCAATAAGCAGAACATGGCAATAAACTGCCCGGCGCTCCGGGGGAACGTTTGGGTTTTCATAGCTTAGAAATTTAGTTTTTTGATTGGGGATTAGAATATTGCTATTTGGGGTTTTTGATGCCAGCTACTCGAATTTGGCATCGTGCTTCCCTGCTTTCAATTCGGCGATGAAAGTGTCGAAGTCAAGGCCACTCTCTTGATACTTTGCAAATCCAAAGCCTTTTATGATTTTGGCATCAGCGCCTTTGGTCAAAAAGTTTTTGTAGCGGTCGCTTTCTTTGAGTGTTAACACCCAAAAGTTTGATCCGGCCTGAAGCGAGACGAAATCCCTGCTTTCACTCAGTACGGATTTTGGAATGGACTGTTCTTTTGCTTTCGCGCCTTGTAGCACATAGTAGCGGTCAACTTTATCGGGGGTTTGAATACTTGCTACTACCAGTACGGCGCAATTATTTACCGTGAGTAGATTGGCTTTGGCGACGTTGAGATTTTGGATTGGGGCGCTGGAGTTTTGTGACTTTTTTGTGCTGTGGCAAGATGCGAGCGTGAAAATCAATAGGATGGAAAATGATAATTTCATAAAAACAAATTTGAAGTTGGAAGAATGAAATGGTTAGAATTAAAAACCTTTTTCTGAAAAACCGAGATAGGCATAAAATGGCTATCTCGGTATGATTCAAAACACTTGAGGCAATCTTATACTAATTGTCATAACAACAAGCATAGTGTCCAGCATCACATTTTACCGAACAGGCTGCACTAATACCTACGGTACCACCAGATACACTCTCGGTATAAGAACATTCAGATGCCCCAGAGCCACCTCCTTTGCAGTTTCCTCCATCAGGTGTATCATTTGGAACACAATCGCATACTACGAGTTCTGTCGAAGGCGGAAAAATCGGGCCACCATAAGCAACGAGTATATTATAAACAGATTGTCTTTGTTGTTTAATCACACCAAAACCTCTGAATGTTCCAATATTTCCTGAAGTTGGAATTGGACAAGTTGAACTTGTCAATTTGAAAACAACGTTCTGCCCATTGGATTTCGATCGAAAAGTAACGCAATCATTTAAATAAATTACATCGACATTATTCAAAATTATTGGACTTGTTATCGAGACCACTTCAGTTGTTTGAAGAGCAAATATTGTATTCGGAAAACCTACATGGTCTTTTACAACTGCGATAAGCTGTCCATCAGACGTTTTACGGATATCAACACTTGGTTGTTCAACCTTAGGACTTTGAGATGTGATTTGATGATAAGAAGCAGGATTCACCAATTTGAATGCCAGGGTAGAATTGGCAATAATCAAGAGCGCAATGGGGAAAAGTTTTCCAATAAACATAGCTAAAGAAATGTAGTGTTTTGCCTACTCTCTACGCTTTTCGGCGTCCGCGTCCGTACTCTTTTGTGGATTTTCCGGAAATCTCCGTTTGGTTTTGCTTAAACATCCATGGCGCGACAGAGCCTGCTATTAATTTATGATTAAAGCACAAAGTGCCAGGAGCAGCCTTCGGGCAATCGAAGTCAAGCCGTTTTCTTCCCCACCACAGTCCCGAAAATACGGGACTTGGCAGGTCAGATTTCATTTGGATATGTGGGCGACTGAAGCGTGTTCTGACGCCCTCGGTCGGGGGG
>JBJXGZ010000108.1:0-3082 GCA_046160625.1 Saprospiraceae bacterium
ACGAGATAGCGGGCGCGGTGAAAAAGGTGCGCCCCACGGTGCTGCTGCTGAGCGGCGGCGGCAACGATATTTTGGGCGAAAGCCTGCCCAGTTTTTTGGCCGAGCAATTCGCCGATGCGCTGGAGGGAGAGCAGCCCGAACGCTACTTTGGCGCAAGTTTCAGTGCCGAACTGGATTCCATCATGGATATGTACCGCACCATTTTCGACTATCTCAAGGTCGAATACCCCGCGCTCAAAATTGTGACCCACAGTTACGACTACCCGCGCCCGGTGGAGTTCAAATCCAAAAAGAGGAACTGGATTGGGCAGTATTTGGACAAAAAAGGCATCGAACGAGCGGGCGACCGAGCAGCATTGGTGCGCCACATGCTCGACCAGTTCAACACCCGGATGAAAAACCTTTCCGACGAATATCCCGGCCAAGTGTTCCACCTCGACTTGCGCAAAAGTGTTCGGGACAATCAATGGGACGACGAAATCCACCCCGACAATGCGGGCTTTCAAAATGTTTCTACCCAGTTTGTGCGGCTTGTTTCTTCGCTTGTGACGGCACCAGAAGGGTAGGCGTGAGGATGATTCCCAATCGAACCAATCGGATTCAATCTTCAAAAATCGAATCATTCGACTATACCTTTGGATAAAATTTTCAAAACTCAACCGCAACATGAAAAAGCAACTTTTTGCGCTATCGATCTTTGTGACCTGCACGTTCACGCTGGCTTTGAGCCAGCAAGTGCTCTCCGTAACGCCTTCTACGGCACTTCCAAACAATGATGTGTCAGAACTTATCCGCAACCACCTCACGGGTGCAGGGATGGAAATCTTGAGCGTCGTGTATGAGGGAGACCCTCATGCCATAGGTTATTTTACAGATGGCGACACGGCTATCGGCCTGAATCGAGGGCTGATGATGACTACAGGATACGTGGAATCTACAGATGCTACTGGGGCAAATCAAGCAAGTGATGGCAATCTTGGTGGTGGAGTTCAGGCAGAGTTGCTGGCAGCTTTGCCAGGCGCGGACTTGAATGACGTAGCCTATTTCCGCATCACGTTTCGCCCTTTTAGCGACTCGATTCGGTTTAGATATTCGTTTGCCTCAGAAGAATACCCGGAGTATGCATGCAGCCAATTCAACGATATTTTTGGCTTTTTTCTTAGTGGCCCCAATCCCATTGGGGGAGTTTACGACGACCTGAACATAGCGCTCATTCCAGGCACAAACCTTCCTGTGGCCATCAATAACCTGCACCCAAACAATCCAGACTTTGCCCCTTGCCCTCCAACCAACGAGCAATTTTACCACGACAATGAAGATTCAAACAAGCAACCTATTTACGACGGCTTCACGGATATTTTCATTGCGGAAGCAAGCGTGGTTCCTTGTGGCACCTACGAGATGGTCATCGCTATCGCTGATGTGTTGGATTCGGGATGGGATTCGGCGGTGTACTTGGAAGCAAAAAGTTTGGAGAGTGAAATAGTAATACTGAGCTCGCTCGAAATTGGGGATGCCATTGTTCCTGAAGTCGCAACCGCCGACACCATATCCTTTACGTTTGCCGAAGTGCCTGCCCATCTGTTGCCTTTGCAAATCAAAATAGCGGGCACGGCAACCAATGGCATTGACTTTCAGCCCGTCAACCCAGTTACAACGGTCAGCGCGCAAGGAGAAGTGGTGTATTTTGTCATTCAGCCCATACAAGATTCATTGCAGGAGCAGCTCGAAACGGTCGAGTTCAATGTGTGCGGAACAGCGGCCAACGAATGCTTTCTAAAAACCTACACGCTTTACATCGCCGACCCCGACTCTCTCTATTCCCCATCTGACAGTGTTTTCTTCCAGCTCGGCGGTGCAGTCCTGCTTTCAGTAGCCCCGACCTCCGTTTCAAACAAATCTTGGACGTTCTCCAATACGGCCCAGATCGTCATTGGACAGGCAATGCCAATGACGAAATCCGAGGTTTCAATTGACATTCCTTTTGACATACTGCACGATTTGTCCATTTTGCAATCTGTCTGCTTCAATATTGAACATGATTGGGACGGCGATCTGAATATTTATTTGATCGCCCCAAATGAAACATTTGTGGAACTCAGCACCACCAATGGCGGCAATGGGGACAATTATTCCAACACATGCTTTTCTCCCTCGGCCACCGAAGACATTAGAGGTGGCTTGCCATTCGCACCAGCATCTGCTGCGCCTTTCACAGGCACGTTCCAGCCCGAGGGGTTTTGGAGCGACATCATTGGAACTCCCATCACGGGCACTTGGGGGCTTGGCATATTGGACGCGCAAGCCGGCATTGCCGGAACGCTTCTCGATTGGGCGATTACGTTTTCTACCCATGAGCTCGGCAACTTCAAATACCATTGGAGCACAAACGACACCACGCCTTCGATTCTGGTAAATGCTCCCGGCACGTACAGCGTCACCGTCAGCAATCAGGTTGGATTGTTTTCCAAGATGTTTGTCGTGGAAGAGGGCATCGTCGGCACCCAAACACCTGCTGTAGGCGGCCAAGCGTTTCTCCTTTTCCCAAATCCATCCACAGGCGAAACAGAATTGACTTTGAACAAAAACGTGAAAGTCAACGCGGTTAAAGTCTACGACTTGCATGGCGCACTCCTTTTGGAGCAACATTCTACAGGCCCAATTCTTGGAGCAAGTGCTTTGCCAAATGGGGTTTACATCGTCGCTTTGGAATGCGCCGATGGCGTGTTTGTACAAAAACTGCTGCGCTGGTAATCATTCCCTGATGTTTAAAAAATCGGAGGCCGCCCAACTTGGAACTTGGGCGGCCTCTCCCATTTCTATTCGCAAGTTTGTCTACTTTTGCCCTCCTTTCCCAAATTTTTGCCAGAATCACCTTTGCTCAAACTCGGCTTTCCAAACAATGCTTGGAACGCCAATCGAATCAATCGCACAATCGAAAAATCGAATCAATCGAAACATGGAACTCTCCGCCCGCTACACGCCCTCCGAAATTGAAGAACGCTGGTACGCCCACTGGGAAAGCCGGGGCTATTTCCGCTCCGTGCCAGACGAGCGCGAGCCGTTCAGCATCGTCATTCCG
>JBJXGZ010000109.1:0-72003 GCA_046160625.1 Saprospiraceae bacterium
GCGTTAAATTAAAGACTCGTTTCATCTTTGGTATGTGTTAGAAAATGAAAAAATCGGTTAAGCCACACTGGAACAGGCCAGTGGGGGATACGCAGCAAGGATATGGATTGAAAAAACCTTCGCACTTACTGTTGGAAGGTCACTGAGAATAAAAATGATAGCGTGATCTACCTCCGTTGAGGCTTGGCACAGACCTGAAAGTTATCCCTAAAATAAGGGCAAAACAGGTATGAACATTGGCCAATGGATTAAGGATTGCCCCGGCGCACTTCAGAGGGGGAGCAGAAACGTGTGCAATGTATTCAAATAAATTCCAAATTACCAAGTATCGCGAAAAGATTTAACTACCAGCCTGTAAAAAACCTGCGTTACTGTGCTTTCCTGCCGCGCCTGAGTCTTTTGACGCAACACGCCTGCATCTGTAATCCATCGAGCCAATGTTTGACCTCTCCAAGCTCGGCAGGGTACAATATGTAGATAGTCATTTATTTTTGATAAAAATAAGAAATTAAATCGGCGGTTTTTACATTTGCCCGACAATCCTTCCTTGCTTTCGGCCTACATCAAAACGTTTCCAAGAAAATAGCCTGAAAAGACCATTACTTTTCACCATTTTTCATCAATTACAAAACGTTATGAACACCAAAGTTTTACTTGCCGCGCTGATTGGCGCAGTGGTTACTTTCCTTTCCGGCTGGGTCCTTTATGGTATGGCTTTCAAAGGCTTCTTCGAGGCCAACACAACAGAAGCCGGTGCAAGCGTCATGCGCGGAGAAATGCCTATTATGTGGGCGATTTTCGTTGGTTGCCTTGCTTGGTCGCTGCTGTTGGCACTGCTGTACAGCCGCTGGGCAGGAATTTCTACCTTTAAGGGCGGCGCTATCGCCGGGGCCTGGATTATGTTCCTGGTAGCACTAGGAGCGGATATTTTCTCCTATGCAGGGATGGATGTAATGACCATGAACGCGGTAATCGTTGACGCAGTTATCAATGCAGTTCAAGGCGCCATAGCGGGTGGTGTAATCGGCTGGGTGCTTGGCTACGGCTCAAAATAGGCTCCTTTTCTCGATTCTTTCACTAAAACAAAACGATATGAATACCAAAGTTTTACTTGCAGCCCTCGCTGGGGGCGTAGTCGCATTTTTGCTCGGATGGCTTATCTGGGGAATACTCCTCATGGATTATTTCAACTCTATGTGCACCCCAGAAGGACTGGCATTGCAAAGGGCTCCGGAGGAAATGATCATGTGGGGAATGATTGCCAGCAATCTTGTCTATGGGTTGCTTCTGGCATTGATTTATAGCCGGTGGGCAAATATTTCTTCTTTCCGTGGCGGTGCCATAGCTGGAGCGGTCATTTGCGGTCTCGTTGCTCTGAGTCTTGATTTGGGCTGGTATTCCTACTTGAAAATGTGGACAAGCCCAACCATGCTCATCGTTGACCCGCTTGTGAATGCCGTCTTTGGTGCTGTGGTTGGGGGTGTTGTTGGCTGGGTGCTTGGCTATGGCGACAAGAAGTAGGGCGAAATTCAATTGTGCAAGTACTGGCGAAATAAAATTCGTCACGCACGGCGAGCCTTTTTGAAAGGCTCGCCGTTTTGATTTTCGCCCAATTCCTACCTTCGCCCAATGAAACAACTCATCGAATGCGTCCCCAACTTCTCAGAGGGACGCGACCCTGCCGTAATCAAACAGATCACCGATGTCATTGAGGCTGTAGAAGGAGTCAAACTCCTCGACGTAGATCCCGGAGCGGCTACAAACCGAACCGTTGTCACCTTCGTGGGCGAACCAGCAGCCGTGGTCGAGGCTGCTTTTCAGGCTATCCGGAAAGCCTGCGAAGTGATAGATATGAGCAAGCACACGGGCGAGCACCCGCGCATGGGCGCAACAGACGTCTGCCCGCTCATCCCCATTGCCAATATTTCCATGGAAGAAACGGCAGACTGGGCGCGCCGCCTCGGAGAACGGGTTGGCCAGGCGTTAAATCTACCCATTTACCTGTACGAAGCTGCTGCCAGTAGCCCGGAGCGGCAGAATTTGGCCGTAATCCGAGCGGGAGAATACGAAGGTTTGCCGGAAAAACTGGCCAATCCAGATTGGAAGCCCGATTTCGGTCCTGCCAAATTCAATGCGAAAACCGGGGCGACTGTTATCGGTGCTCGCGATTTTTTGATTGCTTACAACATCAATTTGAATACAACTTCCGTACGCCGAGCCAATTCAATAGCCTTCGACGTGCGCGAAAATGGCCGCGTGCTCAACGACCCCGCCACAGGCAAACCGATGAAAGACGCCTCGGGGGAACCAATTCGCCAGGCCGGCACCTTGAAAGGGGTGAAGGCAATTGGTTGGTACATTGAGGAATATGGCATCGCACAAGTTTCGATGAACATCACAGATGTCCGCGCTACCCCACTCCACCTTGCTTTTGAAGAATGCCGACAAAGCGCCGACCGCCGTGGAATGCGCGTAACCGGCTCTGAACTCGTGGGCCTGGTTCCGCTCGGGGTAATGCTTGAAGCCGGCAAATTTTTTTTGAGAAAGCAACAGCGCAGTGTGGGTGTAAGCGAAGCGGAATTGTTGAAAATCGCCGTCAAGTCTATGGGCCTGGACGAACTCGCGCCCTTTGATCCGCAGCAAAAAATAATCGAGTACAACCTCGAAAAAGGCGATTCAGCGAACGCTAACAAGTTGGTAAACATGGACTTAGTGGCCTTCGCCAACGAAACAGCCAGCGAAAGCCCGGCACCTGGTGGCGGCTCTATCAGCGCGTATGTGGGGGCTTTGGGCGCGTCGCTCGCCGCTATGGTCGCCAACCTCAGCAGCCATAAACGCGGTTGGGACGAGCGCTGGGAGGAATTCTCTGATGCCGCCGAACGCGGCCAAAAAATCAAAGACGCACTGCTCCGTACTGTGGACGAGGATACCGATGCATTCAAACTCATTATGGCGGCATTCGGCTTGCCCAACACTACGCTGGAGGAAAAAACGGCTCGAAAAGCGGCCATTCAAGCGGGCACTCGGATAGCCATTGAGGTGCCTTTCAAAGTGATGCAACTCGCATTCGAGTCTTTTCCGCTCATCAAGCAAATGGTGGAAACGGGCAATCCAAATTCCGTGACGGACGCGGGCGTGGGTGCATTGTGCGCCCGGGCTGCGGTGCGTGGGGCGTATATGAACATTCAGGTCAATACCAGTGGATTGAACGACAAGGAGTATGCCGAAGCGGTATTGGCAGAAGGTAAAAAAATGGCAGAAGCAGCCGATGCGATGGAGCGGGAGATTTTGGAGATGGTAGCGGGGAGGATTTAAAGTTTACGATGCCCTTAACGCGCCTTCACCAATCCCTAACACCCCTACTCCGTTTAGACCCCAAAATAATTTCAACATGAAAGTCCAACCAATCCTGCTCACCCTTACCCTTTTTGCTTTTTCTTTTTCAAGCATTTCTGCCCAAAACAACCGAAATCGCTCGAGTTACGACGACGAGCCTGAACAAAAATGGAGTGTCGGCCTCGCACCGTTCAGTTTGATTCTCCCAAGTGGAAAAATCAATGTCCGAGGCGAATGGGCCTATGCCTCCAACAAATCGCTTTCCTTGCTCGTAGGCATTCCTCGTCCGACCAAAATGCCCAATCTTTTGGAAAACACTTTTGACCTGAGCGGCGAAGGCAAAACAGTAAAAAACCGTTACTCCTCCTTTGGCGCTGTGCTTGAAAACCGTTTTTATCTGGGCGGAAATGCGCCACGCGGATTTTACCTTGCGCCTTATGCCCGCTACAATCATTTTTCACTGGCCAGAACAACACAAATGGATGAGAGCCAATACTCCACGACATTTAAAGGGGCCATAAACGGCATTGGCCTGGGAGGTGCCATGGGCGTTCAATTCCGGCTCGGTGACCATGTTACAATGGATGCGACCTTTGTCGGCCTTGATTTCAAGTGGTTGCGCGGAACGCTCACTTACTCCAGCAACGACCCAAACAACGACGTATCCGCCTTCCGAGATGAAGTCCAAGAGGCGGTGGAAGATATTCCGATTATTGGCTCGAGACTTTCTGCTGCCGTAGATGGCGACAAAATCAGGGTACACACTCCGGGGGCAGTTTTGCCGGGGTATCGGTTTAATTTGAGTGTGAATTACGTTTTTTGATCAATGACGAAGTGTCTCATAAGTAATTATTCACCGCAGAGGCGCAGAGGCGCAGAGTCCTAACAACTTGAGTATCAAAAACTCCGTGCCTCTGCGCCTCTGCGGTGAAAGGAGAAACGCGACATATGAGAAACCCTCTTGAAACGTAGCGAAGGCTTGGCCATGGTACCGCCAGGCCTTCGCTGTTTTCCGACCTCAAATTCTTTTCAAACATTCACAAAACCCCGCCGAAAAGCGCAATTTAGAGTACCTTCGCGCCCGTTTTCATGAAGTGATGAGGCGATGAACTAATAAAGTGGTTTTAAGTCCATCAAGCGCGCATCACTTCATCGCTTTATCACTGCATCACTACATGAAAAACATACGCAATTTCTGCATTATCGCACACATTGACCACGGGAAAAGCACTCTTGCTGACCGACTGTTGGAGTACACCCACACCATCAGCAAGCGCGATATGCAAGATCAGGCGCTCGATAATATGGACTTGGAACGCGAGCGCGGTATCACAATCAAGAGCCACGCCATTCAGATGAAGTATGTACACCCGGCGAATGGTATAGAATACATTTTCAACCTTATTGACACCCCCGGCCACGTGGACTTTTCCTACGAGGTGAGCCGTTCTATTGCTGCTTGCGAAGGGGCGCTTTTGCTCGTAGATGCTTCGCAAGGCATTCAGGCACAAACGATTAGCAACCTGTACCTGGCAGTTGACCACAATCTGGAGATTATCCCCATCGTGAACAAAGTGGACATGGAGAGCGCGATGGTGGAGGAAGTGCAAGACCAAATTATAGACCTGATCGGTTGCAAACGAGAAGAGATTATCTCAGCCTCCGGACGCACAGGTATTGGGATCCCGGAAATTCTGGCTGCCGTGGTTGACCGAGTCCCAGGGCCCAGTGGCGACCCTGATGCACCCCTCCAAACCATGATTTTCGATTCGGTGTTCAATTCCTACCGTGGTATTATTGCCTACGTGCGCGTGATGAACGGCTCGATGAAAAAAGGCGACAAAATCAAATTTTTTAATACCGGAAAGGAGGTTACCGCTGAGGAAGTGGGGGTGTTGAGAATGGGTCAATTCGAGGCGACCGAAATCAGCACTGGCGACGTTGGCTATGTCATTACCGGCATTAAAGTGAGTCGCGAAATCAAGGTCGGTGATACGATTACACACGTCGCAAGACCCTGTACAGAGGGTATAAAGGGTTTTGAAGAAGTGAAGCCGATGGTGTTTGCAGGCGTATATCCGCTTGACAATGACGACTTTGAAGACCTGCGCGACGCGCTGGAAAAGCTCCAACTTAACGACGCTTCGCTGGTTTGGGAGCCGGAAACTTCAGCTGCGCTCGGCTTTGGATTCCGCTGCGGGTTCCTGGGGATGTTGCACCTGGAAATTGTGCAGGAGCGGCTCTACCGCGAGTTCAACCAGGACGTCATCACCACTGTTCCCAACGTGCCCTACACCGCTACCGACATGAAGGGCAACAAATTCACGGTACACCAGCCCACTGAGCTCCCCGAACCTAACTTTTTGCAAAGTGTACAGGAGCCCTACATCTATGCGCAGGTGATTACCAAGCCTGAATACATCGGCAACATCATGACACTCTGCCTCGACAAACGTGGCATCCTCATCAAGCAGCACTACCTCACGCCTACGCGGCTAGAAATCATCTTCCACCTTCCTTTGGCCGAAATCGTGTTCGATTTCTACGACAGACTGAAATCCATTACACGGGGCTACGCCTCCTTTGACTACCATGTTATAGACTACCGCGAAACGGACTTGGTGAAACTCGACATCAAACTAAATCAAGAGCCTGTGGATGCACTTTCTGCCCTCGTACACCGCTCAAAAGCGGAATCCATGGGTCGCAGGATGTGCGAAAAACTCAAAGAACTCCTGCCCCGCAAGCAGTTCCAAATCGCCATTCAGGCGGCTATCGGCCAAAAGGTCATCGCCCGCGAAACCATCTCGGCCCTCCGCAAAGACGTGACGGCCAAATGCTACGGCGGCGACATCTCGCGGAAGCGCAAATTGTTGGAAAAACAAAAAGAAGGAAAAAAGCGCATGAGGCAGTTTGGTGATGTGGAGGTTCCTGCTGAGGCGTTTATTAAGGTGTTGAAGTTGAATGATTGAACGGAGCGACGAGGTGTCAGCTGCGAGGCACGAGCAGGTGACATCTCGGAGCGGGCACGGATTTCGGAGCGTATCCGCAACTCCGAGGTGACACCTGCTTGTGCCTCGCAGATGTCACCTCTTCGCGGTCCTCTCCGCTACCTTAATTCCTTTCAGTGATATTTGATACACAGTTTTGATTTTGGCGATACATTCGCCTTTAAATCAAAGCTTCGCCATGCCTTCCCCGATTCAAAATCTTAAAGAATTTCTTGCACAGGGTAACATCGAAGGTGCACTTGAGACGCTTGTAAAACTTACCGAACAATCGGAAGATACCGATCTGCGTCAACGTGTCCAGACACTCTCTGTGCAGTTTGCTAGATTGAAAAAACGGCATCTTACAGGCTTGGAAGACGAAAAATACTATGGCCTTGAGATGAATCGTATCACAGCGGCTGTGGTGGAAATCGTGGATAAGAGTCGGAAAGATAGTCTTGAAATTGAGCCTCCCAACAATCAGAAAACTGGCTCTTCTAATGATATAACAACGCCCCCATTTTGGCGAAAATGGAGGTTCTGGACTTGGTTTATTCCAGTGTTAATTAGTCTTGCAGCCCTATTCCTCGCTTACCCGTCATTCATTGCGGATGGACATGAAAACGATCAATATGGCTCAGACAATAGAGCGGACGTTCGCTCGGCTAATCCTGGCTGCGGTTTTCCTGAGGAGTTTGACTCAACCCACCTCTATATTTTGATAACACGGTTTGAGGACAACGCTAATGCGCAGAACGAAACTAAGTGCTATGGCCTCAGTATTCAATCCCGTATAGATGAAATAAAACTCCGCGATAGCCTTCCCATCAAGATATGCTATGTAGACTCTTTACCACCCAATCAAAGTGACGAGGCGGCTCGGATGAGAGACTACTATCATGCCGACCTGATTATTTGGGGAAAACTACGGGATGCAGAACCCAACTGCCAAGCCGATGGTTTTTGTATAAAATTCCAACCTTCTGAAACCCTTGTTCGCTATGCAGGTGGCCAAATATCTCCAAAAGTGGACAATGAATACCAACCAAATATCTCTGATAAAGACCTGGAAGAAGGGCTGATTAATATGGGCAAGGAAAGCTTTGATGCTTGGGTGATAGGGATGTCCAATCTAAAAATCGGGCGAAAAAAACCGGAATTTTATCGGATTGCTTCTGATTGGTCTGTAGAAAAACAAGCCGACGAGTACGCAATACGCGCAAATATGTTTTTTCATCTTGGGCTGTTTGAAAAAGCGATCCAAGATTATGACCTAGCCATCAATCTAAGACCTTTGCCTGTTTTTTACTACGAACGTAGTGTCACTTACCAGAAATTAGGCAAATTCCAAATGACCATTTCCGATTGCGACAAAGCTATACAACTTGACTCAAACTATGCCTTAGCCTACAACAGTCGAGGTTTTGCTAACTCGAAATTAGGTCAAAATGAAGCTGCCATTACTGATTACAACATGGCCATCAAATTCAACCCAAACGATGTTTTGGCTTACAATAACAGAGGAGGTGCTAAAAGAGATTTAGGTCTATACGATGCAGCCATTAGTGATTTCAATAAAGCCATTCAACTCGATTCAAACGATGCTAATGTTTATAACAATAGGGGTGCTGCCAAATTCGATTTAAAACTACATGGTGCAGCTATTGCCGACTATGATAAAGCCATTAGACTCGACCCCAAACAGTCTATGCCATACCGAAACCGAGGTGTTGCCAAATATGCTTTAGGGCAAAAAAAAGTGGCAATCGCAGATTATGATAAAGCCATTCAACTAGATTCAAATAATATCAAGGCTTATGACGATCGAGGTGCTGCTAAATACCATTTCGGCCAGTACGAAGAGGCTGTCTTTGACCTAGATAATTATGTTCAACGGGATACAAAAAATTCTGGCGTATACTATGTTCGAGGTGTTTGTAAAACTAAGTTAGGTCAATTTAAGTCGGCTCTTGCTGACTTAAACAAGGCAATTCAACTCGACCCCAAAAAAACTCAAGCCTATACTGGCAGAGGTGATGCCAATAACGGTTTAGGCCAATATGAGGCAGCACTCGCTGACTTCGGCAAAGCCACCCAACTTATGCCTAATGTTTTCATTCATAATGGTCGAGGTTATGCAAAAATCAAATTATTTAGGTACAAAGAGGCAATTGCCGACTTTGATGTCGCAATAAATACCGAACCTCAAGATCCCGACAATTATTATAACCGAGGCATTGCCTACTGGGAGCAAGGAAACTTCTTTTCCGCCACAAGCGACTTTTGGCAATCCTTCCGACTGCGATACCTCCCCGGCTGGAGGTTATATGCTGTATGGACGTTGATAATTGGCGTATTTTTTTCTTGGAGATTTAGGAAATACATAAAAACTTTTATCCAAACAAGGGGACAACTCCCCAAGAAAAAAACAACTCGCCAAGAGAAGCGACACCCTCACAAAAAGAAGAAGCCTTGATTTTCTGCTTGCGCATTATTGCAAGCCCGGCTTGAATTAGTTTACTAAAGGGTTTTATCACATTTTTATCACCGCTATCCCCAAAGAAGCCGAAGTTTGCAATCTAAAACCCACCCCATGATCACAGCTGCCGAACTCACCGAACTACAGCGCTCCCTGCGCGACATTCTCCCGGACCCCGACAAAGGGATTTTTTCGGTATTGGCGGCTTTGAAAAACGCCCTCCCGGAACAAACGGAGAAATACAACGCAGTTTTCCAATTAGAAACCCGGCTCAACGCCATCAACAAAGACCGCATCCGGGGCCTGCTCTCCCAGGAAGACCTCGACCGCGCCTACAACCGCATTACCGCAGATGTGCTGGATCTGATTGATGGCCTTCGATTGGAAGATTTTGATCCAAAAACTGCCGAAAGCAGTGTGGAAGACAAGGCAGGAAGCATTCTTTACCGCATCCCGCATACGATGGAAGTAGAGGAAGAACACAAGTGCGTGGTGCGCCTGGCCTTCGATGTAGACACGGTGGTTCGGAACATTGAACTCACAAAAGACACCGTAGTAAAGGATTTGCGTGTGTCGGAGGTGATGGAAGTGGAACTGCTTGACCCCAATGATACGCCCTGTTTCGCGATCCGAAAACTAAATTCGGTGGAGCAGTTCCTGGAAAAAAACGACTACACCGAATGGATTTTCTTTGTAAAACCGCTTGTGGTCGGCATCATGCCATTGGTGTTGAAAGTCTCTGTCAAAGAACTCATCAACGACAAGGAGCGCATCAAAGAGATTGTACTTGAAGAGGTAATAACTGTTGTGGCAGAGCCTGTTCCCGAAGCTGAAGGTACTCCGTTCCAGGGCACTGGGTATGTGTTTTCTTACAGCAATGTCCCCGTAAGTGCATCTTCAAACAGCGACTCCAAACAAAAATATATATTGCCCCTGGTGCTTGCCTTGGTGATTGCCGGTGGTGTATTAGCGTATGTTGGAATGCAGCTTGGTTTTATCCCGATGCCCTCCTGGCTCGGCGGAAAAAAACCAGGCGACGATGACAGGGCATTTTGGAAGGAAACATTACAAACGCACACCCGCAACAGTTTTGCAACCTACTTGCTCGCCTATCCCGATGGGTTGTTCATCGAAGAAGCCCGGTTCAAAATTGACAGCTTGAAAAACCTGGAAAACCTGCCAATAGAAGCAGAAGGCCTGGAGCCTGAATCCATTTATGTAGAAGAAGATTCTGTGGAGGTTCAGATAGACTCAACCCCTGTAACAGTGACTAAACCAGAAAAAACGGAGAAGCCAAAGCCCAAACCTAAGCCCAAAACTAAACCAACCTCTAAGCCAAAGCCAGTACCGCCCGCGCCCAAACCTGCTCCATCCGCCCCAAAACCAGCACCGATCACGCCTGATCCTGAGCCGGAAAAGCAAGGAAAAAAAAGGAAATCCGGTTTTGAGATGGTGTCCGTGCCTGGTGGCAAACTCAAGGTTGACAAGGGCGATTGCCCGGACGGCACGAGCGTAAAAATCCAGCAGTTCAAAATCGGCAAATACGAGATCACACAAGCCGATTGGTGGGGCATTATGGGCCGCGACCCTTCGTTCCATTCCAACTGCCCGGAATGCCCGGTGGAAAGAGTTTCCTGGAATGATGTGCAGGAGTTTATTCAAAAAGCCTCACAAAAGAATAAGAAACGCTACCGTTTGCCATACGAGGCTGAATGGGAATGGGCTGCGCGTGGGGCAGCTGCTTCCAAAATGACAAAATACAGTGGCAGCAATGATCCGAATAGCGTAGCGTGGTTCAACATCGTACAGGAAAAAACCCATGAAGTAGGCACCAAACGCGCCAACGAAATCGGCATATTCGACATGAGCGGCAACGTTTGGGAATGGTGCCAGGCCCCCTACCCTCCTTACCTCAATTGTCCACCACCAGGCACTGAGAAAAAAGCCCTGCGCGGAGGATCCTGGGCCGACAATCGGGGAGATATAAAAATCAGCTCGCGCCGACGCGAAAAAGCCAAAAATACCGACCGTCGGAGTGGACTTCGGCTGGTAGAGGAGTGATGGGATATTGGGATATTGGGATATTGGTTCAATATCCTAATATCCCAATTTCTCAATATCCCAACCATTACTTCGCCAGCCAGTAGTAGGTGGCCGTAGCGTATATAGCCTGATTAGAAAGCATTCCTTTTTCATAAGGGGAATAATTTGGCTGGAGAGCAGGATTGCCATTGGAGGCTTTCAATTTGGCGATTCCCTGATCAAACGTCAGGCTAAGGCGCAAGCGCTTAAAACTATAGCCCACTTCTCCCCGAACGCCATAATCGAACCTTTGCAAGTTCGACTTCTCCGGGTCGTTTCCAAATTTGAGATCACCATTGTAATCTAGATATTGGGAATTATCGTTTTGTACTTCGTTTTTATACTTGCCTGAAACTGCCCAGCCAGCATAGCCACCAGCGCCTAAAAACACCTTCCCCCTTCGATAATGAATCGTTACGGGCAATTTGAGGTAAAGGACATTGAACCGATATTTGTTCTCATCCCTGGCGTAGCCTGATTGAACATTTAACCTTGAAAATTTCAAACTGGTCTGGATGCCTGATGAAAGGACAAAATCTTTTGACAGGTCATATTCTATGACTCCCGCGAGCGTATAGGTCGGCCTGAAATTGCTGTTGAAATCATTTCTCGGCCCATAATAATATTCGAAATAATCCAGCGAATCCAAAGGAGTGTCAGGCTCATAATCAAGCTTAGCAACTCCGACCCCTGCTTTTATTCCAAAACGCAAACTTTGGGCATTGGAAACTGCGCAGCATAAAAGCCAAAATGCGATAGAGAGGGAAATGGGAAATATCTTTTTCATGGGGGAAAAGTTTTTTAATTGGGTGAAAGGAGAGGACGAATGTATCGAAATTAGCTGGCTTTGCAAAACTACGCGGCAAATCCAAAAGTTGGCTTTTTTTGTAAATGATTGTAAATTTTCATCCTAAGTCATTCAAAATCATCATCAAAGTTTAATTGCAATAAAAAAATATACCTTTCTAGTACAAGTCAATTTATAGATTTTTTTGTGCGATAGACATTTGTCCCAAAATACTTCTTCAAAATCATTGAAAATCAAACCATTGCCAAATGTTGCCCCTTGCAATCCTTTGCATTTAGTTTCAAAACCTTTTCTGGCCTTGGTTATCAAAATCCAACCCATGAAGCAAACAACTTTCCTCCTGGCCCTTAACTTTCCTAATAATAAGCCCCAAGCCTTCGTCAGCTGAAATCAGTATTGCTGCCAAGGAGCCAATTTTGTCCTTTGAATTATACGATTAACAAGGCAGGATGGTGCAGCACAGAACAAGGTTGAATGCCTTTGAAGTATTCATGTTGCGAAAAAATATACCCAATGGAATTAAAGAGTATTTTGCGCAAAGAATTTCCATTGGAAAAATGATCTGGGAATAAATCCCGGAGCTTTCACTCAACACCCTCCATACCTAACATCATGAAAAGACTTCTTATTTTTCTTGCCTTATGGTCCTTGCAAATCAGTCTATCCGCACAAAAAACTTGCGACACCATCCTGCTGAAAAGCGGCAAGACTATCTTAGCGGAGATTGAAAAATCAACAGGAAAGGAAATCTTTTATCAAATATGCGGAGACAATAACAAAGGACAACGCTCCATCAGCATTTCCTTTATCAAAGAGATCAGGAGCCAGGGAGGGAATAAAAATTTATCAGACCTAAGTGTTCAGCCAGCCATATCTGACACCACAAAAAAATGGCGTATCGTCACAAAAGATGACAACAATTACTTCGGGGTTATCGTAAAACAAGATGCCAGCCAGGTAGTTATTCGTACCGATTTGCTTGGGGAGGTTGCTATTCCAAAAAGTCAAATCGTTGTCATGGAGCCTATAAAAAAAGAACAAATGGTAGACGGCGAATTTTGGTACAAAAACCCACACAATACCCGGTATTTCTTTGCACCCAATGGGTACGGCCTCCAGGCAGGAGAAGGATATTACCAGAACACCTGGATATTTCTCAACCAGGTAACCTATGGGTTCACTGACAACTTTTCGATGGGAGTTGGCCTTATCCCAACTTTTTTATTTGGAGCGTCCGGGTTTCCTTTCTGGATAACACCAAAAATTTCCCTGCCTTTAAAAAAAGACAACTTAAACGTCGGTGCCGGGGTATTGTACGCCAATGCTGTTGGACTTGGTTTTGATAATGAGGGCGGTGCAGGCATTGCTTATGGGGTGCTTACCGCAGGGTCACCCGATCGCAATTTTACATTGGGGCTTGGATACGGTTTCGCTGGCGGGCGTTGGGCTGACTATCCAGCCGTGACATTGAGCGGTATGTACCGAGTCTCCAAGAAGTTTACGTTCCTGACAGAAAACTATCTGATACCTGCTGGCGGTGGCGATAATTTTGGGCTAATCTCGGTGGGTGGTCGTTTTGGAGGAAAAAATCTTGCACTTGACTTTGGTCTGTTCAGGCCGCTTTTCGGAGGTGACAATAGTGGATTCTGGGCGCTCCCCTGGCTGGGTATCAATGTGCCCTTTGGAAAAGCGAGATAGGTGACGGTTTTTTTAAAACAAGCATTCTTTACCAACAATAATGCCTTTTTATGAAAACACTTTTTACCCTCTCCGCCCCCCTATTTGCCATGGTTCTAATCGCTGGCGCATTAGGCACCGTGATTGTCTGGAAACCCAGCGACATAGACGCCGCCCTGGCCTGGAATCTTGCCATTATCATGGCCCCGGCGCTTGCGCTCGCGGCTCAATGGAAAGCTGCCCGCGAACGCCAATTCCCCATTGTCACTGTGCTGACGGTGGTGGCCATCCTGAACACAAGCATAGTACTCGGCTCCCGGCTTGGAGCATGGACAGGAGAGGACTGGATGAATGCGCTGATGGGTGATGGACTGCCCACCTTACCCGGCAAAACAGTAATGGGGGGCTTGGTGCTCATGTTATTGGTCTATTTTGTGCTCCGGAGCTGGTGGCGGCTTCCGGCGGGATTGGCCGATGTGCTGATGCTTGGTTTGCCACTTGCGGCTGTATCGGGGCGTGTGGGCTGTCTGCTGGCGGGTTGTTGCTACGGCATCCCTACAGACTCGGATTGGGGCATTGCTTATGGGCCTGGAACGCCTGCCTACATGCAGCAGATACAGACTGGCGTCCTGAATGAAGGGGCGGCCAGCACTACCCTTCTTTTCCCGATTCAGTTGTTTTTGATAGCAGGCAACTTGCTGATTTTCATCCTTTTATGGCATTCGAGAAACCGTTTCACAAAACCTGGCGCGCTCGCATTATTAGGCTTTGCTTTATTGACTTTCCAACGATTTGGCGTTGAATTCCTGCGAGAAGTGGCAACCAACAGGGGCGCTTTCGGCACGATGTGGAGCGGACTAAAAATAGGCCAATGGGTGATGCTGATTATGGCTTTGGGAAGCATTGCGGGTTTTTGTGCGCTTTATTTTTCCCGGCAAAAAAATAGCAAAGCACCTGTACCAAACATTCCGAGGGTGACTACAGCGCAACATGCTTACGCGCTCGCCGGTATCACCTTAATCGGATTTCTGTTGCGCGACTTGATGACGCTCGACGAGGCCATGGTCATTTTGGTTTCGTGCCTTCCGGCAATGCTGCTTTTGGGGCGACAATTGTGGCGGGAATACTGCGCCGGACGGTCTGTATTAGCGCCTGCTTCCATGTTGTCTGCTACTGCAATTGTACTGATGCTCAACCCGATAGACAGCATCCCAAACAAAGCGTTGCCAGGCGAGTGGAAACGCTGGATGGAAGTGGGTGCTGCCGGCTCGTTTGGCAATTATAAGGAAATCAGTCGCGATTGCGATGGAACTAAGATAAGCGAAGACATCATAAAAACCAATTCAGGAGGAGCCGAGTTCAGTGCCAACTGGCAGCGCGGATGGACAAAACTGCAAGTCGGGTTGCGGGGTGCTTTTGGCAAAGCCAAGTCCGACGACAACAATTATGACTATAATAATTACCGCTATTCCTCCATTGGATTGCACGGAAGAGCCGACAGCAAATTTATTGGAGCGTCGCTGGGGTTTTTCAACCGGCAGCGCAATTTTCTTGCTTCTGTTGATGTGGACAACCATTCCCGAAATGAATTCCTGCCCTCCGCATCACTCCGATTTGGTCGCCTCGACCGTTATTTCATAGATTTTAGATACTATGACGAGCCTATGCTTGGGCTTTCCAACGAGCCTATATTTTCCTTTGGTTTCCTGAATGTGGGATTCAACGACCCCAATGGCAACAGCCTTTTGCGAGCGGGAATGGCCCTTACCAGTGTTGGCGAGACTGCTTTCAATCTTGCCGGGCAGTTTCCGCTCGGCAAAACTGGCATCAATGGTGGTTTTTCCGCCTACCTCGGCAACGCAAATATGTTAAGCCTTGGGCTACGGTATCGGTTTAGAGAAAGGTAGAAAAATGGCTGAAGCAAAAATAAACCGCAGAGGCGCTGAGGCGCAAAGTGTTGATTTTCAAACACTCAGCGCCTCTGCGGTTCTGCCGTTTTATAAAAATCATTGGGCTGAATTCCTATCCATTTCACCTGCAACTAATAACTATGAAAAGATCTTTTACCCTGCTAGCTTTTTGCCTCTGGCCAATCTTACTCTCCGCCCAAGCCACCCAAACCATCTCCGGCCAGGTCCTTGACAAAGACTCGCAAGAACCGCTCATCGGCGCAACAGTCAGGGTAGAAAACCTGGAACCGTCCATTGGCGCTGTGACGGATTTGGAGGGTAAATTTTCACTCAAAAACGTCCCCATCGGTCGCCTGCAAGTGCAATGCAATTATGTCGGTTACGAGCCTTGGCTCAGCGACCCCATTATTGTCAACTCGGCACGCGAAACCTTCCTCAGCATCGCCCTCCGCGAAGGCGCAACAAACACCATGCAAGAAGTAGTGGTGACTGCCCGCAAGCGCGGCAACGAACCCATCAACGACCTTTCAATGCTCAGTACCCGCTCGTTTTCGGTAGACGAAACCCAGCGCTACGCTGCCTCCGCCAACGACCCCAGCCGCATGGCCATGGGTTTCCCCGGCGTGCAGCCCAGTCGCGACAGTCGTTCAGATATCGTGGTGCGCGGCAACTCTGGCATCGGGCTGCTATGGCGACTCGAAGGCATTGACATCCCCAATCCCAACCACTTTGCACGGCGTGGATCTTCGGGCGGGGGCATCACGATTTTCAGCGTCAGCATGTTGGGTAATTCCGATTTCAGCACGGGAGCATTCCCGGCTGAATACGGCAACGCTTATTCGGGCGCGTTCGATGTGCATTTCCGCAAGGGCAATCCCGACAAGCGCGAGTACACGTTCCGGGCAGGGATGCTGGGACTTGATTTCAGTACGGAAGGGCCGTTTCAAGGGTCAAAGGCTAACAGCCTCTCCTCCGCCAAGGCTACGGCGGGTAAAGGCGCCTCCTATTTGGTCAATTACCGCTATTCCACGCTTGGCATTTTGAACAAACTCGGGCTCCACCTCGTAGGTGAACGCATTGACAATACCTTCCAGGATTTGAGTTTCAACCTGAATTTTCCTACCAAAAACAAAAAGCACATTTTCACCCTTTGGGGCATTGGCGGCCTTAGCCAGGAAACCGAAAATGCCGTGGAAAACACCGCAGATTGGAAGTCATTCACCGATTATTACACCCGGGATTTTGACACGAACATGGGCGCGCTCGGCGCCACGCACACCGCCCTGCTCAAAGGCGACGCGTTCATCAAAACCAGCGTGGCCGCCATGGGACAAACAATCGATTGGCGCAACGATACACTCAGTTTGGAACGCACGCCTTCTACGGTCAACACCGAGGAGTACACAGAAGGACGTTATGTGGTGTCCTCTTTTTTGAACAAAAAATTCAATCGCCGCGTGTCGCTAAAAACGGGGTTTTTCGCCAATTTGATGCCTTATTCTTTTTACCGAAACACCCTTGGAGACTCTACAGGACTGAACGCGGAAGGCATGACTGCACAGATTCAACCTTATGCCAACCTTCGCCTGCGGCCAAGTGAAAAATGGACTTTTAACGCCGGACTGCATGTCCTTTATTTTGATTTGAACCAGAGCTCCAGCATCGAACCACGGCTGGCTGCGAAGTATCAAGTATCTGAAAAACAATCCATCAGCCTCGCCTGGGGCATCCATGGGCGGGTGCTGCCTTTGGGCAATTATTTTACCCGCGTGAACGGCCGCGAAGTGAATCGCCAGGTAGATTTGATTCGGGCACAGCACTATGTGGCGGGTTGGGACTTTCTCGCTGGAAAATCCATGCGCCTACACGCCGAGATTTATTTCCAAAAAATGAAGGATGTGCCAGTGGCGAAAAACACGGCGAGTAGTTGGAGCATTTTGAACACAATTCAGGGCTTCGCTACCCAGGAAATGATCAATACGGGTGAGGGGCAAAACATTGGGTTGGATCTGAGCGTGGAAAAATCCTTTGCTGGTGGCACGTTCTTTCTGGTGAGCGGTTCCGTGTCGCAATCGCGCTATACGGATGCAGCTGCTCGCGAACACCCCACGGCCTTCGACAGCGGTTTATCAGGCTCGCTCATGGCGGGCAAGGAATGGAGTTTCAAAAATGCCTCGGTGTTGCAACTCGGACTCAAACTGCTCTACAACGGCGGTCAGCGACTCACACCTTTGCTACCCGGACAAACGGTTTCGCGCTTTTCGCAAGAGCCTCTTTTAGACGAGGCAAATGCTTTCTCGGAGCGGGTGGAAGCCTATTTCCGCCCGGATTTGCGCATCGCGTTTCGCAAGAACAACCCTAAAACAGCCTGGACTTTAGCGCTCGACATTCAGAATGTCATCAGCCGGAAAAACATTGACCCGCTCAGCCGCGAGTATGATCCCGACCTCAATGAATGGGTGTACCGGGAGCAGAGCGGGCTTACGCCGGTGTTGAGCTTCCAGATTGATTTGTAAGCAGGAGAACACGGATGACTCACGTATGTGGTCCGTGCTCCCTCCAACAAGCCAAATAACTTCCTAGAAATTGCGGTTTTGCGGTTTTTTCAAATAAAATAAACCCTTGACTTCTCCTGCTGTTTCAGGGGCTTATGAATTCTAAAGAACGCCTGCTGCTCCTTGCCCTTGCTGCTGTAAACTTTACCCACATCATGGACTTCATGATTATGATGCCTTTGGGGCCGCAGCTCATGGATCTCCTGAAAATAAACCCGCAACAATTCAGTTTGGCCGTGTCAGCGTACGCCATTACTGCCGGCATTTCAAGTTTTATTTCCGCTTTTTTTGTAGATCGTTTCGACCGCAAAAAGGTGCTGGTCTTTGCATACGTGGGGTTTTTGTTGGGAACCTTTTCCTGTGCCTTCGCACCAAATTACGAAATGCTCCTGGCGGCGCGGGTGCTTGCAGGCTTATTCGGCGGCATGATAGGGGCGCAGGTGCTCGCCATTGTGGCCGACACCTTTGAATATGAGCGCCGTGCTACTGCGATGGGTGTGCTTATGACCGCTTTTTCAGCAGCATCAGTGGCGGGAGTGCCTTTAGGACTATGGCTGGCTGCAAAGTACAGCTGGCATGTGCCGTTTTTAGCGATTGGTTTTTTGGGTATTGGGGTGCTGCTCTTGGTTGTATTGGCCGTGCCACCTATCAACAAACACATTCGTGAAAAACTGCCCTCCCACAAACCGTTTCAGGTGCTCACCGATATTTTCCAGACACCCAATCAAATGCGCGCGCTCTCGCTGTCCATCGTGTTAATGATGGGCCATTTTGCCATAATACCCTTCATCGCACCTTCGCTCGTAGGAAATGTGGGCTACCATCAGGACGATATTTTCCTCATTTACCTGGTAGGGGGGCTTCTCACTATTTTCAGTGCGCCTTTGGTAGGTCGTCTGGCTGACCGGCGTGGAAAATATCCGGTTTTTGTGGTGTTCGCGCTGCTTTCACTCATCCCGGTCTGGCTCATCACCAACCTTTGGCCAATGCCACTTTGGGCGGTTTTAACCATCTCGGGGCTATTTTTTATAGTGGTGAATGGGCGAATGATACCCACACAAGCGCTCATTTCGAGCGTTGTGCTTCCACAGCAACGCGGCGGTTTCATGAGCATCAATTCTTCCATGCAACAACTTGCCACCGGGGTGTCAGCCATGGTTGGCGGCGCAATTGTTTCAAAAAGCGCGGAAGGCCGCATTGAACACTACGATTGGGTGGGCTATTTTTCCATCGCACTCATTCTTACAAGTGTTTGGCTGGCTGGCCGGGTGAAACCAGTGGATTAATGTCCAATGTCCAACAAGGAATATCCAATGTCCAAATAAGCCCTGCGCTTGGAGTTTGTGGTTGTTCAACGGCATTGGACAACGTGAGTGGCTAATCCCGAAGCCTCCTTGGACATTGGACATTCCTTGTTGGACATTGGACATTTTCACAGCGGCTGCGTTCCGTACATTTTCCCTTCGCGTGTCATTTTGATAAGATAGTCGAGCCGTTTTTGGGCCTCATGTTGGCGGCCAATACCTCTCATGTCAGTAATCCAGCCAATTTTAAGGCGTTTGTAAAGTTGGGGGAGGGAATGGAAAATAGCCCATATAGTAGGGTCAGCGCGTAGCTGTGCTTCCACCCAATCTGGCATTTCAAGGGGATCATCAGGAGTACCGATTTGGTCTTTGATCGGCTCGATTCCTGCTGGGGTCATCAGTCCATTGGCCTGGAGTTTCCAAATCCGTTGGCGGTTGAGCTCGGAGAGAAAACTTTTTTTACGGCGTGGGGTGATTCGTTGTACCCTGCTTTCGAGATCGTATTTTTTTACAATCCCATCTATCCAACCAAAGCACAGACATTCTTCTACCAGATCATCGTATATAATAGTCGGTATCCCAGAGGCTTTGCTGAAGATTCGAAGCCAAACCTCCGGCTCAATGCGGTGGTTGGCTTCGAGCCATGCACGCCATTCGGCGCGTGTGGCGGGATAGAAGACAAGGGTGATTTCCATTGAAAATGAAATGTGAAATAAACCGCAAAATTTAAAATTGATAGAATAAATACATTGGAATCTAATTTGTCATTTTTTTTGCTTTAAGATTGACGATTATCCCGAACACTCGGGATTGATTTTTGAAGTAATGGGTAATGGACGATGGTGGATATGTTACGGCTCTTCGTGGCTTTATATGGGTGGAAAATCCTGAAAGGATTAAATTTGAATAGCCCCGATTGAAAATCGGGGTTGTAATTCGAATGTTTTCGCAACCACGAAGTGGTTGAACCTTGTTCGTTAAATGATAGGTTTCCAATGAACTAAATTTAATTCAACCGCTTCGCGGTTGCACACGCTTTGTTCTGTATACCCCGATTTTCAATCGGGGCTATTCACATTAGACCGCTTTGCGGTCATTCAGCAACCAAAATGAAATCACGAGGAGCCTGTTTTATGATCTGTCATTATTACATCTTCCCTCCCCATCAAAAATCAATCCCGAGTGTTCGGGATAATCGTCAATCTTAAATCAACCCTATTCAAAACTTAAATTCCAATGTAATAAACCGCAAAATGTAAAACAGGAGAACCGCAAAATTTAAAACTGAGAGGGTAACCCCGAAATGAGCAATGAGTGCGAACTTATTCAGCCGGAGAACTCCTAACAGTTTTAAATTTTGCGGTTCTCCTGTTTTACATTTTGCGGTTCTCCTGTTTTACATTTTGCGGTTTATTTAAATTCCCAGCAGCACAATCCCCCATTCCGAATCCACCTCCACCTTCCCGGCCTTAACCGTTAGTTTTTGTTCTGAATAATAGTCGGTCAACACCGCTCCATCTGCAAAAACCCCAGTGACTTCGAGTGTTTTTTTGCCCTTGGGCATATCCAGTCCAACTACCACTACATCGGTGTATTTGTCAGAGCGATACGCTCTTTTGAAGGTATAAGGACTTGCAGTGAGCATGGTGTGTGTACCTGCGCCTACAGCGGGATGTACTTTGCGAAAACGACCCAATTTTTGCCAGTGTGCCAGCACATCCCGGATTTTAAAACCGTTGCGCTCGGCATTGTCTGCAAGTTCGTCCCAGTTCATAAACGAGCGCAGGGTGGCATCACCTTCCGCGCCAGGGATTTCAAGTGAACGGCTGGTCTCGTCTCCATAATACACCTGGGCCGCGCCAGGACAAAGCAGCAGTTTTGTGCCGGCATCAAAGGGCATTTTTCTCGTCTTGTCGAATGGGCCACCGTCGTCGTGGGAGGCAAGGTAGTTCAGCATGCTTTTGCCCTTGAGTTCCGTGCGGAGCAGGTGGTCGTATTTTGAAAAAATGGCCTCATAGGATGATTTTTGCGCATCGTTTTTCAGGTCAAAATTGATGAGTGCATCAAAGCCGTTGGCGAAAAAATCCACTTTTTTATCTCCAAAATCGAACAGTCGCCCACCAGAAACAAAGTAATTGTACACTTCACCGACCAGGTAAAAATCGTTGTTGTCCAGCACTTTGGAAGGGTTTGCTTTTTTCCATTCGCGGAAAGCGCGGTCAGCTTCTTTGCGGAATTCTGCCCATACACTTTCTTCGATGTGTTTGGCCGTATCACAGCGGTAACCATCTACGCCATATTTTTGGATATAGTCAGTAAGCCATTTGATGATGTAAAAGCGCGGAGCGCGGGGGTAGCCTGTACGTTTGAAGAAAGCATCGAGTTCGGCAGTTTCTTTTTCGAGCCGGCCTTCTTTCCGCCATTTATCTTTTAAAAATGCGGGCAGTTCCACGGGTTTGTCGCTTTCGGTAAAAATGTCGGGGAGATTGTCCACGAGTGCACAGGCGGTGGTAGTTTCGTAGCTTTGGTACGTACAGCGAGGGCCGGAACGCGCCCAATCCGTCCAAAAAGGGTCTTGTTCGGTGGCGGGGCCTGTATGGTTGATCACAGCGTCGAGCACGATGCGTATCCCATGTTTGTGCGCGGAGCTCACGAGTTGGGCGAGGTCATTTTCAGTGCCGAAATTAGGGTCTAGGCGCGTCCAGTCTTTGGTCCAGTAACCGTGAAACCCATAAGTATTCCCAGTTCCTTCGTCCACCGCTGCGTGTATTTGCTCCACCACGGGTGTGAACCAGATTGCTGAAATGCCCAGGCGATCGAAATATCCGTCCTCAATTTTCTGGGTGATTCCTTTAAGGTCGCCGCCCATAAAACCGCGCAAAGTGGCGGTAGGAGCCGAGCGGTTAAAGTTTATATCATTGGTATTGTCGCCGTTTTGGAATCGATCGGTGAGCAGGAAATAGATATTGGCGTTTTGCCAGAGGAAGGGCGTTTTGGCGGTGGAACGAGAACTGTTTTTGGGGGTGGAACAGGCAACAAGGCCTAAGATTACGAGGATATAAGCGTACTTTATTTTCATGGTATCAAATGTTAAGCAGATGGGCGAAATTAGCGGCTTAAAGAAAACCCACTTAAAATAAATTCGCATTCCAAACATCCTAATATCTCTTTCCCTGTTTTTTAAAGTGCGAGTAGCGTCTCTTACCAAAAAAAATCTTGTTTTCTAACATACTTTCCTACTTTTACACCTCCTTAATTTTTAGATGACAAACTTATTCCTGCGACAAATCACCGCTTGTTCCCCCAGTCGCTGTTACTGAAAGCCGATTACAATCTCCAAAATCCTCTTTGGCGAAATGGCTTTTTTCATGACCTAAACAGATTTAACTCATGCGGTTTCTCTACTCTTTGTTACTTCTATTATTTTGCTTCGCGTTATCTCCCTCTCTTTTTGCCCAAAACTGCCCGCCGGATGGATTCCCAAACTCTGGCAACAACTGTGGCGATCCTATCATTTGTGAAAGCCTGGATGACTACTGCAACACCATCAACAACAACAACCAATCGCGGGCATTCCCGTGCTGCGGTGGAGGTTGGACGCTGAACAACGACGAGTGGTTTGGCTTTTTTGCTGGTACTACTACCATCACCCTTCAAATTACCCCTTCCAACTGTGAGGAAGGTACTGGTGGTCAATTGGGCCTTCAAGCGGCTATTTACGACAATTGTCCAGCCTTCCCGCCCCCCGGTGGCTGGTGTGCCGCTAATCTGATGGATGCACAATGTTCTTGTACAGAGGATACTTTTCTCCTGACGTCTGATGATTTTATCGTTGGTGAAGTATATTGGTTTGTGATAGATGGCTGTGCTGGCAGCGTGTGCGATTATGAAATACAGGAATTGGAAGGTTCAACTCAAGGGTTTCCTCCTGACGATCCTGGCCCGGTGACCGGCGACGAGCTGGTCTGCCAAGGCACTACCGAAAATTACGAGCTACCTCCTGTAAACGGCGCAACCGTCTATACCTGGACGCTTACACCCTCCAATGCAGGTACCATCAATGGAAACGACGATGATATTTCGGTGTCGTGGTCGTCAAGTTTTAGCGGGACAGCCACTTTGTGCGTCTCAACCTCCAACCAGTGCTTCGTCAACCCTGAACAATCCTGCATCACCGTAGAAGTGATACCATTACCTACTGCCACCCTTTCTGGCAGCGGGGTTCTTTGTGCAGGCGCTGGTGGTTCCGTGGACCTTACTGTGACACTCACAGGCGACCCAGATTGGACATTTGTATACGCCATAGGTGGCGTACCGCAAGCCCCAATAACAACCAGTACTTCTCCCTATATCATAACTGCAACCCAAGCAGGCACTTATACCTTGGTCAGTGTAAGAAGTGTTGATACCAGCCCTGACTGTAATGGTACAGTGTCTGGCAGTGTCGTCATTAATCTGATTACGCTAAGCCCCAGCTCGACCACTGTTGCAGCCGTTTGCGGCCAAAACAATGGGTCGGTGAACTTATCTATCTCGGGTGGCAATTCACCGTATACGTATGCCTGGTCAAGCGGTGAAACAACCCAAGATCTGAACAATATACCACCTGGCTCATATACTACAACAATAACTGACAATAATGGCTGTACTACAACGCACACTGCAACAGTAAACGACATCATCACAGCCCCCACGCTATCTACCACAATTGTCAACAACACGACTTGCATAAATGGCAATGGCTCAATTGACCTGAGTGTAACCCCTCCAAACAACAACACATACATCTGGTCTGGCGGCGAAACCACGCAAGACCTTAGCAACCTCGTGCCTGGCACCTATACGGTGACGGTCACGCAAGGCGTGACCTGTACTGCAACGGGTTCATATACAGTTGCCGACAACCCCAGCCGCCCGGTTCCAACAGCCACCAGCATCCGAAGTACCTGCAACCTTGCCAATGGCAGTGTAAATGCCACCGTAACGGGCGGTGTGTCGCCCTACACCTATCTTTGGTCAAATGGCGGAACAACCGAAGACCTCGCTGACATCGCGGCCGGCAACTATGTACTCACTGTAACCGGGGCAAACGGCTGCACCCAAACGGTGAGCATTGACGTAGGGAACAATGACCCGTCTATTACCCTCAGCGGTACAACCCAACCAAACACAGCCTGTACTTTTGGAACCGGAAGCATTGACCTCACGCCTAACCCTACTACCCCTCCACCACCGCTTGGCAATTATACCTACATCTGGTCCAATGGAGGTACTACTCAAGACCAAACGGATCTGGTGCCAGGAAGCTACACCGTGACCGTGAGCGCAGGAGGCACTTGTACTGCCTCGGCTACCTACAACGTTGGAGATGCCCCTAACCTCCCTGTCCCAACAGGAACCAGCACACAAAGCACTTGCGACCTCCCCAATGGCAGTATCAATGCCAGCGTAACGGGTGGCGTAGCCCCTTACACTTTTCTTTGGTCAAATGGCGAGACCACAGAAGACCTTTCCAATATTGTAGCCGGCAGTTATTCACTTACCGTTACTGGGGCTAACGGTTGTACACGTGTCTTAACAGTAAACGTGGGAAACAACAACCCGCCCATCAACCTCTCTGCCACAACAGTAGCAAACACACTTTGTGTTGATGGAAACGGGAGCATTAACCTGACAGCCTCGCCTAATGGCCCTCCCTATACTTTCAGTTGGTCGAACGGAGCAACTACTGAAGATATAGCGAATCTCACGCCTGGAAACTATGTTGTAACGGTAAGCGCCGGTGGGACTTGTACCGCCTCGGCTACTTACAACGTAGGGAATAATCCTAGCCTGCCCATTCCATCTGGAACCCCCACACAAAGCACCTGCGATCTCCCCAATGGCAGCATCAATGTCAGCGTAACAGGTGGTGTAGCCCCTTACACTTTTCTTTGGTCAAATGGCGAGACCACAGAAGACCTTTCCGATATTTTAGCCGGCAGTTATACACTTACCGTGACTGGGGCGAACGGCTGTACCCGCGTCTTAACAGTAACCGTGGGGAACAACAACCCGCCCATCAACCTCTCTGCCAATATACAGGCAAATACAGTTTGCAATGGTGGAAACGGGAGCATTGACCTGACAGCCAATCCTAACGGCCCTCCATACACCTATATCTGGTCGAACGGAGCCACCACGCAGGACATAACGAACCTCACACCAGGCAACTACATCGTAACTGTGAGTGCTGGCGGAACTTGTACTGCATCTGCTACCTACAACGTGCCAGATAATCCCAACTTGCCTGTCCCAACGGCAACTACCGTTCAAAGCACTTGCGACTTGCCCAATGGCAGCATCAATGCTAGCGTAACGGGTGGCGTAGCCCCTTACACTTTTCTTTGGTCAAATGGCGCAACCACCGAAGACCTTTCCAATATTGTAGCCGGCAGTTACACACTTACGGTGACAGGTGCAAACGGTTGCACCCGTGTATTAACTGTAAATCTGGGAAACAACAACCCACCCATTAACCTCAGTGCAAATGTTGTCTCTAACACCCTTTGCAACGGCGGGAATGGAAGTATTGATTTAACGGCCTCGCCCAATGGCCCTCCTTACACCTACACGTGGTCGAACGGAGCCACCACCCAAGACATATCAGGCCTGACTCCAGGCAATTACACGGTAACCGTGAGTGCTGGAGGTACCTGTACGGCCTCGGCAACCTACACGGTGCCCGATGGCCCTAACTTGCCAAACCCAACTGGAGTACCTACTCAAAGTACCTGTAACCTACCCAACGGAAGTATTGATGCGAGTGTAACGGGTGGCGTGGCGCCATACACTTATCTCTGGTCGAACGGAGCAACTACCCAAGACCTTACCGGTTTAACGGCTGGATCCTATGTACTTACCGTGACCGCTGCAAATGGTTGCACCAGGTCCGTCACCATAAATGTTCCGAACAACGACCCACCGATCAACCTTTCTGCAACGATTGTTGCCAACAATACCTGCAATGGTGGGAACGGAAGCATTGACCTGACTGCCAATCCGAATGGTCCTCCATACACCTACAGCTGGTCTACTGGCGCAACAACTCAAGACATTAGCAACCTCACACCGGGAGATTATACCGTAACGGTGAGTGCTGGCGGAACTTGTACCGCATCGGCAACCTACACGGTGCCAGACAACCCGAATCTCCCGGTAGCAACCGCAGTGCCGACCCAATCAACTTGCAGCCAATCCAACGGCAGTATAGATGCAAGTGTTTCAGGAGGTGTTTCGCCCTACACCTATGCTTGGTCAAATGGTGCGACCACCCCAAGACCTTACCAATATTCTGGCAGGAAACTATATTCTCACGGTGACAGGAGCGAATGGTTGTACCAGAACCATTTCCGTGGACGTGGCCAACAACAACCCGCCCATCAACGTCACCGGCACGACCATGCCGAATACGGTTTGCAACACCACCCCCAATGGAAGCATCAACATAACAGTCACGCCACCAAACGCTGGTTATACCTTCATGTGGTCGAACGGTGCAACTTCGGAAGACCTCAATGGTGTGGCTCAGGGGGATTATACGGTGACCGTTACCTTGATCGGAACTTGTACCCAGGAAGCCACATTCACGGTGCCAGACAACCCAAATGCGCCACAAATCACACCAACAGTAGTCAACACCACTTGTGATTTTGCCAATGGCGCCATCAATATTGCAGTTATAGGTGGGCCAACACCCTATACCTACTTATGGAGTCCTGATGGCCAGACTACTCAAAACCTGAGCTCGATCCTCGCAGGCAGTTACCAGGTTACGGTCACCGCCGCGAATGGATGTACCAGATCGGCTGATATTACGGTAACAAACAACAACCCTCCCATCAACCTGTCTGCCACCACTATTCCAAATACAAATTGCAACGTCAACTTCAACGGCAGCATCAATCTAACCGCAGGACCTTTAACGAATTATACCTACAACTGGTCAAACGGTGCTACCACCCAAGACCTTACCAACCTGCCTCCGGGGGATTATACAGTGACGGTAAGTGCGGGTGGTACCTGTATAGAATTTGCAACGTATACAGTGCCTGACTTCCCCAATGCACCCAATACAAGTGTCACCCATATTGATGCAAATTGTGGTTTGCCCAATGGATCAATCAATCTAAGCGTAAGTGGAGGGGTGCCGCCTTACACTTATGCCTGGTCAAGTGGCCAAACAACTCAAGACCTTGCCAATATTACGGGTGGGGTTTATCAGGTAGTGGTTACAGGTGCAAATGGTTGTACTTCGAATGAAGATGTGGTGGTGGACGATAATGATATCCCGATTGATATTAACGCGGTGGTGGTAGGAAAAACGTCCTGTGTGATAAACAATGGAACGATAAGCCTTACCGTCACTCCTATCGCAGCAACAGTATTGTGGTCAACAGGCAGCACTTCCAAAAATTTGGTTAGTCTTTCACCTGGCAGTTATACCGTGACTGTGAGCATGGGCGGAACTTGTACCAGAGAAGAAACCTATATCATCGATGACGAAAGCGAGTTGCCCGTGTTATCTGCGGATATTTTACCTGCAATATGTGGTTTCAACAATGGTTCGATTGACCTCCATGCCGATTTTGGCATACCGCCTTACACGTACGATTGGGCGCACATACCAGGCCCAAATAACCCGCAAGACCTGAATAACCTCATTGCAGGGAACTACGTGGTTACGGTAACTACCTCAGTAGGTTGCACAGATGTCTTCTTCGCTCCGATTGATAATGAGCCAGTTCAGATTGACATCTATTTCCTACCCTCCGACGACCTATCCTGCACTTCTGACAATGGTTTTATTGACCTTGATGTAGAGCCTATGCTGAATTACACTTACGATTGGCAACACATCCCGGGGACCAACAACCCGCAGGATTTGAACAACCTTAGTGCAGGCACCTACAGCGTAACCGTTAATTATGGCACCTGCAACGCAAGCGTCTCTCTCGATATTTATGATGCCACTGAACCGCCAAGTGTTTCAATATCAAATACGGCTGCTATTTGTGGACAAAGCAATGGAACAGTTACCCTCAATGCAACAGGGGCAACTGCTCCTTACAGATTTGACTGGGCCCATATCCCAGGCGCGAACAACCCACAGAATCTCAGCAATTTGGCTCCCGGAACGTACAACGTGACAGTCATAGACTTTTTTGATTGCACAGCAACGGCTACAACTACAGTGGTCAATAGCACCATCGTGTTAAACATAACAGGTTCCTCTGTTAAGAACACCTCTTGTGTTTCTCCCAATGGCATTATTGATATCAGTGTTTTGCCTACTGGTACCAACTATACTTACATTTGGTCCACCGGAGCCACCACGGAAGATTTGACCGGGATCGCTCCTGGGATTTACAGTGTCACTGCGAGCGCGGGCGTGGGTTGTACTTCTGTAGCCACATTTCAGGTGACAAACAATACGGTTGACCCGATATTAGACCCGGCCGTCACTGCCGCCATTTGCAGTCAAAACAATGGCAATATTCAGATCACAACCACCAGTGGCACAGCTCCTTATAATTTCCTTTGGTCAAATGCCGCTACTACAGAGGATTTGAACAATATCTTCCCGGGCAACTATTCGCTTACGGTCACGGATGCCAATGGCTGTACGGCCGATACGACCTTAAACGTTGCAAATAACGCCACTACATTCAGCCTTTCTGCAACAGCCACTGACTATAGCGACTGTAACACCTTAAATGGTGCGATAGACCTTACCATAACACCTGCCGGTCCGTACACATATCTTTGGGCTGGAGGTGAAACGACTCAGGACCTTAATAACCTGCCAGCAGGTGCTTACACCGTTCAAGTAACAGAATTAGGGACTTGTATTGCATCCGCGACCTATTTTGTGCAGGATGTTCGGACATGGCCAAACCTCAACCAAAGCATTGCCGCTGAGCTTTGCAATCTCATAGATGGCAGTATTGACATCTCGATCTTCGGCGGGCTTGCGCCATTTGGCTATGCCTGGTCCAGTGGCCAGACAACAGAAGATTTGGCTAATATTGCGGGTGGCACCTACACCCTCACCGTAACCGGCATTACCAACCACTGTAGTGCAAGTATTACGTCCATTGTGCCGGAAAACGATATTCCATTCTCGCTTACTGCTGCAACGATCCCGAACAGTTCGTGTGTTGTACTGAATGGCAGCGTTGATCTGGATATCACTCCAGCTGTTCCGAGCGGCGGGCCTGGTTATACCTATATTTGGTCTAACGGTACCACCACGCAGGATTTGAACCCCGTCTCGGCAGGTACTTATGCTGTGACGGTGAGTGCCGGTGGAACTTGCACAAATACTGCCTCTTACGTCGTCGACGATGCAGCTGGTGCACCCAGCATAGCGGGAAGTATTTCACAGGCACTTTGTGGCCAGAGTAGCGGAACCATCAACCTCGGCATCAGTGGAGGGGCAGCTCCATATACTTTCATTTGGTCACAAGGTGCAACTACAGAAGACTTGGCCAATATCCCCTCCGGTTCTTACGCTGTAACGGTAACAGGCGCTAATGGATGCCAAATATCAGACAGTTATGATGTGCCGGAAGGTGTAATAACGCCCACCCTTGGCGGCATACCTCAGCCAAATACTGCTTGTGTTGGGCCAAACGGTAGCATTAATTTGAGTATTTCGCCGTCAACATTGAGTTACACGATCAACTGGTCAACTGGCGCAACGACACAAAACCTCACAAACCTAACGGCTGGCACTTATACTGTTTCGGTCTATGGCGGCGGTGCTTGCACCGCTTCGGCTACGTATATTGTTGACAACGCCTCCGTTGCAGTTACTGCGGGTGGTCTCGATGTTGACGTTCTTTGCTTTGGAAACAGTACCGGTTCCATTGACCTTGTCACGAACGGAGGGACGCAACCTTTTGTCTTTAACTGGAATCCGGGCAGCATTGGCAATATAGAGGACCCAAGCGGCTTGGCGGCAGGGACTTATAGGGTGACCATAACAGATGCGGTCGGGTGTAGCACCACAGCGAGTTTCACCATTACTCAACCCCCAAATACTGTTCAGGCGGCTTGTGCAGCGACAGGTCTGGTGAGCCAACCTGGCTTCAACGATGGCAAAGCAGAGGTGCAAATTAGTGGCGGCGTTGCGCCTTACACGGTCTTGTGGAGTCCTGGCGGGCTTCAATCTGGGATTGCCCCAGGAGCGTTCCCGCTAAACAATTTGGGTGTTGGTCATTACGATGTTACGGTCACAGATGCAAATGGCTGTACCGCTATCTGCGGTTTCAATATCCTCCTGAGCCCTTGCACTTCAGCGGTAGGTACCATGGGGTCGGCTCAGATCTCGCTTTGTGGCACTGGTTGCATCACAGCAAATTATGATGCCCTTGGGCAAGTTCTGGATCCCGACGACATACTTCAATTCATCCTGCACTTAGGCCCTGATTCCGTGATTGTTGGCGAAAAAGCACGTAGCAACCAGCCAACCTTCTGTTTCAACCCGGCAACGATGCTCTATGGTACTACCTACTATGTTTCGGCAGTGGTAGGCAACAATAACGGAAGCGGGAATGTGGTGCTTTCGCACTATTGCACGGTTATTGCCACCGGAACACCTATTGTGTTCTACGAACGGCCCGTTGCGAGCGCAGCAATTCCCGAACCGATCACTTGTGCCACCTTGGTAGTGGGTGTTTTGGGAAGTTCAAACTTGCCAAACTCCACGTTCCTGTGGTCAACTATCAATGGCACCATAATCGGCAATACGAACACAGACAGTATCCAGGCCAATGAGGCAGGTCAATATACCTTAGTCGTCAATTCGAATGGCTGTTTGGATACAACCGCAGCAGAAGTACTTGACATTCGAAATGACCCGACAGCAAAAATCGTCGCCAGTCCCGATGACATTCTAGACTGCATTATTGACGAAATTGTGCTTTCAGGCGAGGTTAAAGGGTCCGGCAACGCAAATACTATTTGGTATGACCAAAATGGTGTTGTCTACCCTAGTGGTTCGGTACTGCAAATTAATATTCCAGGCACTTACTGGTTCGCTATTGTAGACACTGTCACCTTCTGCACGGATACTGCGAGTATCGTTATTGACCAAAACCAGCTATATCCGCCACTGTTTATAAATCCTCCTGGCATACTTACCTGCGCTATTGGCTCTGTGACGCTTTCGGGCGGTTCGCCGGTTGGTGGAGTTCAATTGCAATGGGCAACCGTGGTTGGACAAGACACAACGATTGTCGGTACAGGAACGAGCCTAGTTGTAACACAACCAAACACTTATCTGCTTATTGGGTTTGATCCGGTGAATGGTTGCAACAATGCCCTGAGTACTGTAGTGGTGACCGACCAGACGTACCCAACAGCTGAAGCCGGCCCCCCGTTCAACATTGATTGTTATGGTGAAACCCTGCCGATCAATGGCTCGGCCACCGGTGGTTCTGGTACTTTAATATACAATTGGACAACTTCTGGGGGCGCAATCGTATCTGGCGCAAACACACTAACGCCCATCATCAGCGAGCCTGGTACTTACACCTTGGTCGTCACAGCCTCTGGCAACGGGTGCTCCGACACCGATGTTGTAATCGTAGATCCCAACGATCCTGTGGCGATTCCGATCGTGAACAATGCGGCTTGTTTTGGAGATAAAGGCTCCATTTTGATTGATACCGTATTGGGTGCAAAACCGCCAATCCAGTACACACTAACAGGTGGGCAATACATTCAATCCGGCAACCTTTTCTTCAACCTTTCTGCAGGCGCTTACACGATTTATATCGTAGATGCCAATGGCTGCGCCACGAGTGTAAATGCTACTGTGACACAGCCCCCAGTCTTTGAAGTGACTGTTGACCCACAGATTACGGTGCAATTGGGTGAGAGTTATCAGGTAGACGCAACAGTGAACATACCGCTGACCGAAATCTCCCAGATCACTTGGACACCACCGATTTATCTAAGTTGCGACACCTGTCTGAGCACTCGGATTGACACTCCGTTGCACACCCAGGCGTACCGCATTTTGGTGGTGAACAAATCTGGTTGTCGAGACGAGGCCCCCCTCTTGGTCCGTGTGAACAAGCAAGTGGGTGTATATATTCCGAACATTTTCTCGCCTGACAACAGCGACGAGAACAACCGCTTCACGGTGTATGCAGATATGCGTGGGGTGAAGCAGGTCAAAATGCTTCAAATTTTTGATCGCTGGGGCAATCAGGTATTTCAAAGAGAAAACTTCCCGCCGAACGATCCCACACTTGGTTGGGACGGGCGGTTCCGAGGCCAGGATATGAACCCTGCGGTGTTTGTTTATTACGCCATCGTGGAGTTTATTGATGGCCAGGAAGTGCTGTATAAGGGGGATGTTACAGTGAATCGTTGAAGATAGAATTAAACCGCAAAACCGCAAAACAGGAGAACCGCAAAATTTAAAATTGAGAGGAGGTCCCCGGCTAAAATGTGCAGCACTCATTGCTCATTTCGGGGTGCTCTCTCAGTTTTAAATTTTGCGGTTCTCCTGTTTTAAATTTTGCGGTTTATTCTTTCAATTTTAAATTTTGCGGTTCTCCTGTTTTGCGGTTTTGCGGTTTAATTCCCCTTTTTTATCAAATGCAAAAGGCAGCATCACCAGCGTAAACATCACCAGGCAAAGGAATTCGCCGCCAATGATGTACCATGGCCATTCTCCAAAAAGGTCGAGTAATGTTGGTGCGTTGGGCTTGTGGCGCAGGTACATGAAATTTGTTCCCAGCAAATAGTTGATGCCCAGTACGAATACGAAATAGATATTTATCCACAAAAACGCCCTTCCAAAACTCTGCCAGGTAGGACGAAAGCGATACACAAATACAGCGTACAATATGCTTTGGGCAAGCCCCATGTGTACCACGAAGTACCGAAAATTGATGTAATGTGGGAATCCGAAATGCAAATCAGGCGTGAGCAGGGCCTGAATACAGCCGCCCATTACCATATAGTAAGTGATCTCGAAAAGAAAAAAAGAACGCCGCCAAAGCATAAAGGGCAGCATCAAATTGATAAAATAACAAGCGTGGAACGGCAGCACCAGGCCCAAATCCAGCGGGCGCACGAAAAAGATCATGTAGAGCGAGAGTCCAATCCACAACAAGGCAGGAATGAGGCTTTGAATCAACCCGATCCGTTGCTGCCCAAGTTCGGTGCTTTGTTTTTTACCCAGCCATATCCAAAACACTGTGCTTGCCACACCAATGGCCAGCCAGATGTAATGCTCCGAACTGTAATTGTGAAAATCCGGGGAAAATAAGATTATAGGATGCACAGCGTGTTAGGTCAATTGCGTTTTTCTGGGCGAAAAATAGCAGATTCCTTTTCACTATGCCAATTTTTCCTCTGTTTTATTGTCAAAAGCAAAAGGAAGCATCACGAGGGTAAACATCATCAGGCAGAGGAACTCCGCGCCGACAATATACCAGGGCCATTCTCCAAACAAGTCGAGCAAAGAAGGATTGGAAGGCTTTTTGCTCAGGTACATGAAGTTGGTACCCAGCAGATAGTTGATGCCCAGCACAAACACAAAGTAAATGTTCGTCCACAAAAACGCCCTTCCAAAACTCTGCCAGGTGGGACGGAAGCGATACACAAAAATGGCGTACAGGACGCTCTGTATCAGGCCCATGTGCACCAGGAAAAAACGGAAGTTGAGGTAGTGTGGGAAACCGTGTTCCAATGCCGGAGTCAGCAGAGACCAAATACAACCGCCCATGACCATGTAATAAGTGATCTCAAAAAGAAAAAACGAACGCCGCCAAAGCATGATCGGCAACAACAGGTTCATGAAATAACTGATGTGGAATGGAAGCACCAGATTCAAATCTACAGGGCTTTCGAAAAAGGTCATGTAAAGCGACAAAACAATCCACAAACCTGCGGGAATCAGACTTTGAATCAGCCCGATGCGACGCTCCCCAAGATCGGTCGTTTGCCTTCTGCCCAGCCAAATCCAGAAGACGGTGCTAACCGCGCCAGCAGCCAGCCAGAGGATATGCTCCTGGCCATAGCTTTGGAAGTTGGGGATGAACAAAAAGAGCGGATCCACAGTAGGTCAGTTTTGTTTTTAAGCGGTTAAAAATAGCATAATTGTGCGGGCTTACCCCTTCTAGGTGGCTCCTTTTTTGACGAACGGCGAGTTTTTGAGCCAGAACCGCCAATGCCAGGCTGCACATTCTCCCGCATAGTCTACACCGATGCGCGGACCTGTGGCAATGTCATCTTCCAATATTTTTTCATACCAATCCTCTATCCAAATGGGGGAATCAGTCGCGAGCAGGCTTTGTCCTGTGTATTCTGTAGTCAAACCCAGTGCTTGCGAGAGTGCGCCAGGGCCCGTGGTAAGTTTCGGCATGGCATACTCGTCAGACGACTTAGAGTCGTCAGACGAGGTTCTGGCCCTGCGGTCTGACGACTCCAAGTCGTCTGACCGCTGACGTGAAGCATATCGCCTTTGCTGCATGATATCGATACCATCAATAGGCTCAATGGCTCGGATCAGTACTGCATGTGCTGTTTCGGCAGGTGCGGTAACCACATTGAAAAGATGGTGAATTCCGTAACAGAGATAGATATACGCCCGCCCAGCTTCCTGAAACATTACTTCGGTGCGAGCCGTACGGCGATTGCCGAATGCATGAGAAGCGCGGTCGTCGGGGGCGCGATATGCTTCGGTTTCGGTGATTCGGCCCGAAGTTCGTTGGCCATCGAATTCGGTCACCAGCACTTTACCCAAGAGTTCGCGGGCGATCTGCACCACGTCTGTTCGAATGAAAAAATCGAGCGGCAATCGCTTTAAATTTGAGCCGTCAAAATCATTTCCAAGCATGAAAATATCAGTGAACGAAGCACTTAGCGCACTTCAAGCCCACGAAGGTAAAACCTTCCTCCAACTCATTCGGCACGGCACAATGTCGGTCGAAATTTATCAGCCACGAGGTCGCGACCTGCAGCAACCACACCTGCAAGACGAAATCTATGTCGTGATGAGTGGGAGCGGAATATTCCAGAAGGGATCAGAAAAATACCCTTTCGGTCCTGGTGATTTGTTATTTGTTCCGGCAGGTGTGGAACATCGGTTCCTTGAATTCACGGAGGACTTCAAGACATGGGTGATTTTTTATGGCGCGGCAGGAGGAGAGGCCCAGGAATAGACTTGTTACGGTGGGGGGCTTTTTTATTGCCAAATCCTCCCACCGTAACAAGTCTATTAATTAACTCAAGGTTTTTGCACTAAAAACTTCTCTGCAACCCAAGTCTTGCCTTCGATGCTCAGCTGCGCAAAATACCATCCGCTTGGCCACTGGGCCACGTTTATTTGTAGATTATCAGTTTCATCTGGTATATCGGCCATAAGTTGACCCGTTGCTGATAGTACTCTAATGGTTCCACCCGTCCATACGGGCATAATTTGAACAGATTCGCTGGCTGGATTTGGAAAAATCTGAATTCCCTTCTCATGGAAAAGATCATTGGCGCCAACACTCGCTCCACCCTGAAATCGCGCTACGGCAAAGTTGGATTGCATGAAATCGTCCGAATAGCCAGCCATCACAATTTTGTCTTGATTCAAAATCATGGCGTGCGCTGCGTCAGTTCGCACATTAAAATCCGCTAGGCCAATGCCGTTGACCCCAAAAGTGAGGTCCAAATTACCATCAGGCAAATAGCACGCTACGGCAAAATCTGAATTAGAATTGCTTCCAGTCACTGATCCGCCAGCCAGTATTTTTCCATTGGCCTGTATGGCAGCCGAATAGGCATAATCAGACAATCCGGATATGCTGGTTATCAGTTTCCCATCGCTACTAAAGGAATTATCCAGATTGCCGTTTGCAAGGTATCGAACAAGCGCAAAACGGCTTCCGGGCGACAGGTTTGACTGACCAGCAACCACAATCCTGCCATCAGCCTGAATAGCTACAGCATAGGCAACATCACTTTCAGTACCAAGGGCGGTGCTGACTTTGCCATCAGTGCCAAAAGTGTTATCAAGCGAACCATCTGCATTAAAGCGTGCGGCAGCAAAAATGGAACCAGTGTTCGCGTACCGATCTCCGACTGCCACAATTTTTCCGTCTGGCTGAATAGCAATGGCGTTGGCGCTTTCTTGCTCGTCAAAAAGGTTGCTTTTCACTGCGCCGATGGTACCAAAACTGTTATCAAAAGTACCGTCGCTATTCAATTGAACCAGCGCGAAATCGCTGTTAATACCGTTGTAGGCCCGACCTGCGACCAAAATTTTACCATTAGGACGCAATGCCATGGCGAGCCCAAAATCTGTAGATCCGAAGTTTTTGATTGTCTTTCCGTTGGTGCCGAAAGTATTATCCAAGGCCCCATTGGTTAAATACCGAGCGATGGCAAAATCATAATTGCTGCCGTTATGGGCATAACCTGCCACTACTATTTTGCCATCCATTTGAATCGCTACGGCATTGGCCACATCTTTGTTTTGCAGCATATCGGTCACAACCAGGCCATTCGTGCCAAAAGTGGCATCTGGTGTACCATTCGCATTGTAACGTGTTAAGGCAAAATCTTCCACGACGGTGGTGTTGGAATAGGTTTCGCCTACTACGATTATTTTCCCATCTGGTTGAATGGCTATTGCACGGCCTTGTGCATCGTTGAGTCCGAAACTGGTGGTTACTTTCCCGGCTGTGCCAAATGTTTGGTCGAGGGTGCCGGGTTGGGCAGCGCATAAGGTAATCGCGCATAGCACGAGCAGTGCCAGCAAGAATAATCGCTTCATGATAGGTGGAAATTTTAAAAAGGTGAATTTAACGTTGCAAGGCCAAAAAGACCGAACTGCAGGCATTCCCCGAGCAAATGCGGCCTAGATAGAGTCCGTTGGAAAGATGCGCTGTCAATTGGATGTTTTGCTCGACATTTCCTGCGGCAATATTCCCGAGTTGGGAGGAATATACTTTTGCTCCGCGTTCGTCATAGAGTTCGAAGCTCGTTTCTCCAGCATTGGGTTGTTGCCACGTTAGGGTAAAATGACCGCTGGATGGATTGGGAGAAACCGCAATTTCGCCCAATGCATTGAATCGGGCTTCGATCACGCTACTTGTCTCCGTACTGCTCCACACCTGGATTTTACCATCAGGGCTGCGTCCGAGAATTTCCTCGAAGCCATCGTCATTCATATCGTAAATGTATTCCATGACAAATCCTGGACTGAATGGTTTGTGAATTTCACCGTCGGCGGTTTGTACCGTCTCGGCGCCGAATAATAATTCTTTTTCTCCATCGCCATTGGCATCGAAAAAGCCGTGGAAGTAGGGCATAGGATCCATCCCCAATTGCACAGGGGTTTGCCAAATGGCGTTTCCTGTAGTGCCATCATACACATAGAATCCAACAGGTGTGCTGCTTGTACTATCCTGCAAAATCAGGGCAGGAATATCCAATACCCCGTCCATATTCAGATCCAGGTCCTCCAATGCAAAATCTCGTTTAATGGGCATGAACGTTATGGCAGGCAATGCAGATTCCCAAATGAGGTTTAACGTGTAATTATCGGAGCGGTCTACAGCAGGTAATGGCCTGTTTTTGAAGCTGTCCACTCCTCCGCCAACCAACATGAGAGATGGAGCAACGATGATCACACGTCCGGTGATTTGGTGGCTCATTATCCCGGCCGCCAAACCGTCAGCATTTGTAAAAATGGCGTTCAAACGAAACCCTGCATCCAGATATGGTTGGATTGACCAAAGAATTTCACCGGTTTGAGTATCAATGATCATAATGACCTCCATATCGTGAAGGTTGTTCCCTGTGTTGCTGCCGCAAAGCATGACTTGTTTTTGACCCGTGCCACAGAAATCAAAGTAAGCGGTTCGTATGTAATTAAGCGCGAACTGGTCGGTCGGAATTGTCGATGAATACAGAACCGAATGGTCATCGCCGCTAATTACGCAGATGCTGTCTTCTTTAATTATGCAAAAGTCATTTTTCCCGTCGCCATCAAAATCATTGCTTCCCTCAGGCAAAAACGATCGGTTTTCAGGCCAGCGGAAATTGGGTGGGAGCACATTACTTACCAAAAATTCCTCCAACATACAGGCCTCTCTATGCTCAGAGGGGGGGGCTTGGGTGAACCCTGGCGTGAATCCTTCGCCGTATACATTACAGCTGACCATCCCTCCGGAGGGATCACCGAAACTTACAATAATTTCCTCCTGGGGATCGCCATCAAGATTTTTGACATGAGCCCACAAAATCAAGGCTTCCAGTTCTCCATTGAAGCATTCAGTATTCCCTTGAAACATGCCGATAAGAACGGCGATAATGCCCATTTTACCGGATTTTGGCACCAGGACAAATTCTGTTTCCGCGTCACCAACTATATCGTGAAAACCCAATATCCGGTAATTATCCAAATCAAAATCTGGGTCGTCGATGTCGTTAGGTGTTATCACGGCAAACTCTTGAGAACCAAATTTCCGCAGCACCAAATTTTGTCCGATACGTAGCACGTAACAAGTAGTGAAATTGACCCCATCCGGGCTGTATTTCATGTCAGCAGGCTGGAAACCCTCGAAATCACCTAATTCCGGTATTCTTTCAGGAATTTGAAATTCGATTTCAAGATCAGGTTGCGCCATTAGTACCGTTGTGCTAAAGCTAACAATAGACCAGATCATTAAGGAAAAGCAGATTTTTTTCATGTTTGATAATTGTTTTATAAAATGATTGGTGTGCGGGCGGTGGTATTGGTCCACCGCCCGGGGACGAATACTGTGAAGAGGTTTTTGTAAAACAGGGCGCTTAAAGCCTGGTCACTTTCACCAAAGTAATCGGTCGAAATGGCCTCCCTTCGATCCGTGCCAAATAAATTCCGGATGGAAGGGCTTGGATAGAAAGATCAAATTGATTGGCGCCGCTTTGCAGGTTTTGATCTTGGCGCATCACAATTTTGCCCTTTGTATCAAGTAACTCAATCGTTACCGCTTCTGTATTTTGGGAGGGAATAGAAACAGTTATTTGATCTACTGCGGGATTCGGGTAAATGTGCCAGTCGGGTTGGGTCGGGAATCCTGCTACCATATCATCGCGTTCGTCCACGGGCTCGTTAAAAGGTGTGGGCGCGCCCAGAGTCCACCATCCGTTGATGTCTGTTAGACCTATTTGCTCCACATAATTCTGGGTGGTACTGTTGCTGCTTCGTCCCATGTCCGTCCAGTTTACGCCATTGTCCACACTGCGCCAGATATGGAGATCAGCTTCTGTCAGGCCGTTCAAATTGGCATCGAAGTATTGAAACCGGAGCGTGGCATTTTGTCCTGCAGGGTTGTTTGTAGTGCTTACCCGCCAATATTTTTGAATAGCGTTGCCAGTAGGCAGCGTCTGGGGTTCATGGCGGCGATCCACAGTGGTGTTGCCATAACTTCCAGTCGCGGTTATGCGGATGCCCATATTCCCAAAATGAAAATTTGCGGGGTTGCTGATACTTCGCGTTTTAATTACACTCGAAAGCGGTTGCGTGCCATAGGTTCGGGAATTTTCGGTCTCACCAGACAGGGTGCCGCCACTGAGGCCAATTCCGAGCACGACCGTTTTGCCATTTAAATCCAGGTTTTTACTGGTGAATATCAGGTTGGAGTTCACATTAACGGAATTGGATTCTAAACGGACATTGTTCAGGCTTTTTGCAATTTGCAGGTCGTGGAAGGTGGTCACATTGCCTTCAATCACTGAATTAGCAGCGGAGGCGTTACCGGTAAATTTAACGGTACTGTTGCCCCGATCGAAAGTGCTGAGGTTGTTTTTCCAGCGGCCGTTGTCGATCACTATTTTTATGGTACCAAGGCATGTCATCCGCCCATCATCGAGGATAAGCCCGCCTTGCGCTGTTGCCTGCTGGCTAATGAGCCAAAGTGCTATATTGAAAATCGCTATCTTTTTCATTGTTTTTAATGTTAAAATTTAATAGGTTGGAGATTACTTTCTGCCAGATTCCAGGGCATCCAAACGCCTGGTCAAATCAGCTACCAGGACTTTTAGTGCCTTGTTTTCGGCATCCAATTCCTGCACGGCTTTTACCAGCGGGACGGTGAATTCAGCGTATCGAAGGCCGTAGAAATCCTGTTCGTTTTTGGGCTTGTCCACTCCGCTAAAATCGAAACCGACGGCTTTGGCGGCTTCCTCTACTTCCTGGGCCAAAAAACCAGTGCTGCGCGGTTCGGCAACCGAGGATTCAACTTGCTCTTGCTTAAGCGTTTGCCGGATTTTGTTGCGATCCAGGATATAGGTTAAAGGGCGCAGACGGGTGATAAAATCAAGCCCTGGAACATCTGTGCGCAAATCGGTTTTGAAGCGGCCATCTGAGATGTTTGACCAGTTCACATAACCACCGATACTGGTCATACTGGTATTTCCGATGCGGACCTGATCGCTGGCTGTGATTTCGGTACCGTAACCGAGCGCAGTGCTGTTGGTGTAGCCCGCGGCGTTGGCGTTAGAATAGGCGCCGATAAAAGTATTTCCGTGGCTGTGTTCATGATCGTATCCTGCCTGGTACCCCAGGGCGGTGTTGTTGTGAGCCGAGGTGCTGTGCCAAAGTGTATTGACACCTATGGCCGTATTTTGCCCCCCAGAATCATTCAAGTAAGACGAGGCGACTCCAATGGCTGTATTATCCAAGCCTGTTGTGTTACTGTACAAAGCAGAATGCCCATATGCGCAATTTCTTTCCCCAGTATCGTTATAGTAAAGTGCTAATACTCCCGTGGCGGTATTATCCCAGCCTGTTGTGTTCGAATAGAGCGCATTTACTCCAATGCCAATATTTTCCCATCCGGTGGTGTTAGAGCGTAGCGCATAATTGCCAAGACCTGTGTTGCGAGAACCGCTTAAATTTTGATAGAGCGCAAAACCACCCACAGCAACATTTTCAAACCCTCCTGTTGTGAATTTCAATGCTCCATACCCAATACCCGTGTGGTAAATTCCTGTATTATTGGACAAACCTGCATCATCTCCAATAAAAACGTTTGCGGTGCCATCCAGCAACTCAAGCCGGGCTTTTCCATTCGCGTTTTCCTGTAATACCATCCGTTCGTTTCCTTTGAGATCGAAACGGATGATGTCTTCGTCTGTTGATTCTTCTACTTGAATTTTAGTGTCGCCGTCGGCATCAACCAGTATTTTTTCGGAGTTCAGGTTTGTCCAAACCGTACCGTTTCGGAATTGGAATACATTGGCATCGGTGTTGTAAATCAGCAAGCCGGTAGCAGGTGCCGCAATGGCATCGCGCTGAATGGTGGTCATTCGGGGAGCCAACAGGCCTTTGTTCGTGCTTTTTACTTCAAAAATTGAACTGGAATGCGCCGTACTGCCATCGGTATTGATGGAAACGGATTGAGCGAAAAGCGATGAGAAGGAGCAGGCAAAGCAAAGGCAAAGAAATATCTGTCTCATAACGGACGATTCGTTTTGAAATGAAATAATGAGTGAAAAGTGTATCCTTCGAGGGCTTTGAGTGCCGCTGTCGTTCAACGTTTCTGGACCAGGGATTCCAATGCGTCGAGCCGGGCTTTCAGGGCCTTGTTTTCGGCATCCAATTCCTGCACGGCTTTTACGAGCGGCACGGTGAATTCGGCGTAGCGCAGGCCATAGAAATCCTGCTCGTTTTTGGGCGCGTCCACGCCACTGAACTCGAAACCCAGAGCCTTTGCAGCCGCTTCGACTTCCTGCGCGAGAAAACCCGTGCTGCGCGGTTCAACTCTGACAGCATCTTCTTTTTGCTCCTGACCCAGTTCGTGCCGGATTTTGTTGCGGTCGAGCGTGTAGGTCACAGGGCGGAGCCGGGCGATAAAATCAAGCCCTGGCACATCGGCACGCACTTCATTTTTGAAACGGGCATCGGAAATATTCGACCAGTTCTGGAAGCCGCCGATGCTGGTCACGCTGACATTGCCTATGCGGACTTGGTTGCTGGCGGTAATTTCAGCGTTATAGCCAAGTGCAGTTCCGTTGTTGTAGCCGTCAGCATTGGCATCTGTATAACTCCCTACAAATGTGTTCCAAAGCCCATGCAATCTTTGGAAACCAGCTGTAAAGCCAAGTGCAGTGTTGTAAGCAGATGAGGTAGAATTCTGTAGCGTGAAATTCCCAATGGCCACATTGCTATTACCTGTTTCATTAAAAAACATGGCCGAAACACCCACCGCTACATTGTCTGTACCTGTTGTGTTTGATACCATTGCGCCGTGGCCCATAGCACTATTTTTACTTCCAGTCGTGGTCTGACTTAATACAGAATGTCCAACTCCAGTATTGTGACTGCCAGTAGTCAGGGCTTCTCCTGCGGACTTTCCAATTAAAGTAGAGAATAAAGGGTCTGTCAATTCCAAAGTTGGATAGCCTGACGCATTCTCCCGCAGTACCATCCGTTCGTTTCCTTTGAGATCAAAACGTATAACATCCTCGTCAGCCAATTCCTCCACCTGGATTTTAGTGTCACCATCGGCATCCACCAGGATTTTTTCGGAGTTCAGGTTGGTCCAAACCGTGCCGTTTCGGAATTGGAATACATTAATGTCGGTGTTGTAAATCAGCAGCCCTGTGGCAGGAGCAGCAATGGCATCGCGTTGAGCAGTGGTCATGCGAGGCACGAGCATTCCTTTGTTGGTGCTTTTTACTTCAAAAATTGAACTGGAATGCGCCGTACTGCCATCGGTATTGATGGAAACGGATTGCGCGAAAAGCGAAGAGAAGGCGCAGAAAAAGAAAAGGGAAAAAATTGATTGTCTCATAGTGGTAGATTTGTTTTGTGAAAAATTCTACCACAAAGGTCAAGTCAGGCTGTGTTTCACCGCTTCCCTGAAATCATAGGTTCTGAAAAAATACCGGAATTCATTGATTGATTTGATTTTGCGATTGGAGCGATTGATTCGATTGTCTCGAGCACCCCAATCAAATCAATCCTTCCAATCGCACAATCGAATCAATCGAATAATTGAATGCTCACCACCGTCCCTTCGCCCGGCACAGCATCCCACTCGATAGTGCCTTGCAGGAATTTCACTCTTGACTCGATGCTCGAAAGACCCAGGCCTTTTTGAGTCATGGCTTTTTGAACATCAAAACCCTGGCCGTTGTCCTCGGCGATGATGGTCAATGTATTGTCGCGGCGGATGAGCTGGAGGAGCAGGTGGTCTGCCTGTGCGTGTTTCACCACGTTGTTGGTCAGCTCCTGAATGATGCGATAGATGTTGACGGATTGCGTAGGGTTCAGCGTTTTTTCCTCTAATCCAATCATTTCCAATTGGCATCGAATGCCTTGTTTATCAAGGTCTTGGGCAAGGTCTTCAAGTGCTCCTGGCAAGCCGGAGAGCGCAAGTGCGCGGGGCATCATGTTGTGCGAAATACGGCGTACCTCCACGCAGGCATCATCAATGAGGTGGTTGGTTTTTCTAAATAAATCTTGATCTGTTGCAGGTTTTGGGAGGGAATTGAAGTGCGATTTCACCGAGGTTAGAAGCCCGCCAAGACCATCGTGCAAATCGGCAGCGATTCGGCTGCGTTCTTTTTCCTGGCCTTCGATCATGGCGCTAAGCGCGGTGAGTTTGCTTTCTTGTTCCAGCTGCACGATCTTCTGCTGTTGGAGCACAGATTCTTGTGCGGCTATTTTTTTGTTCGCCCGAATGCGGCTGCGCAATCCGAAGAAAATCGCCAGCGACAATAAGCCGAGCAGTACCGCCCCGCCGATAAGCCAGTTGCGTTCCAGCGTGCGCTGATTCAGGTCTAATTGGTTGATTTTTAGCTCGCTGTCCATTTGGGCCACGTCGAATTTGGCCTGCATTTCTTCCATCAGGACGAGCCGGTTTTTCTCCACCAGCGAATCCCGAATCATGAAGGCTTCCTGGAGAGAATTGTATGCTGCAGCGTGTTTCCCCAATTTGCTTTCAGATTTGGAAAGCTCCTTAAGTATAGCTAAGACCCGATCTTGCTGACTGAATTGTTTTGCCATCTGCAAGCCTTGCTTTAAATATTTTTCCGCCGTGGGGTAGTCTTTCTCGGCATTCGCTATCGTGCCGAGCAGTTGGTAGGTGGTAGGTGCGTAGTCTACGTTGGCTTTTTCTTCGTAGCCAGCTACTGCCTTTTGGAGCTCAGCTTTTGCTTCTGACAGGTTTCCAAAGTCGTAAAAAATCTGCCCGAGCACGCCATGGCTCCCTGCTACGTCGGCAGGCCGCTTGAGGTTTTCGTAGATCGAGATGGCTTTTCTGAGATAGGTGGTAGCTTCCGTTTGTCTTTTGGTTATGCTGTATAGGCTGGCTATGTTCTGGTATGTCGCTGCCATGCCCAGGCTATCTTTCAATTGTTGTTTGATCGTCAGGGATTCTTTGTAAATCTCTTCCGCCCGCTCGTATTTGCCCTCTGTCCGGTACACGATTCCGATGTTGTTCAGCACTTTGGAAAGGTTTTCGGATTTGCCTGTAGGTTTGTAGATGTCGTAGGCGGCCAGAAAATTTTGCAGCGATTTATCCATGCTCCCCAACAATTGGTAACTCGTGCCGAGGTTCATGTGATAATCTGCAGCGGCTTGCTCGTCCCCTGTTATTTTTGCTGTTAGCAAGCCTTCTTCAAAAAGCGGGATGGCTTCTTGGCCTCGCCCTAAGATGTCGAGCGCGCTGGCTTTGTAAAAAATGAATAGGCTCAAGCCCTTTGCAAAATCCAATTTTCTGCTGAGCACCAAACCTTTATCCGCAACCTCCAATAATTCTCCTGTGCGGTCTTCGGCATACAAAGCACGAAAAAGCAAGCGGTAAGCCATCACGCGGTTGGTGTCCTCGGGCAATGAAGCGATGACTTTTTGCAGGCTGTCAATGGATTGGGAATAGCTGCTGACCGATTGGAAAATCAGAAAGAAGAAGATTATTCGCATAGAAAATATTTAAACCGCAAAATGTAAAACCACACATTTTGATCCGAAAAAAGCCAAAATCTTTCCCTTTTTGAGATCAAGTTTTTCTTGGTTTTAAATTTTGCGGTTCTCCTGTTTTACATTTTGCGGTTTATTTAGTTTTAAATTTTGCGGTTCTCCGGTTTTACATTTTGCGGTTAAAGATTTTCACAGCAAATCGTACTCCAACGCCGACTTCACCAGCCCGGCGGTATTGCGCGCATTGAGTTTGAGCAGCAGATTGCGTCGGTGGGTCTCCACGGTGCCGAAGCTGATGAACAGTTCTTCGGCAATTTCGAAGGTAGTTCTTTCATCCACAATGAGTTGTAGGATTTGTTTTTCCCGGCGGGAGATGGTAGGGAAAGGGCTGGAGGAGGTTTTTGTAGGTTTATTGGAAAAACTGTTCATCAAAGATTCCATCACGTCCGCGCTGAATACCTGTTTGCCTTCAGCGACTTTTCGGATAGACTCTAAAACCTCCTCTTTTCCGGCATTTTTTAGCAAAAAACCCGATGCACCATGCTTGAGCATCGCCTTCACCAGACTTAACTCGCGCATCATGGAAAGCACCAGCACCTTGACCTGTGAATGGCGTTCCTTCACGATACGGCAACACTCCAGCCCGTCCATTTCAGGCATGTTTATATCCAGCAGCAATACATCGGCAGGGGTAGAGTCGAGCAAAGTCAATGCTTCGCGACCATTTGCAGCTTCGCCGACGCACTGTATATCCTCCACTTCCCGCAGCATAAGCAGCAGTCCGTCAATCACGAGTCGGTGGTCGTCGGCAATCAGGATTTTAATCATGAGGAATTGTTGATTTGTTTATTTGGGGATTTGGGGATTTGTTCACAAGGGCTTGGTATTTGTCTTCGCGCCTGAAAAGTACAAATACCAAGATCTGGAGCATCCCCAAATCCCCAAATCCCCAAATAAACAAATCAACAATACAAACCACCCTAATTCACAAGCATTCCAGCCCGGTATTTGAACCACCCTGCAGCCACTTGTTTGCTTGCTTTTTCGCCTGTGGCAAATTGGGCGAGGGTAGCAAGGGTGATACAGCTTGGATTCACCTTGTCGGGGTTTTCATCCAGCACAGCATTGATGTAGTTGGTGAGCGATTTATAGCTGAGCATCACACCGGTCGCTTCTTCGATAAGCCAAGCCAAGGTGTGGGCTTTGCTATGCGGGATCTTTGAAATGGGTTCACCAAAGGCTTTGGTATGGACATCGGCGAGCAAAGAACGAAAGATGGGAAAATCTTTTGTTTGCATGATAGGGGCGAGGTTTAGGAGTGAATGATTCGGGAGGCGTTGCAAAAATCAATATTTCCAACGGATTTCCAAAACAATTCCATTTCCTTTCCAAATCGTGAACACAGATGAGTGAAATCTTTGTCCCTCTTTTAACTTCATTAATTTCAAACCCTTTTCTAAATGTTCTCCAATATGAACAAAAAATTTTTTTCACTCGCCATTTTCGCATTCTTGCTTGGCCTTTTTGCCGAAAAAACCAACGCACAAGCCAGCGGCGTGAAGCCAGAACTCTTTATGTACCGCCACAACGGAAATTTGGGAGGCTCGCCCGCTCCTGCGGTAACAGGCAACACAATCGGCACGCTCCAATGGAGGGCCCTCACGGCGATCGGTTCCGTTCTAGAGGGTGCCACCATCAAGTCTGAAGCTGTCAATGTGGCTGCTGGACAATTGGCTGCCAACATGACTTTCAACACCAGTAGTTTTGGCATCGGATTAACCGAAAAGATGATTATTACATCACCGGGTCTCGTGGGCATTGGCCTACACAATCCATTATTCCATCTTGACGTGGTGGGCAACACCCACACCTCCGGCAGGTTTTGGGGGCGGATCCACTATGATGTAGGAATGCCTACTGGATTGCCTTCCACCTATTTGGATGAATCTTATTTTGAAAGAAAAAACCGCTCTGACCTTGATGCCGGGTTACCAGCTAATGCTGCCTTTAACAACCTCGCATTTCCAGTTGGTGGCACACTGAGCCTCGCGCCAGGCGGTGGTAGCCTTGATCGCCAACTGTTCAGTGGCGGTAACGACGGCCTTTGGACACGCTCAGAAGCCACCGCCCCAGCAAATACTTGGGCTGCCTGGGAAAAAATTCTGACCAGCGGTGACATCAATGGCCGTGAAAACATGCTCGCCCGGTATATGCCACCTGGTCCTATTTCAAGCACATTGCGCGATGGACAAGTGTTTGACAATGGCACGAACGTCGTGATTGGCGGCTTGCCTGCTTACCCAGCACCGCTTGGAGCAGCGTTATCATTCCTTCCAGCTGATGAGCTCACCGTACAAGGCGATGCTCGTGTGGAAGACAACTTAGTCGTTGATGATAACGCAACCGTGACTGGCAGCACTACTACGGGCACGCTGAGTGTAGGCACTACCGCCAATGTAGGCGGCCTCGCCACGGTAAATAGCCTGAGTGTGACCAACAACGCGACTGTAGGCGGAAACGTAGGCATCGGCAAAGCTGCGACTGGTTTTGACTTGGATGTATTGGGCGAATCGAACTTCGATGGACGCGTGAAAATTGGAGCTGCAAATTTCCCGACGTTCGCAGGTGCCGCTGCTTATGAATTGGCGGTCGGTGGCGGGATAATCGCAGAAGAAGTGCTGGTACGCTTGCAGGGCAACTGGGCTGACTACGTTTTCGAAGAAAACTATCAACTCAACCCACTCTCCGAAATTGAGGCATTTGTTCAAAAAGAAAAACACCTTCCCGGAATCGCTTCGGCGAAAGAAGTGGAAACAAATGGCCTGAACCTCGGCGAAATGCAAAAAGCGCAGATGGAAAAAATCGAGGAGCTCTACCTGCACATGATTGCTTTGGACAAAGAAATGAAATCAGTTAAGGCTGAAAACGCTGCCTTGAAAGCGAAGCTTGAGCAAATGGAAGAAAGTCGCAATTGATCCAAAAAATTGGCATAACATGAGATACGCCATTTTCACCGCAGTTTTTGTGGCATTGGTACTGACGCATACCGCGCAAGGCCAAAGCCATGCATCCTGCGGCACGCCCAGCCCCAAATATGCCCCTGTGTTCGACGGGCAATTTGCCGAGCAATCAGCCAATCCTTACGTGGTGCAGATTTTTGTCCATATCCTGCGCAACACCGACGGCTCCAACGCCGCCATGAGTGACGCTACACTGAGAACAAACCTGGATCGCATGGCGGCCTTTTACCGCCCGCACAATATCTGCTTCACCTTTCTGGGGCGTGGTTTTATTGACAATACAAGCTGGAATACCAGTTATACGCTCAGCGACAGCACAGCGATGTTCAGTGCCAACCCTCCGCATGGTAACACTATAGACATCTACGTGCACAGGAACGGGTTCAACGGGTTTGGCGGGTATGCATATGATATACCCTCATTCAAATGCTCTGTGGCGGCTAATGCTTCGTTCAACTTTGAACATGAGGTGGGACACTGCCTTGGATTGCTGCACACTTTTGAAACATTTTCAGGCACCTTGATCGAATGCCCGGACGGCTCTAATTGCGGATCGAGAGGTGACATGATTTGCGACACACCCGCTGATTTTGCCAATTCCCAGAATTTCGGCACTTTTTGCAGCTACACTGGCAGTCAGATGATCAATTGTAATGGGAACGATTTCGGCTACAACCCGCCCACGAACAATATCATGAGTTATTGGACATCCTGTTATACGCAATTCACCAACGGCCAAGGCACACGGATGCGCAACACCATTGATGTCAACCCTTTCTTGCAGAACCGTCTGACCCCGCTCGATCGAATCATCACTAATGTGACCCTGACGGGCGAAATCATCGAGGGGGCTCAAAACTCCATGCTGATTGGCAACATCGCCTCTCTGGGAAATGTATTGATGAACGGCAACGCGAACGGTATTTTCAACGCCGGAGCATTCGTTCAAGTGGTGCCAGGTACTCAAATTGCCCCTACAGGAATGAACAGCATTTTACTGCGTATCAATGATTTGTGCGATGGCTTATTTCTTACCGGCCAGCCTTCAAACGAAGCGCGCCATAAGACTTCCCTGCCTGCAACTACTGCTGTCAGCCTGGAGGCTTACCCTAACCCGTTTACGGATAATATCAGCATCCGCGTCAGGTTGGGAAATGCCGCTCAGGCCATGCTCCAGCTCTTCGATTTCTCTGGCAGGCTCGTACAAAACATTGACTGTCGGAGCTTGATCGAAACAGGCAGCCTAAACGAATCGTTGACACTACCAGGGCTCCAACCGGGTGTTTATTTCCTTCGGCTTCAATACGAAGGAGGCTTGCAAACTGTGAAACTAGTAAAAGTGCAAAGCGATTGACCGCAATTGCAAAGTAGCTGCCTTACAAACCTTTTGCGGCAGAAATGGAACACTTTATGGACGGGTTAGGCGGATTTTCACCGATTTTATGTTTAAAAATCAGTAGAAATCTGCCTAATCCTTTCCACAGGTGTGCTATGGACATATCCCATTTTTGTCAAGGATCTTCAAAAAAACTTCTAAAACTACATTAATTACCATGAAAAACCCGAAACACTTATTAAACGTCACTTTGGCAGTTATTGGTTTGGTTTTGTTGTTAGGACAAACCCTCATAGCACAGATAAACATTGGTGGCAAACCCTATAGTTTTCTAAACGCCGTCGCAGGAGTCGAATCCGTTCCGCTTGTGCAAATGCCGCCCATCAATTTAACGGAACTTGAAAAGGAAGACGAAAAAGACAATCTGGCGGGCCTTCCACCACGCTTTGGGTATCCTTTCCCGGCCAATCTCAATCTGAACAATTCCGGCTCATGGACGACACTGGACAACGGCGACCGTATCTGGCGTTTGCGCATCACGTCTCCCGGGGCATTGTCCATCAATCTAACCTACAGCTCTTTTTGGCTTCCTGAAGGAGCTAAGCTTTACATCTACGACGAAAACAAGCAACAAGCGATTGGTGGCTTCACTTCTAGGAATAATAACTCCCCCAAAGGCAAGAGCATCGGCTATGCCACCGGATTTATTTACAGCGACCAGATCGTACTCGAATACTACGAGCCGAAGGCTGTGACGGGCGAGGGCGAAATTGCCATTGACCAGGTGGTGCACGGCTATCAAAAACTCAGACTTCCCAACACGCCCGACGACTTCGGCACCTCCGGCACTTGCAATGTAAACATCAACTGCTCCCCAGAAGGCGACAGCTGGCAGGCGGTGAAGCATAGCGTGGCCATGATAATGGTAGGCGGATTCAGATTTTGTACCGGGTCGCTGCTCAACACCACAGTGGGGGATTTCAAACCTTACTTTCTAACCGCCAATCACTGTTTGTCGGGCACCATGGATGCTATCACCGATCCAATGGTTGGCAACTGGATGTTTGTATGGAGTTACGAAAGCGCGGGTTGCGCCAACGGTGCGACAGAACCTAACTTGATCTCCACTACTGGGGCCATTTTGGTAGCAAACAACGGTGGTTCTGATTTTGCGCTTTTCCGCTTGATAGAAGACCCATTGCAGATTACGCCTTCTGTCCCTCTTTGGTACAATGGCTGGGATGCCTCTGCCAGTGCGAGCGCAGGAGGCGTGGGAATCCACCACCCCGATGGCGACATCAAAAAAATCTCTACCTACAGCATGACACCGGGTTCATCAGGAAATTTCTGGACGGTATTCTTTGACCCAACCACGAATGGGCACGGTGTTACGGAACCTGGGTCTTCTGGCTCTCCCCTGTTTAATAGCAGTCAAAGGGTCATAGGGCAGTTGCAGGGTGGAATCGGCATAAGTTGTGGAGATCCTGTAAATGATCAAAGCTTTTACGGCAAGTTTTCCGATTCTTGGGATGGCGCTAACCAACGCCGCAGGTTGCACGATTGGCTCGACCCAGATTGCCCCCTGAACCTTGCTATGAATACCAACATCACCATAGGCGGGCACACTTTTTATGCCTCCGAAGAGATTACCTCCACTGCCAACATCTCCCCCAACACGGTGGTGGATTTCAGCGCGGGGCTTCAGATTCGGCTGCTGCCGGGCTTCAGGGCAGAAATGGGGAGTTTCTTTTCTGCCAAAATTAGAGGTTGTATGCCGATGGCCAATCGGCCAGATGTTGCCGCTTTATCAGGGTCCATTATTGGGGCAGGCACATGCTTACCTCCCAATAATAGTGCGCGTCTCAACATAGGTTCGCGTGAAACACGTAACAGCCAATTAGAGGATGCCGGATTTCAATGTTACCCGAATCCATTTTCAGGCGATTTTTTTGTGCGCTTTGACGTTTTCGAGCCCAATAGCCAAGTTTCTATAGCAATTTCTGACGCATTTGGCAGACAAGTGCATCAACCGCTCGCTCAAAAGTCATTTGATGCAGGCCAGCACATCATTCAAATAGAATACGGGCAATTGCCTCCCGGCCTCTACTACATTACGCTGAACACCCCCGATGGCCGTTGGTCTCAGAAGATAGTGAAAAGCGATTGACCGTGTTTTCATAAGTGACACTTTTCAAAAAGTGTCACTTCTTTTCCTTTCTGGCTCAAAAAAATCAAAACAATCCACAATATGAAAAATAGAATCTACCTACTCATCATGCTTGCGTCAGCCACCTTCGCCGTTTGGGCGGCTGCCCAGTATTGGAACATCTCGCTGCCATCCTTCAAGCTTGGCGTACAGAAGGAAAAGGCAAAAAAAATGTCATTGGCCCAGACCATTGAAGGTCGTTACGAGCAGGAGTTCCTGATGACACACGACCCGACTACCAACACAATCCCTCGAGATAGGCTGCTTTCAGCCTACCGCATCGCGCAAGAAAAACGCGAGCAGATGGCCCAGGCTGAGCGTGCCATCCCTATATTTTGGCAAGAACGCGGTCCCAACAACGTGGGCGGTCGCACGCGAGGCCTCATTTTTGATGCCAACGACCCCACTGGACACACCGTGTGGGCAGCGGGTGTGGCAGGTGGTCTTTGGCGCACGACCAATATACAGGCTGCAGCACCTACCTGGAATTTAGTAGATGATTTTTTTGCAAATCTTGCGATCATGACCATTGCTCAAGATCCCTCCAATGCCAATAGGATGTATTTCGGGACAGGTGAAGAAAGATTAAACTTTGGCGACCCGGTGCGCGGTCTCGGGATATGGAGATCTATGGATGGCGGTGTCAATTGGGCGCAACTTCCGGGGGCGTTTGACAATGTTTACAAAATCGTGATAGCCAACGATGGTACGGTATATGCCGGGACCGATGCAGGTTTGCAGCTTTCGACAGATGGCATTAATTTTTTGCCAGTCGCGCAAGTGACCGGTATTGTCCCTGATGTTGAAATTGCCGCTAACGGAGATGTCTTCGCAACTCAACTTTTTGGCAACATATTTCGCCTTCAGGCGGGTACTTGGATGGCGCTAACCAGTCCCAATTTTCCCACAGGATTTCGCAGGATCGAAATCGCTTGTGCTCCAAGCAATGCCATGACTTTGTACGCTTCTTTTGGTAAAGCCGCCAACCCTAACCAAGGAATCTGTCAGGGCGTATTTTTGTCAACCGACGGTGGAGGCACTTGGCAGACTCAAACCGTGCCACCGGCTTACGGAGGTCAGGCTTGGTACAACTTCGCTTTGAGCGTTGATCCCAACAACGCCAGTCGGCTCTTTCTCGGAGGCCAGGGACTTTCGGTGTCTGGAGACATGGGTAGCACCTGGACACAAGTGATGGGCGTACACGCCGACCATCATACTGTAACCTATAGGCCAGGTAATTCCAACGAGATTGTTTTCAGCAATGACGGCGGCGTTTATTACTGTACAAACGGGACGAATGCCAACCCGACGCTCGGAGCCAGGAATAATGGCTACAATGTCACGCAGTTTTACACCAATGCCATTCACCCGAACAGCGGTTCAAATTATATGTTGGGTGGAACACAGGACAACGGCACTCCGCAGTTTAACGCAGCAGGTATATCCAGCACGATAGAAGCACCTGGCACCGGCGGCGATGGGGCTTTTTGTTTCATTGATCAGGACAATCCCATGATCCAGGTGGCGGCTTCGCAAAACAGACAATTTTACGCTTCCAACAACGGAGGGGGCAGTTTTAATACCGTCATTGCTTCCAAAGCTGCCACCCTCTTCATCACACCGGCAGAATACGACGATGCGAACGACATTCTTTATTTGTCGGACAATGTGGATACGCTGGGTCGGCTGACTGGCGTGGGTGCTGCCAATACTTTCGTGCTGGAACGGGTCGCGGCTTTTGGCGGCCAGCAGGCAAGTACCATCACCGTATCCCCCAACACCCCCAACCGGCTTTTCGTCGGAACAACGGGTGGCAGAGTCGTCCGTATTGACAACGCACATTTGGGCACTTTCACTGCTACTGTACTCACGTCGCCTCGAAACGCCTTTATTTCCTGCATCGTAGTGGAACCGGGCAACGACAATCATTTGATAGCCACTTGCAGCAATTACGGGGCTGCCGGCCAAGTGTTTGAGTCCACCGATGGCGGCACCATGTGGACAAACCTGACCAACGACCTGCCGGATATGCCAGTCCGCTGGGCAATGTTCCACCCCTTTGATGCCGATAAATTCTTGCTCGCCACGGAACTTGGCGTGTGGAGTACGGACGATCTTGACGGCGTAAATACCGAATGGTGGCCCACCAACAATTATGGCCTAGCCAATGTACGCGTGGATATGTTCCAATATCGCCCCTCCGACCACCTGGTTGCTGCTGCTTCTCATGGGCGCGGAATGTACACAACCAATTATTTTACCTTACTCAACACCTGTGTGCCCAGCCTCAATATATCAGGCGCTGTTCTGCCCGGCATCTATATGGCGGAAGATTTTATAGTATCGGATGGGGTGATCGCACCTAACAGGAAAGTCATTTATCATGCAGGCAATCGCATCCAATTAAACCCCGGATTTCATGCCCAACGAGGCAGTGATTTTTGGGCTTTGATAGAGGCTTGCAATCTCGGGCCAAGCCCGCAGGATTCTCGGGATCAATCGAACCTTTCAGACCGTAACCAGGATCAAAAAAACGATTTCACTGCCTCACTAACTTTGAAATGCAGCCCAAACCCTGTCACATACCAGATGCATGTCGAATTTGATTTACCCACAGATGGAGCCTATAGCTTGTATGTCCGCGATATCCGTGGAAAGCTTGTGGAAACTGTTGCTTCGCAGGAAACACGCGCTGCTGGCCATTATCAAGTTTTGCTCAATGCTGTCAATTACAACGCCGGCATTTATGTGATCAGCTTGCAATCAAGTAAGGGCGCTTTGTCGAAGCAGTTTATTGTAACCCGATAGGGTAAAGTTTTTCGAGGGATAAAATCAGAACCGATGCGTTGCAAAGTGCATCTGTTCTGATTTTTCCCACCTTTGCGGTGTTGTTTCCAACCGCTTATGCCGCTGCTCTTCACTACCCATCCATTTCAGGAAACCACCTTTGGCCTCTGGCAGATCGCCGAGGACGAGGTGTTTTTTCGTACAGATTTGCCACTTTCGGCACCTGAAGAATCCGATCTGGCCCAGCACAAAAATCCTCTCCGCCGCCTCGAATGGCTCGCCGGAAGATGGCTTTTGCACAAACTCACCAACTCGCCCCAGCGTCTTTTTCTTGACAAGGACGCTTTTTCCAAACCCTTTTTCCCTGAAAATCAGGACCTTGCCTGTTCGCTCAGCCATTCCAAGGGCAATGTAGGAGCGTTCATCGCCACGGATCATCGTTCATCGCTCATCGTTCATCGTTCCATCGGCTGCGACATCCAGGTTTTGACAGAAAAAATGCCGCTAATTGCGCACAAATTTCTCAATGAATTAGAAAAGGAGTTTGTGACAAGCCGTCCGGAAATTGAAACCCTGCTCCTGCTCCACCTATTTTGGACCGCTAAAGAAAGTCTCTACAAAGCCTACGGCTTAAAACAACTGGATTTTCGAAAGAACATTTTTGTCCAAAAAATCCAATGGGACGGAACAAACGGACAAGGAATTGGAAGCGTAGAAAAAGGAGATTTTCGGCAAGAATTTCAAGTGATATTCAGCAAGATTGTCCTCCCCAATGAGGTAGAACTGGTAACTGCGGTTTGTCAGGGAGATTGATTCGATTGGGGGATTGATTCGAATGGGCTGATTATCCAATCGTTTCTCAACCGGGCTAATCGAATCAATCGAGCCAATCTCCCAATCGAATCAATCATCTCAATCTGACATTTGTCTCGCTTTAATCGTAGAAGGCGAAACCCCCAAGTCGCGATCCGCCTGAATATGAGGGAAATGGCAACGCAACCCGATCTTGATAATTGCCAAATGATGGATGGCGTGGTCGTATACAAAAGCCAGTTCGCGGCCCACAGTGCTTTGATAACAAGGGCGATTGGTGCCGCCAAACTCGGCCTTCAAGGCGATAATTTCCGAGGCTTGCAGTATTTCCAGGGTTTCTGCAAAAGACTGGAATGTAGCCAATGCCACTCCGGGAGCATCTTCGTACAGCAGGTTTCGTTCGCGGGAGGCGTAGTCTACCATACCGGAAGGGATGCCTCTTTCCAGGCAGATAAAAAATTCAAGGATGTGCCGAAAGTGTTGCCCGAGCGTACTGCCGTCAAATTCGGGCAGAGGCTGTCGGTATTCGTGCGGTTCTATTTGGCCAAGTAGATCAGTTACCTGACTGATTGTGACCAAGATGGCGTCTTTTGCTTGCATGGAGATTGCCATATTATTAATATCTTAAGGCGGTAAAAATAGATACCATTCCTTTCTTCTCAAGGATTCATCTGACTTTTGCCCGAACTTGTCTGCCGACAGACACCGAAAATATGCTTCCACCGCTCCCTCCACCATTTATTCGCCAAATGCAGGCCTTGCTCGGAACAGAATGGCCGCTGCTCGAAGCCGCGCTCCAAACCCCGCCGCCCGTCAGCATCCGACTCAATCCGCGCAAGGCGTTGGTTAATGGACATTGGACATTGGATAATGGACATTGGACATTGGACGTTGGACATTCCCGCTCCTCCGTCCCCTGGCATCCCCATGGCATTTACCTCCACGAACGCCCAGTATTTACGCTTGATCCCACTTTTCACGCAGGGGCCTATTATGTTCAAGAGGCATCTTCCATGTTCATATACGAAGCATTGCGACAAACTGTGGATTTTTCCAAACCTTTGAAGGTCTTGGACTTGTGCGCCGCTCCTGGCGGGAAAAGCACCTTGATGGCAGATTTGCTGGCGCCTGATAGCCTGCTCATTTCAAACGAAACCATCCGCCCGCGCACCGCTTCGCTTCGCGAAAATCTGGAGCGTTGGGGCAACCCGAATGTGGCGGTCACAAGCGGGGAAGTGGAGGAATTGGCTGCGTTGGAAGGCTGGTTCGACGTGGTGTTGGCCGACGCACCTTGCAGCGGCGAAGGGCTTTTTCGCAAAGACCCGGATGCCATGCGGGAATGGTCGCTTCCACAAGTCGAATTTTGTGCTGGGCGACAAAAACGCATTCTTTCGGCAGCGGTGCAGGCGCTTAAACCGGGGGGCATTTTGCTGTTCAGCACTTGTACTTACAATGCACAAGAGAACACTGAAAACGCCCGTTGGCTCGCCCAAACTTTTGACCTTCAAGCAGTTGCAATGGATATTCCCGGCGAATGGGGAATCGTTCAGTCGGAATTGGGCTGTCAGTTTTACCCGCACAAGGTGCAGGGCGAGGGGTTTTATCTGGCTGTTTTTCGGAAAACAGCCGGCGAAGTCAAAAAACATACGCCCGCAGCGATGTACAAAAGCATAAAACCATTGTCCAAGCATCTGGTACCTGCTGCGGCAGCCTGGTTATCACCGAAAGTTGAAGCCCGTTTTTTCCTGACCCCTTCCGGGGAAGTGCTGGCATTGCCCGCCGTGCTGGAACCAGATTTTCTTTTGCTCGATAAATTCTTGAAAACCAAGTGGTTTGGAGTAAATATCGGCGAGTTCAAGGGCAAAGATTTCATCCCAAGTCACGCACTTGCACTGAGCCTTTGGGCTTCGCCCGATTTACCTGCGGTGGATTTGAGCCGCGAACAAGCACTACTTTTTCTGAAAAAAGAAACCTTTGATCCGCCCTCGGGAGCGCCACTGGGTTGGACGCTTGCGCGTTATAAAGGGCTGAACCTGGGTTGGCTGAAAATCCTGCCAAATCGTTTGAACAACTATTTGCCGCAGGAAAGGAGGATTCGGATGGCGATTGGTACGTTTACGAAACCTTGAGGGTTTCGTAAACGTCGCCCTGTCGCCCTACGTGGGTCTTACGACCTCGCAGCCGCTCACCGCTCCAAAACCACCACCTTACTCGCCACCACACCTCTCTTCTCCCCCATCAGCGTCACAAAATACACCCCATTGGGCAGTCCGCTCAAGTCCACGTTTGCTTCCGATGTTTCTCTCACGAGGCACAGCCGACCCAGCGCATCGTGTACTTTTACGTTAGTTGATTCGCCCCGAGTACTCGGGGGCAGGCCTGACCATTGGAGGATACCTGTGGTAGGGTTGGGATACATCACCACGGCTCCTGCGGGCTGCGGGCTGCTACTGCTGACTGTACTCACCCACACCCACTTGCACTTCGTATCGCTCCCATACTGGTTGCTCACAGTGAGGCACACCTCGTAGGCACCCGGCGCGGGAAACTCGTGCGCCGGGTTGCGCTCGTTGCTCTGCGTGCCGTCTCCAAAATCCCACCACCAGGTGTCAGGCTCGTACCAGGATACGGAGGTAAAGTCCACCCCCAGCCCGCCCGTTTTGTCATACCGCCAGCCCGCGAGCGGGTGATTGTCCAGGCCCAAGGTGTCACAGGGCGAGCCGTCTATGGGGCCGAGGCGGAAGTTGGGGAAGTGGGGGAGGTTAGCAATAGGATAGTCAAAATAAAAATACCGCTGCTCCACCTCGCAGGCTGTGCCGGGTTTTTCAGGGCTTTTGATGCGGTGCATACAGTGGTCGCCGCCAGTTAATCCATTTACATAAAGCCTGCCATCAGGGCCAAGTTCCATCAATCCAAAGCGTTGGAGAAAGGAACAATATACCCCATCGGATACTGCAACAGTGATACGGGAAGCAGCTATATCTGATGTCTGAAGGTCATATTGATAAAGTAATCCAATGCTCCCAAGATATAGATAGCGGCCATCAGCAGAGAAAGCCACCCCACCTAAGGGAGACAAACTATCTGCGCTGTCGAAAACTGGGATGTGTACCGAATTAGAAAGCTCACCTGTACAGCGATCAAAATCAAAAAGCCGCACATCGTCGCAGGGATTATATCGAGCCATTTTACTGCCATTTGGCGAGAAAACAATTTGGCCGCTAGCCCAGTCAACATCACACATTGTGGGGACGCCAATAGATTGTGTTTTGGCACTTATCCCATTGGGATCAAGCTGCATAATATGGAATTTGTTGCTGTTCCACTTGGCCCCAATTACCCACCAATCCCGCCCGTTGGCGTGTTTGACCGCATGCATTCCGTCGTAGTGCATGGTATCGTTTACCACTACATTATTTTTGACCAGTGTGGTGCCTTGGCCGTTGTTGGCAGAGATGTCTACAACAGAATGGAGTATATTTTTAACAAAAGGATATTGGCCTAAAAGAACCACCGGTATATGAAAAAAATGAAAAACAGTTTGATTTGAAGGGTCAGGCAGCAAAATCATATTGTCCAAAAAATTATACCCATCTCCATCAGAGCAAAATATATTATAGACTATTCCAGGATTTAACCCCTCGCTCCCTTGCACTTCTACATTCTTGCCGTTTGCAATATAACATCCATTGGAAAGTAGCAGGAGTTTTCCAGAGGAATCGCAAATCATAGCACTTGTCTTACCGATTCTCATAATCCCTTCATCATATCTAACCTTCAGAGAGTCATCAAAGTCCAAAACTATTCTTAATGTTGTGTCTGGATTTTCTTGAGTGTATACGTATCCAAAAACCCAAGTGTTGTCCTGTTTTTGAGCAGGCAATATTGTGCAGGTGAGCATTAAGATGCTCAAGATCGAAATAGCCTTCATAATGTAATTTTGAAAGACAGGGGTCATGGCAATCAGATGCCATGACCCCTTATCAGGTGATGAAGACTATTTCAACAAGGAAATACTGCCGTTAAACAAGATTTTTTGCTCCACAGAAAGTATTTGCAAGCGGTATACGCCTTGGTTTAAGGCACTTAAATCCACCGCATTGTCTTCTGAGGATCTTTCTACCTGTAATTGCCCCAAGGTATTGAAGACGCGCAGAGTTACTTTGCCTTCGGGTATTCCTAACCAACTTACATACCCTGTAGTTGGGTTAGGGAATACCACCACCTCCCCTGCCCCCTCCGGACTGCTACTGCTGACCGTACTCACCCACACCCACTTGCACTTCGTATCACTCCCATATTGGTTGCTCACCGTAAGACACACCTCGTAGGCACCTGGCGCAGGGAAACTGTGCGCTGGGTTGCGTTCGTTGCTTTGCGTACCGTCGCCAAAATCCCACCACCAAGTGTCCGGCTCATACCACGACACAGAAGTAAAGTCCACGCCCAACCCGCCCGTTTTGTCGTAGCGCCAACCTGCGAGCGGGTGATTGTCAAGCCCCAGCGTATCACAGGCGGAGCCGTCTATTGGACCGAGGCGGAAGTTGGGGAAGTGGGGTAAGCCTGCATACGAATATTGAAACTGCAAATAATGCTGCTGCACTTCACAAGCAAGCCCTTCTTTCTCTGGACTTTTTATACGGTGCATACATTTATTTCCACCAGCTAGGGTGTGTACATAAAGCCTGCCATCCGGTCCAAGTTCCATGAAACCCAAAGTACTTAATAATGGGCATTCCAAATAGTCTGAAATAGCCACGGTAATCCGGGAAGTTGCAACATCTGAGGCATTTAGATTATATTGATATAGCGAGTCAATACTACCGACATACAGATATCGCCCGTGTGCTGAAAATGCTACACCGCCTATCGGTGCAAGGCTATCCGCACTGTCGAATACCGGAATCTGCAATGGGTTAGACAGCTCACCTGTACAACGATCAAAATCAAAAAGCCGCAGATCATCGCAGGGGTTGTAGCGGGCCATTTTGCTGCCATCGGGCGAAAAAACGATCTGGCCGCTGGCCCAGCCAATATCGCACATCGTGGGTACGCCAATGGATTGTGCTTTGGCACTTATGCCATTGGGATCAAGCCGCATAATATGGTATTTGTTGCTGTTCCATTTGGCCCCAATGATCCACCAATCTCGCCCATTGGCGTGTTTGACCGAATGCATTCCATCGTAGTGTAGGGTGTCATTCACTATTACTTCATTTTTGAAGAGTGTGGCACCTTGGCCGTTGTTAGCTGAAATGTCGACTACGGAGTGAAGGATGTTTTTATGACAGTAAAATTGTCCCAGTTGAACCCCGGGAATATGAAAAAAATGATATATTGAAGCATTGCCGGGATCAGGCAAAGCCATCATGGAATTTAATGAATTATACCCGTCACCATCCGCGCAAAAGATGTTATAAAGTAGTCCTGGATTTAACCCTTCACTACCTTGGATTTCTATATCGTTTGCATTGGCAATATAGCAACCATTGGAAAATAGCAAAAGCTTACCAGTTGAGTCGCAGATTATTGAATTTGTGGCACCCATATCCATTACACCTTTCGAGTACTCAACTTTCAAAGAGTCTTCAAACGTAAGAACAACCCTTTCTACCGCCGGAAATGCTGGAAATTGATTGGAGTCATAGCCCATGACCCAAATATTATCTTGTTTTTGTGCGTGTAAAAAGGAGAGTTGAACTACAAAGGGAACCAAAATTATGAACAGCCATTTCATAATCAAAAAATGAAATAGCCGCTGCGCAGCCCAATGCTGCGCAGCGGCAAGGTGAATGGAAGGGTTAGCGTTTTTCGATCACAATGCTCTTGTTCAAAAGCACCGTATGCTCCAGAGCGGAGAATTGGAGATGATAAACGCCTTCCGGCAAAGCACCTAAATCAAGGCTGTTTTCTGCGGTGTTTCGCTCGGCCACCATCTGGCCGAGTTGGTTGAATACACGCACCGTTACGGTTTGCTCCTCTAAGCCAATCCAAGATATTTGACCCGTAGTTGGGTTAGGAAATACTATGACTTCAGTAGGGATTTCGGAAGTTTCCTCTCTGCCCCCTGCTCCTGGACGCAAGCTTCCACATAAAGCAACATCGTCGTATTCCTGGCCTGTAAGGCGCGACACAATGGCACGGGCTTCATATACAGCATCACCACCGAAAAGCGGGCATTGGGCTGCAATAGCGGTTAAAGTGGTCAGGCTGCCGGAAGCCAAAGAATCCACTAAAAGCATCTGAAGCACAATTTGGTTGACCGTCTTGTGGTTGGCTTCGATGATCGGGCCGGTACTGATTCCGGCATTGAAGCTCAGCAAAGTCTGTATCTTTTGCTGGCGCGCTGTGGTCAGGCCCTGCTGGTAGGTATCGTATTGCGTTCCAGCACTGATCCGTTGCTGTAATGCAGTAGCGTAAGCATTTGGATTTACACTTGCGCCACTTTGACGAAGGCTGTCCAGGTTACGCAAGGCACTTATTTTGCTGATCAAATCAGCCCAATAAGTATCCAAGGTGCTTTGTTCTGTGCTGCTAAGGGTACACAGTTTGGCCTTTTCTTCCGAAATGTAGGCCAGTTTGCCCAGCGGCAGGTTGGTTTGTGCCGTTTTAAAAGCGGCGTTTTGAGCGAGCATGAAAAGTATCTGCATAGTCAGTCCATTTATTTTTTTGCCAAAACTACCGCCTTTGCCGCCACTAACCCCCCATTTCCTCCCAGCCGCAGCGTCACAAAATACACCCCATCGGGCAGCCCGCCCAAGTCTGCACGGCTTTCTGTTGTCTCTTGCTCGAAGCACAACCGACCTATTGCGTCGTGTACGCGGACGGTGGTTGACTCGCCTTCGGGCAGGCCGCTCCATTGTACAATGCCCGTAGTGGGATTAGGGAAAAGCCTCCATTCACCTTCCAGCCCTTCTCCCTCATCCGTCCCCACCGTACTCACCCACACCCACTTACACTTCGTGTCGCTCCCGTATTGGTTGCTTACCGTAAGACACACCTCATAAGCCCCCGGCGCGGGGAAACTGTGCGCGGGGTTGCGCTCGTTGCTCTGCGTTCCGTCTCCAAAATCCCACCACCAAGTGTCCGGCTCGTACCATGACACAGAAGTAAAGTCCACGCCAAGGCCGCCCGTTTTGTCGTAGCGCCAGCCCGCGAGCGGATGGTTGTCAAGCCCCAGCGTGTCGCAAGAGGAGCCGTCTATCGGGCCGAGGCGGAAATTGGGAAAGTGGGGAAGGTTGGCAATAGGATAGTCAAAATAAAAATACCGCTGCTCAACCTCGCAGGCTGTACCAGGTTTTTCAGGGCTTTTGATGCGGTGCATACAATGGTCGCCACCTGTTAATCCATTTACATAAAGCCTGCCATCAGGGCCAAGTTCCATCAATCCAAAGCGTTGGAGAAAGGAACAATATACCCCATCGGATACTGCAACAGTGATACGGGAAGCAGCTATATCTGATGCCTGAAGGTCATATTGATAAAGTAATCGAATGCTCCCAAGATATAAATAGCGGCCATCAGCAGAGAAAGCCACCCCACCTAAGGGGGACAAACTATCTGCACTGTCGAATACCGGAATATGCAATGGATTGGAAAGCTCACCCGTACAGCGATCAAAGTCAAAAAGCCTCAGATCATCGCATGGATTATACCGAGCCATTTTGCTGCCATCGGGAGAAAAAACAATTTGGCCGCTGGCCCAGTCAATATCGCACATCGTTGGGTCTCCAATAGCTTGTGCTTTGGCAGTTATACCACTGGGATCCAATAGCACAATATGGTATTTATTGCTGTTCCACTTGGCCCCAATGATCCACCAATCTCGCCCATTGGCGTGTTTTACGGCATGCATCCCATCGTAGTGCATTGTGTCGTTCACCACCACTTGGTTTTTGAGAAGTGTATTGCCTTGACCGTTGTTGGCAGAGATGTCTACTACGGTATGTAGGATGTTTTTAACAAAAGGATATTGCCCTAAAAGCACCGCCGGCATATGAAAAAAATGAAAAACAGTTTGATTTGAAGGGTCGGGCAGTAAAATCATATTTTGCCAAAAATTATACCCTCCTCCATCAGAACAAAAAATATTGTATAGTGCTCCAGGGTTTAATCCCTGACTTCCTTGAATTTCTGCATCGTTTACGTTTGCAATATAGCAACCATTTGAGAAAAGCAGAATCTTGCCGGATGAGTCGCAAATCATAGCACTTGTCTTATCAATTCTCATAATCCCTTCATCATATGTAATCTTTAGAGAGTCATCAAAGTTTAAAATTATTCGTAAAGTTGTGTCAGGGTTTTCTTGAGTATAGACGTAGCCAAAAACCCAAGTGTTGTCCTGTTTTTGAGCAGGCAATATTGTGCAGGTGAGCATTAGGATGCTCAAAATTGAAATAGCCTTCATAATGTAAATTTGAAAGACAGGGGTCATGTCAAATCATTGACATGACCCCATATCAGGTGATGAAGACTATTTCAACAAAGAAATACTACCGTTGAACAAGATTTTTTGTTCCGAAGAGAGTATCTGCAAGCGGTAAATACCTTGATTCAAGGCACTTAAATCCACCGCATTATCTTCTGAATTTCTTTCTAACTGTAATTGTCCCAAGGCATTGAAAACCCGTACGGTCACTTTGCCTTCGGGTATTCCCAGCCAGCTCACATATCCGGTAGTTGGGTTAGGGAAAACCAATACCTCCGCAGGGATTTCGGAAGTTTCTTCCCTTCCTCCAGCTCCTGGGCGTTGGCTTCCGCACAAAGCGACATCGTCATACTCCTGGCCTGTGAGGTGAGAAACTATGGCACGGGCTTCATATACCGCGTCGCCGCCAGAAAGTGGGCATTGGGCCGCGATAGCAGTTAAAGTGGTCAGGTTACTGGAAGCTAAAGAATCCACCAGAAGCATCTGAAGCACAATTTGATTGACCGTCTTGTGGTTGGCTTCGATAATCGGCCCAGTGCTGGTTCCGGCATTGAAGCTCAGCAGAGTCTGTATTTTTTGTTGGCGAGCCGTGGTCAGGCCCTGCTGGTAGGTTTCGTATTGCGTACCCGAAGCGATGCGTTGTTGCACGGCAGTATTGTACACTCCCGGGTCTACGCTTGCGCCGCTCTGGCGAAGGCTGTCGAGGTTGCGCAAGGTGCTTATTTTACTGGTCAAATCAGCCCAATAGGCATCCAAAGTGCTTTGTTCAGTGCTGCTGAGGGTGTACAGTTTGGCCTTTTCTTCCGAGATATAGGCCAGTTTGCCCAGCGGCAGATTCATGTTGGCGCTTTTGAATGCCGTGTACTGCGAAGAATAGTTTTCAATCGCCGGAATGCGCAACATCTTGCGATACAGCCGATATTTTCCTTTCCAAAGTGTTTCCGTTGGGTAGTACCCGCCTGTACCGATGGTGCCGTTTACACTTGCCCCGTCCAAGCCCGTAGGAATATAGTCTTCTGGCACTCGCGGCGGAATTTGTGCGCCCGGAGGGAAAGAACAGACATTGCTACAGGTAAAAGAACTTGCCGGAAAATCCTGAAACCATTGTTGTGGATCAACCGCAGGGTGTTCCGGGCCTGGGTTTACAAAAAACTGAGAAAATAAACTGTTCCCCCAGTTTCTCCCACCAAAACCCCCAACTGGTATCGCCGTCAAATCCCACAAATTGCCCGTATGATCCTGTTTGCCCACAAATGCGCCGCCGCCGGGGAAACCCAGTTGCAAACCGAGGGTATTGTGGATATTCATCCGGTTGCCGCGCACGGCATTGGTAAAGTCGGCCATGTCGTTGAACTGCATCCCTACTGCGGTGCGGTTCACGCAGTTGCACTGGTAGGTATTGGCAAAGCCGGAGGAGGAGTAGATGCCCTCGGAGTCGCCTTGACCCAATCCGGCAGGGAGGCTTTGATCCACGGTATTGGCCGCGACATTGACATAATTATTGCCTTCCGTTTGTATGCCCGTATAAGGGTTTTGGCTGCTGGCAGTGGCACCTGTGTTGTTTACAGCGTTGCCAGCAATGTTGCCGGATATACCGTTGCGATACAGAATGCCCTGGCCGCCATTGGTCATGGTGACGGTATTGCCCAGCACACGCCATCCGCTTCCAAGGTTGGCGCTGAGGCCTCCTTCCTGCAGTTCAATGCCCGTGCGCGGGTTGAGGGCGGCCGGGCTTGCCACCGTCATTGTAATTGTATTTGCACGAATGAGGCTGGCCGGGAGCGTAGGTTCGTTTAGAAAAGAACGAATCCCTTCCCGCGAGGCAGTAATGGTATTGCCGTCCAGTTTGATCAACCTGTTGGGGCTGTTTACCCAATCAATACCGATGCCTACATTGGTCATGGTTACGTTCTCGACATCGCCATGATAATAGTCGGCCCGGATACCTGTCTTACAATTGTTAAAAGTCATGGAATGCCAGAATTCGTTGATGTTCATGTAGGAGGGCTTGCCCTTTGCTCCCATACGAATACCAAAACCCTCAAAGGGGTATGCGGCTGGGCCGACGGAGTTCATGTCGTTAAAGAACATATTGGCAATGTTGCCCGTAGTATTGGCGATTATCAATCCATTGGCCAAAAAACTGAACGAGGTGCCAGGGCTGCCAAAAACGTTGAAATCCCGATAATCGTTGAGCAAAATCCCGCAATAGCCCCTCGACTCTATTGCCTCGGGCATACCGGGAAAAGGTGCATTGATGGCCGCTTGCGCGGTGGAGAACGTGTTGCCGGTAAATGCAAGTAGGTTCACACGTTTACTCGCTTCAGGCGCACTGCTCATGTCGAGCTTAAGGCCGATGTAATTGTCGAAAAATCCCGTTCCCGTCACTGAGATTGTCGAGCCTGGTTTTGCGTCAATGGCAAATCGGGAATCGTTGAGGGTGCAGCCGGTGGCGATCAGCGAACCGCCAGGTTCTACAACGATTCCTTGGGCAAGCTGGACTGCACATGGGCCAACTTGAACATCGGAATTCGTCAGATTTAGGCTAGCCGAACCTATCACTTTGATGGTGGCGCCCGGACTTAAAAATATACGGTTCCTTGATGTTGAAATGCCATGGCTATAGGCCACATCAATAGTTAGTGTTGGAGGGATAGAACTGCCTGTGGCAGGGTAAATGATCAGATTGTTCGGTAGTGGGGACAGTATTGCTAATACATCGCTAATGTTTGCAGAACCACTTATGCCAAACGCTTCTTCATCCCAGGGGATTAAGGTTACCAATTTCCTGGTATCCACGTGATACAAGGGGAATGAAAGGCTTCCATCAGCTTCTAAACTATTGACAAATACTTGAGTCAGCCATCCTCCAAAAGGGGTTTTATCAATCGCAGTTGTGGTAAATGGAAAGGTGAAAGTGGAGGTAGTTCCTGCGGGAACAGTCACCTGGAAGGCCAAGTCTAAAAATATCTCCTGATCGAAGCCAAAAGTGGTAGAAAAAACAGGTACGCCGCCTGTATAAATCATATCGTTGAACAAAGAAGGTAGTGACTGACCAAATAAATTGTCAATTGTAAAAAATCTCAAATTAATCTGATAATCCACAGAGCATTCGGCATTTTGGTTTTCTATTATCGTAGTGAAAGAAAACCCATCGCAGGTCGGCCGTACCACTTGTGGAATAATCGCCGTGGCGGTGGCCAAATAGCCCGTTGGATAGCAATCCTGTGCATTAATCTTAAACAAACCTAGGAATAACATGAGCGCTATTAAGACTTGTCTCTTTACTAATGTAGACCGATGGGCCGAATTTAAAAACAATAAGTGTTTCATCTTAAATGAATCGTTTTGAGTGAAAAAGAAGTGAAAATTGTACCCCGCTAAAGCGAGGGCGCTTTTCATGGATTAGGCACGAGAAGATTAAAAGAAAACTGCCTGGCGGTGGGCACGTCTGCTTTGGGCCGGGCAAAATCAATTGACGCACGGAAGGTAAGCACATTGTTAGAAAAGTGTCTGGACAAAAAAATAGGAAAGTCAGGTTTCTGAAAGGCATAATGGTTGATGAAAAAGAGGAAAATGATCATTTTCCTCAGTACATGCCATTAATAGCGTCTAATTATTTATCCATAAAAACAGGAGTCTGAACCAAATTAATCCAATATTAAACTTTCAGCACCTGCAGTTTCCCATTTGAACCACCCAAGAAATTAGTCCCTCCCAATCAAAACTTCCTTTCCTACCTTTGCCCTGCTACCCCAACCCGTTATTTATCTCATCATTTGGCCCATTCTGTATCCGGCATGACACTAACTGCCGCAAAAATTGCTCAAATCATCGGCGGCACGGTCGAAGGCGACCCTGATGCCGCTGTGACCCGTGGAGCACCCATTGAGGCCGCTCAGGCAAGCGAATTCACTTTTTTGGACAACCCCAAATACGAGGCATACGTCTACAGCACACAGGCAACCATTTTGCTGGTAAACAACCAGTTACGGCTTGAAAAATCAGTTACGCCTACCTTGGTACGCACCTCTGATGTGCGCACTTCGCTCGCTGTTCTGCTAAAATACATTGATGGACTGAACAATCCCAACGGCTCGGGTATTTCTGAAAAAGCCTCTATCCATCCCGAAGCAAAAGTGGGTGGTGGCACTGAAATCGGAGATTTCACGGTAGTTGAGCAGGGCGCGGTAATCGGTCTGAATTGCAAGATATACCCACAAGTTTTCATTGGTCGCAATGCACGTATCGGCGATAATTGTACCCTTTACCCAGGGGTTCGGGTGCATTTTGACTGTGAAATCGGCAACGAATGCATCCTGCACGCCAATGCAGTAATAGGGGCAGACGGATTTGGATTTGCGCCTCAACCCAACGGGACTTGGACGAAAATACCGCAAGTTGGCAAGGTAGTGCTCGAAGACAGGGTAGAAATCGGGGCATCCACCTGCATTGACCGCGCAAGTTTGGGCAGTACAGTGATACGCTCCGGGGCAAAACTGGACAACCTCATCCACATTGCCCACAACGTGGAGGTAGGGCACAACGCTGTAATCGCCGCACAAGCAGGGGTGGCCGGCAGTACCCATCTCGGAAACAATGTGCAAGTAGGAGGCCAGGTCGGCTTTGCCGGGCATCTCCGAATCGCAGATGGAACGCTGATCCAAGCCCAAAGCGGTCTGGCTTCTAATATTGAAAAGCCCGGAACCGCGATATTTGGCAGCCCAGCCATGGGGTACCGCGATTTCATCAAATCGCACGTGGTGTTCAAACAGCTTCCTGATTTGCAGCGTAAAGTGCTTGAACTGGAAAAGAAATTGGTCGAATTGGAAAATGGCCGCGCACAATCAGCCTTGCCCGCAGATTCATCTTCCGTAGTTTTGACAAAAGCTAGTCCAAATTCGAAAAAGGGCACCTCGAAGATGTGATATTTTTGCCCCCAGCATTCGCGTGGCAATTTGTTCGATGTAATAGTCCAACGTCAAATATTCCAACGTCAAATGAACTTTCTCAACCGCAATTTTCTCTGGATACTCGGCCTGGCCGCACTCGCTGGTATAGTATATTATTTTTCCAACATCGTTGGTTATATACTCATTGCCTGGGTGCTTTCCATGTTGGGACGGCCCATTTTGGTTTTTTACCGTAAACACCTGAGTATCGGACGATTCAGATTAGGGCCTTCCAGCGCGGCGCTCCTGACCATTCTCACGTTTTATTCAATACTGGCAGGAGTACTGCTTCTTTTTGTGCCGACGATTGTAGCACAGGCAAGGCATCTTGCTACAGTTGATTATCAAGCACTTGGCGAAAAAATTCGCCCGTTTTTTTTCAACCTTGATTTACAATTGCACCAAATTGGACTGCTTGCACCCAATGAATCATTGGCACTGGAAACCCAGAAAGCCCTGACTAATTGGTTTCAACCCACGCTGGTGGGGGATTTTCTTGGCAAGTTCCTTGGGGTAGCCGGCAATGTGGCGGTCACTTTTGCATCAGTTACCTTCATCCTCTTCTTTTTCCTGCAAGACAACCGCCTTTTCAAGGGCATTTTGGATGCTATTGTACCCGACAAACAAGAGCAAAAGGTAAACACCGCTTTAAATGACTCCAGCGATTTGCTCACGCGCTATTTTAGAGGCTTGCTTATACAATTGTTTGTTTTCTCTGTACTAAGCACTTTATTACTTTGGATGTTTGGGGTGCAAAACGCCATACTTATTGGCTCCTTTGGAGGTGTTTTTAACATTATTCCCTACATCGGCCCTATTCTGGGCATGATATTCGGGGTCTTTATTACCATTTCTTCCGGGCTGGATGCTGACCTTGTCCTGATGATGCCCATGGTGCTGAAAGTAGTCGCAACCTTTATCATTGTACAGGTCATTGACAACAACTTCGTCGGCCCGCTTATCATGTCGAAAAGCGTTCAGGCACACCCACTCGAAATCTTCCTTGTTACGTTGGCCGCCGCCCAAATTGGTGGAGTTCTGGGCATGGTTATCGGCATTCCTGTCTTTACCGTTCTCCGCGTGGTGGCTCGAACCTTTTTTAGCCAGTTTAAAGTGGTAAAAAGGATGACGGAAAGGCTGGATGAGGAGTAGCTGTACCCCGGAACGCTGTTCCGGGACGAGCGACGATGCGTTTTTCCGGAACAGCGTTCCGGGATACTGTCATTCTGACACACCCGAACGCAAGGCACGAAAGTTGACAAAGCATCTTGGGGTAAAAATCCTAAGGGCATCTCTTGCCCTGGTCAGCATATTTTCAAAATGAAAAATCCGTTCAAAAATATACTCGAAATGAAGGAAAAAAAGCCGAAAACGCCAGAGCATGAGCTGCAGGAAGCCGCCGGAGAAAATACCGAAATCGCTGAAAATCAAGGCGAAACCAAACATAATAAATCGACCGACCCGCTCGCCGAACTCCAAAAACAACTTGAAGAGAGCCGCAACAAATACCTGTACCTCTTCTCCGATTTTGAAAACTTCAAGCGCAACGCCGCCCGCGAGCGAATGGACCTCATCAGCACTGCCGGGCGCGACATGATGACAGCATTGCTGCCTGTTTTGGACGATTTTGACAGAGCTGCTAAAAACGGGGCGCTTTCCGAAGGTACCACCCTCATCCACCACAAAATTGCCCACATCCTCAAAAGCAAGGGCTTGGTTTCACTTGATGCTAAGCCAGGCGATGAATTCAACCCCGACGTTCATGAGGCAGTGGCTGAAATTCCCGCTCCTGCGGAAGAAAACCAAGGCAAAATAGTAGACATCCTCGAACAAGGCTATTCCCTCGGAGGCAAAATTATCAGGCACGCCAAGGTGGTGGTGGGGAAATAACTGAGATATTGAGAAATTGGGATATTAGGATATTGGTTCAATATCCTAATATCCCAATTTCTCAATATCCTAATAACCAATTCAATGGCAAAACGCGACTATTACGAGGTGCTGGGCGTAGCGAAAAACGCCAGTGCCGATGACATAAAAAAGGCCTACCGCAAAAAGGCACTCGAACTCCACCCCGACCGAAATCCGGACGACAAGGGGGCGGAAGAAAAATTTAAAGAAGCCGCTGAAGCCTACGATGTGCTGAGCGATGGGGACAAAAAAGCCCGCTACGACCGCTATGGTCACGCCGGCCTGGAAGGCATGGGGGGCGGGCCGGGAGGCAGTTTCCAGGGCATGGATATGGATGAAATCCTGCGCCGCTTTGGATTCGATACCGATGATATTTTTGGCGAGTTTTTTGGCGGCGGCAGACGCGGCGGGTCACGCGGCGGACGAGCACGCGGAGAACGCGGCAGCAACCTCCGCATCAAAGTTAAAATGACCCTCGAAGAAGTCTCCACCGGGGTAAATAAAAAAATCAAAGTGCGCAAGCAAGTCAGTTGCAGCACTTGCAACGGTTCTGGCGCAAAGGATGCCAGCAGCGTTGACACTTGCGCCACTTGTCGCGGCGCCGGTGCGGTCAATCAAGTGCGTCAAACGCCCTTTGGTATGATGCAGACCGCCGTCACTTGTCCTACTTGTAATGGCGCCGGGCAGACCATCAAATCGCCCTGCAACGTTTGCAAGGGCGATGGGCGAGTTTTTGGCGAAGAAACCATTGACGTGGATATCCCGGCAGGCGTACACGAGGGCATCCAACTGAGCGTGTCGGGGCGGGGCAATGCCGGGGCAAAAGGTGGCCCGCCCGGCGACCTACTCATCGCCATCGAAGAAATGCCACACGAAGAACTGACTCGCGAAGGCAGCAATGTGGTGTTTGAACTCTACCTCAATTTTGCTGATGCAGCACTCGGCTCGAAGGTGGATGTACCCACGCTCGACGGACGCGCCCGAATTACCATCCCTGCCGGCACTCAGGCTGGCAAGGTTTTCCGATTGAAAGACAAGGGATTACCTGCATTGCAAAGCTATGGTCGTGGCGACCAACTGGTTCACGTAAATGTATGGACACCCAAAAAGGTCAACGACGATGAACGCCGTTTGCTTGAAAAACTCCGCGATATGCCAAACCTGAAACCCAGCCCAGGGAAGGAGGAAAAAGGATTTTTTGACCGGGTGAGGGATATGTTTGAATAGCTTATTTTGATACGGGTTTTAACCACGAAAACCACAAATATTTAACCACAAAAAGTAGGAATATTTAACCACAAAAAGTAGGAATATTTAACCACAAAAGGTAGGAATATTTAACCACAAAAGGTAGGAATATTTAACCACAAAAGGCACAAAAGGACACAAAAGCCTGTATAGCGATGCTTTTGTGTCCTTTTGTGCCTTTTGTGGTTAAATATT
>JBJXGZ010000110.1:0-56843 GCA_046160625.1 Saprospiraceae bacterium
GGCGAGGATACCGAGACTTTATCCTGATTTTTGAAGCCTACAAGGTTTTCAACTCCTCTTAATTTTTGTTTCCAATATTTCAAAGAACTTGTGTGTAATGGACAGGCTTCAAGCCGTAGGACGGGTAATTGAAATTGATTATGTTACAAAGCCTTCGCAAAGAGTTCAACCTGTTGAAATTCAACACAAAACTCTACTTGGCTGGGACATACTTTACGCTCTTTGAAAAAACTTACAAGGTAGAAGGCCTGGATTTGGTGATACCGTTCAACCTGACCAACATCCGATTCAGGGGACAGTTCCCGATCAATTTTTACGAGAAACAGGAGCGGCGATATTTGAAGCAATTTTTGCCTAAAAATGCCACGGTACTCGAATTGGGGGCTTGTCTAGGGGTGGTGTCTTGCATTACCAATCGCTTGCTGGACCATCCAGAACGACATGTGGTGGTAGAAGCAAATCCGAATCTGGTGCCTATTGTAGAAGAGAACAAGTCGAGAAACAAGTGCGGATTTCACATTGAACACTGCATTGTTTCCCAAAACCCGGTCAATGAGTTTTTTATTGGGAAGAACATTCTGACAAGCAGCAACCGTCGCCACAGCACCGAAAAAATCAGTGTTGCCGGCAAAACATTGGCTGATTTAGAGGGCAAATATGGGTTGAAATTTGACCTGCTGATGATGGACATCGAAGGGGGCGAATTGGACTTTCTGCGCGAAAACCGTGATAAGTTGAAAGACTTGAACGTGATTTTCATGGAAGTACATCCGCACCGTGACATTCTTTCGCCTGAAGACGTAGCAGAATGTTTGGCCATCGTAGAAGCGGCTGGTTTTGAAAAAGTAGTGGACGATACCAATTTTTGGGTTCTTGTACGCCGGAACGCTGTTCCGGCATAAACAGGCGGAACAGCGTTCTGCCATACAGTACGCCGGAACGCTGTTCCGGCTTAAATAAAGGCAGAAAAACATTCCGCCAGACAGATAGGCATGACGGACATCATCTCGACTTGGATTTATTTGGACAGCCCGGAAGAGCGTTCTGAATATCCGCAGGTAGGCCAACAATCGCACCTGTTTGAGTTTCAGAAAACCTATTGGAAGTGTATTGCAGTGTTCTTTGCTTGTAGCGTTCATTTCAATCCGGGAAGGCGGCACGTTTTGTTTACGAACAAACCCAAAGCCGAGCTTCCTGACATTGACGGATTAGACCTAAAAGCGTTTTTAGCCGATCGGAATGTGGAGGTAGTTACTTTCCCCATGACCTGGCAAACGCCGGAAGGTTTTTATCCAAAGTGGCGCAATCAGTTCTTTGTTTTTGATATTTTTCGATATTTCGAGCAGAATTTTGCGGAAAAAGACCCCGCATTCTTGCTACTCGATTCTGACTGTATCATCCGGCATTCGCTGGACGAACTTTTTGCCGACATCCGAAATAAAGGACTCATGGTACTCCCCATGCCTTTTAGAGAAGGCCATGATATTAATGGGATTACGCGAAAGGACATGCGGCAGATTTATTCGGATTTGGATGGGGAAGACCCCGGTTTCAATCCTGTGTATTACGGTGGAGAGTTTTTTGCCGCTACGCTGGAAAATGTAAAAAGGGTCAATCAGATGTTCCCGCCAGTTTGGGATGCGATGATGCAGCGGTTTAAGGAAGGGAAAAAGAAGTTTCACTACGAAGGTCCGACGCTGAGTTACCTGTATCACAAAATCGGGAAATTTGGCATCGCAGACCGGTTTATCAAACGTATCTGGACTTCGGCCAAATACTCCAATGTTGAACCACGCGATTTTGACTTGCACATTTGGCACTTGCCCGCTGAAAAGAAAGAGGGCATCGCGTTGTTGTTGAAAAAAATAGTGGCGGGTGATTTTTTCAAAAAGCCGGATTCTGAACTAGTGAAAGAGATGGGCGGCTATTTAGGAATACCCAAACGGACTCATTATTTGAACCTCAAGCATTATTTGAAACATACGAGATTGTATCGGTGGCTGAAAAGCGGGTAACTTTGAAAAAAACTTTTTGCCATGACTACGTTAGAAACTGCATTTGAAGTCAAAGACGAAATCCTTGAGCTCTTGTCTAAGGAAAAGAATCTCGCGCACCTCGAGCAAATTCGAGCATACATAGCAGATCTGGTCATTGGGGAGGGAGAAGAGGATTGGTGGGATGAGCTAAGCATTGAACAGCAGCAGCGGCTATTAAAAATACGCGATGCCGCGCGAGAAGGGAAAAATCTTCTGTCAAACGAAGAAGCTTGGAAGCGCTTAAAACATTGGGCAGCATGATTGTAGAGTGGTCAGAGGAAGTATTCCAAAGTGTTGCAGAAATTATGGCCTACTTGGAAGAAAACGCTTCGCTTCGGACAGCGCAACAGTTTTATACGCTGCTATGGGAAGCACATTTACGCATCAAAAATCATCCAACTACGGGTAGACCTTCAGCGAAAATTGATGGTGTGCGCTCGATGAAAGTGGGCAAGCATAAAAAGCTATTTTATTGGTATGATGAAGGAAAGCAGAAAGTAATTCTTCTGAGTCTTTTTGACATGAGACAGCATCCCGAAAAATCAAACTATTAACTCCAAACCTGAAACTTTTAAAAATTCTCAACTGCACAATATGCCTTTCAAAAAGAAGAGCAACAAGACCGATCAGGGTTTCGAGAGCATAACCATTGCACTCGCCAGCCCCGATGAAATCCTAGAGCGCAGCTACGGCGAAGTGCTCAAGCCCGAGACCATCAACTACCGCTCCTACAAGCCGGAACGCGATGGTCTTTTCTGCGAACGCATTTTTGGCCCTGTGAAGGACTACGAATGCTATTGCGGAAAGTACAAGCGTATACGCTATAAAGGCATTGTGTGCGACCGCTGCGGTGTGGAAGTGACAGAAAAGAAAGTGCGCCGCGAACGCATGGGGCACATCCGCCTTGTGGTGCCAGTGGTACACATCTGGTTTTTCAAAAGCCTGCCCAACAAAATTGGCTACATCCTCGGGCTTTCTTCCAAGAAATTGGAGAGCGTCATTTACTACGAGCGCTATGTGGTCATCCAGCCGGGCGTGAAAGAAGCAGAAGGTATTCCCAAGATGCACTTGCTCACAGAGGAAGAGTACTTGGAAATTCTGGACGCTTTGCCAAAAGACAACCAGAGCCTCGATAACTCACACCCCGATAAGTTCATCGCAATGATGGGCGCGGAGGCCGTGTTTACCCTTTTGAGCATCCTCAACCTCGACGACCTCTCGGCGCAATTGCGTCACGATGCACACGCCGAGACGAGCATGGCCAAAAAGACCGAAGCCAACAAACGACTCCGCGTAGTGGAAGCATTCCGTGATGGCTTGGAAGGCTCCGGCCAGCGTCCGGAGTGGACCATTATTCAATACCTCCCGGTGGTGCCGCCTGAGTTGCGCCCCTTGGTGCCGCTCGACGGTGGCCGTTTTGCGTCGTCTGACCTGAACGACCTTTACCGTCGTGTCATCATCCGCAATAACCGCTTGAAGCGCCTTTTGGAAATCAAAGCTCCAGAGGTAATTCTGCGTAACGAAAAGCGGATGTTGCAAGAGGCGGTTGACTCTCTGTTCGACAACTCGCGTAAATCCAACGCCGTAAAAGCCGAAGGTGGTCGCGCATTGAAATCCTTGTCAGACATCCTGAAAGGCAAGCAAGGCCGTTTCCGTCAGAACCTGCTCGGTAAACGTGTTGACTACTCTGGCCGTTCGGTCATCGTGGTAGGCCCGACGCTTAAACTGCACGAGTGCGGTATTCCGAAAGCTATGGCTGCAGAGTTGTTCAAACCGTTCATCATCCGCAAACTCATCGAGCGCGGCATTGTGAAAACGGTGAAATCTGCAAAAAAACTCGTGGACCGCAAGGACCAGGTTATCTGGGAAATCCTCGAAAACATCCTTCGTGGTCACCCGGTAATGCTCAACCGTGCCCCAACGCTGCACAGACTGTCCATTCAGGCATTCCAGCCACGCATCATCGAGGGCAAAGCCATCCAGCTGCACCCACTCGTTTGTACGGCATTCAACGCCGACTTTGACGGTGACCAAATGGCAGTACACGTGCCATTGAGCCAAGCCGCCATTTTGGAGGCCCAAGTGTTGATGCTTTCGAGCCACAACATGTTGAACCCACAGGACGGCTCGCCAATTACCCTGCCTTCGCAGGACATGGTATTGGGCTTGTACTATTTGACAAAAGAAAGAAAAAGCATCCCTGGTTCTCCGGTTATCGGCGAGGGCAGACGCTTCTATTCGGCTGAGGAAGTCGGCATTGCCTACAATGAAGGTCAACTTGACCTACACGCTTCTATCGAGTGCCGTGTGCCAGTGACTGAAAATGGTGAAATTACTCACCGCCGTATCAAAACCACGGTGGGTCGGGTACTTTTCAACCAGGCCGTTCCAGCGGGTGTTCCATACATTGATGAATTGTTGACCAAAAGGAATCTGAAAGGCATTATCAGCGGGATTTTGAATCGTACCAGTTTCAAACAAACCGCAGAATTTCTCGATGCTATCAAGGAATTGGGCTTTGGCTGGGCGTTCAAAGCGGGTCTTTCGTTCAACCTCGGAGACCTTGTTATCCCCGATTTGAAGAAAAAAGCCCTCGAAGCCGCACAAGCGGAAGTGGACGAGGTGTGGGACAACTACAACATGGGTCTTATCACCTACAACGAGCGCTACAACCAAATCATTGACAAGTGGACGTTTGCGGATAACCGCATCACCGACCAGTTGATGAAAGAATTGACCACCAGCAAGCAGGGCTTTAACTCTGTGTTTATGATGCTTGATTCTGGCGCACGTGGTTCGAAACAACAAATCAAACAGCTCTGCGGTCTTCGTGGACTGATGGCAAAACCCCGTAAATCGGGCGATACCGGCGGTGCAATCATCGAGAACCCGATCCTTTCCAACTTCCTGGAAGGTCTCTCGGTGCAAGAGTTCTTTATCTCTACCCACGGTGCGCGTAAAGGTCTGGCCGACACTGCTTTGAAAACGGCTGACGCTGGTTACCTCACCCGTCGTTTGGTGGACGTTGCTCAGGACGTGGTTATCCGCGAAGTGGACTGCAATACCCTGCGTGGCCTCGACACAACGGCATTCAAAGAAGGTGAAAAAGTCATTGTAAATCTGAAGGACCGGATCAAAGGCCGTTACAGCCTGCACGATATTTACAACCCGGACACGGAAAAACTGCTTGTTTCGGCTGGGGACTATATCACCGACGAGATCGCAAATGAGATCGAAGCGGCTGAAATTGAATCTGTGAATATCCGTTCCGTGCTGACCTGCGAAAGCCGCCACGGTGTATGCGCCAAATGCTATGGGAAAAACCTCGCCACAGGTCGTATTGCCGAAATGGGCGACGCAGTAGGTATTATCGCCGCACAATCCATCGGTGAACCAGGAACGCAGTTGACACTCCGTACCTTCCACACAGGTGGTACGGCTATGTTGTCGCAAACCGAAAACACGCTTACTGCCCGTGCGGCAGGTAAACTTGAATTCGACTCTATACGCACGGTTGATGGTACAGATGCCGATGGCAAACCAGTTCAGGTGGTCGTGTCGCGTACCGGTGAAATCCGTATGGTGGACACCAAATCCAACCGTACACTCGCTAACAACTACATCCCTTACGGCTCCTTCCTTTTTGTGAAAGAAGGCCAGGAGGTGCAGCGTGGCGACAAGATGTGCGAATGGGATCCATTCAACGCCGTGATTGTCAGCGACTTCACGGGTGTAATTCGTTACAACAACCTGGAAGAAGGCGTCAATTACCGCATGGACCGTGACGACCAAACGGGTTTTGCCGAGAAGATCGTAATCGAGAGCAAGAACAAGAAGAAGATTCCTTCGCTTACTGTTTTGAACGCCAAAACCGGCGAGGAACTCAAAAACTTCTCGCTCCCGGTAGGCGCATATATCACGGTTGAAGACAATGATGAAGTGAAATCTGGTCAGCAAATCGTGAAGATTCCACGTAAACTCGGCAAAATCGCCGACATCACGGGTGGTCTGCCGCGTGTAACCGAACTCGTGGAGGCGCGCACACCTTCCAACCCTGCAGTAGTTGCCGAGATTGACGGTGTGATAACTTTTGGTGGCATAAAGCGTGGCAATCGCGAGGCGTTCATCAAAGCCAAAGATGGCCAGGAGCGCAAATACATGGTGCCGCTTACTAAGCACGTTTTAGTACAACACGAAGATTTTGTGCGTTCCGGCACGGCAATTACCGAAGGGACCATTTCGGTGAAAGACATCCTTGCCATTCGCGGGCCATTTGCGGCATCGCAATACCTCGTGAACGGTGTGCAGGAAGTTTACCGTGCACAGGGCATCAACATCAACGACAAGCACCTTGAGGTAATCGTTCGTCAGATGTTGCGCCGACTTGAAATTGTGGATCCAGGAGATACGCACTTCCTCACGGGCGAGCCGGTGGAGCGCAATGAATTCGTGGATTACAACGACTGGATTTACGACAAAAAACTCGTGCTCGAAGCTGGCGAAAGCACCAAACTGAAGCCCGGTGCTTTGGTCACCCTGCGTCAAATCCGCGAAGAGAATTCCTTCTTGAAGCGCAACGACAAGAAACTGGTGGAATACCGGGATGCTACTTCAGCCACGGCAGTTTCCATGCTGTTGGGTATCACGAAAGCATCGCTCGGTACGGAATCCTGGATTTCGGCGGCATCGTTCCAAGAGACCACCAAAGTGCTTTCTACAGCAGCCATTGCTGCCAAGAAAGACTTCCTGATGGGCTTGAAAGAGAATGTTATCGTGGGCAAGAAGATTCCTGCGGGAACTGGTATGCGCATATACAACAACCTGCAAGTGACTGGCTCTGGTCGCCCTTTCAAGGAGCAGACCGAGGGAGTTGCGGAGGAAGTGGAATAATTCGAGTTTACGACGTAGTTTAGGATATACAAAAGCCTCCGAGATTTGATCTTGGAGGCTTTTTTTGTTGGAGTGCGCCTGCTAACTGCAACTGCCAACTGCTACTGCCAACTACTCTGCTGCCACTTTTTTCTTCAACTCAAAGTGCTTGCCCAAATACACCTTGCGCACCATCTCATCCGCAGCGAGTTCTTCGGCGGTGCCCGCCTTTAGGATGCCGCCCTCGAACATTAGGTAAGCGCGGTCTGTAATACTCAGCGTTTCCTGCACGTTATGGTCTGTGATGAGTATACCAATGTTTTTAGTTTTGAGTTTTTCCACGATGGACTGAATGTCCTCCACCGCGATGGGGTCAATGCCCGCAAACGGCTCGTCTAACAGGATAAATTTCGGATCGCTGGCGAGTGCACGGGCTATTTCGGTACGGCGGCGTTCGCCCCCGGAAAGTGTGTCGCCGTTCCCTTTACGCACCCGGTTTAGGTTGAATTCTTCGAGCAGCGACTCCAGTTTTTCATGCTGCGCCTGCTTGCTCAACTTGGTCATTTCCAATACAGCGCGGATATTGTCTTCTACCGAAAGCTTGCGGAACACGCTCGGCTCTTGCGGCAAATAACCGATGCCTTTTTGGGCGCGGCGGTACATGGGCAAATCCGTAATTTCCTCATCATCAAGGTATACATGGCCGTCGGTCGGCTTGATAAATCCCACGACCGTATAAAAGGAGGTGGTTTTTCCCGCGCCATTGGGACCCAACAGCCCCACGATTTCGCCCTGCTCCACTTGAAAGGAGACATCTTTCACCACGGTGCGCTTGCCGTAGGTTTTGAAAATATTTTCAGCTCTTAAAATCATTTTTTGAACTATGACCGAAGAACGATGAACTATGAACGATAAACTATGAACTGCGTGAGCACGCTTGCGGTTCATAGTTTATAGTTCATAGTTCATAGTTAAGAAAGAAGTTTTTTTACAATATCCGAAATCACCCGGCCTTCTGCTTTACCGGCCAGTTCTTTATTGGCTGCCCCCATCACCTTACCCATGTCGCGGGCAGATTCTGCGCCTGTTTCGGCGATGATCCTTTTTATAATTGCCTCCAATTCTGCACCTTCCAGCATAGCGGGCAGGTATTTCCGAATGACTTCGATTTCCTCGCGCTCTTTTTGTGCGAGTTCCGGGCGATTGTTTTTTTCATAAATGTCTAGCGATTCCTGACGAGTCTTCACCAGTTTTTGAAGCATTTGTACTTCCCGGGTCTCGTCTATGGCTTGGCCGGTCCCATCGGTTTTGGCCAATTGGATGAGCGATTTGATGGCCCGGATGCCACGCAGCGTTACCTCATCTTTGGCTTTCATCGCAGTCACGAGGTCTTTGTTGATTTTTTCTTCGAGTGTCATAATAAATTTTAATTTGTTTATTTGTGGATTTGGTGACAGTAAAATTTGTTGAAGTGCGGGATTGCATCCTTTAGTCTTGTGTTTCAAATAACCAAATCCCCATATCCCCGAATCCCCAAAAAGAACAAACGTTTTTCCATGATCAAACGTGGCTCTTCAGGCGGCACAAGTTACGGCAAGGATTGGCGAAATTCATTTCAGACGCGATAGCTTGACGAGCGATTCCTACCTTTGTCCACTTTTTTGGAGATGGGCCATGGATTGCACGGATCAGACACGGATTTGCGCGGATAAGGTTATCTAAAAAATCCGTGCAAATCCGTGTCTGATCCGTGCAATCCGTGGCCCATCCTCACCAACTAACAACTTAAAACAATTCAAACAAATACATGAAGTTCGCTACCAAAGTTATACACGCAGGCATTGAGCCAGACCCAAGTACCGGGGCCGTAATGACCCCCATTTTCCAAACCTCCACCTATGCTCAAACCGCGCCGGGCGAGCACAAGGGCTATGAGTATGCCCGTACCCAAAACCCGACCCGCTCGGTGCTGGAAAAAAACCTTGCGGCGCTCGAAAACGGGACAGAGGCCATCTGTTTCTCCTCTGGTTTGGCCGCGCAAGACTCGGTGATAAAACTACTATCGGCTGGCGATGAAGTATTGGCCGTCAACGATTTATACGGCGGTTCTTACCGGCAGATGGTACGTGTTTGGGGTCAATGGGGTCTGAAAAGCCGTTTTGTGGACATGTACACAGCCGCCAATGTAGAGCGCGAAATCACCCCTGCCACCAAACTGATCTGGATAGAAACACCCACCAACCCAATGCTCAATATCGTGGACATTGCGGCAGTGTGCGCCATCGCCCGGAAGCACGGTATCCTGACTTGTGTGGACAATACCTTTGCTTCGCCATTCCTGCAAAACCCGCTTGATCTGGGAGCAGACATCGTGTTGCACTCTGCTACGAAATACATTGGTGGTCACTCAGATGTGGTGCATGGCTGCTTGATTGTGAAAGATTCGGAACTTGCCCAACGCTTACATTTTCTCCAAAACGCTTGCGGCGCAGTGCCAGGACCTCAGGATTGTTTCCTCATTCTGCGGGGCATTAAAACCTTGCACTTGCGGGTGCAGCGGGCTTGTGAGAATGCGGCCGTCATAGCTCAATTCCTCGCCAATCACCCGAAAGTAGAGAAGGTGTACTGGCCCGGTTTTGCCAGCCACCCCGGCCACGAGATAGCCAAAAAGCAGATGCGAATGTTTGGCGGCATGGTATCCTTTGACTTGAAAAACAACTCCTTGGAGAATGCTACTAAAGTGATGAGCAGCACTGAATTGTTTACACTTGCAGAGTCACTTGGCGGGGTGGAATCGCTCATAGGCCACCCGGCGAGCATGACCCATGCCAGTATTCCACGCGAAGAACGGCTCAAAGTGGGGCTGACGGATTCGCTCATTCGCCTGAGTGTCGGCGTGGAAGATGTGGATGATTTGGTGGCGGATTTGGAGAACGCTCTAAGTCTTTAAGAATCGTCCCGAATTGGCCCGAACTACACAAAGGGGTTTTGTCAAAAAGGGGAACCAGAGAAATGTTTTCGATTTTTTATTCTATATTTGATGCAAAACCTCGTAGGTTTTAAAAACCTACGAGGTTTACGCCAAGAAATACGAAATAAAATCTCGCAATAAGATCAGCCGCTATATTATGCTCCCCGCAAAACCCATTCAATTTCAGCAACTTATGTCGCGTTTTTCGCTTACTTCACTAGCCCTTTTTGCCACCCTTGCGCTCTCTGCTCAAAACCTCCAACGCATCGGTCACCTTTCTTACGATCAACTCAAATTGGCGGGATGCTGGCATCATGTGGACAATACTGGCGTCGAATGGGCGCTCGTGGGCACCAGCGCAGGACTCAGTTTGGTGGATTTGGACGACCCAAGTCAGCCTGTGGAACGGTTTGCCGTTCCGGGCCTGGCGAACAATTGGCGCGAAGTAAAAACCTGGGCTGGTTATGCCTACGTTGGTTCGGAAGCCTCACAAAGCGGGATAACTATTGTAAACCTGAATTATCTGCCCGACAGTATTCAATGGAAAGTCTGGCGCGGCGACGGCTTCTTTGACAGCCTTGTAGAGAGAAGCCACGCCTTGCAAGCAGAAGCGGGCTACCTGTACATTTGCGGCGGCGCTTCTATCACAAGCGGTGTAGTCATAGCTGACCTTTCCGACCCCTGGAATCCGCATGTTGTGAGCAAATATGCTGCGAACTACGTTCATGACGTCTTTATCCGGGGCGACACCCTCTGGACGAGTGAGATATTTGCAGGCCAATTTGGCGTGGTGGATATTTCGAACAGAACCAACCCTGTACTGCTTGCGACACAGCCTACCCCGGGTGCATTCAATCACAATGCGGGCTTGTCTGATGACAGCAAAACATTGTACACCACAGATGAAAAAAGCAACGCCCCGCTTGCTTCATTCGACGTTACAAAGTTGGACGATATTCGTTTGCTTGATTTGTATTACCCGAGCAAAAATCCAGAGGGCGAAGTACACAATGTGCGTGTAATGCCGGGCGATTTTCTTGTGTGTCCCAGCTACCGAGGCCAATTGACCATCGTGGATGGCTCACGGCCTGACAATCTTATTGAAATAGCTTGGGACTCACTCGGTACTTCGCTTGTTTGGGACGCAGACCCATACCTGCCTTCGGGCATTGTCTTCGCAACGGCCAAGAATGAGGGGCTTTTTATCTATCAGCCTACCTATGCGCATGCTGCGTGGATTGAGGGTTTGGTTACTGACGTAACAACGGGTTTTCCGCTGGCGGATGCTAAGGTTTTTGTGCTAAACTCACCCAATGCAGACACCACAGGCGCGGACGGGCTTTACAAAACGGGCGCAGCAACGACTGGCTCCTATACGCTTCGGGCAGAGCGGACGGGCTACCAGCCGCAGGTGACAACCAATGTGTCACTTCAGAGCGGGGTGGTTACCATTCTCAACTTTTCCCTTTCGCCATTGGTTGGAACAGAAGATGTTGAAAACGAATCTTTTGTACAGGTTTCACCTACCCCTTTTGCGGATTTTTTAAGGGTGGAATTCCCTGCAGGAAGCCCATTCAGAAGCGAAGAAGCCAGTTTGCGGTTGAGCGATTTTTCAGGCAAAAGAATGCTGGAAAAAAAGGCTGACGCAAGCGGAACCACGGTTTTAGAAGGATTAGGGATGCTGCCATCGGGGGCATATCTGCTCCATGTTGGAAATGAAAAAGGTCTGAACAAAGTGGTAAGGGTGGTAAAACAGTAGCTTATCTACCCACAACCACTTTAAACGCCTTTCTACTTCCATCGGCCTCTGCCCACAACACATACACCCCCTTGGGCAAAAGTGACGTGTCAAAAAAGAAAGCCGATTGGCTGCCTGATTGGGTTGCAATGTTTCGTCCTGACAAATCCGCAAGTTGAAGGCGTAGGCTCGCTGAGGATTTATTGCGAACATAAACCCCCAATTCATCCGCAGCAGGATTTGGCAGGATCTGGATGCCCAACGTGGAAAAAACGTCCTCCAAACCGACTGCAATGAGATGAATCACCAACACCGTGCTGCATCCGTTTCCGCTTGTCACAGTCACGGTGTAGGTCCCATTCGTCAATCCAAAAATATCCTCAGTAGTACTGCCGTTGCTCCAAAGAAAATTGATAGGGGCTTGTCCGCCCAAAACCAACAAATCAATGTACCCATCGGCAGCGCCTGGCGCAGATTCTTCATCACTAAGCGCCAAAACTTCCAGCCCAGGGGCTATGGCGATCGAACTTATAGTTTCGCAGTCCATAGCATCTGTTACTGTAACAGCGACAGTGCCAGAGAAACCATTCGGCAACTGAACGCTCTGTCCTGTGCCGCCTATTGACCAATTGTAGGCATAAGGTTCAATCCCTCCTGAAGCATTGGCCAACAGCGTTCTACCTTCCGGATTGCATGGATTGCCCTCAAACGATAAATTCACGGAAAGATCCGTACCGCTTTGAAGCAACACATTCACACAACTGGTGGAGGTACAGCCATTTGGCCCGGTCACGGTCAGACAATAAGTGTCTGGTTCTGTGACTATTGGATTTTGTTGATTGCTCGTCCAGCCTCCAAAACCAGACCAGAAATAGCTTGGATTCTGCCCGTTGGAATTTCCAAACAGTTGTACGGAAGGGTGTGTGCAATCGAGGATAAGACCATTGTGGGTAATGAACGCGCCAGGCGGTGTATAATCCTGTTGCACTGTGATATCATAATCTTTGGAACAACCATTAGCCGTAGAAGAAACCGTAAAGACCGAAGAAACTTGCAGGGCAATGATTTGTTCGGGAAAAACTTCCGTGCCATTGAAAAAATAATGAATGTTGGCTGGAGCGTCAGGCACCGTAAATCCAATAATCGGGGTGGAACAATTGTATGAAATATTTCCTGGCAAATTTATTTGCGGAAGCAATGTGTCCATGTAAACCGTTGCATAAGCTGCAGTGGTACAACCATTTGGAGCCGTAACTACTACGGTATAAACGCCTCCTTCCGTGGCCGTAAAACCACTGTGCAATTGACCATTGGGCTTATACCACTGTACCGAACTATTCACCGGGGTGAAATTCGTCCCCAAAGTCAAAGAAGGCACATTGCAATTCAAAAAACCGCCCAATGCAATGGCGGTCGGTCCTGTGCCAGGCACAAAAATGACCGATTTTGGTGCGCCTGTGCTTGAATTGTAAAACGCGCCACCGCCAGGTGTCACCTCTAATTTCACCGCACGAACCGAATAATACAAAGTATCAGATACCGGGGAGAGGTCTTCCCAGGAGGTTTGAAAAATCAAATCTGGCGTCACGCGCAGGTATGGACCATCGAGGCTGAAGGATCGATAAACAAGGTATGCGTTCACTTCCGGATCAGGCGATGCAGTCCAGTGCAGGTTGACTTTATTACAGTTGGAAGTGACCGTTACATTGCCAGCAGGCGGAACCACTTTTGCCCGCAAAGTAGGGTCGCCGAGCAGCGCGATATGCGTTCCGCTTTCGCCGTTGGAATCGCCATAGGCGGTGTTGTATTGCGCATTTTGGGTTTCTTTGAGACAATAACCAATGGTCTCGCCGGAAGCCAGGCCATGTTGCATCCAGTGTGGACGACCTGCCCAACTAACGGTCAACACACTGCCTTTGGAGGCCAACAGAGCGGGCATAAGCGGGTTTGTTTCAAAATCCCAATCGCCAAAATAATCTCCGTACAAATTGGCAAACACGGTCCGAATAGAGTCTGTCGCAAAATTATCTGCCGTACCGATACCATCAGCACTGGAATAGGTGCCGTTTGCACCTGCTCCATAACCCAACAGGTGGCGTTGGGGATTGCGGAATTCACCAGTTGTTACATTCCACTCCCCGACCAGCGGAATTGCATTGCGGTAACCATCGGCAGCGAAAGCCTCACCGCCCGACCAGCCGAGATGATCGTCCACCAGTGCCTGATTGGGTACTTTGTACTGACCAGTGCGCCAGAGGTGGTTTTTCCATAAATATTTTCGAAGCAATTCTACCGGAGTTGCGCCAAAAGTGGCGGCAGAAAGTCGGCGGAAATCCAGTCTTCCTACAGGAAGTTCAACAGCAGAGGGCAAGGTGTTTTGGTCAAATTTTCCATCACCGGGAACATTTCGGTTTGCCAGACGGGGTGTGTTCGGGATATTTACTGAGTTGTCGGTCCAATTGCCGTTTACATCGCCATAGTATGCATCTGAAGGCCAGGCGCCAACGTGGTCACTTTTAGAATCCCAAGCCGTGCTGCCCGAATACGGAATGGGGACATTGCCCATGAGGAGCACGGCTTTCACGTTTGTTGGGTCGGCGTTGTAAGCGGACACAATCTGGTTTTTCACCCACTGCACGGTGGTAAATGGACCAGTTTTAAAGGGTACTGGTTGCCAGCCTTCGCCGCGCAGATCGTTTTTGAAGAATATTAAATCGGCGCCTAGCTGATCGGCGGTAGTGGAGTCAATGAATACGAGAATTTTGCCGCGACTGTCCACCACAGGTTTGAAAAAACTTGCGAAAGCATAGCCGTTGGCGGTCACATTGCCCGTTTTTCGCTCCACAGCGTATTCGTAAGTTTCATTGCCGTCAAGACCATTATCAAAATGGCCGTTGAGAGAAGTGTTGGTGGCATTCACGAGTTCGACCCAGGTATCGCCCGCTGCACCTTTCACACGGCGGCGCAGGATGATATCGGAAGGCTGCGGGTTGGCCCAGGTAAGGAATACCGCCGGAGGATTCAGCCCGGCATTGAGTTGCACGGGCACAACGATGTCTTGCGGGGTTTGAGCAGAAAGAATGGAAGAGCAGAAAAAGGAACAGAGGAGAAAAAAGAATCGGGACATGGGATGAAGATTTAGAGATTAAATTGTGTTGCAAAAATAGGCATAGTGCTGGGAAATTGGGATATTAGAGCATATTGTCCAAAATCGCTCCAATATCCTAATATCTCAATATCTCAATTTCCCAACGACTCTTAATACCTTCGCCCCGCTTATGGGCCGCATCCTCGCAATAGATTTTGGACTGAAACGCACGGGCATCGCTGTTACCGACCCCTTGAAAATCATCGCCAGCGCACTGGTTACTGTGCCAACACGTGAAGTATTGGATTTTCTCCAAAACTATTGCGCGGCAGAAGAGGTAGAGCACTTTGTATTAGGGCTTCCGCTTCATGCCGACGGCAATCCCGCTCAAATAGCCCCCCACGCCGATGCATTTGCCGAACGGCTGCAAAAACTTTTCCCGGAAAAAAAAGTTATTCGGCAGGACGAGCGAAACACCTCCAAAGATGCTAAAAAAATTATCCTCCAAAGCGGTATCAAAAAGCAAAAACGCCGTGATAAAACACTGGTAGACAAAATTGCTGCCGCACTCATTTTGGAGCAATACATGGAAGAGAATTATTGGGATTGATACGATTGATTTGATTGGGGGATTGATTCGATTCTTACGATGGTTCGATTGTTACGATTGTGGGATTTTTGAGATTCCACAATTGGAAACACAATCCAATCAGAGCGTTAATCCAATCGTATCAATCCCACAATCGAATCAATCGAGCCAATCCTACAATCGAACCAATCCCAACAATTGCACAATGCTACTCCCAGTTTATGCCTACGGGCAACCTGTCTTGAAAAAAGTATCGGTCCAGATAGGCCCGGAATATCCTGATCTACAAGAACTTATCGCTAATATGTGGGAAACCATGTACCATGCCGATGGGGTGGGCATTGCAGCGCCGCAAGTGGGGCATGGCATACGTCTTTTTGTAATTGATACCGAGCAGGTGGATCGAAAAGAAGGGACGGAGGCGCCAACCGACACTCCATTCAAACAAGTGTTCATTAACGCTCAAATGCTGTCCGAAACGAGCAAGCCCTGGACCTATGAAGAGGGCTGCCTGAGCATCCCGGATATTCGTGGCGATGTGGAACGACCAGATGGAATCCGTATCCGTTGGCAAGACGAAACATTTCAAGAACACGAGGCGGATTTCACCGGTATAAACGCCAGGGTAATCCAACATGAGTACGACCATATCGAAGGCATACTTTTCACAGAACGACTAAAGCCCCTTAAAAAACGGCTTATTCAGCGAAGGATGGAGGCGATTAGAATAGGAAAGGTGAAGACAGATTATAAAATGAGGTTCTATAACGGGCGCTGAGAATAATGTCTCAGACCTTACAAGTTTTTGTTATGGTATAAAAGTTGCAGGCTGTGCTTTAAATACTCTCGCACACCATGCTCCGCCATTTAGATATCCTGGTTGCCGACCACAACCCCATTTTTGTAGAGGGACTTCGGTCCCTGTTGTCCAATACAGGCGACGAGCGCTTTTCTTACAATATAAAAGGGGTAGCGAACAACGGGCAACAAGTTGCAGAATACTTGGACAATGCTCAGCCCGACCTTTTTTTGCTCGACCCCGACTTGCCTGATGCCGAAGTTTTAAAAATCGTATCATCGGTCAAGCAGAACAGCGCGAAAACCCGCATACTCATCCTGAACGGTTCGGGCGACCCAGCCCATATCCAGGCTGCTTTCAGAGCAGGTGCCGATGGATATATGCTCAAATCAGGTTCACACGACGAACTTTTGTTGGCAGTTGGCGAATTGGCTGAAGGCCGCACCTTCGTCGGACGGGGATTGATGCCGATGGATTCGCAAAACACCCACAACAGGCTTTCGCCCGACCTTCGTTTTGCCCAGAAAAGTGGCCTTACACGTCGTGAAATGGAGATTATGAAGCTTATCGGCCAGGCTCTGACGAACAAAGAAATTTCCGAGCGCATTTTCATAAGCGATCAGACCGCCAGTGTACACCGCAAAAACATTATGCGCAAACTAGGCGTGAACACTACCGGGGCACTTATTAAAATGGCTTTTGAAAATCATTTGGTCTAGGACATTGGTTCCTATTGGCAAAATTGTATTTTTGCCCGTTCCTCCACCCTTGCTTTCTGGAAATCCAGACGGCCTTTGCATTAAATTAACCTTCTTGCAGTAAGCAATGTTCTTCTTGGGCATTGTTTTTGTAACGATGTATGTCAGTTTGCAAGCTTTATAAAGAAAAGTTTGCCGAGCTTATTACGTCTTTTCTAACTTTGTCGCGCTATGTGAGAACCTTTTGAAAAGGCACAATTCAATTTAAAGAAGCACATTCAAACGATTACATTTCCTCTTAATCTTTTTACTCATGAAAAAAGCGAACTTTACACTCTTTTTTAATCTGATGGGATGGACGCTTGCACTGGCTTTATCGCTTTCAGCCAACAATGTCACGATCGCCCAGTGTACTATGATCTGCAATGATCTGGTGCAAATTTCTCTTGACCAAGACTGCGAAGTGGAACTATTGCCCGACATGATTTTGGAAGGCCATAGCTGTCCGAACGGGAATTTTCAGGTTCAGGCAAAAATTAGTGGGGGATGGACCCCGGCCTCTGGCAATTTCGTGGCCACCGCTGCGCATATTAACCTCACCCTTGAAGTTCGTGTGAGAGACCTTAATTCAGGCAATAGTTGCTGGGGTTTTGCACACATAGAGGACAAACTCGCGCCAATACTGGATTGTGAGGACATTTTCCTAAACTGTGCTATCACGGACTATACACCAGCCTATATGCTCGATGTGCTCAATATTTCAGCAGCCTATCCATTGGTTGATGAAAACTGCACGGCTACTACCTTGACACACATTGATACCTGGGTTGATCTTTCCTGCAGCGGCAGTATTAACGGCTACACGGACATCAGTGCCTATGTCCTTCGCAAATGGACTGCTGTTGACGAAAGCGGCAACTCTGCTACTTGCAATCAATATATCTACTTCGAGCGCCGCCATGGCGTGGATGTTTTTTTTCCTGCTGATATTACGGTGGACTGCTCTGACCCAACTACCAGCCCTTCCGCAACGGGTGTGCCTTATGTAGTGGACTTTGGCCTTCAATTTGAAATTTGGCCTAACGGCACCTTTTGCGAACTCAATGCCACTTATAACGATTTGTGGTTGGATATTTGTGACGGTACCTACAAGATCCTTCGTACCTGGACAGTGTACGACTGGTGCTTGCCTACCGGGCCCTCGAATCCACTGACCCATATACAAGTCATCAAAGTGGAGGACAATCAAGGCCCAGAGCTGGATTGCCCCGAAGACATGACCGTTGGCACCAATCCTAATGATTGTCAACTTGATTTTAATCTCCCCGATGTGATCGTGACGGACAATTGTTCGCAGCTTGCCTCTATTGAAGCACAATGGCAGGATTATAACGGAATTTGGCAGTCGATTTACGGCACTTTTACCAATTTCCCGGGCAACAACCTCTGGGATCGCGATACACTCGCTGTGTTGGGCTATGCCGACAACCTCGGCATAGGAGTGACCCCGGTAAAGTATATTATCAAAGATGATTGTGGCAACATTACCATGTGTTTCTTTAATGTGACGGTGGAAGATGACACACCGCCTACTGTGGCTTGCGACCAAACTACCAAGGTTGGGTTGAGTGTAGATGGTATGGCATTTGTTAACGCTACAACTTTTGACGATGGGTCTTACGACAACTGTTCTCCGGTCTATTTCAAAGCCCGCCGGATGAACCCAAACGGATGTCAGGACAATAGTCAGTTTCACGACCAGGTAAAATTTTGCTGCGAAGATGTAGGCGACACCATCCAGGTTATTCTCAGGGTGTACGACGTGCCCGTGCCTCCAGGTTCTGTTGACCTTGACTATGAAGAATGGCACTCCAATGATTGTATGATTTTCGTGTTGGTGGAAGATAAAATCAAACCCACTTGCCTCCCGCCCAATCATGTCACGGTAAACTGCGAAAGCTTTGATCCAAGCCTTTGGGCATACGGCAACGCGCAGGTATCCGACAACTGCTGCCTCGACACCTCCGTCGTGTACCAAGGCCAGATCGGCTTGACGCATACGGCCAACTATTCTCTGTTTGACACGGTTTGCAACAGAGGCACGATTACGCGGACTTTCCGCGCGTGGGACTGCTACGGTCAAAGCAGCCAGTGCACGCAGCGCGTTGTGGTTACCTATAAACAAAACTACTTTATTAAATTCCCGAATGATGCAATCGTAACGATGTGCAACGCTTCAGGGATTTATACCGAGCCGAGCTTCTTCGGAAAGGACTGTGAGTTATTGGGCGTTTCGTTCCAGGACGAAGTCTTCACGGTAGTACCCGATGCTTGTTTCAAAATTGAGCGTACATGGCAAATCATCAACTGGTGTACCTACAATCCGAATCTCCCTTGCATCTACGTGCCGAACCCGAATCCGAACCCGATCACCAACCACACGACGAACCTCCCTGGCCCGACCGTGTCAGCTTGCGGCACCTTGGCTCCATGGGCACCGACCTTGGTGAAGGTCAACCCGAACGACGCGACGGCGGTGAACTATTGCGACTTCTGGGGCGATAACCCCAACCCATCGGCCTTGGCAGTCTCCTATGGCGCAAAACCCGGCAATGGCAACGGCAGCAACGAGGAGGCCAATTGCTACCGTTACAAACAGATCATCAAAATCATTGACGGACAAGCTCCTACGGGTACTTATGTCGTGCCCAACTGTTCGAATCAGAACTGGCTAACTCCTAATAATAGTCTTCTTTGGAATGAATCCTACTGGTGGGACAATGGCCTTCAACTTCATGACCTTTGCGAGGAGCCTACAGACCTATGCATTACTGGTACGGATGCCTGCTCGGGCGCGAACATCAATATAGAGTACCTGTTATTCCTTGATCTTGATGGTGACGGCATCATGGAGACCGTTGTGAACTCTGTAAACACCGGTATTGCGGCACCTATTGGAGAAGGCTGGAACACTGTTCGGTACGACAACCTGAACACACCAAACTTTACTGGTGGCACCTTGCGCCAATTTGACGAGCGCCCGGTGTCCAATAACCAAAAATGGGGCTTCGCTATTCAGGAAACAGTGAATGGCATCAACAAAATAGCCTGTGTACGCTGGAACACTCAACAGCAGCAGAATACCTACGTGGTACCTGAATTACCGCACGGTACGCACAAGATCAAGTGGTTTATAACTGATGGTTGTGGCAACAACAAGGAATACGAATACACATTTACAGTAAAAGATTGCAAAGCGCCAACCGTGGTTTGCCTCAACGGACTTTCGGTCAATATTATGCCTACCGGCATGATTACGCTTTGGGCATCTGACTTCTTGCAATACACGGAAGACAACTGTACGCCTACTGGCCAGATCAAGATTGGTGTGCGCAAATGCGGTGCCGGTACAGGCTTCCCAGTTGATGGCAATGGCAACCCAATCACTTCGGTGACATTCGACTGCACCGAGCTCGGCACCCAGTGCATCGAGCTTTGGGCCATTGATGCCGCGGGCAACGCAGACTTCTGCGAAACCTACCTTGTAGTTCAAGATAACCTCGGTTCTTGCAGTGGCAATCCGATACCCATCATAGCTGGTGCGTTAAAGACTGAAATTGACGAGGGTGTAGAAGAAGCCAATGTCGTTCTCTATGGAACAGTACCTAACGGGGTTCCTCCACCAACGGTGTCTGACCTGACCGATAATCTTGGCAACTTCATGTTTGTCAATGCTTTACCGCTTGGTTCAGATTACGTTATTGCTCCTGAAAAAGACGACAACCCGCTCAATGGAGTAACTACCTACGACCTTGTTTTGATCTCCAAACATATCTTGGGTATTGAGCCTTTTGATAGCCCTTACAAGATGATTGCTGCCGATGCAAACAAAAGTGGTAGTATCACAAGTTTCGACATTGTAGAATTCCGCAAACTTATCCTGGGCATTTACAGTGATATGCCTAGTAACACCTCCTGGCGTTTTGTGGACAAATATTATACTTTCCCGAACCTGCTCAATCCATTCCAGGAGCTCTTCCCGGAAACAAAGTCTGTTCAGGACATGCAAATGGCGAACCTCAACGACGATTTTGTTGGGGCCAAAATCGGGGACGTGAATAACTCTGTCGTTCCCAACTTGCTAGTTGGCGCAGACGACCGCAGTCTTGGTACCATTTACTTCGATGCAGACGACCGTAATGTGAAGGCTGGAGAAATTGTGGAAGTAAAAATGACGGCTTCTGAAAAAGTGGCAGGCTACCAATTCACCATGGACCTCAATGGTTTGGAAGCACTTGAAGTACTGCCGGGCGACAACATCGGCAAAGAAAACTTCGCCACTTTCGCCGATGCGATCACTTGTTCCGTAAACGCCGAAGCAGCTGAATTTGCCTTCCGATTCCGTGCCACACGTTCTGGTCAATTGAGCCAAATGATCAGCCTTGGCAACAGCATTACTCGCACCGAGGGCTACGCTTTGACAAATAATGAAGTGACGAAAAAAGACCTGGCAATCCGCTTCAATTCCTCTACGGGGACCACCATTAGCGGTGCAGGGTTTGAATTGCTTCAAAATGCTCCAAACCCGGCCAAAGGCTTTACCAACATTTCCTTCTATTTGCCAGCATCCGCGGAGGCAACGCTGACTATCAGCAATTCAGAAGGCCGGGTAATCAAAATGATGAAAGGCGCGTTTGCAAAAGGTTTCAATACCGTCACGCTCCAGCGCGCCGAGTTGGAGGCTGGCCTCCTTTTCTACCAACTCGATACACCCACACACAGTGCAACGAAGAAAATGATTGTAGTGGAATAATTTCGGCTGACGACTCAAAGCCGTCTGACGAATAGAATAGATAAGCGCGGTTCACGGGGAATACTCGTGAACCGCGCTGCTTTTTGGAGCTATGTAATCGTGTACCTTTGATCAAATTTGAAATAAAGCAACATGAAAAAAGCAACATTTCAAGCCCTTTCGCTCCTCCTGTTTTTAAGCGCTTGTGGCAATGACCCAGGACAGAAGACTACCAACAATCCCAGTTCTCCTGAAAATGCTGCCGCAGCGGAGCTTCCTCCCGCCACCTACCTTGAAGGCATTTACGCTACTTCTTCTACGGTGGGAAAAGGTGTAGAAAACCTTTTTGACACCGATCCAAATACCGTGTGGCAAACCCTGCCTGGCACAGGGCCTGACGAGGGCATTATGCTTTATTTCCAAAATGCGCTTCCGATTACGTCTATGGAAATTGTGGCGGCAGAAGGGAGTTTTAATAAGGATCTTCCTGATACGGAGCCACCAATTCAAATTTACACCAACGGACAAGTGGCCAATATTGGGCTGCCAAATGAATGGATAAACACTACTGATAATGGACTGGTAAAATCCTTGTACATTCGGTTTCTGAGCACTGGCAAGGAAGAAACGGAAACCTTGCAGGAAGGTATAAATCGTTACGCTTTCCCAGAAGATGCATTCATCGCTATCAGCGAGATCAAAATAGTAAACGACAAGGGCGAAACGCTACGACTCCTGCCCCCTCAAAAATTGAAAGGCTCGGTCACAGCATCGTCCACGCTCGCCCCGGAAGCAGCCTACAGTCCTGCGAACCTCTTTGACAGCCGCAAAGAATTTGCATGGGCAGAAGGCGCGGCTACGGCAGGGGAGGGAGAGGTATTGACTTTTGCTTTTGACAATGCAGTCAACATCACTGCCCTCCAGATTTGGAATGGCTACCAGCGTTCTGACGAACATTTTGCTGCCAATGCTCGGGTACGTGATTTTGAGTTTGGAGAAAAGGGTGGTTCCACATATACCTACACTTTACGCGACACCAAGGCAGGGCAAAAAATTGAATTGAAATCGCCTGCAAGAGGCAGGTCCTTCGAACTGAAAATAAATGCCGTTTATGCTAGAATGAAATACAAGGACTTGGCGATCAGCGATATAGTGTGCTACGACGGCGAACGACCTTTTGTGTTGCAAAGCACCCTGCCCGAAAAATATCAGTCCACCCTGCGCACCAAAGCAGCCAGTTCACCCATTGCGGCATTGCTTAATAAGCGTATTTCCAATTATATCACGGAGGATGTCACTGAAGGCGATGTTTTCTCCAATGCTAACTCGCTCATCTTGCGTTCTGATGGAACTTTCGTTTATTATAGCGAAAGTTCCAGCGGCGGGAATCTCGATATTTCGACCATTGCGGATGGCAACTGGGAGTTGTTGTCAGATACTCAGGTAAAGATTTTTGGAAAGTGGACCGATCAGGTCAATTGGCCGGAATATTACCAAGGGAATACTCAAAAAACACCTACGCGCATTTTCAATGATGTACTGACTGTAAATGCCAAACAGCTGGTGGGAACAAAAATGGTGGGTACTTTTTTCTTAAAATAGGACACGGTTGTTTTAGCCACGAATTGCACTAATTGTCACAAATAACAATATTAATTCGTGTAAATTCGTGTAATTCGTGGCAAATAATTAAAAAAATCGCAGCGCACCGACACACCGCGCACCGGAAAAGCGGGTTTATAAATGTCGGGCGCTGCACGCTTTCATGGTTCTGTGGTTTCCTGAGGAAGTAGTGCGTGTTTATTTGCCGTCCTGTTTACGGAAGCTTCCTGCTGCTTCCAATTGGCTTGTTAGAGAAGGCACATCTGACTCGAGTTTCTTTTTGATGTTCGACATGGCGCTTTGCAGTGCTAGCAGGTTGGCCTTTCTGGTTGCGGTAGAACTGTCGTACCCGTGATAAGCCGCAACCAGCGCTTTTCCATCGCCCGGCGCGGTGTAGCGTATGATCATATTGCCATTGGCATCTACGATTTCCATTTGCAATTCCAGTTCTGCACGATGCGTCCTAACGGGCATTCCAAACAAGTTTGGTACGAACAAAGTCGAAACACTTGCCACCGTCCAACCCCAGCCAGAGTTTCGGCGTTTGTAGTGTAGTAATTTGAATCGGGCATGGCCATATTTGGGGCTGGATGCTTGGCTAAGGTTGTCGTTGAGTTCGTTGCTCAGCACATTAAAAGCATCTTGAAGCGCTTGATCTGTCACGTCGTATGCCACCCAGGGCGCAGGTGCGTAGGGGCCGGTTAAAACAGTCGTCCGTACCACATCACGGATAAATGCGAGGTCAAACGCTTCCAGAAAACTTCGTTCGTGTACAAGAAGGCCAAGGTTTGGCAAGCGGGTGGGAAGACTCTTGTTGGTATGAAAATCCCGTACCCGGAGCGAGCGACACGCCCCGAGAGAAAGGGCGATGAGTAAAAAAGCGAGGGTGTATTTATTCATAGCTTCGATAAAATTTACTGCAAGGTTCTGACACAAACTACAAGGTTGCAATAGGGTCTGCCCCGGCCTTGGCCTACTTAACGGAGTTTAACCTTCCGGGAGCGGAAAAAAGGGTTTTAGTTAAACCCAAAAACAATGACTATCAATATTTTGAAAAAGCGTTAAAATAATATTTGACTCATGGTTAATTAAGTTTAACCCCTCTGATATGGTATGCGCAGCTCAAAAGCCAATAGCCAACGACCAAAAGTCAATAACCAATGGTCAAAAGCCAACACCTACCTTTGCCCCATGCGTCGCCCTCTCCCCACTGTAGAACAATTTGTGCAAGGCATCCGCGCTTCTGACCGCGTTTTGCTAGGCCAGGCCATCACCCTTGTTGAAAGTATGCGGGAAGATCATCAGGTTTTGGCGCGTGAAATCATTGCCAAATTGATCGGTAATGCTCTGCCGCTCAATACCTTGAGAATAGCGGTCACGGGCGCCCCTGGTGTTGGCAAAAGCACTTTTATTGAAGCATTAGGGATGCACTTGATAGCCCTTGGCAAACGCCCTGCTGTGCTGGCTATTGACCCTTCAAGCCTTGTGAGCGGAGGCAGTATTTTGGGCGACAAAACGCGGATGGAACGGCTTTCCATTTCCGAAAATGCATTCATACGACCCACACCATCAGGGGATACGTTGGGCGGAGTAGCCCGAAAAACACGAGAGGCCATTGTGCTGGTAGAAGCAGCAGGATTCGACACTATCCTCATCGAAACGGTCGGCGTGGGCCAATCGGAAATAGCAGCGGAACGAATGACTGATTTATTTTTGCTGATGTTGCTTCCCGGTGCCGGTGACGAGTTGCAGGGCATCAAACGCGGCATAGTGGAAATGGCCGACTTTTTGGTCGTCAATAAAGCCGACGGCGACCGGGTCAAATTGGCGAATCAAGCACGGGGGCATTACCTCAACGCTACCCATCTTTTGCCTCCGAAACCCAATGGCTGGCAACCCCGTGTGATGGCTTGCAGCGCTTTGGAAAACACAGGGATACCCGAACTTTGGGAAGCCATTGAAGCATTCCAAAAACACACCCTTTCCAATGGTTTTTTACAAGAAAATCGACGACAACAATCCCTTTATTGGCTGGAGGATTCGATTGAAGCGGGATTGAAAACTATGTTTTACAAACACCCAGCCGTTAAAGCAAAACTCGCCGAGGTGGAGGTCGAGGTTCTCGCCGGGCGTATGTCGCCAACGGAAGCGGCGGAGCGAGTGCTAGAGGTCGGTTATTTGGGGATTTGAGGAGATGGTTATTCGGGGATTTGGTTATTTATCGTGAGTTTTGATTGGGTTTGTTTTCCAAAGTCTGAAAAAGCCGCATCGCGGCGACATTATGGTAGCCCAAGGGGCGGTAAGATGGTAAGAACCGCGTAGCGGTGACATTATTACAGCGATCAAAATGCCACCGTTACCCGGTTTTATATATTATTCGTCGCTTACGCTACCAAAAAGTCGCCGCTATGCGGCTTTTTTGAAAAACGGGTAGGTCGCTATCCAAAACTCACGTTATTTAAACACTCAAGAAGCCAAAACCAAAGCCCTTCAAATCCCCAAATAACCATATCCCCAAATAACCAATCCGCCTATCTTCGCCACTGATGAACCTTCCGCTCCTCATTTCCCGCCGTTATCTTTTTGCCAAGCGCAGCACCAATGCTATTAATATTATCACGGGCATCTCGGTGTTGGGAGTAGCCATTGGAACCGCTGCGCTGATACTCGTGCTTTCGGTCTTCAACGGATTTGAGGATCTGCTCTCCAACCTGTTCGGGCATTTTAACCCGGAACTCAAAATCACTCCTGCGAAAGGCAAAACCTTTGAAGTAGACAGCTTTGTTTTGGCAAAAATCCGGGCTTTGCCTGGCGTGGAAATCGCAAGCGAGACCCTTGAAGAGATCGCCTTTTTTGAGCATGAGGGCTCCCAGGATTTTGGTGTACTCAAAGGTGTGGACTCCCTCTTTGCGCGTGTCAACGGCATTGACTCCGATACAACGCTTCGAGAGGGTCAATACTTGTTGATAGAAGGCGAGCGCAATTATCTGGTGTTGGGTGCGGGTGTGCGCAACAAATTGAGTGTCAATGTCAGCAACCCGCTTGCTACTGTTACAGTGTATATGCCTGAGCAGCAGACAGGAGTGCTCGACAAGCCCTTCAAAACCCGACTCGCAAGCCCTATAGGCACTTTTGCTATCCAACAGGAATTTGACAATGAATATGTATTGACCAATATTGGATTTGTTCGCGAACTTCTGGAAGCTCCACCGACTACTGTGTCTGCACTGGAGATTAAATGTCGCCCGGGCACCGACATAAAGGAAGTAAAAACCCAGGCCCGTGCCCTGCTCGGTGACGGCTTTACAATGAAAGACCGCTACGAACAAAACGAGGCTTTTTTCAAAGTGATGCAATTGGAAAAGTGGATGGGCTTTGCCATTACCAGCCTTATGCTTTTGCTCATGGCTTTCAACACAGTAGGCGCGTTGTGGATGATCGTGCTTGATAAACAACGCGATATCAGTACACTCAAAAGTATGGGTGCTACAGACGCTACGGTACGCCGTATTTTCCTGCTTGAAGGGTTTTTGCTCACGCTGCTGGGGATGGGTATCGGACTTGTGCTCGCCATTGGGCTTTATTTCGTCCAAAAAAACTGGGGTATCGTCACTATCCCGGAAGGATTTCTGGTGGATAGTTATCCTATTGCGATGCGGGCATCAGATTTCTTGCCCGTGACGCTCACGGTGCTGGGTATTGGGTTTTTCGCTTCGCTTTTGCCGGCGAGGAGGGCCATGCAGGTGCCGGCGTTTTTGAGGGAGGAATAGGTTCTTTTGATTTACGATTGACGAGTACATGATTGTTGATTTTTGATGGAATGTTAGATTGTAGAGGGTTGATGTGGCGCCATCGTCCATGATTGAATCGGCCATGACATCAAAAATCATGTAATCTTCAATCATCAATCAAAAAGCCTTAATTTGAGGAAATTAGACACTGTGAATCACTCTATTCGCCTATTAAAAAATCAAGAAAAATAGACCCATTCTCCACACTCTTTTTCAAAAAGGCTTACCTTTCGCAGCTTAAAAGTGACCTGTATAGCACGCTTCGTCTATACCCCGCAATTTTGCAAAAACATACACCACTCTAATTTCCATTCAAATTATGGCAGCAAAGGACAAATACTCCAGCGTACTCGCTCTAGGCGAAAAACTTGGCATCCGCGACGGCAAACTTGAAGTAGGTGCTGATGGTGTGCTCCGCATGTGGGGCACCGCTGAAGATACCTACCAAAAAGACCAAATTTGGGATGCTATCAAAGCCATTGGCGGCGCAAGCCCAACTGATCTGGTAGCCGATATCAAAGTAGCAAACACAAACTACTACACCAAGCACACCGTAGCAAAAGGTGACAGCCTTAGCAAAATCGCCAAGCATTACTTCGACGATATGATGAAGTACAAGGCGATCTTCGACGCCAATCGTGATCAACTCAGCGACCCTGACGAGATTGAAGTGGGTCAAGTGCTTGTTATTCCGAATATCTGGAGTTAATTCGCAGCCTAACCATGCATAGCAATGGCTGTCTCGCATCTCGCGGGGCAGCCTTTTTTCTTTTGGTCAAGTTTCTATCTTTGCCGCTTACAAAGTTGATGAAGGTTTACGGGGTTGATGAAGGTTGATATTTGCACTCGAAATGTGCCAACCTCCACCTTTTCGTATGCAAATATCAACCTTCATCAACCCCATAAACCTTCATCAACAGTTCTCAATTAAATGGCTGATTATTCCAAATTAAAAGAACAAGCGGTTCAAACGCGCCGCGACATCGTGCGCATGGTATTCAACTGCCAAAGCGGACACCCCGGTGGTTCGCTCGGATGTGTAGAATATTTTGTGGCACTTTATGGCAATGTCTTGAAGCACAAGGCAAAACCCTTTAAGATGGACGGTAAGGGTCAGGATATGTTCTTTCTTTCCAATGGGCACATATCGCCTGTATGGTACTCGGTACTGGCGCGCACAGGTTATTTCCCAGTGGCGGAACTCGCAAGCTTCCGTAAGATAAACTCGCGCTTGCAAGGCCACCCGGCTACACACGAAGGTTTGCCAGGGGTCAGGATTGCCTCCGGTTCTTTAGGTCAGGGCATCTCGGCATCTATCGGCGCGGCGCTTGCAAAAAAACTGGATGGTGACAATCGCTGGATATTCTGCCTCACCGGCGACGGCGAACTCGATGAAGGCCAATGCTGGGAAGCCATCATGTCAGCAGCGCACCTTAAAGTGGACAATCTGATCGTAACAGTAGACTGGAACGGCCAGCAGATTGACGGCCCAACGCGCGAGGTTATGCACCTCGGCAATCTGCCCGCCAAATGGAAAGCCTTTGGCTGGGATGTTTTGACGCTGGAAAAAGGCAATGATATGGATGCCGTGATTGCCATGTTTCGCAAAGCCAAGCGCCGCACTGGAAAAGGGAAACCTGTGGTTATTTTGATGAAGACCGAAATGGGTTATGGCGTTGATTTTATGCAAGGCACTCACAAATGGCATGGTAAAGCGCCTAATCAGGAGCAATTCGACCTTGCGATGGGTCAATTGGCGGAAACGGGGTTAGGGGATTTTTAGTTTTTTGAGAAATTTTTGTGGTTTTGGGTTGTAGGGTTTTACATTTGCACCCCTTTACCCGCCGTAGCTTTAGCGAAGGCGGGTTTAGTGATACCTACCAAAGCAATTAGTAATGGGCGAGAGCCCGCCTTCGCTAAAGCTACGGCGGGTAAAGGGGGATTAGCTCAGCTGGTAGAGCGCTTGCATGGCATGCAAGAGGTCATCGGTTCGATCCCGTTATCCTCCACAAAGCCTCATCTTGAAAAAGATGGGGCTTTTTTGTTGCATCCCTCACTTCTCCCTCAATCGCTCAATCACCTTCAACACCGCCTCCCTATTCCCTGCTGAAGTCATCCAGCGGGGCAGTCGCGCCCCGATGCTGCGAACCCTGAATGTGAAACCGTTCCGCTCCCGCAGTTTCGCGCCAACATGTGCTGCCAAAAAATCGAGATGTTCTAGATTGTATGCCCATAAAATTTCGTCTGAAAAGTCAGCCTGCAACCAAACCGGCAGATGGAAAAAGGGATCCACGGGCGACCCGAAGATCAAAACATTGCCGCGTTTTTGTTTTGGGTCATGTCGTTTTGAAAGGTTTTCCAGGGTTTTGTTGAATCCACAACCCGCACAAATTATTTTTACTTCGCTGATCTCATTTTTCGGCGTGTCGAAATCATTGGCCCGCACGAGGGCTTTACCCGAGCATTTTGGACAGACGACCAGGACTTCTTTTGCAAAATCGTAAATCGCCTTGCGGTAAGTATGTTTTGTGCGAGATTCCATTTTTGCTGAATGATGTGAGAGGATGGGCCACGGATGACACGGATATTATGGGGAAATCCGTGTCATCCGTGGCCCATCCTCCCCTTGACTATTTACGCACGATCCTGACTATTTTTTCAAGCGCTCCCCGAAATTCCGGGTCGTTGGCCGTTGCGTCCTCCCAGTTTAATTGCAATAATAAGGCTCTGTCTTGCAAGGACTTGTCTCCGTAAAAACCCCACATTTGCAAAACATCCACCGCTTTTTTGAAGTGGATCTCGATGTCGCCCTGAAGGCATTTGAGGATGAAATTTCCCACTTTTTTGTTGCCGCGTAGTTTGAAACAATAGCTGAAAACGTAGTTGCGCCAATAGGATTCCTCCGCGTCGTATTCGAGCAACGAAATCAGGACTTCGGCTCCCTTTTCCGAATTCGAGTCGGCTTTAAGCATCGTTTCAGCAAGGTCCATTTTTTCGCGTGGCGTGGGTGGTTGGGGTGGCTCCGGCGCCTCCTCCTTGGAGGAGCGGTTAAACCCTGATTTTCTGTCGAGAAAATGTTCGATTTTGGCCCGGATTTCAGCCGTGAATCTAGTATTGGGATGCGGCGGCTCGTGTAGAAACCTTTCAAACGATATAAACCAGACCATTGGCTGAGGATCGCGCCAGGTCGAATAGCCAAGCTCGATTCCATTGCTGCGAACGGCGACGAAATCCTTCCGATTGTGGTCGCCTTCTTCCCAAAACAAGCTCGAATCGTCCAGCTCGGGATACTCGAACAACTCAAAATGCGCCCCGGCAGCCCGGCCATCAGGACTTAAAAAAGCATCCCGTATCAGTCCGACGATTTTTTCCCGCATGCTCAATTCCGGTATCGGCTGAAGTGGCCCGTAAAACCAAAAATCGCTGAACAATTGCTCGAAAACGTGTCCCGGGGGATAGTAATACTCACCGGAAATATCCGTGTAAAAAAGTCCCAACTTGTTGATGGTCAATTCCCAACGATGGGTCGAATTAGTAGCACTAGGGTAAATATAGGTACACTCTAAAATTTTTGCAGGTTGAAAATATTTCCAAAAATCGAGCTGTAATAAAGCCGTTTTCGAAAGTGCGTCGACGTTTTTATTAGCCATTTCAGCCGCTTTTCGCAGTGCTGCATTGCGGTCGAAAAGGGGTAGATCGGGTAGAGGATTGGGCGTTTCTAGCAATTCAGGGATTGACCAGATTTTTGTACCGGTGGGGGATTCTTGGATCAGGTTGTTTTCTGTGAAATAGACCATGGGGAATGGAATTGTTTTCAAAGGTAAAAAAGATGTTAGTAAACGAGGCGAGACCTCCTCGCGCGTCGGAGGTGTTAGCTCGTTTGCCATCATCTTGAAAAAGGTGGGGCTTTTTTGTTGCTTTAAGAATTGATCTTGTTTAGTCCAATGAGATTTGGACTTCCTGCTGGCGCAAAGGCTGGTACAGCCGAGCACTGGTCGCTCTAAAATCCATCATCCTTTGCGCATGATCTATACTGACCTAAGTCGAACTTTCTGATGCAGTATTTAGGAAATCACCCAAATTGCGCAACAAAGTGCCCCGAATCACTTCCAGTTGTTGTAATAGATTGCTTATTTCCGCCTTATGGGCCAGTTCATGGAGTTGGAAAACTCTGTTCAGGGTTGCTTTTGTGGCCACCGGATTTTTCTGCGCCAACTGTAATTTCTTTAATGTAACCGCCAGGAAATGCTGAAGATTTTGACATTCTTGTGCTTCACGGTCGAGGATAAAGTGATTTCCAATGATATGTCGGAGCACTTCTATCAAACATTCCTTCTCGACATGCATACGCAATATGTTGACTCGAAGGCTTCTGATTTCATATTTAAACTCCTCAAAACGTGCCGAATTCGGATGAAAACGCCAGACAGCCGTAGAGGCTTCTGAAGGGAAATGCAAAGTATAGTGGTAAATATCGTCCAGCCCAATTGACTGGAAGGAAGAATCCCGGTACGGATCTGTCACCACGCCTTTGACTTTCTGCTTACTATCCGGCGCAATGATCATCATGACCGGCTGCCCGGCTGAAACCCACCACTTTTCAGGCGGCGGGGATGCCTTTGATATAGTCGAATTCTCCAAATATCGTTTCGCCAAGGCCGGACCTGATTCCAGGATAGAGGATTCGGCTGAGGCTTTCCCTTTTTGAGCGATTTTAATTTTGAGCGCGATGATACGTTCCAATACCGCTTCAAAATTTGCATTTGCTTTATCTGCATCCTCCTCCGTTTGCTCGATTGAAAAAAGAAACTCGAACCAGCAAACTGCGAAACCACTGGAAAAAAAGCGCCTGCTAACGCGTACCTCATCTACTATTCCTTTGCCAAGATTGAGACCGTCGGGAAACTTAATCGCATTGGACGCTTCACAAAACTTATCGTTCCCCAACCAAAAGCCCTCTTCATATCCCCCTTTTCTTGTTCGCACTTTTCCAAAATTTTGAATGAACTCGGTGCGTTCAGGTATAGGCCAGGTTGGATGGGGCAAAAGATTGGTTTTTTTAAGACCAATAATATGACGTGCATCAACCAAAGGGAAATGGATTGCAACATAATGTTTCATTGGCGAATGCTTTATTTTCAACAATATGCATAAAAAACCCCCATCGACGAACGATTGAGGGCACACATCTATTCCAGATTAAAATCCCATCCGATGTGGAATTTCAAAAAAGGACGAAGCTCAAAAATAGTCGTTTTTATTTTTTTCAGGCTATTTTAAGCAAGATATCTTCAAGCGTGCCCCTGCTTGCTATAAAAAAGAAAGCTTAGTATCCTCTATGCTTGTCGGTTCTACCGCCTGACCCAATCCTCTTTCTGTGGAGCGAATCTTGCCAAAATACCCTCTGGAATGCGCATTCAACTCCTATAAATGGCTTATCTTGTATAAAATTATGCTTGAATCTTCGCTAAGTCCAGTAATTCGAAAGCACTGTTTAGGGAATTTTAATGGAAAAGTGTTGGGTAAACGAGGTGGGTAAACGAGGTGACACCTTCTTCCCCCCCAAAAACAAACGTGGACCTGACAGATCCCTCTGCCAAGTCCGCGCCACAATTTTATCTTTTAAAAAATCTATCGCAGCACCACCTTCCCACTCCCCAGCAACTGACCATTGCTGCGCACTTGCAACAGGTACAGTCCTGCGGGTAAATCGCCGCGCTCGAAGCGCCATTGTTCGCCATTGGCAGTAGCACTGCGAACCGAGCGACCGTTTGGCATCGCTCAATTCCACCAGCCAATCCTGTTTACCTGCAAGGCCGCGCAGTTCGAGCAGGGCCGTTTGGGCTACCGGATTGGGCAGCATCCGAAGTTCGAGACCCGCGCGGAGCGGCTGCCAGGCACTCACGGTTATGAAGTCTTCGCCAACGCGGTGCTGGGTAGTATTGGTGATGGCCGGTGCGTTGAAGTCGAAGAAGGTGGCTGCTGCATTCAGGATGTCCGTCTGCAAGGGTACATCTGCCTTTTGCGCAATGCGTCAACAGATAGCATCGGAGCCGGTACTCACGGAGCGGGATTGGTTTTTGGAAATGCTGAAGTGATTTACTACCCTTTGCTTGTCGAAACCGGACAGCTGGATATTCCCACCAATTTATAAATCGGGCAGAAACCAACCATACTGGTTAAGGCAAAAATAATGGCGACTACGATGGCAACAATGCCCCAAGTCCCTGTGAGGGTGCCATTGGAATAAAGGAAAACAGCAATTGCTGCGATGATCAGGCGAATAACGCGGTCGGCGGTGCCCATGTTCTTGGTCATAACAATCAGATTTTATGATGATGAAAAATGGTTGACCAGCCAGACGATGAGTGCAATGATGCCAACGCAAAGGCTACATGCCACTACGAACTTGAGTATTGTCGGCATCTTTTTCATGATCGGCTGATTTTGCATCAAAAATACCGGGGTAGGGAGCAAGGGCTATGTGACCCGGTTCACATAGGCGAAATTATTTCTATTACCCCACGGGAATGGTGCAAAAAACCCATTTGCTCGAATTGCCGGATAAGACGCGATATGACCTCTCGGGAAGCATGAAGGTCATCGGCGATTTGTTGCTGAGAAACGTGTAAACGCCCAGATTTCAGCGCAGCGGATTTTTCCAGCAGGTAGTGTTTGAGCCGTTCGTCCAGTTGTTGGAAAACAACGCTTTCCAGCGTGAACAACAACTCGTCGTACCGGCTGCCAAAACTTTCAAAAGCAAATCGTTGCCAGGCCGGGAAACGTCGGGTAGCCTCATGAATCAGGGCTGCGGGCACTAACACGATGGTGCTTTGTTCCTGGGTGACAGCGTTCACACGACTGGTTGCACCCTGGTAACATGCGCTCAGCGTCATAGCGCAGGTTTCGCCCGGAAGAATATAGTAGAGGAATATCTCGCGGCCCTCGGCGTCTTGTCGGGAGACTTTTACGGAGCCTCTGATTATCAATGGTATATGACGAACACTGCTGCCCACATGCAGCAGTGTAATATCAGGCTCAAAATCTTTTTGAAAGCTTTGTTGTGCCAGCCAATCCACCAATTCACTTTGGTCAAAGGTTGGGAATGCTTTTCGCAGGGTTTGTGGTTCCGGATTTCCTGGTTCGGGTGTCATATGCGGGCAGTTCAATGTTTGCGCAAGATGCGCCAAAACTAACCCTCTCACTAATGATTTGCGTGATGTTTTTCGCGAAGTTCCTTTCTCTACCGTATTTCCTTACTTAACCTCTTCATACGCCACCTCTTCAGCCGCTGAGCCGGAAGATTTGCTATATTGTTTCTGCTGCGGCGCCACACAACCCGCTGTGCCACAGCAGCCTATGTCGAAAATGGCTTGCACGGCGAATATGCCTGCTGGAAGCAACAGAAGCCATTGCGTGGTACGAAATGCTTCTACGGTAGCCCAGATGGCGATCCCAGCCCGAAGCAGGCGCATGAAATGCCAATTATTCAATAGTGTGCTCATGTTATTTGTTTTTTGAGATTTGGTTTCCTGCTGCCAGCCAGCCATTCATGCCTGGCGACATCTCGTATACCAGTTGGAATTTTTGCTGATGGAGTATTTCGGCAGCCGCTGCACTGCGGCCTCCAGCGGCACAATAAAGTAGCACCGGGCGTTTTTTGTCCAGTTGTTTTACTTTTTGGGCAAAGTTTGGAGCAGTATAATCAATAAACTCGGCACCTGGCAGCGAACCAGTCTCGGCGATTTCACCGGGTGTGCGCAGATCCACTATTTGCAGATTGGCGGATTTGGAAGCGAGAAGTGATTTGGCTGCTGCAACGTCAATTTTTTTAAGCACAGGTTGTGTGCAACCCACCGCCCCGAACAGCAGGGAGAAGGCTATAATTGAGAATAATTTCATGTGTAGTAATGATTTGAAAAATTAGAGCGTGTTCAGAAAAGTGTGGCACACCAAGAGGGTTGGTGAGGTGTGCCACACTTTAAAAATCAGTGAGGAAGGCGTTCGCGGAAATACCCGTACAACCAGGTACCTCCGATGGCGCTCAACAGCGTGACGCCAATGACAAATGCACCGCTGCCAATTTGGGCAAACAATGGCCCGGGACAAGCCCCAGTCATAGCCCAACCCAATCCGAAAATGGTGCCGCCAAAAATCTGTCCCCGGTTGAATTTTTTTGGGTGAAACTCAATCTGCTCCCCATATATCGTCTTGACTTTGAATCTTTTAATAAGCCAAACGGAGATAGCGCCAAGCACTACGCCAGTGCCGATTACCCCGTACATGTGGAACGATTGCAGGCGGAACATCTCCTGAATGCGAAACCAGGACACGATTTCGGCTTTCACGAAGGCGATGCCAAAAATGAGACCGACAGCGGCGTATTTCAGATTGTACCACCATGGGTGTTGCAAGAGAGATTCGTTCACACACATGGTGTCTAGTGACCGCACCTCAAAGTCGGTATTGGTTGCCGCTGCAATTTCTTCAGCCGAGGGGGAATGGAATTCTACTGGGTTAAACATTTTTCTTGAGCAGTTTTTTGATAAAGAAGAATAGAAGTACGGAGAGTGTCAGCATTCTTTTAAAGCATTAAGATGTGGGGTAAAATCAAATTTGCCATGATGAAACCGCCTACCATGAAAAAGATGGTAGCCACCAGAGATGGCCACTGAAGGTTCGACAAGCCCATGATCGAGTGGCCACTGGTGCAGCCGCCTGCATAACGCGAACCGAAACCAACCAAAAAGCCACCCAAAACCAGCATGATAAAACCACGCAAGGAAAAGAGGCTTTCCCAGGAAATCAATTGATTGGGCACCATTCCGCTGTAGTCGCTAATGCCATAGGTTTGGAGTTCTGCGGCCAATTCAGGTACCACTTTTACAGGCTCTGGATTGGCCAGCAAGGTGGAAGCAATGATGGCTCCAGCGATGATGCCTCCAACAAAAAAGAAGTTCCAAACCTCTTTTTTCCACTCATACTTAAAGAATTTCAAGTTGGCCGGGAAGCATGCTGCACAGGCATGGCGAAGGTTGGCCGAAAGACCGAAGTGCTTATTGCCCAGAATAAGCAATGCAGGCACAATAAGGCCAATAATAATGCCTGCTGCCCACCATGGCCAAGGTTTTGAAAGTAGTTCCATATCAGGATGATAAATTTAGACAACAAAGGTGGTGGTTGATATCACCCATTATGCGTGACTAATGTCACGAGCCGGAATTTATTAGTAGACATAGTTGAATACGAGGTTAATATGCGACATATCCACCCGGTTGATGACATACTTTTCACTGCCATAAACCCCGCCTAAGCGACCTTTCCAGACGTACAACAATTGCACCCGCAGGCCCTCGAACATGCCCCCAAAAGCGTAGCGGGCATCCAGATTGAGCTGCTGGAAAGAGGGGAACGCGTACTTGTTGAGCGCGACGTTTTGGACATCCTGTAGGTAAAACGGCCGTAAGCACTTTCAAAACGCAGCTTTTTGTTTTTGCTCTGCCAATTCAGGCGACCCGTGATGGAGTGCGAGCCTCCGCTGCCCTCCACCCGTTCGCGTGCCATGAATGTGTAGAAAGGTTCCCGTCCCCACTCGCGAGGCGAAAGGAAGCGTCCGTCTGCAGTAATTCGGGTGTAAGCCGCCAATGATTGCCAGGGGCCATGTTGCCAGCCTGTTTGAGCGCTGATGACGTTTGATTGGCCGTTTTTTTGAAAATAAGTTTTGGAAACTTCTGCATTGCCGCCATCCAACAAGGCGTCCTGATGGGTGATTTGCAGTCCAAACAGTAATTTTTGCTCGTTTTTGAGTGGATGGGTATAGTCGGCCTGGACAAACACCGTGTTGAAGATATTTTCCACGTATTGGTCCCAAATCTGAACCTTGGTGTGTTTGCCCCATTGCCGCGTGAAGCCCAGCATCCCGATGCCCATACTTTCCAGATTTTCGGGGTAACCACTACCCGTGCCGTCGGGATTTAATCCCTTGGGATACAAGCCAATAGACTCGCCAACACTAAACCATTCCACGGTGCTTCGTGGGGATATGCTCCAGATATAGCCGCCTTCCATCTTGATATTTTTCACGTCGTTGATTTCTGCCCAGGCGCCTGATTCTGCGGTAGGGCGCATTCGTCCGTCCTGATAGTTGACAAAGGGCGTTTGGAGCGATTGCTGACCCACTGTAATGCGCGATTTTTTCCACTGATAGCGCAGCCACAGTTCTTCGATGCGGTCGAGATTCTTTCGGTTTTTCGGGTCTTCCACATCAAAAAGGCCAATTTCGTAACGATTGACTGCCCCTGTGATTGAATCTTTTGCACCCAGATCAGCGGATATCAGATTGTAATTGAACACCCCGCCCAACCCAAAACTGAACCCATGCCAGGGCGACGAAGCAAAATGAAGGGTTCCCCCGGCTGCCAGCGCGTGGTAGTCGGACAGTTGCCGTGCATTGTCGGTAGCCATAAAAAAGCTTCGGAAACTGCCATGGAAGTGGCCATGTTCAAACGCATCCAGGAGGTTGCTGGCTTTGGGTTCTATCGGTGTGGAAGATTCCGTTTTGGTGGGTAGTGTTGTTTGTGCAAACAGCAGAAAGCCTTTCAGCGCTCCTGCCAATAGTAGCATGGTTCTTTTCATGTTGAAGTGCAATATCTTCTTTGAATACTGCCACAAAGGTCGGACGGAGTGGAGTCTGGGAGTCGTGACTTATGTCACTATGCCTTTACGACCCTCATCCTGCCAAGTGACCAAAGTCACGAAGGGCGAAAAGAACTGCCAATACTTTTGTAGGTAAATAGACATTTATGACATTATCAGCACTGCTCGCATCCGATAAGGCGGGCCCTGTATTCCGCCCGCTTTTCAAAGCCCAAAATGGCCGTTTGACCGCCATTCACTTGCGCAAGGGCGAGGTCATTAAAGAACATAAAAGCCCCGTGCCTGCTATGCTTTTAGTGTTGGAAGGTGTTGTGGTTTATAAACAACTGGTGGATGGAGTTGAGCACCAACTCAGCGCATCGGAATATACCGAAATTCCGCCTGGTATAACGCATCAAGTGACTGCTGAAACGGATGCTTATTGTATTTTGATTCAGTAATTAATGAATTTCCCGTATCCAACTTTCTTAGTGTAACTTCGTCGGCTGGTATCTGACGAAACAGAAACTTTGAGCGCAGAAATACTTTATGAATTGGCACCTTATTGATTCAGAAGAAGTTATCAAAAAAATTGACAGCCATCCCGACGGACTGAGCACCTCACAAGCGGAAGAACGGTTGAAAGCCCATGGGCCTAATGAATTGCTGGAAAAAAAGAAAAAGCCGCTCTGGCTGCTGTTTTTGCTGCAATTCAAAGACGTGATGATCCTGATCCTGATCGCGGCAGCTGTCGTGTCGGGCTTGGTAGGCGATCTGACTGACACCATTGTTATCCTGATTATTGTCCTGCTGAATGCGGTCATCGGTTTCGTGCAGGAATATCGCGCAGGAAAGGCTATGGAGGCCTTGAAAAAAATGTCGGCCCAATCTGCAACCGTAATCCGAGAAGGGACACCCGTACAAATTGATGCTTCTGCCCTTGTGCCAGGCGACATTGTTGCGCTCGAAGCCGGCAATATGGTGCCCGCCGATATCAGGCTGCTGAAATCCCATTCCCTACATATCGAAGAGGCCTCCCTGACAGGGGAATCCAATGCAGTTGAAAAGCAGACAGCGGGCTTGGAAGGCGAGCATTTGCCCATCGGCGACCGAACCAACATGGCCTACAAAAGCACCCTTGCCACTGCTGGCAGGGGGCATGGGGTAGTGGTCGCAACTGGCATGAAGACCGAAATAGGCCGTATTGCTGAAATGTTGCAAGAGGATGAATCACAGACTCCACTGCAAAAGAGGCTGGCTGATTTTGGCAAAAAACTCTCACTGGCAGTGCTGGCTATCTGTGTGGTGCTCTATGTAACAGGGTTGTTGCGGGGCGAGGAACCTATACGTATGTTGCTGACATCTATATCACTCGCTGTCGCAGCAATCCCTGAAGCCCTTCCAGCTGTCGTTACCATTGCCCTTGCAATGGGGGCTTCACGTTTGGCACGCAAAAACGTCCTCATTCGCAAACTCCCTGCAGTGGAAACACTGGGGTCCGTCACCTTTATATGTACTGACAAAACCGGGACGCTCACCCAAAACCGTATGACCGTTACAGAAACCTGGGTGCCGGAAACGCCGCCAAAGGGTTTGTCACTTTCTTCTGAGGAGGCTCTGTTGCTTTGCATGTCGCTCAACCACAACGTAAAAAAGAATGAGGCGGGTAAACCAACAGGTGAATCTACCGAACTGGCATTGGCAGTATATGGAGAAGAAAAACGCGGCCCCCTCAAAGCCGGAGAATACAAAAGGATCGCAGAATTGCCCTTCGATGCAACAAGGAAAATGATGACTACGGTGCATCGCTGGAATGAAAAGCAGTTTTTAATTATCACCAAAGGCGCGTTGGAATCAGTGCTGAAAGCCTGCGATGATACTGAGGAGGCTGCGATGATTGCAGCAGGAGAAGAAATGGGGAAAGACGGCCTGAGAGTGCTTGCCTACGGCTGCAGGGTGGTGGATACCTTGCCTTCCGAACTCAATTTCTCAACCCTTGAATCAAAATTACAATGCTGTGGCCTGGCTGGAATGATGGACCCGCTTCGCAAAGAGGCCACAAAAGCAATCATGGATTGCCGGGCTGCGGGGATTGTGCCTGTCATGATTACCGGCGACCACCCCGTTACGGCTTCTTCGATTGCCAAAAAAATTGGAATATTGAGCCACCCGGCGGATAAGGTGGTCACAGGCGCCGAGCTGCTGAAAATGCCAGAGCACGAATTTGTGGAAGAGATCGAACGGATAAAAGTTTACGCGAGGGTTTCGCCAGATCAAAAGCTTCAAATTGTGAAGGCCTTGCAGATGAAAAACCAGTTCGTGGCCATGACCGGCGATGGAGTGAACGATGCTCCCGCGCTTAGACGAGCCAACATCGGCGTGGCCATGGGCATCACAGGCACAGATGTTTCAAAAGAGGCCGCGCACATGATATTGCTGGATGACAATTTTGCCACCATTGTCAAAGCAGTGAAGGAAGGCCGACGCATTTTCGCCAACATTCGCAAGTTTATCAAATACACGATGACGAGCAACAGTGGGGAAATTTGGACGATTTTCCTGGCCCCCCTTGTGGGACTGCCGATCCCTTTGTTGCCAATCCATATTCTATGGATCAACCTTGTCACGGACGGTTTGCCAGGCCTGGCACTAGCGAACGAGCCAGCCGAAAAAAACGTCATGAAATTGCCACCACGAGCGCCTAATGAGAACATTTTTGCGCACGGGCTGGGCTGGCATATTCTCTGGGTAGGCTTGCTGATGGGCGCCGTCTGCCTCAGCGTACAGGCATGGGCAATGCACAACAACGACCCAAAGTGGCAGACATACGTTTTTACTATTCTCTGTTTCAGCCAAATGGGTCATGTGATGGCCATTCGCAGCGAACATTTTTTCCTTTTCCGGCAAGGTATTTTTAGTAATCTGCAACTTATCGGTGCTGTCCTGGTGACATTTGGGCTTCAGTTAGCCCTGTTATATGTACCTGTCTTACAAGACATATTTTCAACCCAGCCGCTTACGTTGCTTGAGCTTGGAGGCTGTATTCTGGTATCGCTGATCGTATTCCATGCAGTGGAAATGGAGAAATTGGTGAGGGGTTGGATGGAGAAAAAGGGCAAGTTGAAAGTGACAAGTTGAAAGTGCCGACTGAGCGATATATTTTTTAACAGGATTTACAGGATGGACAGGATAGGTCGGCTTCGCCGACTTGCCACGATCAATGATTTGTTACGCTTACAAACGATTATCCATCATAAACATTCGAGCTACGAAGTCGGCGAAGCCGACGCATCTTGTAAATCCTGTTCATCCTGTAAATCCTGTCAAAAAATATCCGTTACACAGGAAACTCCCCAATCCCTCCCGACAGATTCCGCACATCAAAACCCATTTTGTGCATCATCTTACACGCCTGTCCACTTCGGTTGCCGCTACGGCAGAACAGGAAATAAGTAGCGTCTTTGTCGAGTTGTTCCACTTTTTTGCCAAAAGTGGGCGAAAGAAAGTCTATGTTTTTTGAACCGGGAATGGTGCCGCCGGAAAACTCGCCCGCAGTGCGCACATCCAGTAAAACAGTCTTTTCGGCATCTTCCAATTGTTTTTTAAATGCCCGCCCCGAAAGGTTTTCGTTGCGTGCAGCACCGCTGTTTGGTGCAAGGTCGTTTTCAGCGACGTCGATGCTTGTTTCGCCACCGATCAGGGTTTTCAGAAATGAATTCCAAGCCATTGTTTGTGTTTTTTGTAATGTGAAAAGTGCTATTTTCGCTTATAACCTCGTAGGGTTTTTATTAAACTCACCGCAGAGGCGCAGAGACGCAAAGTATATGAAAATCAATTCTTTGCGCCTCTGCGTCTTTGCGGTTTAATTTTTGCTCGATTCCTTACAGCAAGGTCGTAGGACACACATAGTCCGACACCTTGAATTTTGCACTGTCCTTGATTGCCTTGAAGCCGCCAACAACGTCTACCAAATTATCGTAGCCACGCGCCCGCAGAATGCTGGTAAAAATCATGGAACGATACCCTGCTGCACAGTGGATGTAGACTGTCTTGTCCTTCGGGATGGCAATCATGGAATCGTTGATAACATCCAGTGGTGTGTTTTCGACTCCCTCCACGTGTTCACTAAGGTATTCGCTTTGTTTGCGCACATCGAATACGGGCGTTTTCGGATTGGCTTTCAGTATGTCAGCCAACTGATTCACTGATACACGCTCGATGGTGTCTACTTCTTTACCCACCCTTTTCCAGGCATCAAAGCTGCCGTCGAGATAGCCTATGCAGTAGTCGTAGCCAACTCGCGCCAGGCGAGTCACCACCTCTTCTTCACGGCCAGGATAGGTTACGAGCAGGATTTGTTGCTTTATATCGGGGATCAGGGCGCCCACCCACGGGGCGAAGTTTCCGTCAATACCGATGTTGATGGAGTTGGGTACAAAGCCTTCCGAGAATTTCTGGGCATCACGGGTGTCGAGCACCAGTGCCGCGGTCTCGTTAGCCGCTGCCTCAAACGCACGGGGCGAGAGCGCCTGAGTGCCGCGTTTCATCACGTCGTCAAAACTTTCGTAGCCTTTGATATTCATCAGCACATTTTGCGGGAAATAACCTGGAGGCGTGGTCAAGCCAGTCAGAATTTCTTTGATAAACTGCTCTTTTGTCAGATTCGGATTGAGCGCATAATTGACCATTTTTTGGTGCCCCAAAGTGTCGGTAGTTTCCTTGCTCATATTTTTTCCGCAAGCGCTACCGGCCCCGTGGTTTGGGTAAACAATGAGCTCATCGCTGAGCGGCATTATCTTGTTGCGAAGAGAGTCGTACAAGTGTCCGGCCAATTTCTCCTGGGTCAGTTCAGCAATTACGTGCTGCGCCAAATCGGGGCGGCCAACATCTCCAATAAACAAGGTGTCGCCAGAAATAATCCCGTGCTCTTTTCCATTTTCGTCTATCAATAAATACGTTGTGCTTTCCATGGTGTGGCCTGGCGTGTGGATAACCTTCACAGAGTAGTCGCCGACTTTGAAAATCTGGTTGTCTTCTGCTGTAATGGCTTCATAGCCAGGTTTTGCCGTAGGGCCGAACACAATTTTTGCCCCCGTTTTTTTGGCCAGATCTAAATGCCCGCTGACAAAATCGGCGTGGAAATGGGTTTCAAAAACGTATTTGATTTTGGCGTTGCTTTTTGCTGCCCTGTTGAGGTAGGGTTCTATTTCCAGGAGCGGGTCAAAAATGGCTGCTTCCCCATTGCTTTCGAGATAATAGGCGGCATGCGCCAGACAGCCGGTATAGATTTGTTCAAGTTTCATGGCTGAATATGTTTGAACGTGGGTGGATTTGATGTTACAAAGGTAAAGTGAGGCAACAGCAGGCTCCCGTGACGAAAATCACGGCTAGCACTATTTTTGATCAATTTTCAGAAACGATCGCATTGCCTGCGTTCACCCATTCATTCATGCCGGCGGAATAATTGAGCACGTTGTCAAATCCGTGTTTGGCCAAAATGGAGTACCCAATGGAAGCGCGATCGCCGCCCTGACAAAGAATGACCACGCGGCGGTTTTTGCTGATCTTATCCAGATTTTTCTCGAGGGTTCCTATGAATATATTTTCTGCACCGCTGATGTGTGCCATATTGTATTCAGAAGCGCCGCGCAAGTCCACCAACTGCAAGTTGTTCTCCTGTTTGGTTTTCTTGAATTCGTCTATAGAAATGACTTTAGCCGAATCGAGTTTTTGATCTGTTTTTTCAGACCATTCGTTTACATTGTCCACATAACCAAGCACATTGTCCAAGCCAATGCGCATCAGTTTGCGCGTCAGGTCTTCTATTTGCGCTTCGCTTGCTACGAGCATAAAAGGTTCGTTGTATTCCAAAAACCAACCTGCCCAGGTAGCGAAGGCATTGTTGCCTTGAATGTTGATGCTGCCGGGTATAAAGCCTGCCACAAAGTCTGTCTTATTGCGAGCGTCAATGAGTTTTACGCCCTTGCCGAGATTGGCAATCAACGCTTCTGTGCTCAACTTTTTCTGTTTTGGCACTTCAGTCAGCAAGGGGCGATCCACCTTGTTGAGTTTTTTCATCATGGCGAAGTACTTGGGCGGTTCCGGTTGGTCGGCCAGCAGATACTGCACAAAACCCGATTCGTTGGTCTGGTATTGAAGCGCCCAGTTTCTGATCTTTTCATACCCAACGGTAGAACTTGGGACTGCGCCCAGCGCTTTTCCGCAAGCAGAGCCCGCGCCGTGGCCGGGCCAAACCTGGATGTAGTCAGGCAGATCAGCGAATTTTTTAATGGATTGATACATCTGCTTTGCGCCCAGGTCCTGGGTGCCTTTGAGGCCGGCTGCTTTTTCCAGCAAGTCGGGGCGACCGATATCGCCGACAAACACAAAGTCGCCCGTAAACAGCATTACAGGCTTGCTGGAAGCAGGATGATCGGTGAGCAGGAAACTGATGCTTTCGGGCGTGTGGCCCGGGGTATGAATTGCCTCAAACGTGAGGTTGCCTACTTTGATGACATCTCCGTTTTTTACCCCTTCGTGCGGGAATTGATATTGCCAATCCGAACCTCCCTCGTCGGAGAGGTACATTTTGGCGCCGGTCAATGCAGCCAGTTCGCGAGCGCCGGAAAGGAAGTCGGCATGGATGTGCGTTTCGGCAACATGGGTGATCGTCATGTTGTTTTGTTTGGCGATTTCAAGGTAAGTATCGACGTCTCTTTTCGGATCAATAACCATGGCTACGCCCGCTTTTTGGCAACCAATGAAATAACTGGCTTGTGCCAAGGACTTGTCATAAACGTGTTGGAAAAACATGATGTCAGTGATTTTATTTTTTAACCCTTGTGTTGCTATTTGATGACACAAAGGTGAGGGCATCCAAAGGCAGAGGACCGTGACTTGAGTCACGGCGGGCCTTTTTTTGAATTTTAATGCCCCATAACCGCAGCAGCAGGATTGAAATACAATTCTTTAATCAGGATATAGACACCCATGACGAGCACAAACCAGCCGAATGCTTTTTTGAGTTTGTCACCATCCACTTTTCGGCTCAGCCGGTTGCCGATAAATATCCCGACAATGGCCAATGCGGTGACGGTTCCCAGGAGTGTCCAATCCATTTCGTAGTGAGATAAATCGCCCGTGAAACCTATGAGTGATTTGGCGGCAATAATGAGCAGCGAAGTGCCTACGGCTTGTTTCATCGGAAGCTTACTGAACAATACAAGCGCCGGGATGATCAAAAACCCTCCCCCTGCGCCTACCAGGCCAGTAAGCATTCCAACCACCGCGCCTTCCATCAAAATCATGGGGTAATTGAATTTTTGCGGGCCTTCTGGTTCCTTTTCCTTGGAGCTGTTTTTCTTGTTCCGGATCATAGAATAAGAGGCAAACACCATGAGTATGGCGAAGATGCCCATAATAAACATTGCTTTGGAGACTGTAAAGCTTCCGAGACTAACTACCGGATCAGGAATCATTGGCACCAAAAAAGCCCTCGTGGCATAGACCGCCAAAATGGCCGGGATGCCAAAAATGAGGGCAGTTTTAAGGTTCACCATGCCGTCTCGATATTTGGGAAATGACCCTACGAGGCTGGTAGAACCAACAATAAAAAGGGAATACGCCGTAGCCAAAACAGGATCTACCCCAAAAAGATACACCAACACGGGTACTGTCAGGATACTGCCACCGCCACCTATGAGTCCAAGCGAAACGCCGATAAGCGCCGATGCAAAATAGCCTATGATTTCCATGAAGGTACTGGATGAATAAAAGTTATGCCTTGTCAAATTGACCCTGCAAAGTTGGGGCTGGCCTAAAGTGCTATCCTGTGATATATGTCACGGAGGGAAAAATAAACCGCAGAGGCACAGAGGCGCAAAGGGTTGGTTTTCAATCGCTCCGCGCCTTTGCGCCTTTGCGGTGAAATAAAACTCATTTTACTCAGGTACTTATCTCCTCGGCCAATTTGATAAAATACTCCATCGCCTCCGGATTCCGCATCGAATCACGGTTAAACGCTTTATCCAAAGGTTTGCATTGCAATACCTTCTTCACCGGGGTTTCCATTTTTTTGCCTGAAATGGTGTACGGCACCTCGGGTATTTCCAAAATATCGTCCGGAACATGACGCGGGCTATAAGCCATGCGAAGGGCTGTTTTGATCTTGGTTTTCAATGCCTCTGTGAGTGTTTGACCAGTATTGAGCGCTACGAAGAGTGGCATCCAATCAGAGCCGTCGGGGCGTTCGAGGTTTATTATTAGCGTGTCGCGGAGTTCCGGAATCTGGTCTAGTGCACGGTATATTTCTGCAGTGCCGATGCGTACCCCTTGCCGGTTGAGCGTAGCATCAGAGCGGCCCAGAATGACAAGACTGTCGCGCTCAGTAATTTGTATCCAGTCGCCATGCCGCCACACGCCGGGGTAATGCTCAAAGTACGAAGCCCGATATTTACCCCCATCTGGATCGCCCCAAAAAAAGACAGGCATGGAGGGCATGGGCTTGGTTACCACCATTTCTCCTACTTCGCCCAGTGGGACGGGATGGCCCTCCTCGTCCCAACTTTCCATGGCACAACCGAGGCAGCGACATTGTATTTCCCCTTGATAAACAGGCAGTTGAGGGTTTCCCCCGACCCATGCCGTGCAAACATCCGTTCCGCCTGCCATGCTCGAAAGCCACACGTCCGACTTGACATTATTATACACCCAGCCAAAGGCTTCGGGAGGCAGTGGTGATCCGGTGGAGCCAATGCTGCGCAAGTTGTTCAAGTCAAAATCCGCCTTCGGCGAAATGCCTGCCTTCATACAAGCGACCAAAAATGGCGCACTTGTACCAAAGTGTGTGATCCTGGTTTTTTCAGCCAATTCCCACAGTACATTCATGTTTGGAAAGCCGGGGCTGCCGTCGTACAACACAATCGTCGCACCAGTAAGCAGGGCGCCCACCGTGAAATTCCACATCATCCAGCCAGTGGTCGAGTACCAAAAAAACCGCTCGCCAGGGCGGACATCATTGTGAAAATACAGGTATTTCAGATGTTCCAGCAAATTGCCGCCATGCGAATGGACAATGGCTTTGGGAATGCCCGTGGTGCCGGAGGAGTAGAGAATCCAGAGGGGATCGGAGAACGATGAACGATGAACTATGCCCAACTCCCCATTGGCTACTTCGGGTAAAAACGATGAATTTTCGGGTCGTGCCAGGAGCACTTGATCCCACATAACCACTTCTTTATCAACTTGGAGCGTTGCGTTTTCATCGAGGAAAGGCACAAAAATCACTTTCTCCACACTTGGTAAAAGTTGGCAAATCTCCCGCACCGTATCGCGCTTGTCGAATGCCTTCCCACCATAAGCATAGCCATCCACAGTGATGAAAATCCTGGGCTGGATTTGCGCAAAACGGTCGGCCACACTCGCCGCACCAAAGTCGGGCGAGCAACTCGACCACACAGCCCCGACCGACATAGTGGCCAGCACAGCCACCACGGCATGGGGAGAATTGGGCAAAAACGCGGCCACACGGTCGCCGGCCTGAATGCCGCTTTCGCGGAAAAAATGCGTGAGTGAAGCCGTCTGACGTTCCATCTCTGCCCAGCTCATTTCTGTCAGGGAATGGCGTTCACTTTGAAAAATAATGGCCGGCCGAGCGTCTGTTTTTTGTCGGAAAATATGCTCGGCATAGTTGAGCGTTGCGCCTTCAAACCATTTATAATCAGGCATTTGGTTGCCGGAAAGAACCTTGCTGTAGGGTGCGTGATGCGCTATTTTAAAATATTCCCAGAGACTTTCCCAGAAGTCGGCGATGTGGTCGGTGCTCCATTTCCAGAGGGAGGAATAGTCGTTGAAATGCAGGTTTTTTTCTTGTGCCAACCACTGGGTATAACGGGCAAGGTTGCAATCGCTCAAGAGGCTGGGGGAGGGCTGCCAGAGGAGTTTGGGTGTGGGTGTTGTGGTGTTGGACATGGTGGGCAAAAGTAGTTTGCTAGACCGTTGCTATTTGGGAAATCAAACCTATTAGGTTTTTTAGCAAATCAAGCCATAGCGGCACAAAGTTCATAACTTTGAGGGAGTCCATTGCGTTTGCTTATTTTTGTCGGGCAATTAAGCCCATGAAAGGCCGACATCTATCTGAAGTCTGACAGAAAATTTCCAGTGCCAGCCTTGGGCATCGAACTCAATCTGAGCGTCGTGTACGAAGGAATCAATTATAACGCCCCCCTCCTTCGCTTAGGCATGGGTGGGTAAAAATATCCCAATATCCCAATATCCCAATATCTTAATCTCCCACCCCATGAACCATCTCGCCCACTGTTTTCTCTCCTTCGGCGACGAAGACCTCCTGCTCGGCAATTTTATCGGCGATTATGTAAAAGGCCACCGCTGGGAACATTACCCCAAGCCTGTGCAACGCGGCATCCTGCTCCATCGTGCCATTGATTCTTTTACCGACAACCACCCGCTCGCCGACATCAGCGTGGCCCGTATCCGGCCTTATGCCGGGCGGTATTCACGGCCATTTGTGGACATATTATATGATCATTTGCTTGCCATCCATTGGGAAAAATACACTGAAGAACCCTTCCAGTCATTTGCCATAAAAACCTACGCCCAACTCGAAAATCGAGCAGCCGAAATGCCCCCTAACCTCCAAGAACGACTTCCCAAAATGATCCTCGGGCAATTCCTGCATGGTTATGCCAAACGCGAGGGACTGGAGTGGGTGCTGCAACGATTCAGCCAAAGGATTAAAGGCCCATTTGACGCCCAACCTATTGCCGCTGCATTTTTTCAGGCTATAGAAGGATTTTCAGAAGATTTCAATGGCTTTTTCCCGGATTTGGTAAGCCATGCGCAACTATCCTTGCAGCAAAACAGGTAGTTTTGCCCGGTGCGGATGTTCTTCAAACATATTCTTTTCGGATGGTATTGCTTGCTTGCATTGGAAGCATGGGCACAGCCTGCGCCGCATTTGCGTAATTTCCAGCCGAGCGATTATGAAGCACAAAATCAGAACTGGTCGCTCGCACAGTCGCCGGAAGGCTGGCTTTACACAGGCAATAACGGCACACTCCTGGAATTTGACGGTACGCGCTGGCGGCATTATGCACTGCCTGAAAAACAAGCAGTGCGAACAGTTGCAATCGGCCGTGGGGGCGAGATTTTTTGTGGTGGTTTCGCTGAATTCGGTTACTGGGCCAAAGATGCTTCGGGGCGACTGAACTATACTTCGTTGAGCGCAGAATTGGGAGAGGGGCAGGTTGGAAAGGAAGAAATTTGGTATATCCTCGTGCTGCCAGAGTATGTGCTTTTTCAATCGTTTTCTACCATCTACAAGTTTGATTATCAAAAGATTGTTCCCATAAAACCACCGAATGCAATCATGTTCGCCCAGGCCGTAAACGGTCAGGTGGTGTTGCCCGTCATAGATAGAGGTTTGTACGAATTACTGCCTGACAACACTTTTCGAGCCTTGCCCGGGTCTGAAGTTTTGAAGGACAAAATCGTGCAATTTCTGGTCTCCAATGGCAAGGGCGGGATTTGGGCGGGCACTTCCAACCACGGCATTTTTGAGCTTCAAAACGGCCTTTGTAAACCTTGGGGCGAGCCGCTCAACAACGATTTCCGCAAAAACCAACTCAACAAAGCGGTGGCACTTCGAGACGGCGGTTGGGCCATCGGCACCATCCTCGACGGGGTGTACATCCTGCACCCTTCTGGTCAATTGCGCAGTCATCTGCACCGCCAAAACGGACTCCAAAACAATACCGTTCTGGCGCTATTGGAAGACCGGGACGGCAACCTTTGGATTGGTCTTGATCGGGGTATTGATTTTGCCGCGCTTCGTTCGCCCTTCACTTTTTTTACCGACCAAATCGGGAAAATCGGAACGGTATACACTGCTGCTGCGCACCAGGGTTTTCTTTACATTGGAACCAATCAGGGTGTTTTCAAAGCTCGGTATCCCTCCTCCATTATTCCGGCCCCGTTTACTTTGGTGGAAGGCTCTCAAGGTCAGGTTTGGCAGTTGAAAGTCTTTGAAAATCAATTGATTTGTGGGCACAACAGTGGAACATATATAGTGGAGGGCAATGCTGTGCGGCGTATTTCCGAGGTGACAGGGGGATGGTGTATCGTTAGGGTTCCGGAGCGCCCTAACACACTTTTGCAGGCCACTTACACGGGACTTGTTTTATATGAAAAGCAAAAGGCTGGATCCTGGGCTTTTGCTGGGCGGGTCGGCGGGTTTGGCGAACCATTGAAAAAAATAGTATTCGATGAGCTGGGCAATCTTTGGGGCGCTCACCCCAACAAGGGTCTTTTCCGGCTTCGTTTGAACGATGAACTTTCGCAGGTGCGGGAGTTCAAAACATTCACCCGCGACGACGGTTTGCCCACCGATTTTCAACTTGGCTTGAGTGTTTTGTCTGATAGCCAATCTAAAAAGCTTGTGGTCAATGCTTTGCCAAGCGCGGTAGTGCTGCGAAACGAAGCGGGCCGTGCCAGATTTGAACCTATAAATGCCAGAAAATGGCTTCCCGGTAGAATGGGGGAGAAATTTGCCATTGATAGCGGTGGTCTTTTGCTGTTCACGCGTGATGGAAATTCAATGAAAATCCCGCTCTCGCTCGTGCCCACGTTTGAAAACGTGGAAACCCTGCCGGGCGGGGAATATCTTTTCTGTCTGGAAAATGGTTTTGCACTCCTTAATGTAGATTCTTCCGCTTTTCAAACTGGCCAAAAGTTGCCGCCGGCGACCGTAATAAGACTTATAAAAACGACTGAAAATCACTCATTTATGCCTGTTGGACGGCTTTCGTTTGCGTATCGGCACAATAGCCTGGAATTTCAATTTGCCCAACCGTTTTTCGAGCATCCCGTTCGATTTTCGTGGTATTTGGAAGGCTTTTCTAAGTCCTGGTCGCCTTGGGGTTTTTTGTCGGAAAAGGAATTCACTAGCCTGCCACCGGGGCGCTACACATTCCGGGTGCGAAGCGAGGCAGGAGGCGAAGAGGCCAGTGTCCAGTTCCGAATTGAGCCTCCCTGGTACCGCAGCGTCTGGGCAATAGGGGCTTATGCACTGTTTATAATGGGCTTGATCTGGTTGCTTGAAATGTTCAACCGCCGCCGTCTGGAGCGGCAACGCCGCCGTCTGGAAGCCGAAAAAGAACGGGAAATTCTGATTCTGGAGGTGGAGAATAAAAGCCGCGAACTATCCAACGCAGCCTTCAACCTAATCCGAAAAAACGAGGCGCTCCAAAGCCTCAGAGACAATTTGCTGGACTCAAAAAATGAGCCGCGCGCGCTCTCCAAAATCATCCGGGAAATTGATTCCCATTTGGAAAGCGACCATGATTGGGAAATTTTTGAGGAATCGTTCAACCGGGTACACAACGATTTTTTCAAACGACTCATGCACGATTTCCCAGACCTCACCCCGGGCGATCTCCGCCTGGCGGGCTATTTGAAGATGAACCTTTCATCCAAAGAAATTGCCCCGCTACTCAATATTTCCATCCGAGGTATTGAAAACAAACGCTACCGCTTGCGCAAAAAACTCGGCCTATCTGAGGAGGCAAACCTGACCGAGTTTATCATGGCGTTTTGAAGATTGAGCGCAGAAGTAGTTCCACTTGCCAGATTGCTCCTTGGAAGAAGCCGTTTTTACTGCCGCGTATTGTCAATTCTGACGGCCAAATGGCGGTTTTTTGAACAATTTTTGCCAAAATATATCATGGCGTAGTAGTGGTGAGGTGCATTTTTCTTTGAGGAAGCAGGGTTGGTCATAATTTCATGCTGTCAAGAAAGCGGGTATCCCAATTTTTTTCTGAATCTGAAAAAGGTATACCTGCTCACACAAGTACGATATGACCCAAGCCCGATTTCTACTGTTAGCACTTTTATTTGCAAACGCTTGTTCGCACGCACAAGCACCGGTTGCACCAACTGGCCTGATCGCCTTGGGTTATGAACAGCATATTGAGCTAACTTGGCAAGCCAATACCGAACCGAATGTATCGGGTTATAAAATATACCGTTCCAGCAATGGTGGCGCTTCCTTTGATTTTTTGAAACAGGTTGGCAAACAACCCATCGCAAGCGACTGGACGGGCGATGAAGGGCAAAACCTGAGCAGGCAATATAAAATAATAGCCCTAGCGGGTACTTCAGAAAGTGGTTTTTCCAACGAAGCTTCGGCCACGACGCATCCCATGAGCGACGAGGAATTGATGGAAATGACACAACGTGCCACCTTCCGTTATTTTTGGGATTATGGCCACCCCGTCAGCGGCCTTGCTCGTGAGCGCTCGAACAGCGACCCCAACATAGTGACTACCGGCGGCTCCGGCTTTGGCATCATGGCCATAATAGTTGGTGCAGAACGTGGCTGGGTTACGCGAGCGCAAGCCCTGGATCGGATGATTCAAATTGCATCCTTCTTGCAATTCGCCGACCGGTTTCATGGCGTATTCCCGCATTGGATGAATGGAACGAATGGGAACGTCATCCCTTTTAGCCAATATGACGATGGGGGGGATCTGGTGGAAACTGCCTTTATGATGCAGGGCCTGCTCGCTGCCCGGCAATATTTTGATCAAAACACCCCGCTCGAATTGGCGTTACGCGATGTCATTACAGGACTTTGGGAAGAAGTTGAATGGGACTGGTATCGCAAAAACAATAGTTCGGTGCTGTATTGGCACTGGTCGCCCAACCACGCCTGGCAGATTAATTTTGCCCTGCGCGGATTTTACGAGGCGCAAATCGTGTACGTCCTTGCCGCCGCTTCACCTACACATCCTGTTCCAGCGAGCCTTTATCAAACAGGTTGGACTTCCTCGAATTACGCCAATAACAGCATCCATTTTGGGCATAAGGTATATTGCGGGCCTTTCGGTGGTGGGCCGATGTTTTTTGCCCACTACTCTTACCTTGGATTTGACCCACGGGGGCATAAGGACGCGTTTTGCAATTACTTCGTGCGCAACCGCAATCATGCGCTCATCCAGCAGGCCTATTCCATAGCCAACCCAAAACAGCACAATGGATATTCGGCAGATTGTTGGGGCCTTACTTCTTGCGACGGCCCGAACGGTTATGCTGCGCACGACATTTATCCATCCAACGACGACGGCACCATTGCGCCTACAGCCGCCCTTGCCAGTTTCCCATACGTCCCGCAGGAGAGCTATGCCGCGTTGCGCCATTTTTACCGGGTACAAGGGGAAAGATTGTGGGGGCCTTATGGCTTTTACGATGCGTTTAACCTGGAACAGAACTGGTTTTCAAATGCATACCTGGCCATTGACCAAGGACCCATCGTTGCAATGATCGAAAACCAGCGCAGTGGTTTGCTATGGACACTGTTTATGCAAAACCCTGAAATTGTACCAGCGCTTCAAGCCATTGGTTTTCAGATTGACAACTCACCTGCTGAAGAAGATTTTATCTCAAAAAACGGCTTCGATGCATTGCTTTTCCCCAATCCGGTGCCTGCATATGAAGGGGTATTGAGCCTGGAATTTTCCATCTTGGAAAAACAAAAACTGACGGCGCAAATCGTGGACATGGAAGGGAAAGTGCTGCAAGTTCTGTTCAGGGACAGGGAGATGGCGGCGGGTATTTTTCAGGAAAAATTTCAGATTAATGGTTTGCCGAAGGGGATGTTTTTTGTGGAGATCAAAAATGGAATGAGCGGGATTTGGGCAGAGAAGTTTGTTTTAGAATAGGGTTCACCAATAAGTTTTTTGACAGGATAAACAGGATAAACAGGATAAACAGGATAAACAGGATGGGTCGGCTTCGCCGACAATCGAGATGTTGAAGTTTTTGCAACTTCTCTTAGGATAAGTATTAAAAAGTAAAATCGCACCAAGTCGGCGAAGCCGACCCATCCTGTTTATCCTGTTTACCCTGTCAAAAAAGCTTCTCGTAGGACCACTTGGGAGCCACCGTCTGACGGGTAAGACAACATTGTAACTAATTCATTTTCACACATAACCAATAATAAAAGAAGTGCGTATGAAAAATTTCTTTATCACAGCCTTGCTTTTGGTTTTTGGCTACCTGAGCGCAAGTGCGCAGGTCTGCTATGCCGACTTTGAAGGACCGGGTCTCAACTTTCTCGGCGCCAACGGGGTGTTGACATCTCCCGAACCCAACCCCAATGCAAACGCGATCAATTCAAGCGCAAACTGCGCCAAGTATGTAAAGTCGAATATGCACGCTTACAGCCTCATTATTGCTGACAATGGTGCGCCTTTTGATCTTTCAGTGAACAACCAGTTCAAAATTGACGTGTTTGCTACTGTAGCGACACAGTTTATTTTCAAACTGGAAGGCTCTGGCGGAGGTTTTGAAAAGACCATCGACATAGCCGTAGCCAATGAATGGGTAAGTTACACAGTTGACTTCAGCGCACAGGCCTTTAACACTGGGCTGAGCAAAGTGGTCATATTTTTCGATCCCGGTGTAGAGATGAGCAGCGACACCTATTACTTTGATAATGTGTGCGCTGGAAGTGGAAAGATTTGCCATGCTGATTTTGAGGGCCCTGGACTCGTTTTTCTCGGTCTTGACGGGGTTATGACCGCGCCGGCTCCGAATCCAACCCCAAACTTTGTGAACAACAGCGCAAACGTGGCGCAGTATGTGAAGTCGGGTGCGCATGCCTACAGCTTGATTTTGGCTGACAATGGCACTCCCTTCGATCTTTCAGTAAACAACCAGTTCAAAATTGATGTGTTGGCCGCAGTACCAACCCAGTTTATTTTCAAACTTGAAGGCACTGGTGGAAATTTTGAGATCACAAAAAATATCGCTGTCACAGGCGCATGGCAGACCTATACTTTCGATTTTAGCGCTCAAGCCGCCAACACAGGGTTGAGCAAAATCGTCCTGTTCTTCGACCCCGGCGTTGAGACGAGCACCGACACCTATTACTTTGACAATGTGTGCACTGTGCCAAATCCCTGCCCCAACGACACGCCGAATCCAGACATTATTGACGACTTCGAATGCAATCGCAATGCGACCTACACAGGCGATTGGACTTTCTTCTCCGTAGTGAACAACCCTGCCCCAAATGGCGACAACAACTCTCCCAAGGTGGGCAGATTCGACGACCCCGTTGGCGCTGGAACGGAATATTCCAATATCCAGATTGACTACGAAAACCCGATTGACCTCACCGTGCGCAATCATTTCTCTTGCCAGGTGTGGGCGCCAAAAACGGGAAATCTGCTTATCAAACTGGAAGGCGGACCGAATCCTCCAATGGAAGTAGGTACCCAAGTAACGGAGCTGAACAAGTGGGTAACTTACACGGTGGACTTCAGCAGCCAGATCGGCAAAGGCCACAAGAAATTTGTCATCTTCTTCAACGCTGGTCTTCCTGGCGAACCCGGCGATGTATACCATATTGACAATATCAAACTTTCGCCTGCGCCAAGCGCACCACCGCTCGAAGATTTCCAGGGTGGTATCCATTTGGGCTGGCAAGCACTTGACCAAAACGAACCAATCCACGGCACATTCCAAGGCCCGGTGAACAATCCTGCTCCCAATGGAGTAAACAACTCAACACAAGTAGGTTGTTACACCAAAGGTCCATCCGCATTTTCCACTTTGCAGGGTATCTCACTGACCAATTTTGATCTGTCGGTGTACCCGCAGCTCAACCTAGACGTGCTAAGCCCTGCAGGTGGTGGCACCGTGAAGCTTATCCTCAACTCGCCCACACAAGGCAACAAGGAGGCGGAAGCTACCATCACCACACCCGGTGAATGGGAGACGCTCGGTTTCGACTTTTCAGCATTTAGCGCGATCACTGATTTTAGCGAAGTGCGGATCATTTTCAATGCAGGCACAGCCAGCGCAGGCCAAATTTGGTATTTCGACAATCTGGGTCAAACTGAAATCACCATTGACCCATGTGCAGACGTAATACCAGTACCGAACATCATTGACGACTTTGAATGTCAACGCAACTACGTCCAGATTTTCTACGGAGCAAGCGACCTCGAAGTGTCGAACAACCCACACCTCACTGCCGACAATGGCTCACTTAAAGTAGGGGAGTACACGGATCCAGCGGGTGGCGGAACAGAGTTCGCGGGCATCGGTTTCGAGTTTGCCGCACCACCTGATCTAAGCCTTTACAACCACCTTTCGGTGCAAGTTTGGGCACCTTTCGACAATGTTCCTTTCCTGTTCAAACTTGAAGGAAATGGGCCGGGCGTTGAGGTTTTTGACACCCTGCCCGAAGGCAACAAGTGGTACAAATTCGACATTGACTTCAGCGGCGCAGTTGGCACATTGCACAACAAATTGATCATCTTTACCAATGTCCTTAGCCCCACTGGCGGCGGCACTTATTTCTTCGACAACCTCCGCTGGGCAAGAGCTGGGTATAACGGATGTATCGTGGACAACGAGGCTCCGTTAACGACCTTCGATTTCAAGTATTTCGCCAATGACGTGCTCGAAAACACGTTCGCTGAGATCGTAGACAACCCGAACCCTACGGGCATCAACACCAGCAGCAAGGCCATCAAATTTGTGAAAAAGGGTAACGCTTTGCCATTTGCCGGAATGTACACCGACCCCAACCTGGAATCTCCAATTGATTGGAAAGGTGTAAAAACCATTCGTGCAAAAGTCCACATGGACCACATTGGCAACTTGGCGGTAAAAGTAGAAGGCTCTGCTACGGGCGCACCAGCGTTTGAAATCCCGGTAGCCAATACATTGATCAACCAATGGGAAGAACTCACCGTCAACTTCGCAGCCGTTCCAGACAATGGCGAATACCGTCGCCTGACGCTGTTCGTAGACCTTGGCATAGACGCTACGGGCTCTGATGTAACTTCGTATATTGACGACATCGTGGTTGGTAATGGTCAGTGCGGTTCTGTGAGCACTTTCAGCCCTGCTGATGCAATGCCCATGCGTGTATCTCCGAACCCAACTTCAGGCATCCTGTTGGTGGAAAACATGGAAGGAGTAGCTCGCCTCGAAGTCTACGATCTCTATGGCCGCCGGGTGGTGGTGTCAAACACCTCAGGTGACACCTATACCGACCTCAACGTTTCGCAATTCCCTTCCGGGATGTACCTGCTCAGTGGCTTCGACCGCACAGGCGCCCGGGTAGGCAAAGCGAAGTTTGTGAAAGAATGAGTTTAATTTGACAGGCCGTGTGTGTAGTGTCGGGGTGACCCTAAGTCACCCCG
>JBJXGZ010000111.1:0-74327 GCA_046160625.1 Saprospiraceae bacterium
CGCTGAGGCGCAAAGAATTGAAATCTCCATTCTTTGCGCCTCAGCGCCTCAGCGGTTTAATTTTTTTGAGGGGGTACTTTTTTACTCTATTTCTTACATTGCTTCAGCGCAGAAGTCACCTCCTCAAAAGTCAACGGTGGTTGATTATTGCCCCAGCTATGCAGTACAAAGTTCACCAGGTTTGCGATTTGAATGTCATTGAGTTTGTCGTTGCCAAGCATTTGTTCGGCATATATTTTCCCGTTTACTACTATGGTATCCTTTAGCCCATAACGGATCAAGCAAGCGAGGCGCCCGCGATTGGCTGCCAGATAATCAGAACCTTTCAAGGGCGGAATGAGCGCCCCCAATCCCTCGCCGCCATCCATGTGACAATTGGCACAATGGGTTTTGTAGAGCCGTTCTCCCATTTGATAGGGTTGTTGCTCGCAGGAAAAGAGGAAAAGTGAAAGTAGAAGCGCGAGTAGATTTTTCAACACTGTGGAGTTCTTTTTATCTATTTGAAAATCAATCCTTTAGAATTGGATTACCCAAAACGTTGTGGCCTTGTAGCGTCGTGTGAAACAACACGGCCCACCTGCCTATCTTGCAAATGGTGCAATATCCTGCTCGCAAAACTCACCCGCCAAAAATTTGTAATGAGCAGTCACCCCGATCATCCCGGCATTGTCTGTACAATACTGAAACGCCGGGATGTAAGTGTTCCAGCCTTCTTTCTTGCCCCATTCCTCAAGTGTGCTGCGAAGGCCTGAGTTGGCGCTTACACCGCCAGCTATAGCGATTTCATGGATACCAGTCTCCTTTGATGCCTTTCGAAGTTTTTTCATCAGTGTGGTCACAATTATTGCTTGGATCGAGGCACAGAGATCATTCAAATTTTCCTCGATGAAGTTCGGATTTGCAGAAACCTCTTTCTTTAAAAAATATAGAATGCTGGTTTTTAAACCACTAAAACTAAAATTCAAGCCTGGTATTGCAGATTCTGGAAATGGGAATCGGGCCAAGCCTTCGCGTGCTAATTTATCCATGAGTGGACCGGCAGGGTAACCCAGACCGAGCAATTTACCTGATTTATCAAAAGCTTCGCCTGCTGCATCGTCCAATGTTTGACCAAGAATTTCCATATCCATATAATCCCGCACCAGCACGATTTGTGTATGGCCGCCACTCACGGTTAGGCAGAGAAACGGGAATTTGGGCTTAGGTTCTTCTGCAAAATGCGCCAATACGTGCGCCTGCATGTGGTTCACTTCAATTAAAGGCAGATTGTAGCTCAGCGCAAATGCCTTTGCAAACGAGGTGCCCACCAACAGCGAACCCAGCAAGCCCGGCCCCCGTGTGAACGCCACCGCATTGATGTCTTTTTTTTCTACGTTTGCTTTTTTAAGCGCGAGGTCCACCACTGGAATAATATTCAACTGGTGTGCCCGTGAGGCCACTTCCGGCACAACGCCCCCGTACAGCCGGTGTGCTTCCTGGTTGGCCACGCAATTTGAGCGCACAATACCATCATGCACGATGGCAGCTGAGGTGTCGTCACAAGAAGATTCGATCGCTAGTATGGTGGGCATAATTTGACGGCAAAAGTAGCGTTGAATTCAATGTTTTTGGCACGATTCTTCGTATGGTGAAAGCGCCTTCGATTATTGTAAATCATTTGTGCGAGGTATCGAGCAGTAAAATCAATAATTCAGTCAAACCAATTCAAATCATGTTCAGTTCAAATTCAAAAGATTCAAAATCAAGCAGTTCGGCGCTTGCATCCATTGGTGATAAAGAGAGCGCGTCCACCACGGTCATTGCCAAAGGCACTACTATTGAAGGCAAATTTGCCTGCGGCGAAAATGTCCGTCTCGATGGCGCCATACACGGAGAAGTGAAAGTGGACAAACGCTTCGTGATGGGAGATGGCAGTTACGTTCAAGGCAATATCATGGCTCTTACCGCAACCATCAAAGGCAAAATAAAGGGCGATATTCAAGTGAAAGAAGCACTGCATTTGATGGATTCCGCTGTTATTGATGGCAATATCATTGCCAAAACGATGGTGGTAGATGAGGGCGCCCGATACAATGGCGCATGTCGTATCGGTGCAGCATCAGCACCAGCATCGCCCTCCACATCAGCAGCAGCGTAAGATTGATACTCGGTTCGTCTCAAGCGAACAAATGGTCAGAAATTTGAAACGGTTGCGCATCTTTGCCGCTGGTTTGGGGTTTCCGGCCTTCTATTTAATGCTCGTTTTTTCTTTTCAATCAGAATTGTTGACTCCTCAATTGGCAGCTTCCAGCGCATTGCGCATGGTGGTTGGGCTACAGGGCGTTTCATTGCTGGTAAAAAGCTACAGCAGAATCCTGGCTTTGAAATCCTGGCAAATTTCTGGAACAGAGCAAGGGTTTCAATCTGTTGAATCAGAATTGCGTGGAATATTTGGTTCAGAACAACTTCTCGGCATGCCATTCAATTCAAAGATTTGTGCTCTCTCAAGCCCAGTCTCCACTTTGGTGCCACGCCGTCTTTTTGACGAGGAAAATTTGGAGCAATACTTCAAATTGCTCCTGCGTACAGGAGAAGATCGTACTTACAGTTTTGAAAAACTTGAGGAGTTTGATTGCTATCTTGTGTGGGCGGCTGAATCAGGCTTGGCAAACCTTTGCAGACAATATTTTTCAAGTGAAAACATGCTTCACCTTGCGGCACCACTCTTAAGGGCTTTTCAGAGCTTGGCGCCGGAAGAAGGTTATGCAGTATTCGCTAATTTACGTGGACAGAAACTCCAGATAGCGGTGTTTGAGCGAAGAAATCTTGTGTTTTATAATGCGTATGACTTTGCTAAACCAGCGGATTTACTTTATTTTATTCTGCTTGCCTACAAGCAGTTCGAGTTAAGCCCACTGGAAATCCCGCTTACACTGAGCGGAACCTTGCTTGAAGATTCCGAGATATTTCGATTGTTGCTGCGTTACGTTCGCCCGATGCGATTTCCTCCTTTGCCTGATGGAATTAACATGCCCGAAGAGGCCAAAAAACTACCAACCCATTATTGGTTTGATCTGGCTACGGTATAAACATGTGTTGCGGAATACTGTTTGAGCGGGATAAAAATTACCTGAAAAAACGATTAGAGAAATTGACATGCGAATAATTGGAGGAAAATTTAGAGGCCGACGCTTTGATCCGCCCGCCGACAAATGGCCAACGCGCCCTACTATGGATCAAGCCAAAGAAGCGCTGTTCAACATCCTGAACAATGTGCTGGATTTTGAGAATTCCCGTGTGCTCGACCTCTTTGGTGGTACTGGAAGCCACTCTTATGAGTTTGTGTCGAGGGGTTGCGAAGACGTTACATATGTGGACAAATTTCCCGAAGCAGTACGCTTTGTGCGGCAAACGGTTCAAAAACTTGGCATCGAAACGGAAATAAAAATCTTCCAAATGGACGTGTTTCGATTTATCGAAAATGCAACAGGGCAATGGGACTATATTTTCGCCGGGCCGCCTTATGCATTGCCGACGATTGACACCTTGCCAGACCTGATTTTGGAAAAAAAGTTGCTATTGCCCGATGGGCTTTTTGTGATGGAGCACAATCCGCACCACGATTTCTCCAAGCATCCCTATCTTTCCGATGTGCGGAACTATGGCAAGACGATTTTTAGTTTTTTCAAGCCAGCAGCAATTAATGACACTTCAGCGTAATTGCTGCCGTTTTGATTTCGTTGCTTTCATGGCCGGCTCGATCGCGGATTTTAATAAAATAATGAAAGGTGTCGAATACCATCGTGCTTGGCACGTCTTCGCAGGCAAGATCAAAGCCATCAGGATCAAAAAATATACAACAGACCGTAGGGAGTTTTATTGTTATTTCCCCGGAAATGCCATTTCCCGCACCTTGGGGTTCTACATAAGGCAGTTGTAGGGGAGGCTTGGCAAATGAATCACGAGAATCGCGTATAAAGACACTGGCAGTAGTATCGTTTTCGGGATAGCCCAGATCGCCGTCTCCGTCGGTAAATGAAAATGTAACAAATAAAAAATCATCATTGCCCTGGCCTTGCTGCATTAAGTTTTTGGATAAGCCAACATACTCAATGACTGGCTCTATTGGATAATCGGGCGGTTGAACGCAGTATTGAAATGTGAAGAACAGCACGACTATGGCAAGCGGGAGCAGTTTTTTCATAGCAACTAATTTTGCCCCAAAAGTTGGGCTTTTTTTGGAAGATGCAAACTCCTAGCAGGGCTGATTTATTGTCAATGCTGGCAAACCTTACAGATGCCAGCTTCGAGGCCACTGCCGAAGCCGTTTTTGCCAATCAATCTGTGCACAATTCGGTCTACTCGAAATATTTAGGATTGCTCGGAAATTCTAAGATCCACCGTCCATTGTCCAAGCTCCAAGGCCCCTTCCTCCCCATTTCTTTTTTTAAAACCCATCAGGTGAAAACGGGCATCTGGGAAGCCGAAACCGAATTCCAGAGCAGCGGAACTTCCGGCCAAACGCCATCTCGTCATTTGGTGCGTCATCTCGATTTTTACTTAAAAAATGCCCACGAAGGATTTGCCCAATATTACGGCGACCCTTCCGAATGGGCCATTTTGGCATTATTGCCCTCTTATTTAGAGCGTGACGGTTCTTCCTTGGTGGTAATGACCGATTATTTTATCAAAAACTCCCTAAATGCAGAAAGTGGGTTTTTTTTGAACGATTTTGACAAGTTGAAATCTGCCCTAAACGCCTGCAAATCAAAAAAATGCAAAACACTTTTGCTGGGCGTGAGTTTTGCATTACTCGATTTTGCCGAGCAATGCCCGATGGATTTGAAGGGTGTGACGGTGATGGAAACGGGGGGAATGAAAGGTCGAAGAAGTGAACTTACGCGCATGGAATTGCACGAAGTCCTTAAAAAAGCCTTTGGTCTGAAAGAGGTACATTCAGAATATGGGATGACCGAACTTTTCTCCCAGGCTTATGCACTTGGAGATTCGAGATTTCGTCCTGCAAAGACAATGCGGGTGTTTGTCAGCGAACTCAATGATCCCTTTTGCCCTGTTTCACATGGGCGAACAGGTGTGCTCAACATTATTGATCTCGCCAACCTCGATACCTGTAGTTTTATCCAGACTGAGGATATTGGGCGTGTTTTCGCTGACGGAAGTTTTGAGGTGCTGGGGCGTATGGATGTTGCCGAAATGCGCGGCTGCAACTTGATGGTAGAGTAGGGGAGTGGCTGTTAAACATTTCAAAATCAAGATATTATGATGAGAATTGGTCTACTGTCGGACACCCATTCCTTCCTGGACGAAAGGATTTTCGAGCATTTCGATGAATGCGACGAGATCTGGCATGTCGGCGATTTTGGAGATGAAGCCGTTCTTGATAAACTCAAGGCATTCAAACCATTACGTGGTGTCTATGGCAATATCGACGGCGCAAAAATCAGGGCCGAAATGCCACTGGACCTTCGTTTTGAATGTGAAGGGGTACCTGTTTTTATGACCCATATTGGCGGCTATCCCGGGCGATACGAACCTCGTGTTGGCAAAATACTGAAAGAGACCCCGCCCGGTAACGGGCTTTTTATCAGTGGCCATTCCCATATTTTGAAAGTAATGCCCGACAAAACACTCGGCTTTTTGCACATCAACCCAGGGGCTTGTGGCAACGAAGGCTGGCACAAAGTGAAGACACTGGTGCGATTTAGTATAGCATTGGGGAAGGTTTTTGATTTGCAGGTCATCGAACTGGGCAGCAAAGGGATCGTTCGAGGGAAAGAAGTATGATGTATGAACTATGATGTATCATGTATGAACTGGTATCTTTGCGTTCTTCAAACATCATACATCATAGTTCATACATCAAAAATGGTCTCATAGTTCAACGGATAGAATAGGAGTTTCCTAAACTCTAGATGTGGGTTCGATTCCCGCTGAGACCACCACCCACACCTTTTTTCTTAGAAAAATCTTTCCCCAAAGAATAATTCTTTTTTTGCTACTTTTGGCCTCGGAAGCAAACTCTATTTTTCATTCAAATCTGCAGCACCATGAATAATACATTTAGTCAATTCATAGTAGTTTATCGTAGGAAAGAAGGGGGAGTGGAAATGCAGGAGTTGACAAGTAATGTAAAAATGACCGTTGCTATGCTGGAGGCGCAAGGATTTATCATTATTGATATCATTGACATTGGTTATTGCGAGGGCTAAATGCTACGCCATTGCCAGCCTACTCAAGAAAAACCCATTGCTGCACCAATCACAGCAATGGGTTTTTCTTTTGCCTTTTGTACTAATTTTGCCTAGTAAAACTTCATAAAGTAGTGATTATCACATTATTTTGCCGTACTATTTATGGCCAAGCGCAGGATAAAGCAAGCTCCCACAGAGCAATACAGCAATAAGGTATGGCAAACACTGCGCTGCCTGAAGCACGAGGAGCACATTCGGCTACTTCGATTTTTGCGCTCACCATATTTCATAATGAGCAAGACCATGGCCTCCCTTTGCGAGGTATTGGTAAGGCTGATCGAGCGGCAGGTAGAAGGCTTTGACAGGCAGCAGGTTTGGCAAAAGATTTTCCCTGACGAGCCGTATGACGATGTGAATTTTCGAAAATATTGCTCTGATTTGCTTCGGCTCGTTGGAGCGTTTATGGCCCAGGAAATAGCCGAGACAGACGAGCTGAAAAAATCTATAAGAACGCTGACTTATGCCGTTCAAAACAGGGTTGAACCCTTGCTTTTAACAACACTTCGGCAGGCTCGCGCTGCTGTAGAAGAAAAACCCTACCGCTCACTCGATGATTTCTTGAGTGCCTATTCCGTTGAACGCCAATATTATGCGCTCATGGAGTTTGATGTAAAAGTCAATACTCGTGCTAATCTGGAAGAAATTTCCCTGCAACTTGATCTTTTCTATTGGATTGAAAAACTGAAACTGTTCAGCTCAATGCTCAGCCAGCAGCGAACGGGAAATTATCAGTACGATCTCAAATTCATGGGGCAAATTCTGGAATTCCTCCAGGGCTATCCCGTTGAAGAGGTGCCGGAATTAGCAATTTACTACTACTCGTTCCTCACGCTTTATGAAGAAGAAAATGTGTCCCACTATTACAATCTCCGCCGCTTGCTTGATGCCTATGCTACGGTAATGCCTCAAAATGAGGCTATTGAATTGTTTGATTCTGCGCTGCACTACTGTACGGGGAAAATCAACAAAGGCGACCGCGCGTTTTTGCAGGAATATTTTGACGTTTTTGCAGAGGCCATCCAAAAAGGAATTTTCCTGCAAAATGGCGAACTCGCAACCTGGCGTTTCAACAACCTGGTAGCCTCTGCACTCGGTTTAGGGAAATTAGAATGGGCAAAAAACTTTGTGGAGGAATTTAAAGACCACCTTCCCGCCGAATCCCGCCAGAACACTTATTCATTTAACCTCGCCCGGGTGTATCGTTTCCAGAAGAAATACGACAAAGTACTGGATCTGCTTCAAAATGTTGAGTATGAGGATATTGGAGTGAACATGATCAGTAAAATGATGCTGCTAATAACCCATTACGAACGCAATGACCACGAGGTGCTTAATTCATTTATTGAATCCTTTCGCGTCTTTCTCAACCGCCATAAGAATATCCCTCATCAACGAAGAATCAGCTATCTCAACTTGTTGAAATATACCCGGCGACTTATGCGCCTTGCTCCCGGCGACAAGCTGGCCGTGGCAAAACTTCGAGAAGAGGTAAGCCGGGAAAAAGCCACGATTGTCAATCATGAATGGCTTTTGGAGAAACTGGGTGAAATGTGAGGAACGGTGTCAGGAGTGGACACCCCACTCGCTAAAAGTTTTCCGGAGCAGGCCGGCATTTTGGAACAGATGACCTCGGATTCCAACATTTTCTGCACCATGAATGTTTTTTAGCACGTCGTCAATGAAAATAGCTTGAGCGGGATCAACATTGTAGCGCCTCAAAAGCGTTTCATAAATTTCGGGGAATGGTTTCCGGGTTTTCTCATCTCCTGATACGACAATACCCTCAAACCAATGCAAAAAATCGTAGCGGGCCAGGGCCACAGGAAATGTTTCACCGCTCCAATTGGTAAGTGCCAATAATCTGTGTTCGCCCCTTTCGTGCAGTTCATGGAGCAGTTCAACGGTTTCTGGTAATGGGCCGCCAAGCATATCCTCCCAGCGATCATAAAATGTTCGGATTTCAAATTCCCACTCAGGGTATTGATCTACAAGCAATTGTGTTGCCACTGAGATTGGACGACCAGCGTCCTGCTCCACATTCCACTCATGAGTACAGATGTTTTCGAAAAAATACTTGCGGCGTTCCGCATCTGGAATCACCTCCCGGAAGACATATTCGGGATTCCAGTCGATAAGTACCCCGCCGAGATCAAAAATGATGGTCATAAGAATAATGTGGCAAATGTGGTCAATGTGGTCAATGTGATCAATGTGGTCAATGTGTGAAGTGCACACATTGACCACATTGATCACATTGACCATATTATCCTACACGTTAAATCGAAAGTGCATCAAATCTCCGTCGGCCACCACGTATTCTTTGCCCTCCACGGCCATTTTACCGGCTTCTTTTACCTTGGCCTCTGAGCCAAGGGTTACGAAGTCATTGTACTTGATCACCTCTGCACGGATAAACCCTTTTTCAAAATCAGAGTGAATTACACCTGCTGCTTCAGGGGCCTTGGCCCCGCGGCGCACGGTCCAAGCCCTTACTTCTTTCACGCCAGCCGTGAAATAAGTGATGAGATTGAGCAATTTATACGCGGCATGGATGAGGCGATTGACACCGGGTTCGCCTAAACCCATCATTTCCAAAAATTCCTGTCGTTCTTCTTTGGTCTCTAGCTCTGCAATTTGTGCTTCAATGCCTGCACAAATGATAAGCACCTCGGCATTTTCTGCTGCTACTGATTTTTTAAAAGCCTCCGTATGGGCATTGCCGGATTGAATCGCGCCCTCGTCCACGTTGCAAACGTAGAGGACTGGCTTCGCCGTCAGCAGGGTCAATTCTTTGGTGATCAAGTATTTAGCATCATCGTCGAGACTTGCGAGCATTTCTCGTACCACGCGACCCGTTTCTAAATGCGCCTTCACTGCGGCCAGGGTTTCAGAGACTTTAGCCTCATCTTTGTTGCCGGCGCGGGCAGCACGGGTACTTTTATCTATGCGCTTTTCGATGGTTTCAAGGTCTTTAAAACTGAGTTCAAGGTCAATGATTTCCTTGTCGCGCACCGGGTTGATTGAACCGTCCACATGCACCACATTGTCATCGTCAAAACAGCGAACCACGTGAATAATTGCATCTACTTCGCGTATGTTGGCGAGGAACTGGTTGCCCAAACCTTCCCCATTGCTGGCTCCTTTTATCAAACCCGCTATGTCCACAATCTCGACGGTGGTTGGCTGGGTTTTTTGAGGCTCTACGATTTCGGTCAATTTATCAAGCCGCTCATCAGGCACCGTGATCATGCCTACGTTAGGGTCTTTGGTTGCGAAAGGGTAATTGGCCGCCAGGGCTTTGCCGTTGGTGAGCGCATTGAAAAGGGTGGATTTGCCGACGTTGGGCAAGCCGACGATGCCGCATTGAAGTGCCATGTGTGAGAGGCGTATGAGTGGTGAGAGGCGTGAGAAGAGGAGGCGGCATTTCAGGTATTATCGAAACATGATTCTGCCAGCCCCTTGTTTTTCGGGCGCAAAAGTAGATTTAATTTGGCAAAAAACACGACTTTGTCAAAACTTCGTTTGCTGTTTTACCACAACATAAAAGCAGGTCCAATACAGACAAATTTGGCAAAAAGCCCGTCCGCTCCTCAAAAACCTGTGGATAGCGCACCGGAGAATACCAAGTAGGATACTCGTTTAGGCCCCCGCCGATTTGGTCTCGCAAATCATACCCTTTGGACCATTTTTTTCTTGGGAAAAAATCGGGTTGAAAAATAAAATCGCCTGCCCACCCCAGCCTCTTTTTCAAGATAAGTGCTTGAAAATCATAATTGTAATCGAACAAAAACTCCCACTTGCGTTCATAAAACGGGCGGAGATGGTCGGCATAATGTTCAAAATAGGGTGCGCTACCATAAACTGTCTGTATGGTACGCCAATGCTGCCTTTGCCAGGGTTCTTCATAAGAAATACGCACCTCCCTGATGGGCGTTTGCTGGTGCTTCCCTTTTATTAGCGGAATACTCAAGCGCTGTGGGCCATTGGGGCCTGCAATATGGCAACGGTTGCGGAGCGATCCTTTTTGGTAGTGCTCAGCAGCGTCCAAAGCGACTAATTTTTCTTGCCAAATCGCTGAACACCAGGCTATTGAAGGGAGATATTGGGTTTCAAGAAGAAGCATTTCTAAGTGGTAAGTGATGAGTGGTAAGTGTTACGCAAAGCACACCACTTATCACTTACCACTCAATATAGGTTTTACTTTGAATCCCGCCTTTTTCAAAAGACGAAGCATCCCCTTTCCGCCCGCCAAATGCCCTGCGCCAACTGCGCAAAACAGCGAATGGTCGGAAGCGATTTCTCCAAAGCGCTTGGCCATCAGTTCGTTGCGACGATACAACAGAATTTTTCGCATTCCCTTCGCATCTTTTTTTGCACTTTGGTAGAGTGCCTGGATTTCGCCATCAGCGTAGCGACGCATCATTTTATGGAGCCGCGTTTTATGCCTGTTATGGTTTTTGAGCAGCCAGGTCAAGCCTTTCAAATGCTGTTCAAATGGTATTTGCCGCAGGGTTTCAAGTTGATCGGCGAAGGTTTCCACCCCTATGGTCGTCTTGCCAATGGAACGGGCATGTTGCCACAAAGTCTCATCGAGCGAATGTGCGGATTCTTCAAGTAGGAAGGCCATACTTAGCGCTGTGCTGACAGTCATAGGGTGCTGGTGGCGGAATGCCTCAGCATCTGAGCCGAATTTCTTTTCAGCATAACGGTTTAGGGATTTCCAGGCTTGTGGACTAAGCCAATGCTCTAAGTCTTTTCCCCCTGGCAACTTTAGCGCGGTAGAAAGCGCTTCGGAATCGGTTTCGGAAAAATCAAATTCTGTTGCAAACATTTCACATTCAGCCACATATCGCATTGCCATATCCAGCCAACCAAAGGCGCGAAGATCGCGCACGTGCATGGTGCCGAAAAGGTAGGAGGCTTGGCCACCAGTTCTTGGTTCGATTTTCCAAAGCAGGGAATCTTGAGTTTTTTTCTTTTTCACCACAAGCGCATTTAGTAAATAACATATAATCACAATTTTATGAAACACATAGGCACAATAGGACACATAGTGTTGAAAATCAGGACTATGTGTCCTATTGTGCCTATGTGTTTCATAAAACTATTCAAGCTGTTTTCAGCGAAGTTTCCGCACCCAAAACCTTCCATTTTTCAGGTCGTAGCGCTGGAAGGCAAGTGCGAAATTTTCGGCTGCCCGATTTGCAGCCGCTTCGGTAGGGTAGAGTTCCCCTAGCCATACCAGATAGCCCGAGCGGTTTTCGGCAATGCATGCTTGTGAAACCCAGCGGCATGGCACACCGCGCGCTAGAAGTTCTTCGGCACGGCCGACAGCTGACTCTTTTTCCATGAAAGAATTGTCTTGTACAAACCAACCCCGTCCAGTTTGAAAAATATTGCAAGGGTCTGAAGCTTTTCCGGTGGCCTTGGCAGGTTTTGGCTTAGGTCTTTCTTCCTCTATTCCAGCATTTTCGTCTTCTGAAAGGTAAATGGTGTTTTCTTCGTTTTGGAATTTTTTATTTTTAGATATCGGGTATTGTTTTGGAACACCTCTGGGTTCGCCGTCTGCCGGAACAAGTTCGCTTTCAACCAAATAACCAACCTGGTCCTCTGGATTAACACCGTTCGGACGGAGCTCGAGGCCTTCTAATTCCAAAACTTTTTCATCGCTGTAGGTCGCAACGTTCCAGAACAACAAGGCAGTCGCAAAAAAAGCCAAAAAGGCCACCCATTTTTGCACGCCCTGCGCGCTCATGAAGCGTGTGTAGGCAGAGCTGGTCTGACCGATTGGCTTATGTAACAAACTCCAAATATTTCTTTTGAAAGGGGACAAGACGAGGTAATGAAAAGGGCGGTAAATCTTGTTCCACAATGCAGTAACCGCATCAGGGGTTTTTGGTCGGCGTGCGGCCATTTTCTCCACGTTTTGGCTGAAGGATTGGTACCACTCTGCCCGGGTTACCCATTGGGTCATCTTGCGGTCTTTGCCAAATATGCCCAGTCGGGAGGGGTCAATCACTTTCCGCACCATCCCTTCCAAAGGCACAATGGCAAGGCCAATACCATTATACACGCACTGGTTACGAAGTTCGAGGAGGTAGGGATCGTTGGGAGAGGGGAATACATCTTCTGCGATAGCAACCCATTGTTCGTCAGCAAAATATTGCTTAAACTGTTGAATAGCAAAGATATATCGGTACTTTCTCCAGCCTTGAACAATGAAATACCAGCCCAAAAAACTGATCAACCCTATGCCCAAGAGCAAACCAAAATTGCCCACAGTTCTCAATTCCACAAGCCAACCCAAGTTGGTTTTAAAAAAAAAGCCATAGGCCAGCGCAGCACATACCATAGCAAACGCTGCACAATCCCAGAGCAAATAATAGACATTCAGTTGGAATTTAACCTCTTCAGATTTGTCGCGCGAAGTGGCTTCATAGGTACAAGCAAAAGCAGTACCGTCAGATTTACGAAAAGTGATTTTGCCATCTGCAACCCAGCCCTCTTTGCTCACGTTGTCGAGTTCTACCGACACCGAATTAGGCATAGGTTCATAGCGGTTTTTGTAGAAATCCCGTAGGAAAGGCATGAATCGCCGCTTTACTTCATCCTCGGTGAGGCTGCTGCTGTTTGGTGTAAAGGTTTGACTTTCTTGCATTTGCGCGTTGGTGTTTGGCAGGCAAAGGTACGTCAATCTACCAAGTGAAAACAGTCCCAGCATACGCCAGTCCACCCCCAAAACCAAATATCATGATTTTGTCCCCCCTTTTCACCTTACCTGATTTTATCCCATTATACAGTGCGATTGGAATACTGGCCGACGAGGTGTTGCCATAATCAACGATGCTTTCCAGTGTTTTTTCCACCGGGAAACCAGTGTCCTTGCAAATGGCTTCAATGATCCTAAGGTTAGCGCTGTGTGGTACAAACCAGTCAATTTGGGAAAGGCTCAAGCCATTGGCAGCGGCAAGGATGGGCATCTGTTCGATCGCCTTGTTTACAGCCCATTTGAAGACTTTTTTACCATTCTGCACGATGCAGCGATTCATCGTAAGTGGTTGCCCATCAATACTTTCAGCAAAACCGGAGATGTATAGATCCGGCCCGCCTTCTCCGCTGGCGCCTGTAATACCAACGCCGATATTGCCCGTTTCATCGGCTTCAATGAGCACTGCACCAGCACCGTCGCCAAAAAGCATACATGAGGTTCGATCAGTAAAATCGGTCACTTTCGAGAGGGTTTCTGCGCCTATCACCAGTATTTTTTTATGTATTCCTCCTGCAATCAGCCCAGTTGCCATCACCACACCATAGGAAAAACCAGCACAGGCGGCATAAATATCCAAAGCCCCGGCGCGGGAAAGCGAAAGCCGGTGTTGAACTCGGCATGCCATGCTAGGCATAGGCTGATCGGGCGAAGTGGTGGCTACCAAAATCATGTCTACATCCTCCAATGAAACAGTGGGATACTGCGCCACAAGGTCTTGTACAGCCTTTACGCAGAGGTCGCTGGTGAACTCGTTTGGGCCTGTATGGTAGCGTGTTTTAATACCTGTTCTCGACACGATCCACTCATCAGTGGTCTCGATCAGTGATTCAAAAAAAGCATTGTTAATGATCTTTTCCGGAACTGCCATTCCGATGGCGGATAAACGGGCGTTTGCCATAAACTGTTGATAGTGAAGACGCTCCGAAAGGTGGTGATGAAACGCCAAGGGTTAAAACTTGAAATGGGCACAGCAAAAGTATAACCACAAATTCGCCATTCACGCCTTTTTGAGATGAAATTCAAAAACAAAAGAAATAAAAGGCGACAATTCAGATAGCCGGAGGAAATTTGCCCTTGATTATGAAAAAACATGTTTTTCAACTGAATGAGATTTCCAGAAAACGGACGCGCCACATCATGGGCCTTATGTCGGGCACCTCTTTGGATGGGTTGGACGTGGCCTTGTGCGCGTTTACAGGCTCAGGTCAGCAGACTCGCGTAAAGGTTTTGCAGTTTGAAACGGTGCCCTACGAGGAGGAATTCAAGGACGAAATCAGGAAGGTTTTTGCCCAAAAACGAATTGATTTTCAGCACCTTGTATTATTGAATGCGCTGATTGCGGAACGTCACGCAGCAATAGTAAACCAATGTCTGAAAATGTGGAAAATCAAGCCAGAAGAGGTGGATTTGCTGGCCTCGCATGGGCAAACAATGTTCCATGCACCGCGCGTTTTTCACGGCTTGCCAGACTATCCTAATGCCACGCTCCAAATCGGCGATGGAGACCATCTTGCCGTCCGCACCGGCATTATTACGGTGTCAGATTTTCGGCAAAAACACATCGCCGCAGGTGGTGAGGGTGCGCCGCTAGCGCTTTATGGCGATTACTTTTTATTCTCTAAAAAAGGGGAAGAGCGATACTTGCTCAATATTGGCGGCATTGCTAATTTTACCTATCTGCCTGGAAATCAAGATCCTGCACAAGCATTTGCTTCGGACACAGGCCCAGGAAACACCCTGCTTGATGCTTTTGCGAGAGAACTATTTGGAGTACCCTATGATGAAGGTGCTCGCCTTGCCTCCAATGGCCGAGTAGACGAGCGACTGCTTGAAATCCTAAAATCAGAACCGTATTTTGCCAAACCACTCCCAAAAACCACCGGCCCGGAACTGTTTTCCCTTGAATGGGTCAAGGCGGCGATTGCGCAATTGCCGAAGGGCAATCCAAACCCTTATGATGTTATGGCAACCCTTACAAAGCTTACCGCAGACACGATAGCAGATGCGATGCTCCGTGTCGAGGTGACACCTCCTCCTGCGTCGGAGATGTCACCTCGAAGATCCATCTATCTAAGTGGCGGAGGTGCACACAATCCATTGATTGTTAAGTATTTAAAGCTTAGATTACCCAGTTTCAAAATCCACCCAATGGCAAAACTGGGCATTGGTGGAGATGCCAAAGAAGCCGTTCTTTTTGCTGTTTTAGCCAATGAAACCGTGGCGGGTAGGGTAGGAGAGGCAGCAGTTTTGGGCGGTATCCCCTTGGTGGGGATGGGGAAGGTGTCGTTTCCAGGGTAGGGGTTTAGAGGTATAATTTTTTTTGACAGGATTTACAGGATAAACAGGATTTACCTCTATAAATTCGCGGTTGAATCCTGTTTATCCTGTAAATCCTGTCAAAATTGAAATTTAGGCAATCCCTCCAAATCCTCTGGCGTATCCACTCCTTGCGTCTCCCATTCCGTCACGCCAACCGCAATACGAAAACCATGCTCCAGCCAGCGCAATTGTTCCAGGGATTCTGCTATTTCCAAGGGGGTAGGGGAGAGCTCGGCAATTTTCAACAGCGCTTCTCGTCGGAACCCGTAAAGGCCAATATGCTTGTAAAAATCTTGTTTTTCAAGCCAATTTTCTGGGTTCACACCTCGAACAAAGGGAATAGGGTGGCGGCTGAAATAGATTGCCCCGACTTTTTCGGAAAAGACCAGCTTAACCACATTCGGGTTGCTCAAAAAATCAGGCCGATCAATTTTCTTGGCAAGGGTAGCGATAGCAGCGTGTGGATTTTGCAACAAAGTATCCGCCAATAAATCAATCTGTTGTGGTTGGATGAACGGTTCGTCGCCCTGTACATTCAACACAAAAGCGGCTTCAGAGAATCGTCGCGCTACTTCTGCACAACGATCTGTGCCGCTCGGATGTGCTGGGCTTGTCATCAACACCTCGGCTCCAATATCCCGCACATGGTTAAAAATACGGTCGTCGTCTGTGGCCACCACCACCCGATCCACTTGGGTGGATTGGTTAACTTGTTCTAAAACCCGCTGAATCATGCTTTTTCCAGCAATATTGGTCAGAGCTTTGCCGGGGAAACGGGTAGAGGCCCAGCGGGCAGGAATTACAGCGAGTACCATTTTTTTCAGAAGAGTGGGTTAGATGCGTATTTTTGCGACAGATTTCCTTTGGGCCAGCGAAAAAATTACTCCATAAGCATGTTCTATGCTCCAAACCAATTCGATACCTATGAGAAAATTACCCCTTATTGTACTGTTCCTACTTCTTTTGTCAGGTTCCTTGCTGGCGCAAGAGGAACAGCCAAGTCCTTTACTCAACTCCCGTGATTCTCTTTTATTAACGGTGGAAGAAGGTAAAAAATACATCCACCATCCTATAAAGCCTAAGCAAACCCTGTTTTCTATTTCCAGATATTACAACATTGGTCTGGAAGAACTTTTTGAATTAAACCCTGATTTCCGTAACGACCCTACGCTTCGTATTGGTGCTCGTGTCAAAATTCCGATTCCAAACAAGGCTATCAAGCGGTACAAAAGTAGCAGTTTCGTGGCATCCGAAAATACGGGTATTTATTATATGGTAAAACAGGGCGACAACCTGTACCAAATATCAAAGCGTTACTTTGAAATGCCCGTTGACAGTATTGCAAAGCGCAACCGCCTGAAAAACAATGCCATAAGGCCCGGACAACGCCTGCTCATGGGCTGGATGGGCACAGAAGGATTTCATGCTGATTGGCGCCCTGTGCGCCCTGTCACCGAATCTGATGTCTTGAAATCCCAGTATAATGAAGGAAAGAAGGGTAAAAAAGAAAACTCAGCTCAAGGAGTCTGCTTTTGGCCTAAAGACAGCAAGGAAAAGGGTTCACTATACGCGCTTCACCGAGATGCTAAAATTGGTAGCATCATCTGCGTCAACAATCCCATGGGCAACCGCACAGTGTATGCAAAGGTAATAGGAAGAATCCCTGAGGGCTACGAACGCAACATAGAAGTTGTTTTGTCGCCTGAAGCCGCCCGCAAACTTGGCGCTCGCGATCCTCGCTTCTTTGTAAAAACAAAATATTTAAAATAACAAATCAGGGCGAAAGCCCTTCCCGCGCTCAAACATTTGACACATGAACAAAGCATTTATCCTCGCTAATCTATTGGTTTTCACGCTGTTGGCATGCAAACAGGACCCTAAAATAAGTCAGGGGGTACCGGTTCATATGCAGCCAGGCGAACAGGCCAATCCAACAGTGCTGGCTGGCCACTGGATTGCCATGAACTTTTGCGCTTTTGCCAACCAATACGGCTCAGTTCTCGGAGCTATGAATAATGGTCACCTCCCATATGCTTACGCATTCACATTCAATCCTGCAAAACCTGACAGTGTACTTTGCTACAACGCTTTTGAGTCTTGGACGCTACCTATTAGATATAATGTTGATACCCTTGAATTGATGGGCGCTCGACCTGGCAAATCGATCTACCTGATTTATGATTCGAAGGGAGACAAGGAAATCACGATGATTGACCCTACCGAAGGCAGAGTACAACTCGACAGGTTCATCAAATCAAAAGCAGGCACTGTTGACGGTTACACAGCCTTTACTACTGCTTTGAACCACAATCTTTTAAATGGAGCATTTAAACTTTTGGGCAAGGGCGCAGGCGGCCAGATATCCTTTACGCCCGGAGGCTTTTTGCTGGGCTTGAAAGGTTACGACCGTTACGAGATTTGCACGGGAGGCGATTGCTTTTTAGCGGGACAAGACATTGATGTGATTACCCTTTTTGATTCAAAGGACGAGGCAAATACCTCCAAATTTTTCGGGTATCGTTATAATGAGAATAATGACACATTGACTTTTTACAACCTTGTCAATAAAAATCCAGAGGAAAAAGGCCTGTATAAGGTTGCTGCACCGGCTTTTAAATTTTCTCGAAAAAAGCAAATGTAAGAAGCGTGGCTTATAAAACTATTTGTTTGATAAGCCACGCCATAAATTTTATTTTGCAAAAGGGTAGGGTAGTGCCTCCAAACCTGAAATTCAAAAACAACAAATGGCTTCAGTGCTCAAAAATCTTTCTGCCTACAACGACAAGGACGTGCCAAGTGCCGAGGATATGATCTTTGGTGTGATCGTGGCAGAATGGAATCCACAAATTACGCACGTGCTTTACGAAGGCTGCTATAATGCGCTTGTAAAGCATGGCGCGAAGCCTGAAAATATTTACACCATGCAGGTGCCTGGTTCATTTGAACTGACGGCTGGAGCGCGTATTCTAAACGGGCAGCAAAACGTAGATGCTGTGATTTGTCTTGGCTGCGTCATCAAGGGAGAAACCAACCATGATGAATATATCAATCATGCTGTGGCAATTGGTCTGACTAATTTGGGGCTGACTACAGGCAAACCACATATTTTTGGCCTAATCACCACCAACTCAGAGCAGCAGGCTTTGGACCGGGCGGGCGGCAAACACGGCAACAAAGGTGTGGAGGCTGCTATAACCGCCATTAGAATGGCTTCCTTGAAAAAAACTCCCATTAAAGGCAAAGAAAAAAGAGCCATAGGGTTCTGATTTTTGCATAAATTATTTTCTATAATTTATATTATGTTAAATAGAGGTTAGCAAAATGGCACCCTGGAAAATCTACGGGGCGGCTTCCTCCAAAGCCACTACATTTGCGCAATCTTGTAACCAACCCATTTTCGCATTTGCCTGTTTTTCAATGAAAAACACTTATCACGACCTTGTAGCACAGACGTTTGATTTCCCGCAAGACGGATTTAGCCTGAAAAACAACCGCTTGTTATTCAATGAGATAGACGTTTACGAACTTATCAAAAAATACGGCACACCGCTCAAACTCACCTATCTTCCCAAGATTGGAGAAAAAATACAAACCGCCCGCAAACTCTTTCGCGATGCCATTCAACGGCACAATTACAACGGAAAATATATCTATTGTTACTGCACCAAAAGTTCCCACTTTTCCTTTATTCTAAACGAGGTGCTGGAAAATGGCACGCAGCTGGAAACCTCCGCCGCCTTTGATGTTGACCTCATTTGGCGACTTTACAAACAAGGAAAGATAAACAAGGGTACCATCATTGTTCACAATGGCTACAAACCTCATCAATATGCTGAGCGTATCGTAGGTCTGATAAATGAAGGGTTCACAAATATTATTCCTGTAGTAGACAATGCTCAGGAGTTAGAAATGTACGATGCCATGCTGCCTAAAGGACCCCATTCCATCGGCTTGCGTATGGCTACTGAGGAAGAGCCAAATTTTGAGTTTTACACCTCCAGACTTGGTATTCGTCAGAGCGAAATCATGTCGTTTTATCAGGAAAAACTGGCTAAGAACCCTAAATTTGAACTGAAAATGCTCCACTTCTTCGTGGATATTGGCATAAAAGACACCTTGTATTACTGGAGCGAGTTGAAAAAAGGCATCAAAACCTATTGTCAACTTAGGAAGCTCTGCCCTACCCTGACCTGCTTTAATATCGGTGGCGGTATGCCGATCAGAAATTCGCTTGGCTTTGAATACGATTATCCTTACATGGTTAGCGAAATCGTACGTATGATAAAAGATGCCTGCGACAGCGAAGGCGTGCCAGAACCTGATATATATTCAGAATTTGGCAAGTACACCGTTGGCGAGAGTGGGGCCACGATTTTTTCGGTGATTGGCAAGAAAAAACAGAACGATTCAGAAGAATGGTACATGCTTGACAACTCACTAATCAACACATTGCCAGATAGTTGGGGTATCAAGGAACGCTTCATTCTACTTCCAGTGAACCACTGGGAAAAGGAGTACCAGCGCGTTAATATCGGCGGGATTAGTTGTGACAATGCTGATTACTACAACTCCGAGGCGCATATTAATCAAGTGTACCTGCCTTCTTACGATGCGGATAAAGACGACCCGCTTTATCTAGGATTTTTTCATACAGGCGCTTATCAAGAAGCATTGAGCGGATATGGCGGCTTGAAACACTGCCTCATTCCTGCCCCCAAACACATTTTGATCGACAAGAACTATTACGGCGAATTCGTGGATTGGGAAATTTTCAAAGAGCAGGATTCGGACTCAATGTTGCGGATTTTGGGGTATTAGGGATTTCACGCAACGCCGCGACGGCGCAACGTTAAATGTACTTGAACTAAAACGTTGCGCCGTCGCGGCGTTGCGTGAAATTATCGCCCTACCCTCCTACCCTACCCTTTATTGAACTTGGATAATTTTGTGATATTTACCCCGCGTAACCATCGCTTGAATTGCCCTATATGTCTAAAATTAAATTTTTAGCATTTTTATGCTCCTTTATGGCTCTAATCGGCCTTTGGAACGCTTGTAACCGTCAAAGTGGTCTCCAAAATGACGGTTTGCCTGATCAAATCAGTTATAATTTTCATGTTCGCCCCATTTTATCCGACAAATGTTTCGTTTGCCACGGCCCGGATAAAAATCAATTAAAAGCCGGTCTCCGCCTGGATCAGGCTGAAAGTGCCAATGCGCCACTAAAGGAAACAAAAGGGGCATATGCCATTGTCCCGGGTAGGCCTGAGGATTCGGAATTGATGCGCCGAATCACCTCTCAAGTTCCTGATTATCAAATGCCTACGCCAGATTCGCATTTAGGGCCTTTGAGCGAACGCGAGATAAGTATTCTGAAAAGATGGATTGAGCAAGGTGCTGTTTATGAGAAACACTGGGCATTGTTGCCACCCTTAAAAACTGAATTGCCGAAGACCAAAGACAAAAACTGGCCTAAAAACGAGATTGATTATTTCACCCTTGACAAAATGGCCGAAAAGGGTCTGAAACCCAATGCAGAAGCATCCAAGGAGTATTTGCTAAAAAGGGCTTCACTGGATCTGACAGGTCTTTTGCCAAATGAGGCAGAAATGGACTTGTTTCTGACTGAAAAGGATGAAAACGCTTACGAAAAAGTGCTTGACCGCCTGTTGACAAGCCCACACTATGGCGAAAAAATGGCTTTGCTTTGGCTGGATATCGCGCGTTACTCCGATAGTTATGGCTATCAGGACGATAATATCCGTAGTCAATGGCCTTACCGCGACTGGCTCATTCACGCGTTGAACAGGAATATGCCTTACGATCAGTTTGTAACCTGGCAATTGGCGGGGGACCTGCTGCCTAATGCCAGCAAGGAACAAATTTTGGCGACTGCATTTCTGCGAAATCACAAATACACCGAAGAAGGTGGAGTTATTCCAGAGGAATATCGAATTGAATACGCACTAGACAAGGTAAAGACCTACACCAAAGGTATGTTGGCCCTGACGGTTGAATGTGCGCAATGCCATGACCACAAGTACGACCCCATCTCGCAAAAGGATTATTATCAACTGTTCGGTTTTTTCAACACCTCCAAAGAATCTGGTTTTGAAGGGGATGTAAGTGTTTCCATGCCCGCAAAAAAACCTGTTCTGACACTTACGAATGCTGATGTGACTAGCATTCTGCAATTTATCAATAAGCGCGATACAAGCACTTTAATGGTGTCAGTTATGGGCGAGCTGGACACACCAAGAACGACTTATGTACTCAATCGAGGCGCATACGATCAGCATGGACAAGTAGTGAAGCCGACAGCCCTGAATGCAGTCCTGCCTTTTGATACACTCCAGTACCCAAGCAATCGTCTGGGGCTGGCCCGATGGACGGTCACGAAAGATAATCCATTGACTGCCAGGGTATTTGTAAACCAAATATGGCAGGAATTTTTTGGCACGGGCCTGGTAAAAACTACGGGCGATTTTGGGATGCAGGGCAATTTGCCTACCCACCCTGAGTTGCTGGACTGGCTGGCTGTGGATTTCATGGAGCACAATTGGGACATAAAGCGATTGGTAAAACAGATACTGATGTCTGCCACTTATCGTCAATCCGCTGAAATAAAGGAGCAACACCTTGACCTTGATCCTGACAATATTTACCTGGCGAGATCGCCCCGTGTGCGGTTAAAAGCGGAACTTATCCGTGATATGGTACTGGAAACCAGTCAGTTATTAAATAAAGAAATCGGAGGACCAAGCGTAAAACCTTATCAACCAAAAGGCTTGTGGGAGGGAGCAACTTCTGGTCGAGGTGTTTTAAAAACCTACGAACAGGACAAGGACAGCGCGCTGTACCGCCGTGGGATGTATACCTTCATCAAACTCACATTGCCGCCACCTTCCATGATTATCTTTGACGCCAGCAACCGCGACCAATGCGAGGTGAAACGCTCCAGGACAAATACCCCGTTACAAGCTTTTATTATGATGAATGATCCTACTGTGTTAGAGGCCTCACGAGTACTTGCGCAGTATTTACAGATTGAAGACAAGCCCTTGGATGACAAAATTGCCAGCGCATTTCGAAGGATTATTTGTCGTAAAGCTTCCGCCATTGAAATGAGCATATTGAAGGAATATTACCATGAGCAACTGCAATTGTTCACAACAAATAAACTAAACGCGCTTAAAACATTGCTTGTTGGGGATTCGCCCATTAACCGAAATTTGAATCTCAACGAATCTGCAGCGCTAATGAAAGTCGTGAATACCATTTACAACATGGAAGAAGCCATTACCAAATCCTGATTCATGGAAAAAGAACTCCTGGAAAATGGTCTGAACCTGAACCGCCGCAAATTCCTGTCCCGACTCGGTATTGGCCTGGGCAGTATCGCGTTGGGTTCTTTGCTGATCCCTGATCTGTTTGACCGTGAGGAGGAAGCTTTCACAGCAGGATTGCCACATTTTGCGCCTAAGGCAAAACGCATCATTTATTTGTTCCAAAACGGCGCCCCATCACAGTTGGACTTATTCGACTACAAACCAAAACTGCGCGAAATGCAGGGGCAAGACCTACCCGCTTCCATTCGCATGGGCCAGCGCCTCACGGGCATGACCTCTGACCAAAAATCGTATCCATTGGCTGGTTCAAAATTTGCCTTTCAGCAGCATGGACAACATGGAATGTGGCTAAGCGAATTGCTCCCCTATACTTCAAAAGTGGTTGACGATCTGTGTTTTATACGAACCATGTACACCGAGGCTATTAACCATGATCCAGCACTGACGTTTTTCCAAACCGGCGCACAAGTGGGGAACCGGCCGAGCATGGGCGCCTGGTTGAGCTATGGCCTTGGTAGCGGGAATAAAAATTTACCTGCTTTTTGCGTTTTGCTCTCTAAAGGCAAGGGTAATAGCCAAGGGGTATATTCAAAATTGTGGACCAACGGGTTTTTAGACTCCGTCCATCAAGGCGTGCAATTTAGCAGTGGCGAAAATCCTGTACTTTATTTGAGCAATCCGGATGCCGTAGATAAAGAAGACCGTAGGCGAATGCTGGATCGCGTGGCCAGCCTGAATGAAGAAAGTTACCAAGCGTTTGGCGATCCAGAAATCAAGGCCAAGATTCAGCAGTACGAAATGGCATACCGGATGCAAACGGCCATCCCGGAAGTTACCGATGTCAGCCAGGAGCCGGAGAGTATCGTCAAATTGTACGGACCGGAATGTTTGGTCCCCGGAACGTATGCTGCCAACTGTCTGCTTGCGCGGAAACTCTCCGAAAGCGGGGTGCGCTTTGTTCAGCTTTACCACCAGGGATGGGATGCGCACGATAATCTTCCGTCTCAAATAGTTGGCCAATGCAAAGACACCGACCAAGCCTCGGCTGCTTTGATTACCGATTTGAAGCAGAGGGGCTTATTAGACGAGACGTTAGTGATCTGGGGAGGAGAATTTGGCCGCACCAACTTTTGTCAGGGCGTTTTGACGGCAGATAATTACGGCCGGGATCATCATCCACGGTGTTTTACCATTTGGATGGCCGGAGGCGGAATCAAGCCTGGCGTGTATGGCGAAACGGACGAATTTGGCTATAATATCGCTTCAGACCCGGTGCATGTGCATGATTTTCATGCAACTGCGCTACATTTAATGGGGCTTAACCATGAGAAATTGGTGTACAAGCATTTGGGCAGACGATACCGTTTGACGGATGTTCATGGGAAGGTAGTCAATGGGCTAATTGCCTGATTATTAGTTGCTAAGCTCCTAGGTTTTTATACTAACGATGAAAAGAAGAGATTTCCTCCTCAACACGACCCTTGGTTTGGCCGGCACCATGCTTATCCCTGGGATTTTGTCCAAAAACGATACTATTCTTGGGCATAATAACAAGCGCTACCGCATCAACACACGCTGGAGCCAAGCCGATGTCAGCCGTTACCCCGTGAATGACTGTCATGAAATGGTGCAAGACCAAAAAGGGCGAATCCTGTTACTTACAAACGAGATCAGGAACAACGTCCTGATTTACGATAAAAACGGAAAATTCCTTGAAATATGGGGAACAGAATACCCTGGCGCTCATGGACTTACGTTATTCAATGAGAACGGAGCCGATGTACTATTCATCTGCGATAATACCCGGCATCAGGTGATCAAAACCAGCATTGATGGACGGGTGTTGTTGACACTTGACTATCCTAAAGAGACTGGTTTATACGCTTCCCCAGAGGAATATGTCCCTACTGAAACGGCCATTGCTCCCAATGGTGATATTTATGTGGCAGACGGTTATGGCCAGGATCTTATTATCCAATACGATGCTCAGGGAAGGTATATCCGTTATTTTGGAGGAAACTTCGGTTTTTTGCCTCACCAGCTTCAAAATGCGCATGGCATCTGTTTGGATCTAAGGGACAAAACCAGCCCCAGCCTTATTGTTACTTCCCGGAAACAAAATGCATTCAAACGCTTTGATTTGGAAGGCAATTACTTAGAAACGATTGCTTTGCCAGGTGCCTGGGTGTGCAGACCTGTCATCAAAGGAGACTATTTATATACTGCTGTTTTGCAGTCCAACAGCCGACAATGGCAGCAATCAGGCTTTGTGACCATTTTAGACAAACAAAATCGAGTAGTTTCAAATCTGGCAGGCTCCACACCCACCTATTCTGAGGGCGTTCCTGATGAAATGTACCAGACCGTCAAGGCATTTCAGTATCCACATGATGTCTGTGTGGACGATGAGGAGAACCTATATGTTGCACAGTGGAACTCAGGGATGACCTATCCCTATAAACTGGAGCCGGTATGATAAATACTTGTGCGCAGGTCGCGATGCTGATCGTTTTTGGGGCAATTCCAATAGTTGCCCAAGATACTTTTCAACTCGCCCCACCCTACTTGCATTGCAAATCGGTATTTTTTGAAAAACCTGCCCAGGTAAAATTGGAATTCGCCCAGGCAGGCACGCAGATTCATTATACTGTGAATGGAAAAATCCCGACACAAAATGACCCTGATTATAAAGGACCAATTCGAATAAAAAAGAATCATACCACCTTGAAAGCCAAAGTGTTTGGCGCCGGATTTTTTCCATCAGAGCCGGTGGAAGCTACGTTTTTCAAGCAGGGTTTGGAGATCAAAAGCATCGGCACTACCCTACCCCACAAGCAATACCCGGGCTCTGGAAAATTCACCCTGATTGATGGACTAGGTGGCATTGAATCACATGGCAGCAAAACCTGGATGGGATTTCAGTCTGATACGGTGATAATAATATTGAATTTGGCCAAAACACAAAAAGTAAAACAGGCCATGTTTCATTTCCTTCAAAATCAGGGCGCTTGGATATTTTTACCACAAAAAGTGGAGGTTTACGCGCTAAAAACAAATTCGAAAGAATGGACCTTATTAGGTCAAAAAACGGTGAATGTTGCCGATGGAATGGAGAAATCGCGGTGCCGCGACCTCTTTGTAGACCTTGAAAAGCAGGAGAGTATCAGCCAAGTCATCCTAAAAATATATCCACTGGCAAAATTACCGGAGTGGCATGCGGGCAAAGGAAATCCCGCATGGTTATTTATAGACGAGGTAAAACTATATTGAATGACCCAGACAAGCTGGAAAGCCTTTTTCTACAACCTTTGTTTTGCGCTGAACACGCTTCTGCTGTTTCTGGCACTGTTTGGGGCAAATATGCAAGTGCCTTCTATTTTGCAGGTTGTGGGAAGAATGCACCCTCTGATACTTCACTTTCCCATTGTATTAATGCTAATTGCTGGTGTCTGGGAAACGACGATTCAGCCTAAAAGCCTTCCTATTCTCCAGAATATCGGCGATGGTTTGCTGCTTTCGTCCGCTATAAGTGCCGCTATAAGTGCTCTGATGGGGCTTTTCTTGTCAAAAGAAGGTGGCTACGAAGAAAGCACATTGTTTTGGCATCATTGGGGTGGTTTTGCGGTTTCTGTAATTGCATGGAGCTGGTATTCTTTTCGGGGATATCTTCGAAGGATAAAGTTTGGAACGCCTGCAATTGCGGGAATCAGTTTGATTGCTCTAATAGTCGCTGGGCATCAGGGCGCGAAACTCACGCACGGCGAAAACTATCTTCTCACACCAGTAACGCCAGAAAGAGAAAGCCCAGTAGTTTTGCTCGAGGAAGCCCTTGTGTTTGAGCATGTTGTACGCCCAATACTGAAGGAAAAGTGCATGAATTGCCACAATTCTACCAAGGCAAAGGGAGATTTGAACATGGAAACAGAAACCTTGCTCTTGAAAGGCGGTAAAAACGGTGTGCCTTGGGATAGTACAGCCAAGGATTTGGGGTTACTATTACAACGAGTCCATCTGCCCGTGGAAGAAAAGGAACACATGCCACCCAAAGGCAAACCACAATTGACTGCTGAGGAAATCAATATTTTAAACCACTGGATCAAGAATGGGGCAAGTTTTAGTCAAAAAATAGTGGATTTGCCTGAAAATGACTCGCTGCGGTCTTGGGCGACCACGAGGATCAACCCTGCCATCGTGGAGGAAGCCCCCTACCCTTTCGACGCTGCTGATGAAGCGACTATTCAAAAATTGAACAATGATTATCGGGTCGTGGCCCCGATTGCCATGAATTCGCCTGCTCTGGAAGTCAATTTTTATGGAATTTCTGCCTTTAACAGCGTATATTTGAAGGAATTGGCATCAGTAAATGAACAGGTAGTGAGCCTTAACCTGAATAAAATGCCCTTGAAAGATGAGGACCTAAAACTCATCGCAATTTTCCCAAATCTGCGCCAACTCAACCTTGCTTTTACCAAAATTACCGGAGCAACATTGGGGCTTTTAAAAAGCCTGAAATCCTTAAAAAGTCTCTCATTATCAGGTACTTATGTAAAATTCACGGATCTTAGTATTTTGTCTCATCTGCCCGAATTATCCACGCTGTACATCTGGAATACTTCACTGTCAGAACAGGACATTAGCTCCTTGAAGCAACGATTTCCCGGTATCCGAATCGAATCGGGCTTCAAGGACGCAGGAATTGTTGCCAAACTAAACGCTCCCATCATAGAAGGCGAAGCACAGGTCTTCACCCAAAGCACAAAAGTCAAGTTGAAAAACTACATCCATGGGGCAGAAATACGGTACACTTTGGACGGTTCTGTACCAGATAGCCTTACGTCGCCCATCAGCACAGGCGACAGTATCACGATTGCGAGCTCTTGCCAACTTATCGCCAAGACTTTTTTGTCAGGGTGGATCAGCAGTGAAGTGGCAACACGCAGTTTTTATAAAACGGGAGTTCTTCCAGACTCCATTGTCTTAACCTACCCGCCAAACCCTCAATACAAAGGCGAGGGGGCGAATACCCTGGCCAATAAAAAAATTGGAGACAATGATTTCAGGAGCAACAAATGGCTGGGTTACAAGGAGACCAATTTAGAGGCGTTTTTGCTTTTTCGGAAACCTGTAACCTTATCTTCGGTGTCCTTTAGCACTTTAGTAGATATTGGCAGTTACATCATGCCTGCATCTGAGATCCAGGTCTGGGGAGGTAATAGCCAAAAAAATCTGGTGTTATTGAAAAAACTGAGCCCGCAACAGCCTGATAAAGTGGGCGCACCGGGATATCGCCTTGGGTTCAATTGTAAGTTTGAAGCCCGCAAAATCAGTGTTTTGAAAATAGTAGCCAAGCCAGTCACGAAACTGCCTGCCTGGCATCCGGGAAAGGGGGAAAAAGGATGGTTTTTCGTAGATGAGATTTTTTTAGAGTAGCATGGTTTGGAATTCAGTCTATCTCTCTGCCAAAGAAAACATTTTACCTTGGCCAGTAAATTAAACATTCAATGAAAAGCATCTCGACCCTATTCTTTTTCCTCTTTCTCAGCACTTTATCAAACGCCCAAAGCTTTCCCGACAGCCAAATCGATGGCAAATACTACACCGTCAACGGCGCTAAACTCTGGACTGTCAGTTTCGGCAATGGCGACCCGCTCTTTTTGATTGCGGGCGGGCCGGGTGGTTCCCATTATGGGTTGCGAAGTTTTGATTCCCTCTCAAGCACCAATACGCTGGTATATTTTGATGGTTTTGGCCGCGGAAAATCCGATACTGCAAAAGATGTGCGGGAATATTCCCTTGAACGCGACATTGAAGACCTGGAGGGCTTGCGCAAGGCCATGGGTTATGCAAGTATCAATATTCTTGGGCATTCTTATGGAGGCGTAGTTGCGCAAGGTTATGCCGTGAAATACCCAGATCGGGTAAAACACTTGATTCTGGCGAATAGCTTTCATAGTTTTATAATGTGGCAGGAAAATGACGACAATTCTAACCATGAAATCAGAACCAATTACCCAGAGGTTTGGGATACGCTGATGAAAATCAGGGAACGCGGCGCCATTTCGAGCGACCCAATCCACCAGGAGATTTATGGAAAAGTCCCGTATGGCTTTTTATATGCCTACAACCCGAATAATTTCAGGAACAGGGGAAGAAAACCCTATCCTAACCCGTTTAATGCAGCCCTGTATTACCAATTGGTTGGAAAAGACGGCGATTTTATCGTGGGGAACGATATTGGAAATTTTGACTTCCGCAAGCAATTACAATCGCTAAAAATGCCCATTCTAATCGTTGCCGGTCGGTACGACCGTGTTGCTGTACCCTGGATGATGGTTAAATATAAAACCTACTGCCCACAAGCCCAATTTGAGATGTTTGAGTTTAGCGGCCACAACCCACAGGTGGAAGAACCTGCAAAGGAATTTGCAATTATCAGGATATTTTTAAGCAAATAGGACTAAAGCGATCTGGATAAATCTTGGGCTTCCCGGTAAAACGCATGACCTTCATCCGCTGAAATTCTTTTCAATCCATTCAAAATCAGGGACTTATTTTGCTCAAAATCGGGCAACAGGGACAATAATTCGTACCACTGCGCAGCCTCGCCGTAGCGGACGCTTCCGGTCAATTGGCCGAAAACCACCGCCGATTGTGGATATTTTTTCTGTCCAAAAAGTGCATGTCCCCGCAAATAGGCCGCGTCAGTATTGTATTCAGGAGGTGTATTTTTCAACGCAACAAGTGCATCTGAAAATCTGCGTTCGGCCAGTGCAAGACGGGCATCATTGAGTGTATTTTGGCTCGTGCTCGCATCTCCACGGATATCAGAGGCAAAGTCGGGGGAGCGGTAGTTTGACTGCGCCAGAGCGAGGTAGCGGTTGGTTACCGTGTTTGGTTTTTTGGCGATAGGCTCTTCAACAGGCTTAACATCTTGGAGAACAGGCGATTGTATAGGAGTGGGCATTTCAGAGGGCTGGTTTTGGGGGGGGCGCGATTTCCGTTCCTTTTGCGGCCAAAACAGCCAGGCCGCTCCCCCAAGGAAGAGCAGCACAAGCAATATACGAAGCGGCGAAATACCATCACCTCCCCCCGATGGAGGAGGGCTTTGGTCGCGCCACTGCTTCATTTTGGCGCTGAGATCGGAGGCTACGAGTGATTCGCGGGCTTCGCGTTCGAGCCGGTCTTTTGAATTGTAAGGCATGATGTCATTGCAGCGGGGACTAAATATTGAAAAATTCTTTGAGTTCGTGGCTGTTTTCAATCAGTGCCTTTAGTTTTTTGCGGCATTCAGAGCATTGATTCATCGCAACCTGATCAGAGGCATATCCCATCTCGGTAGCGATTTCTTTCATGGAGTGGCTTAATTGGTAAAGTGTGAGCATTCGTTTGCATTTATCTCCGAGCGCGGTGAGCATCTTTTGGAATACCGCCTGCCGCTCCCGGTCATACATCTCATCCTCTGTAAATAGTGCGATTTCAAGTTGCTCCTTTTCGTCTAATGCTACGATTCGGCCTTGCTTCCTTTGTTTGTTGAGCCATTGCCATTTTGCAATGCTGCAAAAAAAGGTTTTTAAAGACGCTTCCTCTCTATACTTTCCTTCGCGCAACAGCCGATCAAAAGTGATAAACGCATCGTGGTATAAATCTTCTCCATCGGCTTCCGAACCACCATGTCGAGTAGCATACTGTCTTACCCAACGCTGCAGGCCTTCGTTGCCAAACCACCATTGCAATGCCACATCACGCCCAGTCCCACCTGCAGCGATGGCGCTGACGATGGCCTGGTCGGTCCATGGTGCTGTTTGGCTCATAATCGGTTTATGGTTCAGTTTGACCTCCGTTTGAGCAAAAGTATTTGAAATGTAGGCTTGCAATAGAGGGTACAAGTTTCCTTTTTTGTGTGCCTACTTTTCATAACCTAACCTTTGCTTCATCAAATTTTCCGCTTTTTCTTTCAGATTTCCAATGTCCTTGGGGTCTAGACCTTCTGTTTCGATCGGTTCATCCCAGACTATATGTACCGTACCAGGGCGAAGCCCTTCGCCATTAGCGGTGATATGACGGATATTCACAATAGTTTGGACCGCCAAAGGCGCTCCAGTCTGAATGGCGATCCGAAATGCCCCGTCAAAGAAAGGGGCGAGCAGTTGTTCGGTATCATTTCGGCTGCCTTCAGGATAAATAAAAATGCTCCATCCCTCAGCCAGTTGCTGTTTTAAGGCTACTACGCTGCGCGCCCGACTCATCGCGCTACTTCTGTCCACCACAAGGCACATTTTTCTGACGATCAGACCAAATACCGGGATTTTTAGCAACTCTTGTTTTGCCAAAAAACGGAATACCCCCGGGAATGCGTGTCCGTTCACGATAAAATCAAGCGAAGACCTGTGGTTGCCAACGATGACGTAACTTCTTTTTTGGTCTATCCTTTCGCTGCCCTCCACCTTTAAACGAATGCCTACCAGGGTCAAGAAAATCGGCGTGAATATGTGGTGCAGGTAATAGATATTGTTTCGCAATGCCCGCTTCCCGGGCGTAATCACCATGTTAATACCAACGATGGGGAGACTCAGCGCCATCAAAATCAGAAAAAGTGCCGCGGCGTATATAGCCCATATTTTTGCCATGGCGCGAAGGTAGGGAGACTTTGGATTTTGGACTCTTATCCAAGCAAAGTGTGGTAATCATCCCAGCGCGCATCCTCGTTTTTCATTTCAAGGAGTTCAAACAATTGCCCTTCGTACAATGCCTCCAACTCTGGTGCTGTGCGGGCGGTGCGGAGCTCAAGCAAGCCTTTGCGCAATTGGGCCAAACGCCATGCATAGGTCTTTTCCATCTTTTCAAAAATAGAGGTGCAGGCAGCAACATGATCTTCCCCGCCTCGCCCTGCTACTACGGCCTCCTTAAATGCAGTGGCATTACGGGCAACCATTTTGCCTTCATCGAGGATGAAATAAGCCGTGTGGGGCCATTGTTCGGGAGGGGGCAGTAGATGCGCGTAAAGCACCAATTGAAGGTCTTCCCCATTCTGTATCAATTCTTTGCGCCTTTTGACGCCACTCCATTTCAAGTCAATAATGGCTTGTTCTTCACCCCGGCGCAGCACCAAATCTGCCTTGCCGCGAACGGGCATGCCTACAAAATTGCCCTCCAGTTCCATTTCAGTGTTTTGCACCTCCCAGCCGTTGTTTCGCAGCAGGGAGACCAGGCTCCAGGCGGCGTTTTTTACTTTATTGAGAAAAGCCATTCGTTCTGGCTCACGGCCGTATAGAAGCAAGGTTGCTCCTTCGCGTGGGAACAAAGCACCCGATTCGTGTTCCACCCATTCGTTCAAGGCGCGCCGATCAAGGCTTGCTAGGTTTTCTTTCAAAAGTTTTTCAAAAAAACGGTGCGCGAGGCTGCCCAGCAGAGTGTTATCGCCCGTTACACTGAGCAAACTGGAGCGATAAAGCCGCAGTTTTTGACGAAAAAACCAACGGTGGGGGTAATAAAAAAGGCTGTCGAGGTTGGTGGGGGTCTCGTATTCACTTTCAGTGAATAACTTTGGGTTAGAAAGTTGAATAATTGGCTTTGGACGAACAGCAATACGGGTTGCTACACGTTCTTGGGCCGGAGTTTTCAACCATTCTGCAAAGCGCACACGATCATTTTCACGCGTCAAATGAAAGCTGAAATCCTTGATTTCCGCTCCAAAAATCGCTTCAATGTCGCTGAGTAAAAGCGGTGGAACAGCCTCTGCGCCGTCCACTTGTTCTGGAATAACGAGCAAAAGACTTCGAGAGGTTTGTAGCACCGGCCGAAGTTGGAGCAGTTGTTTGCGCTGACTTTGCTGGCGTGGCGTTTCAAGCGCAACACCTTGATCTTCAAGAAAAATTCGTTCTTCTTTTTGCCATTTGTCTGGAGGCGGAGTAGTATTTTCATAAACACAATTCCACCAAACCAAGTCTTCCACTGGGGAAGCAAATGCACCAGGCTGGTGCACAAATGCAAAACTCCCAACTTCGGCTGGCGCCAATTGCATGGGAGATGGTTCGTAGATGGTGCGCACAATGCGTTCCAATTCGAGGAAACCGATCCGTTGTTCTGGCAGGGTTTCCAACAATTCGCGAATACGTCGTGCTTGCTCTGCCAATACCAACAGCGAAGGGTTATTGCTGCCAGATTCCTCGTAAAAAATCTGCGCCCACTCATGCAGGTAGCCGTAAAGCGCTACTGCGTCGCGTTTAGGGGCCGTACCATCAACTGGATAACGGCGGCGATCGAACCAAAAATCGTATTGATCCCGTGCTTCATCAGGCACATTGGCTTGTTCCAAATAACCGAACACCGCTGCAAACCAGTTATCGCTGAACAAGCCCGGCTTTTCAGCCAACACGCGCGCAATTTCTAAGGCCAATCCAGGCTCCAAAGGTTTAATGGGCAGGGTAAGAAACTCCATAATTTTGAACACGTCCACGGGTTCCCACAAGAATGCCGGGGCAAGTTTGAGCACCTGCAACGACGGCCGGGCGAGCGAGGCTGAAAGTACTCCCATTGGTGCAAAGCCCTCATTCACAAGGTTTTGTTCCAACAAAAGGTTCATTTCAGGCAATAGAAATGCCGGCCGGTAATCCGGGTTTCCTCCAAGAGTTTGCGCCAAAAATGTGGCCGCATCCGAGTCGCGGCGGGTAAAGAGTAAGGCCAGTTTTCCAGCCCCAGAACCTGTGCCGTGTTGCAACTTGCCCAATCGGGAATCAGGCCTTGCCGCGCCATTGATTTCGACTTGTTCGATCTTGATTTTGTGTTCTCGAAATAATCTCAGAACGCGCTGAATCACAGGCGTTTGCAAATGCTCAGGTTCGTAAAGTAGGATTTTTTCAAGCGGGCAATGTTGGGATTTCAAGGATTCCAACACCTGCGCATATCGGTCTGCGAACCCCGCCGCTTGAACGCCCAATTCAGGGTCCTGGAGTTTTTTTTGAAAATACACTTCTACTAACGCTAAATCGCGTAAACGCGATGGCAATCCATTCGCCAATACAAAATCCCAGCCAGCAAGCAGGAGTTCGTCGCGCCAGGCGAGTAAAGCCTCTGCACTGGCAAACCGGTCTGCGTCAAAGGATTTATCAAAAAAAGGCGCCGGGGATTGGGCGGTTTCCGCGAGATGTTGGCCAAGTGCTTGCCGATACAATTCAATACGCAGATAGGCAGTATTGTTCCTGTAGCCGCTCAGACCTAATTGGCCTTCCAGCCAAATCAGCAGTTTAGAAGGGCCTACGAAGTATTCGCCCTCGCGTTGGGGACTGGGCGGGGCATGTACAATGGAGTCGAATTCGTGGCCTAGGTGAAGGAGCATGGGGCAAACTTAAGGAACGATAACTGTTGCGCGGTGTTTATTTTTTGTGGCCACCAGCAACAAATCTGTCGTTTTTACTTCCCCTTGGGTTGGATAATCCTGACGTATCAGGTCAATAATTTTACAACCATTTTCTTTAAGCGCCTTGATCAGATAATCTGCCTGATGAAAGTACATATACACTTGATCGCCATGGCTATTGGTTTGTATTCCGGATTTGCTATAATCGTCCTCCATTGTGCTTATGTAAAGTACGCCGTCAGATTTTAATCGCAAAGTGGCGTCGGTAATCAATTTTATAGACTCCTCTTTAGAAAGATATGGCAGGCAAAAGCCGCACATAATCGCATCATATGTATTGGGTAGCAGCGCAATTTCCCGGCAATCCATCACTTCAAATTCGGCCTCTGGGTTATTGATCCTGGCAAGTTCAATCATGTTTGGGGCTAAATCTATCCCTAATATTTTGAAATCCGGGCGTTTTTTTAATAGATATTTAGTGATGTTGCCTGGCCCACACGCAATCTCTAATATATCCGCATTTTCCTGTGGAATGTTGTTGCAAAACAAATCGAATGAATGCTGGTATAAATCCACATTCATGAATTTGTTTTGATAATCAGTAGCGTGTTGGTTGAATATCTCTTTCGCAGTTTTGACCTTATTCATAGATGAGTGTATTATGCAACTATTGTTTTAAGCAGGCAATTTCATCGCTACGCTCTCAAAACCTCAACCCAAATTCCTGTTTATTACTACTTTTGCCGCTCTTTTATTGAAATAAATTTCCTTCCATGGACTCGAACGAAGTGGTGAAAACCAGCGATATAACCCTCCGCGTGGGCTTGAACGCAGAACAAGTGCCCGTGCGCATAGAATGGGGCGCCAGTGACCGCAACGGTGGCGTGCTTGAAGAATGCAAGGCAATGGCCATTGCGCTTTTTGATAAAGAACACCGTGACACACTGCGCATTGACCTATGGACCAAGGAAATGCAGGTGCTGGAAATGGACCGCTTTTTCTATCAAATACTGCGCTCGCTTAGCCAAACCTACCTAAAAGCAACTCAAAACAAGGATCTGGCGGAGGATGTAGCGAAATTTGCACACTATTTTGGGCAGCAAACCGAGATCGTGCCGAAGGATTAATTAGTGCGCAGTTATTGCACTCATTCCATTGCTGGCGCCACTGCTTCCACTGCAAACAGCTACTGCCTACTGTTTCTGGGTCAAAATCGCATGACAAATCCAGTTTGCGATGGCTTGGCGGTTGTTCTGAATTACGATTCGCTGCTGGTCCCAGTCGTTTTGGATGTTGGCAAGTTCGATGTACACTGCTCGTGGCGTGTAGGTTTCTTTGAGTGTAAAAAGATTGCGGGAACTGACAGTTCCACTATAGCCTCGACCTCCCTGTGCTTTTCGGTATTTTGTTGCAAAGGTCTGGTGGATGTGTTCTGCCAGATCCAAGCTAGGGTCGCTGTCAGGGCGAAAGTAGAAAAACACGTCTTGTTTTTTGTCCTGGCTTCGTGAGTCCACATGGATTTCAATAATGGTCTGATCGGCCTGTCCAATCTTTAAGTGCTTCTCCGTCAATGTATTGATGATATCCGTCCGTTGTTTTAGGCGCTCTTTTTGATCATAAGGGATTTCCAGGCCACCCCAGACTTCTTCGTCTTTGTCGCAATTCAAATAGGTTCCATCGCGGATGCCATCATTGGGGTCCCGGACGATCATGTAGGCGATTGCGCCATGGCTGACGAGGAGACGAAGGAGGCGTAGCGTTACATCGTAAGCGTATTCATCTTCGCAAAGCGTATGGCCGGCACGTTTCCCTTGTGCGCCCACATCCGGGCCACCGTGACCACTGATCAGGTAAAAGACCCTGCCCTTCATGTTTCGATTAAGCAAGGGTGTTTTTTGATAACTGGAACCAAAAATTGGGAATACCCGGTTGCCGTCCCGGTCTTTTTCACCGCCCATTACGACGTTTGGCATGGGTCGCGACTTATCCCGCGCTTGCTCTTTTTTTATGGCTCCAATGGCTGCAGCAGAAGTTTTAGGTGGGGGTGCGTCGGTGCAGTTTAATTCATGCCATGGCACCCAAAGCTGTTTGTTTTCAATAAAATAATCGGGACGCAAGGCTTTGCGCTGTGCCATTTTGTTGTACTCTTCAATTCGTTTTGCCTTTTTCCAGTCGTCTATATCTAGCGTTGTTCGGATGCTTTTGCCATTGTACGCCACCACAAGTATCGGCAACTTATAGCTCGCACCCGGCTTGAGGCGGTTGTTTTCAAGATCATTTATTTTGAGAAATTGGCTGACGTTACAACTATAGGAAGCGAGTCCATAGCGATCGAGTAAGTCGAGCGCGTCGTCACCAGAACGCGCATTTGCGATCAGAAAGTTTTCATTACCAACTGTTGTTTGCCCATTGGAGTTTCCCAAAACAAACAAACACAAAAGCATGAGAACCAAATAGTTTTTGGAAGGGACCATCTTGGCAAGTGTGTAAATATCTTTGGGCAAAAGTAAGTTAGATTTGCAAATCCAATCCTACGGACAGGCAAGGCTTAACAGGATATTGTCGAGCTGCCCTGCAAATATTCTCCAAAACCTGTTTTGATTTTCTCCACCTTTGTCGGTTCAAAGCAACAAAACGAGACAATTTTGATGCAAATTATACCTTCCTTCGACCTTCTTGATGGCAAACTTGTCCGCTTGCGTCAAGGCGATTTTGCCCAAAAAACAGAATATGATGCCAATCCCTTAGAACTGGCTAAGGAACTTGAGGCCGCTGGCATCCGCCGCCTCCATATGGTGGATCTGGATGGTGCGCGAACCGGCCAACCCGCAAACCTCCACATACTTGCCGAAGTGGCTGCCCGCACCCGTCTTGAAATTGACTACGGTGGCGGTCTGCGCAGCATTCCATCGCTCAAACAGGTGTGGGATGCTGGAGCTCTCTTTTTTTCGGTAGGGAGTGTTGCATTGCTCGCTCAGGACGAGTTCTCGGCCTGGGTAGATAAATTCGGCCCGGATCGCTTCCTGGTTGGGGCAGACGTTCGGGAACGGCAGTTGGCTGTTCATGGCTGGACAGAACAAACACAGGTGAGTATTTTTGATTTCATAGACAAAATGGAGCGTCTCGGTCTGCGCAATTTTACGGTGACCGACATTGCACGTGATGGCGAACTTTCCGGCCCTGGACTTGACCTCTACAAAGACATTCTCAACCAATTCCCTGATATACAGCTTGTTGCAAGTGGTGGTGTCCGGGATGTCGCTGATTTGGAAGACCTGAGAGGAATCGGTTGCGCAGGCGTGATCGTCGGCAAGGCTTTCTTTGAAGGAAAGATCCCGTTGCAATTTTTTCGTGTATATACGAAGGGGTAAACAGGACGTTTATGGCAAATCCCGAGCGATAATACCGTGGTATTGCCCTACTTTTGCGCCTCATTTGGTGACTGGTGATTGGTTTATTGGTGCTTAGTAGAACCAATAAACCATTCACCAGTCACCAATAAACCATTCACCAATCAGCATGACTGAACAAGAAATACTACGCCGGGAATCGCTCGTCAAACTTCGCGAACTCGGCATTGACCCCTACCCTGCCGAGATGTTTGAGGTGACGGCATTTGCGAGTGATATCTCGGCTAATTACCAGGAAGAAGTTTTGGAGGATGGCAACAAAAACCGCCTCAATTATCAATCCGTCGCACTAGCAGGGCGCATCATGGCGAGCCGTGAAGCGGGCAACAAGGTGATATTCATGAACCTGCAAGATTCTAGCGGCCGGATCCAACTTTATGTAAAGCGTGACGATTTTTTAGAGGGCGAAGAATCTCCGTTTTTCGACCTGGCAATTAAAAAATACCTCGACCTCGGTGATTATGTAGGGATAAAAGGCTTCGCCTTCCGAACCAAAACTGGAGAGGTAAGTGTGCATGTTCAGGAACTCAAATTTTTAGCAAAAAGCCTGCGACCGCTCCCGGTAGTAAAAAAAGATGCCGAAGGGAATGTGCATGACGCATTTACCGACCCGGAAATGCGATACAGGATGCGCTATGTAGATCTGACGGTTAACACCGAATTCAGGCAGATTTTTATCAAAAGGACGCTCTTGATAAAGACCATGCGTAATTATTTGGATGAGCTTGGCTTGCTGGAAGTGGAAACCCCCATTCTTCAACCCATTCACGGCGGCGCAGCAGCCAGGCCATTTACCACGCACCACAATACCCTGGACATGAAGCTTTATTTGCGGATTGCCAATGAGTTGTATTTGAAACGACTCATCGTAGCGGGTTTTGACGGGGTGTATGAATTTGCCAAAATGTTCCGCAATGAGGGCATGGACAGGACCCATAACCCGGAATTTACAGCGCTCGAATTTTATGTGGCCTACAAGGACTACAACTGGATGATGGACGTGACGGAAATAATGCTCGAAAAAGTGGCGCGTGCTATTCATACTGAAGGTGGCAGTACGGCGCAGGTGGGAGATAATGTCATTGAATTCGCCGGGCCATATCGCCGACTTACCATGTTTGATGCCATTCAGGAATATACAGGATTGAACGTTGAAACTGCCGACGAGTCAGAGTTGCGCAATTATTGTCGAAAAGAGCATATTGAAATAGATGCCTCCATGGGCAAGGCCAAACTGATTGACGAGATTTTTGGCGCCAAAGTAGAAGGCCATCTCATCCAACCGACTTTTTTGATTGATTACCCCATGGAAATGTCGCCTCTGACGAAGATGCACCGTGTCAAACCAGGGCTGGTCGAACGTTTTGAGTTGTTTGTAAACGGCAAGGAGGTTGCAAATGCATACTCCGAACTCAACGATCCCATTGACCAACGCGAGCGATTTGAGGAACAACTTCGCCTTGCGGCCCGTGGTGATGAGGAGGCAATGGCGATGGACGAGGATTTTCTACGGGCGTTGGAATACGGCATGCCGCCCACGGCAGGCATCGGCTTTGGTATTGATCGTCTGGCGATGATGTTTACGGGGCAGTCGAGCATCCAGGAAGTGCTGTTTTTCCCTCAAATGAGACCGGAGGTTCAGTAGTAGTTGGCAGTAGCAGTTGATAATTTTCATTTTCACACTACCTTAGCCACCTCGATGCGCCTCCGCCTACTTCTAACCTTCATCGCCTTTTTCTACCTTTTCTCGCTCGTTTATTCTGAGCGTGCCCGCTCCGTGTTGGATGGCAGCGACTCTTGGGGCTATTATGTACACTTGCCTTCGTTTTTACTTTACGGAGATGCTGGCGATTACTCTAAAACCATCGCCGCATGGCAAACCAACTATCCCAACAAACCCGACCCGCGCAAAGACGCTTATGGCCTCCGCCCTACCCCATCGGGGAAGGTGGCGGTAAAATACCCGCTCGGAATGGCCTTGCTCGAAACGCCGTTTTTTTGGGTGGCGCATGTTTACTGCCTAATTGGAGGCACACATCCTGCCGATGGGTTTAGTGCGCCGTATGCTTGGGCAATTGCGCTTTCCAGTTTGTTTTTTGCAGTACTGGGCCTGTTTTTTCTATTCAAAAGCCTGCGTTTCTACTTTTCGGAAAACGTTAGCCTTGCTGCAACCGCTACAGTTGGGCTTGGAACCAACCTATTTTTCTTTGTGGGGTATACGCCGGGAATGTCGCATCCGATGGCATTCTGCCTGATCGCTTACCTGTTGCTGGCAACCCGGAACTGGTATAATAACCCTACAAAAAGAAATGGGCTTAGGATTGGTTTTGTACTTGGCATGATTGCGCTTGTGCGTACTCAGGATCTGATTGTAGCAGTTGTTCCTTTGCTTTGGGGAGTTCGAAATTGGCGGGATATTAAGGTTCGGTTTCAGTTCTTTTGGGCGCAAAAGTTAAGCATTGTAGCCGCAATTTTGGCATTTGTTATTACGCTTTTGCCACAGGCGCTATATTGGAAATTTGTCAGCGGCCAATGGTGGTATTATGGCTATCAAGGCGAAAAATTTGACTGGGCAAATCCGCATATTCGGGAAGGACTGCTGGGTTTCCAGAACGGCTGGCTGGTTTATACGCCTGTGATGATTTTCGCGATTTGGGGTCTTTTTTACCTTCGCAAATACGCATCTGATTTGCTCATTCCGATCCTTGTATTCTTGCCCTTACATTGGTTTGTGAGTTATACCTGGTGGTGCTGGATGTACATCAACGGGTTTGGTTCCCGTCCGATGGTGGATGCTTACGCGTTGATGGCGTTTCCACTTGCGGCATGGATAGCGGCACAAAAAAGAGGGTGGATTCTGATTCCGCTCCTTTGCGCTTTTGTGGGTCTCAATATTTTCCAGACTTGGCAAACGCAACAGGGAATTTTCTGGTCAGAGCGCGGCAATTGGGCGTTTTACAAAGAAAGTTTTGGACAAACAAAAGGCTCAGAGCGAGCACTTTCTGCCTTTGAGTGTGGCGAAGTACAACCGCCAACCGCCCTGCAAAAATTCAAGCCATTGATGGCATTCTTGATAAATACCAGCGATACCCAACATATTCAGGTTGCTGGCCGCCTGGCGCACCGGTGCATAGGCGAATTCCATCAAACAATTTCCCTTTCTAACAACACTGCCGGGCTGCTTCCAGGTGATTGGATTCGTATATCAGTAGCAGGTTTTGTGCCGGCCGGACAGCCTGCACATTCAATTGATGACATCGCAAAACTTGTGGCAGATTTCACAAATGGCGAAGGCAAAGTATTGAAGTATCGCGCAATAAACATAGCCACGCATCTTTCCAACCCGCGATTTATATTGTGGAAAACAAGCGGTACTGGCGAATGGGGCGAAGCCTCCTTTTTAGTTCAGGTACCAATGGGGTTTGATCGCAGCAGCAGGCTGAAAACCTACGTTTGGAACCCCAAAAGGCAGGAGATTTTCGTCGGGGATTTGAGGATAGAATTGTGGCGATAGATTATTTCACACAGCGCTTTTCTAAGGCACAACGTTTTCATAAAAAGCACCATAAAAATGACAAAAACAATCCTTTCCATTGGCCTGCACTGCATAAGCCTGGCTGTCTTCGCGCAAACAAAATTCATGCCCCCAAGCACACCAGCCTTACCAGTTATTGATACCATGCACGGCATGTTATTGACCGATAATTACCGCTGGCTTGAAAACAAGGTAGACCCTAATGTAGTAGAATGGACCCAAAGCCAACACGACTATGGGGAAGCATATCTAAAACGAACGCAAAAGCCCCACCCTGCCCTTCGCGATGAGGTTGCGGCCTATATTGACCTTGATTATGAAGGGCCACTTAATAAAGAAGGTAAACGCGTTTTTCAAACCATAAAACGAAAAGGCGACAAGCAGAACAAAGTTTATACGATTCTGAATGGTCAAAAGGTGCTTATTTGGGATCCCGTGAAGTTGGACAGCACAGGCAGCACCTCCACGCAAGGATTTGCTTACACTTACGATGGCGAACGTGCCGGGGTAAGCGTACAGAAAAATGGCGCAGAAATTTCCACCACCTACATAATTGATACCCGAACCGGTAAAAGACTCTTTGGGCCGTATGAGAACCTTTCCGGCTTCCAATGGGCCAAAGACCAGCAACACGCCTACTTTTCGATTCGCGGTAAGGAGCAGATAGATAATCAGTTGCCGCTAAAAACGTACTGGTGGAAAGTCGGGGATCCGATTGAAAAGGCCACTTTCATTGGTACCACAAGCGATGCCAAAAACTTTTTTTACTATTACGATAATCGTTACAGCGACGTAAGTTTTTCGGGCGAAGGCGACTTCTATTCCAACAACTGTTACATCCACAAAACAGGAACTTTCGACAAAGGCCAATTGATTTACGAAAGCAAAAAATCAAACGTATATCCAGAAGCCATCGGAGATAATCTGTATGTTTTCACAAACGACAATGCCCCGAATTACAAATTGCTTCTGGGCGATAAGAAAAATCCGAATTCCAGCAATTGGAAAACGCTCATTCCTGAAAGCGAAACTGTGATGCAAGGCTACGTAGTAACCAAGAAAAACATCATCATCCAGGACAAAAAAGACATCCTTAGCCGCCTTACGCTATATGATCTCAACGGTAAGAAAATCAAGCAGTTAGAAATGCCGGAGATTGGCAATGTGGACTACATCTGGTATGATCGTGAAGAGGATTCGTTGTATATTTCGCTGAGCACTTTTACCGCTACTTCCAAGACGTTTGTAGCCTCCGCCAATGATTTTAAATGGCGCCTGTTCTATACACGTGACATCCCAATTGATATGAGCAATATCGTGGGGGAAGTCAAATTCTACACTTCCAAAGATGGCACCAAAGTCCCGGCAATGGTGGTTCACCGAAAGGATGTGAAACTGGACGGAAACAACCCGGTTTTCCTCAGCGCGTATGGCGGGTTCAACTCAGGTATCAGTCCGAGTTATCATGGGTTCTATGCTCCGCTGCTCAACCGCGGGGTTATTATAGTACAAGCGGGTATTCGCGGTGGCGATGAATATGGAGAAAAATGGCACGAGGCAGGTATGCTTGCCAATAAGCAGAACTGTTTTGATGACTTCAATAGTTGTGCGGAATGGCTCATCAAGGAAAAATATACCACACCTGGCAAAATTGTGGCTCAAGGTGGCAGTAACGGCGGCTTGCTCATGGGCGGCATTGCTGTTCAACGCCCTGACCTTTATAAGGCTATCGTCTGTGGAGTACCATTGCTTGATATGGTGCGCTACCACAAATTTCTTATCGCACGTTTTTGGATTCCGGAATACGGCTGCTCAGACAATGAGGCCGATTTTCGATGGTTGCTTGAATACTCCCCCTACCACAACCTCCGAAAAGGGGTGAACATGCCAACTATGCTGGTCACAGCAGGGGCGAATGACAGCCGCGTAGATCCATTGCACGCTAAAAAATTCGTGGCCGCTGCCCAAAACAACGACGGACAAATAAACCCGGTCATTCTTCACATGGATTTTAAAAGTGGTCATGGTTCCGGTCAAAGCACGGCACACAGGATCGACAACTGGACGTTTATTTTTGATTTTGTGCTGAACCAATTGGGGCTTTAAGAGCATGTTAGGGATTTTCTCACTGAGTCAAAAGCGGTTCTTTTTTTGCCTTCAGCAGAATATCCTCAACATGCTCTAAGCCAAATGCACACTAAAACTATTTAAAAATGAAACGAATCTGGACTTATTTATCCAGCGCCAAATTTCTGATTGCCCTCTTTTTTTTGATCGGATTGGAAAACATCCTTTTACCGCCGTTTGACAATCATGGTTGGCGACAGACATTGACTTTGAGCATCGCAGAAAATTTTTTGGATTACCCTAATATCTTTTACCCAAGGATGGATATTGGGAATGAAACCGAAGGGATTATTGCTTGTGAATTCCCGATATTGAATTATTTAATCACTATTTGCTTCAAGATTTTCGGGGTAAATTTTTGGTCAGGTCGCTTGGTCAATTGGACGGTAACCTGCATTGGCCTTTGGTTTTTTTATGATCTTGTCAAAAAAACCTTGAATCCGCGTGCGGCTTTATTTGCATTGCTTGCAATAATGGGGTCTATCGTTATGGAGTATGCAAGAAAAAGCATGCCTGACACTTTTGCCCTTTCGCTTAGTGTTGCAGGCGCCTGGTTTCTGTGGAATTATCTGGAAAATCAATCAAGGAAATACCTTCTGATTGGCTTTTTCTTGACCACACTGGGCATTTTGAGCAAAATTCCTTTTCTCGTGATGCTCACTTTTTTGGTCATTCCATTTTTGGATAAGCAAATTGATTTAAAAGCCAAGCGCATCGTCACAGTAACCCTTGGCCTTACCATGGCTTGTGTTGGCTGGTGGTATTTTTACTGGATGCCTTTTTTGATCCAACAATATGGGAATCAACTCATCTGGCCAGTTTCTTTTGAAGAGGGTTGGCGCATTGTTATAGAGCAACACGCTTCGGAATCTTGGCATTCACTAGTCCATTCACCTTTCCAATATAAAATACCTTTTTTAATTTCTATAATGGGAATGGGTTTAGTTCTGACTGGCGAAAATTCTAAATTAAAATGGTTTACGCTTTTGTATGTTTTGCTATACTTTGCTTTTGCCCTGAAGACTGGCATTGTTTTTCCAACCCATGAGTATTATATTATTCCGCTTGTTCCTTTGCTCGCACTGTTTTTCGGGCATTTTTTTGATCGGCTTCAATGGAAGCAAGTGTATTCCGTGTCGCTTGTTATTTTGTTATTGGCGCCTAGTTATATTTATAACAAAAAGCGATCTTTTTCGCCTGTGCCTAACAGAGCCTATCTCATGACGCTGAGCGATATAATGGACAAGTACACCAAGCCTACAGATAAGATCATGGTGAACGACGGTTCTTACAGCCCAACCTTGATGTATTGGGCAAAACGAAAAGGTTGGACCGTCAACCAGGACGTGCCGGCCAAGTCAACCTGGATGCCTGCTTTTCAAAAACAGGGATTGAAATATATTCTGATGGACCGGCATTCATCTGACGAGGCGCTCCCTTACAAGCTTTTGTACGAAGACGAGCATTTTAGGCTGTATGAATTATGAGAACGACCTTGATCAATGCGCAGTGTAATGTACCAAATAACACAACCTGTCCTGTACTCGCTCCTTTGCGCGAACCATAATGCTATTCATTTCGTACCGACTCAGCCAGCGAGACATTATGATCGGATCGCTGGGCTTTCTTGAATATTTTTTGTCGTTATCAAAATCATTCTTCAGCAACAGGGGGAATTCCACCACATGCTCTGCCCCAAAATCCATTTTTGTTTTGTGGTAAATATAGTCCGTGTGACCACCAAAAGGGGTTTGTAAAAGCGCGGTGATGGGGTCTAAGAATTGCATGGTACGGTCCTGCTGTGGGTTTTGATAATGATCCAGATGCTCGGTGTTGTAAATGAGCACGAGCTTAAAGCTGACTTTTTGTAGCAAAGACACAAATGCCTCCCGTTGAGCCAAAACAGGGAAAAGTTTTGCCAAAACAACAGTGTCGGGCGATTTATGAATAACGCCCAAGGCCGCACGGATTTCGTACAAAGTGGTCAGCCCCATGTTTTCATACACTCCGCCATCCATAAAGGTGCCCACCTCTTCGCCCATGTGGACGGTAGAATTCACAAATGGAAAGAGTTCGCTCAGACTCGCCACCTCGCCCAGGCTTAGCCTCATTTTGGCTTTACAGGTACGATCTTTATCTCCAATTATGTCCAGTAGACCGGGATTGCCGGGGAATTTCGGCCCTTGCGATTCCGTTTTAGTGTTCAACAGCACGGGGCTGGACACACCCCTCCGACCTTCTTCCACACGGCAAGTATTTGGAAAAAACAAAGGCAAGCCAATACGCGGCTCCGGTTTATTCCCTAGGTAATAAAGACTCAGGAAGTCGGTTTCTTTTAGATATAAAGGGTTCAAATCCTTAAATTTTTTATGCTTTACATAAAGATCCCGTAGCGCACAACGCACAGCATCGCTTTCCTCGTCCTGATGGCGGTCTGTTCGGCTGTATTTATCTGGAAAAAGCCAGGAAAAAAGGATGTTTTGCTGAAATCCATCGAAAAAAAACAGACCAGCCAGGGAGGTACTTATGTAATTGCGCTTGAAAATCCGGCCTATATAGCGTTTTCTGAAAGTGCCGTCTTCATATAGCGCTTCAGGTTTAATATTTAAATTGCGGGCATTGTCCCACCAAGCCAGGGTGGAGGCCGTACCGATGGAGCCCCCCGATACACCACTGATGGCAAAGCATTGTTGTTGGAATTTCCCGTTCATAGTGCTGTCCAGTTCCGTAAGCACCGCCGAAGTCCAGGCGCCGGCACGCGAGCCGCCACCTTCTGTCGCCACGAGGTAAATTTGATTGCTCAACGAGTCTGCAAATAACTTTTGATCCATTCGTTCTTTAAACCAGTGCAGGAAATAGGTTTCCAAAGAGGCACGTTCCATATGGTTAGATTGGGGTGGCGCCTTGTATTTAATTTCATAGTGTTTTTGTGGACCAAACCAAACCAGCAGGGTCAAGGTACCAATCAACAAGTAAAACCTCGATGGCAACATATTGTACGTGAGCCAATCAATGGCAATGTAATACGCAACGGCAATGAAAATTATCATCGCGATGGGAAACACGACAATACTAAAATTTTCAGATGTTGTAATCCATTTAAAATTTAGGAGCATCAAACCCAAACCCGAGCACAAGTAAGAGGTCCACATCAGGCCGTCATAGGTTTTTTTAAACCGTTTGGCAGCTTTCAGCCCAATTTCTGCGCCCTCTGCTATCAAGTTGGCAGACTTGACCATACATTCGCTAAATCCATTCAACACGAATGTCAACAAAGTTGGTGGGAGGAACACTAATAGTATGACAGACAAGCTTTTAACAACCCCACCTAGTTCGTTGTAGAACCAAAAAAGCAATAACAAGACGATAATACTGATGCCCATTAAAATAAGGTTTCGCCATAGCATTCCCTGGTTTGTTTCTAGGGGCGCGTCGTGGCGGGGATGTGGCTTCAGGAAGAAAATAAGTATTAAAAAAAGGAAAGAAGTGGCAAGCAGCACCAGAAGGGGGTAGGAGTTTAGCACCCATGCTATCATATTTAGCAGTGTATTGGATTGTGATTCATAGCTCTCCTGCTTGACAATTGACTGAGCCAGTCCGGCTCCTGCCAACAACAAGGGTATGGCCGCCGTAGTAGAAACGCGCCAAACATTGCCCGACTTTTGATAATAATCCTGGTATTTATCTTTTTCAATTTTACCAAATACCGATTCGAGCCACGTGGTTCGCTTCGGTTTGTGCCAAAAGACATAGCACAGCCAAAAAATCATAAACCCGTTGCCCACGAATGCAAGCATAAAAGTGAGAAAGTTGTCCGGCCCCTTCACGATATCTATCGCAAAAGCAGAAAAAAAATGCTGCACTTTGTCTACTCCAGAAATGAGGAAGACCAAGAGGAAACAAAAAATGATTTCTTTCTGATGCCATAGGTAATACTCGAATAGCCGCTTACGGCTATCCTGTTCGCCACGGTAAAGTTGGCCAAGCCAAGTCCAGGTTTCACGGACATTGAGGGCGCTGCGTTCAAGGAAAGCAAAGGCGGCAGTAAAAAATATAGCAAAGAAATTTTGGAGGGCAAGAAGTAAACTTTGGAGCAATTTCATGGTGGGGAATAGGTTAATTGAAATATAAGGTTTGGTATTGGTCTCAAACGTACAATCATAATTCAATAAATAGTATGTGTGTGCGTAAAAAAAGAAATATTCACGACAAATTCGGAACAGGAGCATAGTATTTGCCCTACATTGGCGGACACAAAACACTACTCACCGCCCATGAATCTCGCCAAACGTTCTCTCCTGCCGCTGCTTTTCAGCGCCCTCTCATGTTTGCTTCCCGCGCAAAACATTGTAATTTCTTACTTCCAAAGCGACACGCTTTACGTCTGCAATACCGACACATTAACCGTGACGGTGCAGAACAACCATGCAGTATTGCTGAGCGGAGCATCGGTGACCATTAATCTTCCGACCGGACTGACTTATGTGTCTGGAACGGTGTTGGGGGCCAGCGAACAAAATATTTTTAATCTTTCTGCGCCCATTTTTGGACTTCTTGATATTCCAGCCAATCAATCTGTGGTTGTAAAATTTGTAGTCAAAGCAGATTGTGATGCCGCAGCTTTGCTGAACTCCGGGCAATTATTCGTTGCAAATATTTTAGTCAGCTCGACACTTGGAAATGCGCAGGCGAATAGCTCATCCATTAAAGTACAAACGGGTGCACTCCTGATCCAAAACGTGAACCCTTCCATACTCATGGGCGAAAAAGGCGATACGGTGTTGCGCACCATTTGTGTAGAGAATACCCGACTTGGAAAAATCAGCAACTTCTTTTTTGAAGATAGCCACCTGGCGGGCTTTGATGCCTTGGTAACCGGGGCGAGCAGTCAATCCAATAGCCCCAATTTTTTTTCAGCGGAATTCGATGGTAGTTTTTTTGAAACGATTGGAAATGGAGATGTCTGGCTCGATCAAGATGAATCTGTTTGCTTTACAGAGCAAATTATCATCAATGATTGCGGGACCCCCGCCTTTACCAACCCTTCGATTCTTCGGGTGGGCTGGGGCTGTGGCGGAGAAGTTTGCAGTTACGACAGCATAATGGCTTTTGTTGAAATCAAAACTTCGACCAACATTCCCAATTTGGTATTTGAACAAATTTGGGCACCGCCAACGGATTACTGTGGCAATACGCCAACAATAATGGGATTCAAAATCAAAAACATAGGCCGTGCAGATGCAAAAGACATCTTCTTTAATCCCCAGCTCACCGAGGGGTTGACCTTGGCAGGCATGATCCCCAATTCGTTTCGAATAGAACACAGCAGCGGCACCAGCGCTATTTCACCCAGTGTTGCTCAAACCAGCTTTCTACCCGCATGCAATTTCTTTGCCTTCTACGAAGCATCCTTTAAAATACCGATTATCACAGCAAATGATTCCTTGAATTTTCTGTTCGATGTCGTTACCTGTTTGGAACAATGCGATCAGGTACAACCCGAATTCCTGGCAAATTATTATTACAAAAAGGATTGCCCGCCGCAAGGATTTGTGTCAGGCAACATTGCGATTCTTCCAGAAGAAAGGTATTTTGTACTTGGTGATGTAAAGTCGGCTATTGGCACTTGCTTGGAAAGCGGGCAGAGTTATCCGTTTTTATATGAGGCAGCGGGAAAATACCTCCAGGAAGACGGGTTTTGGCATTTAGAACTTGATTTGCCACTTGGAATAACGCTGGACAGTTCCTGTGGGACACTGCTCGGCAATAGTCCTCCTGTGCTTATTGAAACAACTTCACTGCCGGATGGGGGACAAAATGTTCACCTCGCATGGGCAACTCCGTTTGCGCTGGATTCCCTGGCAATGAACTTTTGCCTGCGCTATCTGTGTGACACCAATATTGTTTGCGAAGACCTTCCACAATCGCCGGATGGCGGGGTTATCTACACGGACTATTGCTGTTTTTTGCAAATGAGGGACGCTAGCTACTGGTCGCCTGCTTTAAACACGCTTCGGGCTTGTGCCATCAACGAATGCGACGAGCGCTTTTTGGCAGTGGTTCTCAGCTGCGGCCCTCAGGATCCCAACCCACCAGGTGACACAAGTGGCCAGGATCCGAATTACCCTATCCCTGGTTTGCGCGATTGGTGGGATGTTTACCGACTCAATCTGGGCTTCCAGGATGACAATGATGACCGCAAGGCCGATTCTCCCTTATTGGCAACCGCTGCACTTGCGCGCCGCGACCGTTTTTTGGCGGGCGACACACTTCGTGTTGAATATTGTGGTGTAATGGATTCGGCGGTATTGGTTGATACAATTTCTCGTGCGATATGGCATGAAATCACTGGTGGGGATATGGGCACGAACGACAACGATTTGTTCGCGACTATAAGTGCCCAAAATGGCTTTGCCGATTCGAGCAAGGTACGATGGATTGGAACCATTGTTAGGGTTCGCTACAGTGATGGAACAGAGGCCAGTTGTTCCTGGGATGGCTTGAAATACGTTAATGACAAAAATTATTTCCAGGTAGTCAATCCGAATGCTTTTCCCCCGGAGCCAATTGATGACATTGCCACGGAGAAATTCTACTTTTTGTACTCTTTGCCGCAAATGTTTGCGGATGGTTGTCTCCCCAAACCTGTACTTGGATTAGGTGATTCGATCTTCATTTTTACGGATTTCAAACTGGATGCCAATTTTAAACCAAGTTCAACCAATAATCCAGACCCGCCTTTGGTGGGCTTTCGGACGGCAACCAGCGCGGGTGGATTACTTTATGCCTGGGATTTTCAAGCTCGCAAAAAACTCCAGTATTCTGGATGGCGGAAATCGATTGCGCCCAATACCCACAACATCAAGGCTTGCGAGAACTCCCTGGAAGTCAAGAAATTCCGCTATTCCATGCGCATTGCCCGCGAGAATATGTTCCCTTTCGAGCTGCGTCCGCTCGCCTGGATTTCAGACTATAGACAAACCTTGCTGCCAGGACTCGAACTTTCCTCGGCTAAACTGGAATACCTCACACTGCAGGACAGTGTGCCGTTTCTTACCAACTTGATTTTGCCCTTTGCTCAGTCGCCTGGATTTTTGGAGCTTGATTTTGGACCCGCCTTTACTGCGCCAGTGGACGAAGGATTCAACCTCCGCAGCAATTTGATCTTTAAGCCCAACTGCCATTTCAATATCCCCGATACTTCTAAACAATATATCGAAACAAGTTTTGTCGGCTGCTTGAATGGCGAGCAGATGACAGCATTGGATTCAATCAAAAACGCAATTGGCTTCTTTTCCAGTGTACCAAAACTTAAAATTCAAACAGGCGACAGTGTAGTTTACACACCAACGCGGCAATTTGAAATTGACTTTGATTTGAAGAATGTATTGGTATCAACTGCAACTGCCGCCTGGGTCGCTGTTGTGTCACCTTCTGGCCAAGCCAGCGATTTTGAATTGTTTCAAATGCCTCAAAATCAGACTGTTGCCGGAGCAAATGGCTTTTTCAATCTGGGTGCAATCATTGGTTTCACCCAGCGCAGTTTTCGATTGACAGGGCAAAATATTTCCTGTGAATCAGACTCACTGCTTCTGATTTTCGGTTGGGCTTGCTCACCCATTTCGAGCCTGGCGGATGCTGATTGTGGGCGCGACACTTTTTTAATCGAGCTCCATCTCGAACGGCCTGAATTGGAATTAGATGTATTGTTAGAACCCGCATCACTTACACTTTGCGATACCTCGGATTGGTTTGAATTTGAAGTCTTTAACGCCAAAATCGGGTACGCATATAACCTTGAAGCATCCGTAAAATTGCCACAGGGCCTGCGTATTGTACCTGGCACTTGTCAAATTTCCTACCCGGAAGGTACTCCCTGGGCAACTATTGCTGACCCAACACTTCTGCCTGGCAATCTTTTCCAATGGGGGCTGGACAGTATTCTGCCTGTAATTGCCAGCAACGGGTTGCCTGGCGTGAGCCTTAATCCACAAAACGCTTTTCATATCCGGTTCAAAACCATTGCAGAATGCGGGTTTGTGTCGAATACACCAATCATTTACGGTACCTCAGGTCTGGAGCCTTGCGGCCGGCAAACCAATGTGCTGAACATACCTGGCGACCCGCTTATCATTAATGGAATTAATCCTACCTATGGGGTTCAAGTCGGTATCCAGCCGACTGGAACTATCGAAGAGGCATGTGGCACACCACAGGAATACACTGTGATTTTGAACTTGTTAGGCACGCCTTCAGTTGGGGATAGTGTATATGTTTTGTTGCCACAGGGTGTTTCAGTTATTATCAATTCCTACTCGCCTGGCCTCAATGCGCCGCCTGGTCCAATTATGGTGAATCCGACAGGCTTCCAACTGCCTTTGCCGATCTTGCAGGGCGGTGGGCCGGTTGAGTTTAGTTTCTTTGTACAATACGGGGCGGATGCAGGCTGCAATGACCAAATTATGTTGGTGCAAACCCGGGTACGCACAACTGCGTTTTGTCAAAGCCTTGGCGCGCCCTGCGACATTTATATTTCTACAGGTGAGGCTAGCATGAACATCAATCCGCCCCACCCACAACTCCTGATGACCCATGCCAATTTGTCCATTGTAAACGGTCAAGTGAATGCTGCCCTGTTCGTTAAAAATATTGGGACGAACGATGTAGATGGCGTAATTGCAATGGTTTATAAAGATGTGGATGGAAACGGCACTGTATCGGTGAACGATGTGCTGCTGGCTATCCTTCAGAATTTTATCACATTCGGCCCTGGCGTTTACGCCTTACTATCAGGAGTTATACCCGGCCTGGATTCTACCCAACTTTGCGACTTGCTGTTTGTACTTCCCGCAGCAGAAAACTGTGTCTGCGAAGATCAGGTTTTGTCATTTGAAAATTTGAATCTGGAGCATACCGCATTGATTTACTGCACGTTACAGGATGTCACACTCGGCGTTCCTGAACAAGCGGGGAATACTTATCAGTGGCAACCCTCTGCCGGAGTTGCTTGTGCCACCTGCGCTAACACGGTTTTCACACCCGACCCAGGCACCCCGGCAAATACGCCTCAAACCTTGACCTTGATAGAAAGCTCCAGTGGCTGTACCGTAACCCACCTGTTTGAAATAACATTTGGTGCAGCCTCCGCAGTAATCAACGGGAATGCCGTGATTTGTGAAGGAATGCCAACTACCCTGGTAGCCACACCTGCTGGAACCGGGTACTTCTGGCAAGGGCCGGGCATTCAAAATCCTGCACTTCAGTCGCAAACCGTTCAGATTTCAAGCAATAGTATATACACCGTTACCATCACATTTGCAAATGACTGCACGGCTACTGATTCACTTGAATTACAAATAATAAATCGTGACACCACAATACTTGCCGGATTGACTACTTGTGTGGGTGAACCCGTGGATGTCCTGGGAACCATGACCGCCATACAAGGCAACTATTCCATCGTTTTGGAAAATGTAAACGGCTGCGACAGCACGATTTTTCAAACATTGACAGTATTACCCGAGCCAATGACGGAAGAAGAGCGTGTGTTTTGTGCTGGGGATTCGCTCCTGGTTTTCGATAGTTTGTTCACAGAAAGCGGAACACTAACCTTAATATCTCTCGCTTTCAACGGTTGCGACAGCACACATCTTGTGACCGTGATTGAGAAAGATCCTCCTGTAATTGTGCCATTGGACACAATATTTGGGACTTACGGACAAATCATAACGCTCACTGGGCCAAACGGTTATGTCACTTATATTTGGGAGCCAAGCCCTACCCCACCCTGTGCAAATTGCCCCAGCGTTACTTATCTTTTGGACTCCTCGGGATATCAGGAATATCGCTTGAGTTTGACCGATGCTGATGGTTGCCCCGCTGAATTGGTCTTCCGGGTCGTAGTGTTCCCGCCATGTTCGGCAGACAGCCTGCACATTCCCAATGCTTTTACACCCAATGATGATGGTAAAAACGACGTGTTCCGCGTAGTGAAACACGAGGGGGCAGAAGTAGTGAGCAGTCTGGAGATTTATGACCGTTGGGGCGAGAAAGTGTATGAAAATCAAGGGGATGCCTTTTGGGATGGTACGATTGACGGCAAGCCTGCGCCTTCAGATGTGTACGTTTATATCGTGAAGGTGACCTGTGGTGAGTTGATTGGAAAGCGGGTGGGCGATGTGACGTTGTTGCGGTAATGCCAAAGATTGTCTGCCCTATGAGCTGAGCGTAGTGCAGACAATCTTTGGCCATCAGGATTGGCTAATGCTTTATTAACCTTTAAAGAAAAAGAGGTGATTGTATCGCAACAATATTTCACGGTGACCTTACCGATTATTGAGGTCAATGAGTATAAGATTGGAACATAACTATTTTTCCTCAATCGGGCATTTTGCCGCCAGAAATATTTCGTGGCACCAAAGTTTCCATTAACCCCGTTTGCGCCGACCGCCAAATAAATCGAAGAATACCGTCGGTAGGTTCGCGACGGTAATAAATGTTGGCTACTTTAAAGGGTTTGTTTTCAGAACCACGTTCGTTTTTTCCCCGAAGTACAATATTGGCTACCACGGAGATTATCTTCTTTTTACTCCCGTCTTTCTTCCGCAACACACTGATTTTCAGATCGTCATAGGTCGCTTCCAGGGTGCCTTGCGCTACGCCATTTCGCACATGAACATTTAGGATCATACTTTCGGCGTTGCCGGATTCTACCCTGAATTTGTTCTGATCTTCCACCAGCCTGTTTAGGTACGTCATATCTATTTTGCCTAAATTAGCGGAATAATCACAACGAAAGTTTGGTGACAACAAGGGGATTTGAAGCGATAAATCGAGCAAGCCCGCGCCCATCAATTCTGCCCGTGCATCAATACGGGCAGGGGTCGCATCGCTCATTTTAAGTGTATCATTGGTAATATTCAGTACTACCCCATTGACTTTTTCGAATTCAATTTGTCCCTCTTGAATGCCATGATATTCGGTGTAAAGAATATTGGAGTTTCGAAGTAAAATGGTATCAATATTCAGGTATGGTTTAATAGACCGAAACAATTCATGCGGCATTCTTTTATGCCGATCCAGTGGCAGGTTTTTGTTTTGATACACATCAATTCGAGCGCTTTCTACAATCACCGATTCCATATTCAATTCCTTTTTGTGCAGCGCCCTGAACAGGTCTAATTTATTAATCAGTATTTCTTTCATTCTGATCTTGAGCCTTGGTGTACGGACGCTTAATCGCTGCATAAACTCCGCATCACTCGTTTTTGGCAAGACGGTAATTCCTTCCAATGTGGTCAGTTCTTTTTGACCATCAATGCTTGCTGAATTGATACGATAACCATAGAGATCGCCCGTAGGGTACAATTCGTAATTGTGCAGGCTGAGTGAAATACGCTCGGCGTATAAGGTCCGGCCAGTTGTTATTGTGTCGTTCGCAAGGATGTTGATATTGCTCAAATTAATTCCAATGCTATCGGCGACCTGAAAACTGGTTTTGCTATTCAACAAGGTGCGCAAAGACATTTTGCCATTGGAAGCCGTCACTGACCCGATGTGGATACTTTTGGCGAAGGGGGCAATGAGCATGGGAAGACGGTCGAGCATCCCTTTCACCAGCGAATCGTTTTTGGGAGATTTTTCAATCGCTGTGTCCTTAACAGAGATAAGGCTTATTTGAGGATCACGAACCAATATCCTGGAAAGAGAGATGTCTTTAGTTCGCCAGTATTGCAGTAGATTGAGGTTCTTGAGTCGCAAGCGCTTAATTTGGAGTTCAATTTTAAGCGGCGTTTCATCCGGGTTCACTTGACGGATTGAATCCCAGCGAATGGAATCTGTAGTCAATTGTATTCCATCTGCTTCCGCTGACCCAGTGAAAAGGCTGACATGAAGGCGGTCTATTTGCAGGGTGTATATTCCCTGGCTGGATTGTGCCGTCATTTCTATCAACTTTTCTTTCAAAAGGGGGTCGAGCCAGCCTCTGACGAAAACTACTGTTGCGATGATTACGAGCGCAAGAAAGATGGATAAAACGATTAAAAACCTGCGTAGAGCAGTAGACATAATAAATGGGTTGAAGCGAAAAAGCACCAGTTCAAGAGACTGAACAAATCCCTCTAGAGAAAGTTGGAGGAGTCGAAGAGTCTACGAGACGATTTTGACACAGCAACCAATAATCTGTTTTTGTCTCAACGGTTTTTCACCAACTTACCACGCCAAATTGCAGCGTCCGATTGTAATACTATGAAATAAACAACTGTTTTGATTCCCGACAATATTTTAAAAATCCTTCAACCACTCCACCGCCGGATTCCCTTTGGGCCGCAACGCCACTGATTTTTCCCAGGCGGCTTTTGCACCCATCTTATCACCCATTGCCATACGGCATTTCCCAAGGCGGTTCCAGGCCACCACGATGCGTGGGAAATGCCGGGTGTAAGTTTCAAACAGCGCGATGCCCTCCTCCCATTTTTTTGCTTCTTCGAGCCGTTGGCCCACACCAAGCAATTGCATGTCATTGTCAAAATCAAACCCTGCGGATTTCAGGATTTCATCACTGTTTTGTGAAAAATAAGCCGCCCCACGCTCAGTGATTGTTTTGAAAATTGCATTGGTCACCGGGTTGTTTAGGTAGGGTTCCTGCTCCTCTACAACCATAAGCTGCTTGCCCCAAAGGATACCCAATACCTGCATGGCCACATCATCAGAAATGTGGTCGTTGGAATTTGAAGTCAGGATTATACACATATCCTCTGCAGGGTCCATGGTCATGTTGGCATTGTACACACCATTACCGCCATTGTGCCAGATGATTTTGCGGCCATCCATTTGTTGTATGGTCCAGCCGTAACCGTAGTGACTCAGCCCTCGAGGCCCTTCTGCAACCTGCGGGGCAAACATCTTGTCGATCGCCGTTTTGGGCAGTACCACGTTGTTTTTCAATGCTTTGTACCAAAGGTGCATATCACCAATGGTGCTCAAGACACCGCCATTGGCCCGCAGATGCCAACCTGGCCCGTCGGGAAGCCAAGGGCGATCTATGGCAGTTCCCCAGCGCTGGCCATCGCGGTAGCCGGTAGCAAGTTGCTCTTTTTTAAAACCGGGCAATACATAGCCTGTATGTTTCATCCCTGCTGGTAACCAAAGGTTTTCGCGCAGGAATTGCTCATAGCCCAAACCACTCGTTTTTTCAACGATAATGCCCAACAGACTATAGCCCACATTGGAGTATTCATACTGCTGTCCAGCTGGACCAAGCAGTGGTTCGGCAAAGGCCTGACGTGCAAACTGAGCTGCGTCCACGTTATCATAATCGTCGCCAATGGCGCCAGGAAATCCGGCGGTATGTGTGAGCAGTTGGTGTATTGTGATAGGCGCTTTATCAGCTGGCGCGTCCGCGAAATACTTTGAAAGCGGGTCTTCAAGCATGAGTTTTCCTGTGCTTTCAAGTTTCATAATTGCAGCAGCAGTGAACTGCTTGGTAATGCTACCGATGCTGAAAACTGTTTCTGCTGTTTGTGCACGCCTGGTTTCACGCTCGGCGTAGCCATAGCCTTTTTGTATGAAAACTGTCCCACCTTTTGCAACAAGTGCAGCGCCTGACCAACCCTTGGCGGCGGCCTGTTGAAGACAAGCCTCAAGTTTTGTGTTTAAGTTGATAGGTGGCTCTTGGGCGAATAAAAGGCGCTGAGAAAAGAGCAGAAAAGCGAGCAATTGGAATGTTTTTGTCATAACTACGATAAGTTTCGTAGCAAAGGTGCGGTGGTATATGTGCTTGCCGTTTCGATTCAAGGTTAAAAATGGTTAATTTTTTGACCTGTCCCCCTACCCCACTTTTGTCGCCCAAGCGTCAAAGCGTAAATTATCTGGCTCGATCTTCTCAAAAAAAAATATTTTTCGAGCTCTTTCGAGCTTCTATGAACCAAAGCATCAAGCGGTTCCTTTTTTGAGTTGATTGAAAGTATTTGCTTTTAACCTTACCGATTATGAGAAAACCGATACAATTGCCTTTGGGGAATGGCATCCTCATTATTTTACCGCTATCCCTTCTTTTTTTCTGTCACTTTCTGGAGGCACAGCCATGCCCAATTATTGTCAATTGCCATCAAAGCAATGCGACTTATTGTGACGAAAGTCTCAATAATGTTACACTTTGGAATGATGCCCCCTTTACATACAGCCAAACTACTGAAAATGCTGATTTGCACGAAGGAGAAATTAATCTGAACATCAAACTAAATGGTTGCAATGGTGGCGGGCTAGGTATTATTACTTATTCACTTTACCTTGATTTGGACAACGATGGCTTCCAAGAAACCGTGTTGACAAGCAGCAATCCACCACCGCCGGGGAGAGTCATGGCGAACAATTCTTTTAACCCCGGATTTTCGGGAGGCGACACAGTACGTTTTGATAAACGACCCTTGCCGGACTCTATGCTCTACCGCTTCGCGCTCGAAATCAACTATTCTGGCGACACTACCATTGGTTGGGTGCGATTCAATACGAATGCTGCTCCATATGATTTTGTGCCAGTGCAATTGCCTGAAGGCCGTCATCGAATTGAATGGCGTGCCTCACAGGATGGTGTGGAACGGTTTTGCGACCGAAATTTCAAAGTAAAAGACTGTAAAGTGCCCAGTTTAACCTGTAAATCCAGTTTGGGGGTGTATCTTGATGTGACGCAGACTACCATGCTTTCCATTGCCGAAGCGTTGTTAGGAGCATCGGACAATGTTACCCCTGACAGCCAACTGGTATTTGGAATACGGCGATTTGGCACTGGTTCCGGCTTCCCGCTAGATGGTTTTGGCAACCCACAGGATACGACTATGTTCAATTGTGAAGATGATGACAATCAATTCATTGAGCTGTGGGTTAAGGACAAAGCAGACAATCTTCAGCAATGTATAACGCAAGTGCTTGTGTACGACACTGCTGGCTTTTGCCCCTTCGTTCCGTACCCTAACATTTGTGCACACAGTCATTCGAATGGGGAGGTCATCCGTGACGTAACATTTAGCACCCAATGGAGTAGTCCTAACCAGCCTCTGGGCTACAACCAGCTTTTTGTCAACTCCACAGGTTGTACCGAACTTTCTTCATTGCCTCCAGCAACCAATTTTTCACTTGTAGCCGCCAAAGACACTTTCCCGCTCAATGGCGTGACTACTTACGACCTTGTGCTAATCTCAAAACATATTCTCGATCTTGAGCCTTTTGATGCAGGCTGGAAAATCGCTGCTGCAGATGTAAATTTGAGCAATTCGGTGTCGACATTCGACATTGTTGAATTGCGAAAATTGATCTTAGGGCTTACGGTCAAATTGCCCGGTGGCACGCCTTCCTGGCGTTTTTATGTGGATACCTGTACCGCTTGGGGAACCCCTTTTTATGGCAATTGCCCATCGAAGTACTCCCTGCCTATGCAAGCCCTCAGCTGGTATCCGCCACAACTCTCTTTCAAAGGAGTGAAAATGGGTGATGTGAATGGTACCGCTTCTAACATTGACACATTGCAGAGCACAGTAGAAAGCCGTGACCAACACGTATCCCTGGAGATGCCTGATCTGACCATCGAAGCCGGAGAAACACATGTAATTCCGCTCAGGGCAGTAGAAGGCGGAGCATGGGAAGGTTTTCAATTTTCTTTAAACTATGACCCGGAAGTTATTGAAATTGAAGATGTAGTGCCGAGCAATGTAATTGATATAAAATCAGAAAACTGGGCGAAACCACAAACCGGTGTGTTAAATTTGAGCTGGTCTGACACCGCACCCAATGCCGTATTGCCGGAAGACGCCTTGTTGTTTTTGCGTGTAAAAGCGCGTTCGACCACGCAGCTTTCAGCTGTTTTGAGAATGGTTACGGACCCCTGGATTCGGCCAGAAGCCTATGACAAAGAAGGCATCAACCATCCTGTGAAATTAGTTTTTTCACAAAAAGCAATCTCCGAGGTAAAAAGAGAACTACAAGTATTCTCTCCATTGCCCAACCCTACCACAGGTTCGGCTCAACTGCCATTGCGACTTATGGTCCCTGAAACGGTCTTATTGGAAATCAGCGACCTGGCAGGCAAAATGATCTGGCAGATGGCAACTCCATTGGAGCCTGGCAACCACATTATAGAAATACCAGCATTCGTTTTATCCCAATCGGGCGTGTATGTCTGGCGCGTTTCTGTAGGAAATACGACACAAAGTGGAAAGCTCATTCGACTTTAAATACCATTTCAACCTGATAGGGATGGTCTCGTTCACCAACGCCTTGATCTCATTCAAATTCATCGAACAAGGGTCACATCGCCACTCATTTGAATGATCTGCCCATCAATAAATTCGATCTGAGCCACCCAAACAAAGACGTCAATATTCAACTCCTGGCCTTTAAAAGTGCCGTCCCAGCCCCTCGGTTCATCGTTTGTTTTTATATTTTGGGTCTGATAGATCTGTCCTCCCCAGCGATTGAAGATCTTGAGACTCAAGATCTGCCTCACCCCATCATCTGAAAAAATGGTAAAAAAGTCGTTGAATCCATCGCCATTCGGCGTAAAGACATTCGGGGCATAAACCCGGCGGTGCGGACTTATCCGGTAACACAAGGAGTCAATGGCCGTGCAACCATTTTTGCTACGTACCATTACATGAAGACATCCCGGGTGTACAGGCTGAAAACTGTAATGGTTGCAATCCGGACACTGTAAAGAATCCACGGTTCCCCACCAGGTATAGTTCATGACTTCCGCATGGGGTATATTCACAATTGCCTGCAAATCAAGGACATCCCCCAGGTCGATCACTACATCCAGTCCTAATTCGACTGTCTGCTGATTTGGCTGGTCAAGGTTTTCACTTGCTGACACCGAGCAGCCATTGGCATCTGTAAGGCTAATGGTATAGGTGCCGGCGTTCAACCCGCTGATATTGGCTGTAGTCTGCCCGTTGCTCCAAAGAAGCGCATACGGCCCCACTCCGCCAGCGGCCTGGGCGAACAATGCGCCATTTTGATCGCCAAAACACAGGATGTCGGTTTTGTTTGTTTGAAGGATCAGTGGAGGCGGCTCTTGGACTTCCGCGGAGTTGGTCAATAAACAACCATGAGCATCGGTAATGCTAAGGGTGTAAGTACCACTGGGCAGTTGGGTAATCTGAGCGGTATTCGCTCCAGTATTCCAATGAAAAGTGTAGGGCAAAGTCCCACCGGTTAAAAGGACGGAAATGGCGCCTGTTGCACTGCCATGGCATTCCACGTTTTCAACACTGCTATTGCTGATAAGGGCCGCTGGTTGCACGACCGTTGCCTGAGTTGTCAAAGTACACCCATGGGCATCCGTGGTTGTAACACTGTACTGACCTGCTGTCAGGTTTGGATGCTGCGCAGTTGTTGTCCCGTTGTCCCAGAGATAAGTATATGGACTGGTCCCGCCGTTTATCACCGTTGTAATTGCTCCATCTTCTCCGCCATAACAGGATACAGGGCTTGCCAGTGCATTCAATTGGAGAACTGGAGGCTGATTGACCGCCACAGATCCAACCAAAACGCATCCGTTGCTATCCGTAGCCGAGACGCTGTAAGTTCCAGCTGTCAGATTGATAATGAAAGCATTGGTTTGGCCATTGCTCCATACATAGCCGTATGGGGGCGTCCCCCCTGAAACCGAGGCTATGGCCGATCCTTCAGTGCCCCCAAAACAGGAAACATCGCTGACCATGAGGCTGGCCGCCAGCAGAGGCGGCTCCGATACAGAAGCAGAGGCAACCCCGGTACAACCCAAGGCATCCGTGATTGTGACTGCATAGATTCCAGCGGCGAGGTTATTATTGACCTGAGTATTCTGACCATTATCCCAAACATAGGTGAATGGCGGAAGACCGCCCAACGCAGTAGCCGTAACATCACCGTCTTGATTGCCAAAACAGGATACACTCTTAGCGGCGGCACTAATGCTCAGCTGCAACGGCTCCGTTATATTGACGGATGCCAAGGCCGTACAGGCATTGAAGTCTGTTACTGTAACCTGAAAAATGCCTGCGCTAAGATTGCTGAGTGTGACGTTGGTCTGGCCATTGCTCCAGAGGTAGCTATAGGGTGTAACCCCGCCACTTACCACTGCTGTGGCAGTGCCGTTGTTGCCTCCAAAACAGGAGACATCGCTTCCGGTGGAAGTGGCCGTCAGCGAAGGCGGTTCTGAAACAATGAAAGAGGTAGTGGTAATACAGTCATTTGCATCAGTAATGGTTGCCAGATACGTGCCAGCTGACAGATTGTTCAGAACAGCGTTGGTCTGGCCATTGCTCCATAAGTAAGTATAAGGCAGCACTCCACCGGTAATTGATGCTGCTGCAGTACCGTTGTTGCCTCCAAAACAGGAGACATCGCTTGCCGTGGCAGTTCCCGCCAGTACAGGTGGCTCTGAAACAATGGCAGAAGTAGTTGTGATACAGCCATTTGCATCAGTGACAGTAGCCAGATACGTGCCAGCTGCCAGATCGTCCAAGACAGCGTTGGTCTGACCATTGCTCCATAAGTAAGTATAGGGCAACACTCCACCGGTAATCGATGCAGCGGCAGTGCCGTTGTTGCCGCCAAAACAGGAAATATCGCTTGCCGTGGCAGTGACTACCAGTACAGGTGGCTCTGAAACAATAGCAGAAGTAATTGTGATACAGCCATTTGCATCTGTGACAGTAGCCAGATACGTGCCAGCTGACAGATCGTCCAGGACAGCGTTGGTCTGACCATTGCTCCATAAGTAAGTATAGGGCAACGCCCCACCGGTAATCGTTGCTGTAGCAGTGCCGTTGTTGTCGTCAAAACAGGAAACATCGCTTGCCGTGGCAGTGCCTGTCAGTACAGGTGGTTCTGAAACGATGGCTATGGCGACTCCTGTACATCCCACGGCATCTGTGACAGTGACTTCATAGGTGCCCGCAGACAGGTTATTGATGGCCGATGATGATTCTCCCGAGTTCCAGGAATAGGTATAAGGAAGGATGCCAGTAGCCAGTTCAGCAAACACACTTCCATTGGCCTCCCCAGCGCAGGAAACATCCTGAACTAAGGTGTTTACAGTTGGATCCGACAGTTGTTTCATTTGAATAGTATCTGAAACAATCCTGCAATTGGGCATAAATATGTTATTCGGCCCATTGGCTATTAACAATCGAAACACACTTCCATCCTCCGGATCAAGAATTTCTAGACTGTCAGCGTTGGAATTTTGAATATCTACCCATGTACCATTGGAAAAGGTTTGCCATAGATAATATGGATCGGCATACTGGGAATTTGTAACTAAAGAATGAATTGTAGCAGATACGCCCTTGCAAAAGGTCACAACAGGAGGCACAGTGACATTGGGCCCGCAGGTCCTGAACGAAATATTGTCAATGGCCAGGTCATTGCCATTGCCGCCAGGGGCGTTATTGCGCAAAGCAAGGGTTGCGGTCGTTTGCCCCGGGGCCGTAATAAAGGAAAACCGGGAGGTATGCCATTGTTCATCGGGGGCAATATCACCCGTTTCACAAACAGAAATACCATCAATCAAGAAAGAGATATTGGGGCGGATCTTGTCAGGAAAAGCACTAAAAATCAGAGAGATAACATCAATTGAAAATTCGTATGGTGTGTTTTCGCAAACATCCACTGTTTTTTGATAAAAAAGCCCGGGCGGGTAAGATGCGTTGACAACCATCATGTAACCATTGGGTTCCGGTCCGTTGTCTTCAATATCTATCCAGGCATTTGCAGCGAAAGATCCCCATGAGGTTGTATTGTTAGAAATGCAATAATAGCCGTCGTTAGGCGGCGGGTTCAGGGTGTATATATAACCGGGTGCAAGGCCGGGGTCGGTGGGCAGGATATTGGGTATGCCGGAGCCGAAATCTCCGTTCGGAAAAATGTTTTCTCCCAGAGCGCCTGTGCAGATACTAGAGCAATTCGGCATACGGAACACTTCTATTTTAAGGGAATCGGTATAAAAGCAACCGTCGGGCAGGGTCACCTTACAGGTATAAGTGGTTGTTTCATAAGGCGTTGCAATGGGGTTTGGAATGTCCGGAGCGTCAAGGCTTTCTGAGGGCGACCAGAGATACTCAATGCCACCTTGTGCCTGCAACTGCACGGGTGTGCCTGATAAAACCGGGTTTTGGAAGCTGCCAAAAGTTGGCGTTTGCTGATACAAGGAATTGATTTCAGCCTCCGTAAGTGCCCGGTTGTAGATCCGTACCTCGTCCATGAAGCCTTTAAAATCCGGATCGTTAAAGCACCAATTAGAACGGCCGATAAAATTATTCGAGCGAGGTACATTTAGGATCGGATGCCCCTTCTTTTGGGCTTTCAACACGCCATTGACGTAGATACGCATAGTGTCGCCACTGATGGTGCCACAGTAATATTCAATATTGCCATTAGTGATCACATTGGGGGCTACCAGCCGCCCAAGTGTTCGGTTGACCGATCCATTACTGGTTATCCAACTTTCCAGTGTTAGGTTATTGCTCGAACCTTCCCGCCCGAACCAAATGGGCATTCCGCCACCATCCCCTGAACCATTGCCAAAATCAATAATTCGTTCAAAAAAGGAAATCGCATCGAAACGAACCCAGGCGCACACGGTAAACCCATTTTGCCAAATCGAATCAAAAGCGGGCAATTGGACGTATTCACCACCCGGTTTACCGCAACCGTTAGAACCAGGATTTTGGTTGAACAAAAAACCCACCCCCCGTTGGCCCGGCACGCAAGTTGGATTGCCAGTCAAGGTACCGTGGTTGCCTTGGCCGCTGTTGTCGTTCGCGTTGCAATTACAAAAACTGTAGTAGCCGACGAGATCGGGTTGAGCACTGGCGTTAAGGGCGATTAGAAGGATAAACCATGTGAATCTTTGCATTTTATTACCAATTATATAAGGGAATGAATAAATTAAAGGCAAAAAAAAAGCGTAGTATTAGTGCATATTGGGATGGATAATCAGAACCGATCTCTAAGAAAGCCGAACAAATTATTCATGTTTGGCGTTTGAAGCAAAGAATAATCGGCGAAAATAGTGTTTTTTAAATATTGACTATGGTTTCAATCGGAGTAATTCATAAATTTGGCCGTTTGAATCTTGAATTCGCCAAATACGCTCTGCATAGCAAACACACAAAAATGAAATCATACTCCATGAACATCAAAACCACTCTATCAATAGCCCTCCTATTTTATTCACTAACAGCAATTTCCAAAGATTATAAGGCCTCACTTTTTGGCATAGAATCCAATGGCATTACCATGAATACCAGGTCCATTCAAAAGGCCATTGACCATATCCATGAAAATGGCGGGGGTAGGCTGGTGTTTGATGTGGGGAGGTTTGTCACCGGCACCATATACATGAAATCGAATGTTACGATTCATTTGGAAGAAGGGGCCATTCTTTTGGGATCTTTAAATCCGTTTGATTATGACCGTCATCGCTATTGGACTGCAATGATATTTGCGTATGACCAGGAAAACATTGGAATAACAGGCAAAGGAGTCATTGATGGCCGCGGATATCAGGTGGCCCAGAATGTGCTTGCTATGATCCACAAAGGAATCATAAAAGACAAGGATTTAAAAAACGACCGTCCCAATGAAGGCCTGCGCCCGCAGAATATTTATTTCAAAGGCTGTAAAAATGTAACCATTCAAGGGATAATTATAAAAAACCCGGCGAGTTGGAGTCAACAATACGATCAGTGTAAAAACCTGTTGATAGAAAATATTACAGTTGACAGTAAAAATTATTGGAATAATGATGGTCTAGATATTGTTGATTGTGACAGTGTTATCATAAGAAACAACTATATAGATGCTTCCGACGACGGTATATGCCTCAAATCACACCACCTCGATTTTTTCTGTCAGAATGTCAAGATTACCAACAACACGATCCGCTCCAGTGGCAGTGGAATCAAATTTGGGACTTATACACTTGGCGGATATAAAAACATTGAAATCATTAACAATACTGTTTTCGATACCTATCGGTCGGCTATAAACATTTCAACGATGGAAGAGGGTATTATTGAAAATATCCGGGTTGACAGTTTGAGGGTGCTCAATACTGGGAACGTTATTTTCATTAGAATTGGTGAACGAGCGCCAGGTAAAAAAGGCGGGATTAAAAACATCCAAATAACCAATGTTTACGCGGAGGTTCCTGCCACAAAAGCCGATGAAGGATACCTATACGAAGGGCCTGTGGAGGATTTGCCGAGAAATATTTCTCCCATATCTATTGTTGGATTGCACGATGCTATTATTGAAAATATCACGCTAAAAAATATAGAGATTCATTATCCCGGCGGAGGCAATCCCAACTACGCCAAAGTGGGTTTGGATGAACTGGACAAAATACCGGAACTACGCGCTGATTATCCCGAATTTTCTATGTTTAAAGAATTGCCCGCCTGGGGTTTTTATATACGCCATGCGAGGGGTATCGTATTTGAAAATGTAAGTATCAGCTGCGAAAAAGAGGATTACAGAACGCCCATTGTGCTCGATGATGTTCATGGAATAACTTTCAAGGGTTTAAACGTAAAAGAGCCGGGGAAAAAGAAAAAACCTGTTTATTCGCACAACTCAACAGGGGTTAAAATCGAATAAACGAGGCTGGGCCACGGATGGCACGGATTGGACACGGATTTTCACAGATTTTTCCCTGCATGATTATAAATCTGTGAAATCCGTGTCCAATCCGTGCCATCCGTGGCCCACTATGCAAAAACATCAATCCAGCATGCAATACATCCTCGCCATAGACCAGGGCACTACCAGCACACGGGCCATCGTGTTCGACAAAAAAGGTAACACAATCGCTGTGGCACAACAAGACATTACCCAGTATTTTCCTAGGCCGGGCTGGGTGGAACACAATCCTGTCGAAATATTGGAGTCTGTACTCGACACGGTCCGCGAGGTAGCCGAGAAAGTAGGCCCGACAAACATAGCTGCCATTGGCATCACCAACCAGCGCGAGACTACCGTAGTGTGGGACAAGCGCTCTGGCAAACCCGTTTACAACGCCATTGTATGGCAGAGTCGGCAGACTGTGGATATCTGTGAAGCCTTGAAAGCCAAGGGTTTGGACCCGGAGGTCCGCTACAAAACAGGTCTCCTCATTGACGCATATTTCTCTGGTACCAAAATCAAATGGATACTTGACAACGTGCCAGGCGCTCAAGCCAATGCCTTTGCAGGCAATCTGCTATTCGGCACCATAGACACCTGGCTGCTTTGGAATCTTAGCGAGGAACGCATCCACGCCACAGACTACACCAATGCGTCCCGCACCATGCTCTACAACATCCGCGAATTGGCCTGGGATGAGGAACTGCTCGCGGCTTTTGATATACCCGCTTCAATGTTGCCCAAGGTGATGGATTCTTCGATAATCTATGGACATGTAAAAGCAGATGTTCTGGGTCTTCCAGATACCATTTCAGAAACAGGGATTCCAATTTCGGGCATTGCGGGCGACCAGCAGGCGGCTCTTTTTGGGCAAGGTTGTTTTGCTGCAGGTATGGCCAAAAACACATACGGCACTGGCTGTTTTATGTTGATGAATACTGGTAATGAAGCCGTTGCATCGCAAAATGGCTTGCTTACCACCATAGCCTGGGGCCTCCATGGACGTGTGGAATACGCGCTCGAAGGTTCGATCTTTGTCGCGGGTAGTGCCGTAAAGTGGATGCGCGATACCGTTGAATTATTCACCGACGCTGCTGAAACAGAGCGTCATGCGCTGAGCCTTTCGTCTTCGGAGGGAGTGTATGTTGTCCCGGCATTTGTCGGACTGGGTACGCCCTACTGGGATTCGGAGGTTCGCGGTGCCATTTTCGGTCTTACGCGAGGCAGTAGCCGCAGCCACCTTATTCGTGCCACCCTCGAGAGCACAGCTTACCAAACCAAAGATGTGCTTTCAGTAATGGAACGCGATTCAGGCATAAAACTCAAAACCCTGCGTGTGGATGGCGGCATGGTGCGCAACAATTTCCTGATGCAATTCCAAAGCGATATGCTTGGCGTTCAGGTTGAACGCCCTAAAGTACAGGAAACCACCGCTTTAGGTGCTGCTTATCTTGCCGGATTAGCAGTGGGTTACTGGAAAGATCAGGCAGATATTGCCCAGAATTGGCAATTGGAACGCATCTTTTCGCCTGAAATGCCAAAAAAAGAAGCGGATAGGCTTTACAGGGGTTGGCAAAAGGCGGTAGAAGCAGCGCGTGTTTTTAAAACGTAGAAATTTGAAACATGAGTCACCCCGAATTTTCTAACAAAAAAAACGTACATGTAAAAACATCAAAAAAGTACTGCTTTTCCTCCATGTAGCGTAATTTGAACCACAAAAGGCACAAAAGGACACAAAAGTAGTTCCATACGGTCTTTTGTGTCCTTTTGTGCCTTTGGTGGTTCAAATTATGTCAAGTTTGATGTTGCAACGGAACAGATCATTAATGTTATAAAATTCGGGGTGACTCATGTTTGAAGATAAACGAATTCAACTTACCGTTCCAATTCCAATACCAAGGGCAAATTCTTACCCACTCTCAATGTTGTAAAATCTGTCAATGATTCCCCTGTCAGCACATTTTTTGCTTTAGTGAAATCTGTCATCCGCTCCGCAAAACGTTTCGTATCCAGCACTTTGTCTTCATTGGCGAAGTTCAAGACTACCATTACCGTCTTGGCTTCGTCATAGCGAAAATAAACATACAGTCCCTTTTCCGGCTCGCGATCAATGGGCGCAAACTGCATGAGTTTGCCCGTTTGTAAGGCTGGCGTAACATTGCGGTAACGAATGAGCTTTTGGGTAAAATTGAAAGCCTCATTTTCATCCTTTGTACGACCCGCTGCCGTGAATTTATTCGCCGCATCGCCAGGCCAACCACCTGGAAATTCCTTGCGGAAGCCACCCCAGTTGGTTTTGCCATCCCCGGTTCCCAGAATTTCAGTGGCATAATAAATCTGTGGTATTCCCCTCATAGTGAGCAAAAAGGCCATTCCCGTTTTGTACTTGTTTAGGCTTTCGCCGATGTGGGTATAAATGCGCGTCATGTCGTGATTGTCGAGCATGATGACGTTTTTATAGGGATCCTTGTAGAAATAATCCTGCGTCAGGACGTAGTATATCTTTGATGCGCCTTCCATCCAGGTGGTTTCTTTTGTGAGTGCGTCCTGAATAGCAAAACACAGTTGAAAATCAACCACACCCGGCAAATTCGAGTCAAAGTTCCCGCGCCTCATAGGCTGGTCGTCTGCAAAAAAGCCTTGCACAGGCACAGCGTTTTCCCAGATTTCGCCGAACATAGAGAGATTTGGATACTCTTCCAGCAAGGCCTGACACCATTTGCTGCAAAACGCCTGATCTGAATAGGTATAGGTGTCAATTCGAAAATCATCAATTCCGGCATATTCAATCCACCAAATGGCTTGTTGGATTAAGTAGTTGGCAACCTGTGGATTGCGCTGGTTAAGATCAGGCATTCGCTTGTCGAACCAGCCGTCATTAAAATGTTTTTTGTCAAATTCCGAAGCGTAAGGGTCTACGAGTGCTGGGGCGCGAAAGGAAGTATTGGTATAGGCGGGCCATTGGTTCACCCAATCTTTGGCAGGCAGGTCTTTCATCCACCAATGGTTGTCGCCAATATGGTTGAGCACTACGTCTCGGATAACTTTGATGCCGCGCCAGTGGCACTCAGTCACAAGCTCGCGAAATGCTGCATTGGAGCCAAAACGCCTGTCAACCCGATAATGATCTGTGACTGCATAACCGTGGTAGGATGCTTCCAACTGATCGTTTTCGAGTTCTGGATTAAGCCATATTGCACTGACTCCCAAGTCTTTAAGATAATCTAGGCGGTCTCGAATGCCTTTCAAATCACCTCCGTGCCGTCCTTCATCTTTTTCGCGTTGCAGGCCCTGGAGCATCCCGGCTACATTGTCGTTCGAGGGGTCGCCATTGGCAAAACGATCAGGAAAAATCAGGTAAATTACATCGCGTGGAGTAACTCCTTGGGCCTTTATCGCATCATTTCGCGCACGGATGGGATACTCGTGGGTGAAGGTGTATTTGCCTTTCGAAAATACAAACTCAAGTTTCTGGGCAGGGGCGTTTGCATTGATCTCCAGCGTGACGAATAGATAATTTGGGCTGTCCCCTTTTACCACCTTCAATATCTTCGTTCCCTTACCCTGCTCCAAACGCACCTCGTATTCGGCTAAACCCGGGCGTTGAAAGAGGATTTCAACCTTGTTCCAGCTCATGCCCACCCACCAGTTGGCTGGTTCCACGCGCAGGCTGTCGTTCATTACAGGAACAATACGAGGAGGAAGCGGTGTTTTGTATGGATTGCCCCAAAAGTGGTTGCAATTGAAAAGGAAAAATGGGAATACGAGTAAGAGAAAGCGACGCATGCTAAAAAGTGGATGTTTAAATGAAAACCCGTCCTACGGGATTAAGCCGTAGGACGGGTAAAACAGAAGCGTTCAATCACTTTTTTGTAAACAGCCCAATAAGGAACAAAAGGACCAAGGCTCCGATGACTGAAGTGGCAATAACGCTTACCAAACCGCTGCCGATAGAAACCCCTATTTGTCGAAACAGCCAGCCGCCGACAAAGGCGCCGAGGATGCCGACAATGATGTTGCCAAGAAGTCCGAAGCCGTAGCCTTGACGAATTTGGCCAGCCAGCCAGCCAGAGACTGCGCCAATAAGGAGCGTGAAAATCAAATCGTTGGTATCCATTTTGAAAAAAGTTTAGTGAAATAATTAAAGTAAAAATAGAGCATCAAATTTTTGCACGAGGCACTACCCTTCCCCCAATCCAGGCGCCCGCAAAATAAATAAGAGAGGAAACCACTGCAAACCACATCGGATGCGGGATAGCCATCAAATTCATCACACCGGCTACAAAAAGACCAAATCCCACGATAAGGGCCGGCCGGTAATGAGATTTCGCAGCCACACGATTCGCCACCCAACCGCCTACGGCAGCACCGAGAAAGTAAGCCAGCAGCAAAATTGCAAATGCCGACATGGGCAATGTTGCTATCCATTCGCCCAGTTTGGCAGGGTCATTTACGTTCATGCCTGCCGGGGGCGAGTGCGGTGAAATCATTTCCACGAGTGTGATAACAAGACCACCAGCCAAGATACCCAATAAGACCGCGATTAGAGCAATAAATTTTGGATTCATGATTCGATTGATTGATTGACAGATTGATTTTAAAGAGCAATTGCTCTTAAGAATTTATCTCCTTCTCAAATTCTAACAACATCATCTTTATCCTCCACAAATCTTACTGCAGCTGCCGCAATTAAGAAAAATACTCCACCCATAACTATGGCCCAAATGGCATTATTGCCAAATAAATACTTGACAATGGGGCGATTTACAATTCCGCTCACAATTTGAGGAATGGTAATGAAAAAGTTGAAGATGCCCATATAGACCCCCATTTTATGCGCTGGGAGTGAACCAGCGAGCATCGCATAAGGCATTGCCAGTATACTCGCCCAGGCAATGCCCACTCCGACCATCGAAAAAATCAGAAAATTGGGAGAATTGGCAAAATAGACGGAGATCAGTCCTAACCCACCACAAACCAGTGCTAATGCGTGGGTATTTTTTCGCCCTATCCGCGAAGCGATGTAAGGCAAACAAAGGGCAAAAATGGCGGAAACACCGTTGTAAACACCGAATATTATACCCGTCCAGTTGCCTGCGTCGCTAAATGCCTGAGATTTTGTATCATCAATTGCACACCCGTATACATGATGCGCAATGGCCGGAGCAGTGAATACCCACATTGAAAATAGTGCAAACCAGGAGAAAAACTGCACCCAGCCAAGTTGCCGCATAGCTTTTGGCATATTCACCAGATCTTGGAGAATGGATGCTATTCCATTTTTACTTGACTTTATCTCTGGCTCATCCCCAAATCGGGCTTGCTCTTCAGGCGAGTATTCCTTGGTGGTAAAAACTGTCCAAAGAATGGCTGCAAGCAAAAGTCCAGCTCCGATATAGAAGGACCATTTAACATTGTCTGGCACAACGCCTTCTGATGCTATGTCGCCCACCCCTGCCTTTTTTGCTAAAAACCAAGGAAGCCAGGAGCCAATGACTGCCCCAATTCCAATAAGCGCAGTTTGGACTGAAAATCCTAAGGTGCGTTGGGCAGAGGGTAATTTATCTGCAACCAAGGCCCGAAAAGGTTCCATAGCCACATTGAATGCGGCATCCATGATCATTAACATCCCAGCACCCATTAAAACAAGCGGGAGTGCAGCGGCAAATATTCCTGCATTGGGCATCAACATCATACCAAAACACGCTGCAATTGCTCCAGCCAGGAAATACGGTTTTCGACGCCCCCAACGGTTCCAAGTATGATCGGAATAATACCCGATGATAGGCTGAACAATCATTCCGATGATTGGGGCTACGAGCCAGAAATTGGGAAGCTCGTGCACATCCGCTCCATAACGTTGGAGAATTGTACTGGCATTGCCGTTTTGGAGGGCAAAACCTGCTTGAATACCCAAGAAGCCCACGCTCATATTCCAAATACTTCGCGTTGAAAGGAGGGGTTTGGAATCGGCGGTGTTTGTAGCTGGAGTAGAAAGAGCCATATAGTGTTGTTCGTGATGTAGATGGCAAAGGTTGAAAAAAACACGAACTGAACAAATTTTCCAAAAAATAAAAAACCCGCCACTTTGCAGCAGCGGGTTTAAATCCATCCTTTATAAAACCTTCTTGCTTTTCAGAAATGAAAGATTATTGCAGACAGCGGTACTATTTACCGCCTTTGCTACAATCCAGGGTCGATATAGCATTGATGATGAAGCCTGTGTTGTGCTGGAAAAGGTTTCGTCCAACAGAATTGTCGGGCAGGGTAATTTCCCGAGGGAGTTGGACAATCTGGTTGATCAAACCTCCTTCGATGCGAAATTTTTTATTGAAAACATAACCGATCAGCAAACCGAGACGGTTTTGATCAAATACGTTTTCGTTCACGTTTTTACCAAAGCCAATCATAATCTCATCGTAAGCTGCAGCGTATAATTCATTGATATCGATGGTTTTGCCTTTCAATGGGCAATTTATCCTGAACAAATATCGCAAGCGGTTGACGAAAAAATACTCGTCTTCGCGGTTGGCTTCTATGGAATTGTAGCGACCTATCCAGCGTTGTTCCAGCATGAATCGGTGGGACACATCTATGCGCCCCGGCTTGTCTGTCAGGGTGGCCGTTTGGAAAGCCCGATGTTCTGTAAAATCTTTTCCAAAACTGTTGATCGGGTAATCGCCATAGGCAAAAGTTTCAATCCAGGCATAACCAAGGCGAAGCTGGACTTTGGGCACCAGCTGGTAGTTGATACCTAGTCGCAGGAGACTTTGCTGCCAATTGGACACAAAATTTTCCCTGCGCCATTGATATTCAAGATGAAGTCCAAAATCCCGGTTAATCTTGAAGCTGGCAAAGCCTGCCATCCAACCAATGCGGTTATGGTCTTTTAAACGGGTGTTTTGAGCGGTCGAACTTGCAAGGAACATCGCTAAAAACATCAGTGAGTATATTAATCTTGAAATCATAGTTAGAGGTAAAACCCAGCAGTATTTCTCAAAAAAGCAGTTTGAACTAACCGAGCACTTGCGCTTGTAAAATGAATGCCAGCGCCCCGGCAAAATAGCCAATCAAGGCCAACCAGGCTATTTTTTTCAGGTACCAGAAAAAATCAATTTTTTCCATCCCCATTGCTGCAACACCGGCAGCCGACCCTATGATCAATATGCTTCCGCCCGTTCCGGCGCAATAGGCCAGGAAAGTCCAGAAATAATGGTCAGTCGGGAAAATTTCCAGGCTGTACATGCCCATGGCCCCGGCAACAAGCGGGACATTGTCAACAATAGCAGAAAGCAACCCGATAGACATCACAATTACATTCGTATTGCCTATCGTTTCATCCATATAAAATGCCAAAGCAGCCAGCTGCCCGGTAGATTGAAGTGCTGCTATTGAGATCAAGATGCCCAGGAAAAAAAGGACACTGGGCACATCTGCTTTCCTTAGGGCATGAACTACGGAATAAAGGTCTTTTTCTTCATCATTTTTGCTTTTGTGAATAATTTCGGTAATAACCCATAAGATTCCCAATCCGAACAACATCCCCATGAAAGGAGGGAGGTGTGTGATGGTCTTGAAGATAGGAACAAATACCAAAGCGCCTAATCCAAGCCCTAAGACAAGGTTTTGCTCGAATGGTGTGGTGCCGTCTTTCGTTTTTTTCAGGGGGACGACTGCTTTTTCCGTTTTTCCTTTCAGCGTGAAAGAAAGCAGGATAAGGGGCGCAACAAGGCATATCAGACTGGGAAGGAACAACTTTAGGATCATAGGGGCTGCGGTCAATTGTCCCCCGATCCAAAGCATGGTCGTTGTCACGTCTCCAATTGGCGACCACGCTCCACCGGCATTGGCTGCAAGAATGACCATCCCGACAAAAAACAACCTGAGCTCTTTATCACCGATTAATTTTCGCAGCAGGGAGACCATCACGATGGTTGTGGTAAGGTTGTCGAGTACTGCTGAAAGGAAAAAGGTAAGGATTGAAACGATCCAAAGCAATTTGCGTACATCTGTGGTACTGATTTTGGCAGTGATCACTTCAAAACCATCATGAGCGTCAATGAGTTCTACAATGGTCATAGCGCCCAGTAAAAAAAACAGGATACCGGCTATTTCCCCCAGGTGTTCGGGAAGCTGTTCAGCTACCAGGTGCGGGTTTTCGCTTCCCAGAATGTAAATCGTCCAGCAAAGCACCCCTGTAAGCAGGGCGCTGGCTGTTTTATTGATTTTAATGGCGTGTTCGAAAGCTATAGCGGCATAGCCGAACACGAAAACAAGGGCAATAAGCAGGTTCATAAAGGAATCGAGTTAGTTAAATTAGGAAGGTGGTTACCCAATATTAGGTAAGGCTCGGAATCTCTGAATTTGGCTCAATGTTGTCTGTTAAGTTGATTTCAACATCACTTATGGTCCAAAATCGCTTGGCCAGGTAGAAAAACAAGGTTCCGCTAAATACGGCAAAATTCAAATCAATGAACGCCGTGGCCAGCATGGTATACATTACAAACCCCTGCTGAATATTGCGCTTTTTATTTAAGTACCATTTCCGC
>JBJXGZ010000112.1:0-38358 GCA_046160625.1 Saprospiraceae bacterium
CTTCGAAAACCTCCGAGGTGTTGGCCGAAGCAACATGAACCAAACGAGGAAATGGTAAATTACTTACCCTCTGGCTTGGGTTTATTTGCATTATTCAGCTACCACAATCTTCCCCGTAAACACCCTATGCCGCGCATCGCTTATTCGGAAGAAATACAAACCACCTGGCAGCATATCCCGCCGAAACTCAAACTCCTGGGCAGAAAACACCGCCGAGCGCAGCACCCGGCCTGCGGCATCGAACAATTCAAAACGTTTTTCTCCGGACACAAAAGATTCAGCGCGGAAAATGGCCACGTCTTGAGTGGGATTGCCTAGCACCTTCCAGAGGTTGATTTGGGTCTGGGCTTCATCTAAACTGACCGTCAGTCTGCCAATGCTATGGTATACCCAATTTGTCCAGATAGGCCAGTTGAAGTCAAAGATAATTTTGGCGAAATTGTAAATCTCTGTCCCATCTGTCAGGTTGGCTTTTGGGGAAATGCTGAAACTAAAATACCCATGAGAAGCTGGCTCGTTCACATTACTGTCTGGCAGCGCAATGGGCAAAAACAATACCTCCAGATTGTTGCCCCGAACTTCCCAGCTGCACGGATGGGAAGCACCCTCAGGCTTGAACGTATTGACATCAAGGTATTCTGACAATTTATCAATCAACTGCACACGAAACGCCGTATCCGTGCCTGTATTCTGGAAATCAATGGTGTAGTAAATAGGTTGCCCAGTTGAAATAATATGCTCAAAACCAACACCCGTCGGCACGGCGGTTTTGCGGTTGGGGTCGTAAGCTTGAACTACCTGGCGACAGTCAAAATCATACTCGACCGGCCCGTGGTCGAGCCAGAATGCGGTAATCAATCCTGGTGTAAGCCCGCCACAATTTTCGAGCGCAATGGCTGTCTGCGTGCCATCATTAAATTTGGTGGCTTCCATGCGCCAGGTGGCCCCATCGGCAGGGAAATCGAAGGACAAACTTTCCTGCGCATTCAGGCTGAAGGCATTGTTGTATTCCACCAATTCGTTGCGAATGATCTTATATTCGTGCCAGGCCTGTGTCGGCGCATCACCGATGTTTTTTAGGCCGAGGCGCACGATCGTATCGCCCACACATTTAGCTGAGAGTTTTATTTCTGAAAAGGCCACTCCTGTCGTTGGGCAAGGATTGTCCATGGCCGCAAACGCTTCCCAGCAAAGGGTATGACCCAGCAAAAAAGTATCGCATTTTGTTTTAACCGTCAATTTCACTTGAGCCGTTTCAAGGGGATTCAGGTCGCCGATTTCGAAGTAAAGCGTGTCGCCGTTTTGCCCGCTCATCAAAGGTTCGGAGTTCAATATCTCAAAAACGGGCGGCATCACCACGGCTATTTTTCCACCTTCGGCAATTATGCTGCCGCTATTTTGGACGGTTACTTGCAGCTCGGAATTGACCAAACAGCCTCGAAAATTGCTCGGTAAATTGAGTGTTACGTTCAATTCCGGGCATTGCACTTTGGGCGAAAGGAATAGGGATACATGCGTGGAATCGTCCCCATTGCTGGCCACTAAGTTTTGCCTGACTTCACAGACGTTCCAGTGGCCGTCGCTCAACTTCGGCAGCGTGATCTGGAAAGGGGGAGTATCATAATATCGGAACTTTGCCAGGCCGTCGGCAGCGGTAGGCTTCAGAATGTTTTGCACACCACCTGTAAATCTCACTGGAACATCCGCCACCGGCAATCCAGACGAACAGGTAGCATTTTCATCCAAAAGCACTTCAACGGTGACATCGCTGCCCTCGCAAAGAGAGGATACTTCGTTTTCACTGTTGCAGCCGGGGGCGTTACTGGAAATGTTAAGTGTATCAGGCCCTTGAGCGATAAAAGCGCATATACCCAAAATAGAGCACTCGGTCAGGGATTGGTTGTTCTGTGCTGAGAGGCCACCCCCTAAGGATGATAATCCGCTCAAACCACTCAAACTGGTCAATAAAGGATTTGAGGCGATGTTTAAACCTTCACTAATCGAGGTAACGTTTTCCAATCCATTGAGACTTTGCAAGGCATTGTTGTACGATATGGTCAATTCTTGTAGAGAATGGGCGCCTTGCAGACCATCAAAGTCAACTAAAAGTGGGTTCTCGTAAACCCTTATCCATCCGCTGATGTCAGCACCCGCCAAAGCATTCAGGCTGTTTAATTGAGGATTTTGTTGGAGGTAAAGACCTCCTAAATTGTTCAAATTTGTTAGGCCATCAAGGTTCTGTAAGTTCGCATTATTCCAAAACTCAAGATTTGCTAAGGCGGTAATGTTTTCTAAACCATTAAAATTGACCAAGTTGCTGTTATAGTGTATAGTAAGAGAACCCAGTGTTTGTAGGTTTGAAAAGGGACTTAGATTTGTGAGGCTTGGTGTGTATCCAATGATTAATCTCCCTTTGACAGCAAGCAGATTTTGGAACGCAGAAAAATCGGCAAGCACAGCATTCCCGGAAATTTCCATGCCGCCGTCTACTGAGTTGAGATTTTGCAGGCCATTCAGAGCCGACAGCGATGGGTTGCTCTGGATTTTCAAGTCTTTTACATTAGTGAGGCCTTCCAAGCCATTTAGATTATTCAACCCCGGGCTACCTGAAATGACCACTTGCTGTACCGATTGGAGGTTCGATAATGCACTCAAGTTTGCAAGAACAGGATTTGCCTCTATAAACAAGCCATTGCCAATTGTAGTGAGGTTATTCAATCCGTTCAAACTATTCAGCGCATTATTGGCGTAAAATGAAGTGCCGCCAATAATAACACTTCTTCCAACGGTGGTTAGGCTTTGCAAGCCATTCAAATTGACCAGACTGGTAATTTGAATAATCAAGTCGCCACCAACAGAAGTCAGACCATTCAAGCCTTGCAGGCTGGTAAACCCGGCGCCCTGAAAAATGGTTAAATCACCACCGATAGATGCCAAGTTACTCAAACCATTTAGGTTGTTCAATCCGCCAGAAATGAACACATTGCCTTCTATGCTTGTGCAACCAGGGTAATTGGCAGAAAAATTATCAACCTGCGCTTGTGTTGTAAAAGAAATCCCATTCGGCAAACAAGACTGCCCATGCCCGTTCAGGCTAAATAAAAGGACTAAAAGAGTGGTAAAAAATGATTTTTTCATGGTTGAAAAAGAAATGGGGTTGAAAGGAGAAGGAGGCATGGTACGTTTTTGGGTTTAGAGGTTTGTAGTTATTCTTTTTGCCCATTCATCTCCTTTAAGTCTCGATTTGTAACCGCATTTCGCATTTATTTTGGCTATTCAAACCTATGAGGTTTTGAAAACCTCATAGGTTTCAACATAAAAAAGCCCTTTCTGATTTACCAGAAAGGGTTGGATGTTCTTGAAATCTACCATTCGGCGAAAAAGCTCATTGTACCTATTTACTTATCGGCACCACTTTTTGACTCGCCCACTTTTTGCCCAATAGCCGCGCGAAAAGCCTGCATTTCGGCACGCATCTCATCAAGTTGGGTTTGGAGCGACTGATTCTGTTGCGCCAGGATGCCCAGTTGAGCATTTTGCAATTTCAAGGCTTCGATTTGGGCTTGCTGCTCCTGTATTGCATTTGTAAGCACTGGAATTAAGGCATCGTACTTCATCGCGTAATATTCTTCCTCGTTTTTGGGCGCAATAACTGATTCAGGTATAATGCTTTCCATGTCCTGAGCAACGAAGCCCAAAATTCGCCCTTGTTCGGCATTGTCTTTCCAATAATACTGGACTGGCTTCATGGACATTACTTCATTGAGGCCGTAATTGATTGTTGTAATGCCAGATTTAAGCCTGCTATCGGAGGTTTGAATAACTCCGTTGCAGGCCCAAATTTCTTTCCATTTCGATGCTGCATTGCCAAGTGTGGACAGGCAGTTGCTTCCAGGCAAGACCTCCGTAACGGCATTATTGCCCAGCCTAATCTGGTTGTTAGCGGTTGCAATTGCAGCATACCCAACTGCGGTTGCATTTGTAAGTCCGGGGGCGGCTACATCTGCTCCTGCGCCAATTGCAGTATTGTAAAATCCACCGATATTGATTCTCAGCGAATTCATGCCAATCCCAGTATTGCCATAGCCTGAAGTATTTCGAAGGAGCGCATTGTTGCCCATAGCGGTATTGAAATACCCTGTATTGTTCACAAGAAGGGTATTTGCACCGGTAGCGGTGTTGTTGTAGCCCGATGTGTTATCAGGGAGTGTCCTGTCTCCGATTGCAGTATTGGATATTCCGATGTTATTTGCAGGGGTGGCGCTTCCCTTGAGGGCTTCAAATCCTAAGGCGGTATTGAAGGTTTCGCGGCCTATTGCTCGATCATCAGCATTTTGCATGGCCCCAAAACCGATGGCCGTGCTGCGACTATTGCCCCTATTGGCGTAGAGCGAGCTGGTACCGAAGGCTGAATTGTTGTTTCCAGTTATGTTTTGCCCCATTGAAAATGCTCCATTTGCCACGTTTCTGTTCCCGACATTTACGCGTAACGCCTCTGAGCCTACGGCAGTATTGTAGTCATATTTTGTGCCCGTAGCGCCTTCAAAAGTATTGGCGCCCACAGCTGTATTTCCTACACCTGTCTGGTTATAATGCAAGGCACTAATCCCAACGGCTGTATTGTTGGCTCCGGTAGTGTTGAAAGAAAGGGCAATAACGCCGTTTGCAGTATTCCCTCCACCGCTATTATTGTTCTTGAGCGCATCTACTCCTGTGGCTGTATTGTCAGCTCCAGCAGCATTCGCCCAAAGCGCCTGATCTCCTATAGCGGTGTTGCGAAGCCCGGTGTTGGCTGAAGGCGTTGGGCTTCCGAACAAGGCTTCGTATCCCAGAGCGGTATTCCGGGTCGAGATGCCATTCGGAATCACCACGTTGTTTGCATTGTGCATGGCCTGGTAACCGATGGCGGTGCTGCGGCTGTTGGCACTGTTGTGCAGCAGCGATTGGAAACCATACGCTGTGTTGTTGTCGCCCCCCTCGTTATTATACATGGAATGATAACCCATTGCGGTGTTAGCATGACCAAAATCTGCGCTGTTGTGTCCGTTGAGATAAAGAACATTTACGCCGACTGCAGTATTTTCTACTCCCTCATAATTGTAAAATAGTGCTCCCAGCCCCAATGCGGTGTTTCTAAACCCGGTCGTGTTCCCCTGTAAGGCCGTCTTTCCCACGGCAGTATTGCTGTACCCTGTACTGTTCAAGCGAAGGGTTGACAAACCAATGGCTGTGTTGTCGTACCCCACGACGTTTCCCACGAGTGCGTCGAGTCCGACAGCCGTGTTGTCGTCGCCGGTGGAATTGGACCAAAGTGCCCGATCTCCTACAGCGGTGTTCCTGCGACCTGTATTATTGGCTGGTGTAAGGCTTCCGAGCAGTGCCTGATACCCTACCGCCGTGTTGAAGGTTTCACGGCCTGGCCCCAATTGATTGTCAGCCCGCAGCATGGCGGCAAAACCGATGGCGGTGCTTCTGCTATTGTTTTTGTTCTCATACAATGCGTTTACGCCTACCGCAGTATTTTCATGTCCGTTGGTGTAAAAGAGTGCACCAAATCCGACCCCCGTGTTGTTATTTCCTTGTGTGCCTCCTTGAAGTACGTGCTTCCCTATGGCAGTATTGCTGTGCCCGGTCTGGTTGAGTCGGAGGGTATATGCTCCGACGCCAGTGTTGTCATGAGCGGTGGTATTTGACCAAAGCGCGTATTTCCCAAGAGCGGTATTGCTACCCCCGGAAGTGTTGAGACGGAGTGATTGATGGCCTACGGCAGTATTGTCATCTCCAGACGAATTTTTGTGGAGCGCTTGCGGACCCATAGCCGTGTTGTAATTGCCCGTATTGTTTGTTGGGATATTGCTGCCCATCAATGCCTCATAGCCAGTAGCTGTATTGGCCCCGCCTTGAATAAAATACATGGCATAGGCACCCGTGGCCGTGTTGTTGGATTCCATGCTATTGAAATGCATGGAATAAGCTCCTACCGCCGTGTTGCCTGATCCTCCAAGGTTGCCATTTTGGGTATTGGTGCCAATGGCGATATTTGACACACCAGATATATTGTTGGCAAGCGCTTGAACTCCGATAGCGGTATTGGCAACGCCGGTAACATTGTCTTCCAGGGCTCTCGCGCCAACTCCTGTATTGGAAGTTCCGGTATTGGCATTGCCCGCGCTTAAGCCAATAAATGTGTTGAGATCGCCTGGCTTGTCGTTTAGTTCCAGCATCGTGTTACCATTGAGATTTTTGCGCAAAACAAGCGCATCGGTTCGTGCCACACCGTCCGGATTGATCCCTAAATCCATGTGGACTCTGTCGTCGTTTACAGGATCGCCCACCCGCACTTTGGTGTCACTCCCACCGTTTACGCAATCTGCAATTTCTACTTCGCACTCCACCATTGGAAGGGAAACTGTGTTCCCCTGACTAATCGTCAATTGATTCCCTTCTAAGGTAAGCATCTGCCTTTCTGTTTCAGCGTTCCCGGCTTTAAGGGCGTAAGGCACCGAAAGCATTTCAGAAGTGCCCAGTACGCGATAATTCCCGCCTCCGGTGGGATCAATGGCCACTTCCAAAAAACAGGGTTGGTTGCTCCAGTCAATTTGTGCAAAATTGCTGACAACTGGCCTTCCTCGTCCAATTTGAAGGTTGAACAAGCCGCCAAAATTCGTGGTGGCTTCAAAGGTTTCTGCATAAGCCACACGGTCGTGTTGCTCGCCCTGCAAAATCTTGAATTGAATGTTTATGTTAGCATTCACGATTGGATTTCCGACTTCGTCCCTTGCAACAGCCTGGTAATTAATGGCTTGTGGAGTTTGGGCTGCAAGAATGGTGCTGGCGGTTATCGCCAGAAGAGAAAGTAAAATCTTTTTCATGTAGGTTAGATTTAAATATTTTAAAAGAATCAGGTGGGTATTATCAAAATAATGTTGCGTATTTATCGATGTAAAACCATAATCTATCAATTATCTCTCCAATCTTCTTTTTTGGAACCTCAATCCCCGTGTTTTATTCAAAAATGCCCCTCCCCCGAGTACTCGGGGGAAGGGCGAGGTGCTTTTGGAATCTACCTTAGGATAAAAAATGCTATTGCTTCACAAACTTTTCGATTGCGACTACCCGTCCACGAGACAATACTTGCAAGAAGTATAGTCCCGCAGGCAAGGATTCGACGTTGACCGCCTGTATTTGACTGCCTTCCTCAATTTGTTTCTCCAGCAACAAACGTCCGCTAATCTCAGTGATGCCGAACGCCATTTCCGTCGTTGCTGGCTGGAGCAGATCAACACTAAAGTTTCCAACATTCGGGTTGGGGAAAAGCGAGACGGACCAGGCCTTTTCTCCTGAGCCTGCTGTGGCAGCCGGTTCCCGATTTTCTGCCCCGGAAGGAGCTGTTTCTTCTATAGTTCCGCCTTGAGTGTCAACCGGGTTGGGAGACAATGGAGTGAGGATGATTTCAACCTGTCCTGTACAGCCGTTTGCGTCTTGTACTTCAAATACATAATAGTCCGAAGGAAGGCCTAAGAAACCATTGCTTGGGCTCCAATCTGTATACCCGCTTGGCGGTGTACTGCGCCTGAATTTATAAGGTGAAGTGCCGCCATAAGGCAATACATCTACATAATACGTTCCGTCGAGGAGCGGGATAACATTGTTTACATAAAGTACAAGTTGTTCGGTTTGATTGACTGTAAAACTGGCAGCGCGTGTGCATCCACAGGCATCAGTCACAACGACCTCATAGATGCCGCCGGTCAGTCCTGAAATTGAGGCGTCCGTACCGCCCGTATTCCATTGATAGCTGTACCCTCCACATCCGTCAGAAGGTGTTGCGTTCACCAAACCATCGCTTGCTCCGCCGCAGATAAAGTCTGTTCCTGTCATGCTGAGCTGCAAAGGAGGTTCTGCCGAAGGTAGAATTTGGATGGTTTTTGTCTTGGAGGTGCCGCATTCGTTGGTCACGGTGACTTTGTACGTGCCAAAATCGAGGTTGCTGATTTCCGTAGTACAGCAAGTACCGTTGCTCCAAAGGATAACGGGGTAATTCTGCGCCGGGGTTATTGATATGCTGATCGTACCATCGGGGTTGCTGCCACAAAACACATCCGTATGTATTTCCTCAATGCTGAAATTGTTTTCTCCGAGGATTCCGTCGCAGTTTTCATCCGTAAGGTTGGTGCAATCTTCGAGCGCACCTGGGTGGATGTACGCATCAGTATCGGTACAATCCCAGTTGTTGGAAACAAAACCCTGAGGGGCGTCGCAGGCAATTTGGGTAATATTGGGATCTCCATAACCATCGCCATCCGTGTCGGCATACCATGTGGGGGCAACATCTTCGTCAATGTTGCCGTCACAGTTGTCGTCCACACCGTTGCAGTATTCATACCCGCCCGGACGGATGTAATAGTTTGCATCGTCGCAGTCAAGGGCATTGCTGGAGTAGCCGTATGGCGGGTAGCAACCAGTAGCCGTGGTGGTTTGCGCAGGGTTGCCATAACCATCATAGTCGGCATCAAGGTAGAAGGTGTTTTCATCCGTTACATCTTCATCTGTCCAGCCGTCGCAATCGTCGTCAATACCGTTGCATATCTCTGGATTCGGTGTCACCGTCACGACAAAAGAGCAGGTGCTTTGATTGTAAGACTCATCCGTGGCCGTAACAAATACCGTAGTGGCCCAGAGAGGAAACGTCGCACCAGAGGCGGGATTACTGGTAATGTTTGGAGTGCCGGAACAATTGTCTGTCGCTGTGACGCTGAACAGCACCGCCGCCCCGCAGATTCCTGCATCGGCAGCAACCGATATGTCATCAGGACAGGTAACAGCAGGTGCGTCTGGCTCACGTACTGAAATCAAGGTTTCGCAGGTGCTGGTGTTGCCTGCTTCATCCTTCGCCGTCCAGGTTACAAGCGTGTTGCCTGCGGGCAACACAGCACCGCTGAGGGTGGTGTTGGTGGGAGCAGCTGCAAAATCGTGGGTTAAAGAGGCCAGCACACAGTCATCCGTAGCGGTGGCATCCAGCGCCTGATCGAGTACCTTGGCAAAGCATGTTCCCGCGTCGGCAGACACGATCACGCCTGCATTGCAGTGCGCATTCAGATCAGTCATGATGTTTTGCCACATATTTATAGCATTGGGCTGAGGCGCGACAAGGGATGGCGGGAGAAAGGCGCCAAAATAGACTATGCCATTTCCCCATGTTTTTTCCGAAAGGGCTACACCGTTACCGAGTATCAACACCTGCCCTACATCGCCCGAAAAGCTCCCATATTGGAATTCCGCAAAATAATTTCCGCTAAAATCGCCAGTTGCCGGCACAAATGGCCCGTTAAAAATAGGATGCCCAGGGTCTTGCACATAGCCTTGATAACCAGATACCTGACTCTGGAAGGAAACGCCACCAAAACCAAAGTCAATGAAGGTTTGGGTATTGACGGGACAACTATTGATAAATAAGGCGCCTCCGGCAGCTACCCAATTTTCGAGCACGCCGAGGTTTGCGGCGAGGAAATCGTACATCGCTGGTCCGGCGTACTCGCTGCCATCTAAAAAAATCACTTTGTAAGACGGGGAAAGCAGTGTAACGGCATCGGGATATTCAAGATAATAGACGTCGTAATTGCCTGAGCCGAACACGGTCTCCATGGCGTTGATGTTGTCGTATCGCCCCCAAGGTTGGTCGTAGTAGGCCGTAGTCAAATACAAAGCTCTGGCATCTGGCTGGCAGTTGCCTGCTACACAGTGCACTTCAGGAGCAGTTACGTCATTGTCGCAGATACCCTGAAGAAGGGGTTGACTTTTAAGGTCCGTAACTGGGAGCGGGTTTAACTTTTTTGTCTGTTGGACTTCTCCGGTCCTGATGCTACTCGCCACACTCGGGCGGGCGTTTTGGGCAAAGGCCCCCATGGAAAAGAGCAAACAAATTGCCGTGAAAGTGAGCAGACGTTGATAGAAAGAACATTTCATTGGTTAAAAATTGATTGGTTTGTGAAAGATTGATGTGCGGTATGATCTCAGATTGCTAAAAAACCTTACCCATAATTTCAGTATTTTTCTTTGGCTTACTTATTGGATGTTTTCTACATTCATCTCCACGGGATTTCATTTTGTAACCGCAGGGCGAACTTTTTTTCAAGGCTCATCGGTTTCGGCAAAAAAAAGCCCTCCCCCGCTTTGAACGGGAAGGGTCGTGTGGCTTTCGGTATCTAGCACTCGGTCTAACTTTCTATTGTTTTACAAACAGTGTCTTAGGCCACTGGATTCATTTGCTTGTCTCGAAAAGTGCATCCATGGTCAATTCACGCTGAATCGTGTTGTGGAGATACTCGTTTTTCTTTACACCGAAACAAGTGATCATGGTCAGGAAAAGGGTTTTCCGGGTATTGGTTCTTTCAGCGAAAACACGTTTTTGGGCTTCCAGTTCTTCCGAATATTTTTTGTCAATGACAAATTCGGAAACACCGAACTTGATTTCTATAAGGTTGATGCAATTGTCTGCACGATCGAGCAGCAGGTCAATTTGAGCACCCGTTACGCCTGTCCTCCCGTCGCTGCGCCAGATGGACTGCTCGGTATAAATGCCCGAAATGCCAAGCCCTTTTTTGATTTGCGCGACGTGCTTGAGGCAGATGTTTTCAAACGCGAAGCCACACCAGCTGCGGTATGCGATGCTTTGGGATTTGCTCACCCATGCTCCATCGCCGGAGGCTTTTGAGTTTTCAATAAATTTGAGGTAGAAAATGGTGTACTCGTCGCTGAGCTTGAAGACAGCATCTTTTGCGGCCTTGCCAAAAGGGAGGTATTGATGTACAAAGCCGGATTCAAGCAGTTCTTCAAGCATTTTTGTGGTTGAGCCACCTGAATCAAACGGGCAAACTTCAATGATTTGTTTTCGAGTCAGGCCAGAGGGCTTGTCGGCCAATACGTGCACAACGGCTAGGTGTCGTTCCGGCTGGTCGAACAGTGCGGGGTAGAGGTTGTCAAATTCTTCGCGCAATAGCCCGTCCTGCCCAAAGAACAACCGGTCTGTGGCTTGCTCAACGCTTTCACCGCGTCGCAATTCCTTCAGATAGTATGGAATGCCACCCATCATCATGTAAAGTTGCAGAAGTTGGTACCGTTTTAGTTGGATGCGTTGACTTTGCAAAAATTGTTCGGTCTCTTTCAGGTTGAAAGGCGCGAGTCGGATACGACGGGTGAGGCGGTTGTGCAACCCAGCTTTGTTGCGCACCACGTTGTGAATCATCCATGAGGCTGCCGAGCCACAAATTACGACGACCAAATTCGATTGTTTAGTGGCCCAACTGTTCCAAAAATGATCGAAAGCGGCGAGGAAACCCGAACGAGGGCTGTCCATCCAAGGAAATTCGTCCAAGAAAACGACCCTTTTCTTTTTAGAAGCCTTGGATTTTTCCAGCAATTCAGACAATAGATTAAATGCATACAGCCAAGAGCGAAATTTGGCTGGTGGCGTATCAAGCCCAAAAGCCTTTGCGAGCGCCAGACTAAACCGCTCCAATTGGCGGGCAGCCGAATTGTCTTTTACCCCGGAAAACTCAAAAACAGTTTGTTTCGCGTAAGCATGGCGGATCAAAAAGGTCTTGCCTACTCGACGGCGACCAAAGACGGCCACCAATTCTGCCCCCGGAGAGGCGAGGGCTTCCGACAATACCTGTAGCTCAGCTTCTCTTCCGATGAATGCTTGCATATTGAGTACATTTTAATCGAGCCAAAAGTAGGTAAAAAAAGATAGATTTGGCTCGATTAATGATGCAGATAAAAAGCCCCTCCCGCTTTGAACGGGAAGGGCCGTATGGCTTTCGGTATCTAGCACTCGGTCTAACTTTCTATTGCTTGACAAACTTCTCCACCGCCAGCACCCGGCCTTCCGACACCACTTGCAGGAAGTACATCCCGGAGGGCAAAGCCCCCGCTCGCACGGTTTGCTGGGTGCTGCCGGGTTCGGTTTTTTGTTCCTGCACGAGCCGCCCCGCGAGGTCGGTGATGCGGAACTTGGTGCCGGGCTTGGCCGGCTCAGGCATTTCTACCGTGAAGGTGCCAGGGTTGGGATTGGGGAAGATGCGGATATGCGCAGGGAGTGCAATAGTGGCAATTGAACTGGACGGGTCGCAATCCAAATCAATCAGCCCATTGCAGTTATCGTCTATGCCATTATTGCAAATTTCGGTCGCGACGGGATTTATGGCGGCGTTCATATCGTTGCAGTCTGCATTGTTGGCTACATAATTTGTGGGCGGAGAACAGGCAAAAACTGACAACGTAGCGTTGCCATAGCCGTCGCCATCCGTATCAGCATAATAGTTGCTGCAAACGGTAACTGTTACCGTGTCAGTCGCCCCATAGAAACAACCATGCTCTGTGTCATGTGCATAAACAACATAGGTGGTTGTTTCGGCTGGCTGTGCGTTGGGTTGTGCCGCATAAGGATCACCCAATCCTGCTTGCGGATACCAACTGTACAATATCGTGCCCATTGTATCCGGGGTGCCAATAACAACTCCAGTTCCCAACATAATGGTTTGGTCTGGCCCGGCATCTACCATTCCGTCGCAATGGTACACGAGTACGGTAACAGGGGATTCCGCGAAACAGAAACTGTCTCTGACCACTATCAAGGTATAAACGATGTCCTCTTGAGGGCAAGCGATCGGGTTGGGGATGAATGGATTGCTCAATCCTGTTGCTGGAGACCAAATAAATTGACAGTCCGGGCAGCTGCTCCCGGAGCCGCCAATTTGGACGCATTGACCGTGTTCGATAATATACTGACTTGGCCCAAGCACGGCGCTACAAATCCTATCCACATATACAATGACAGTATCCGTAAAACGGCATCCCGAAGCGGTGTCGCTCACCATGAGCGCGTAGGTACTTTCAAACGTGGGACAAACTTGCAGTGTCGGCCCCGTTGCGCCGGGGATGACAACCCCGTTTTCCGACCATGAAAAATTGCAGGATGAACAAGTGGACGGCGTACCGATTTCGGTGCAAGCACCGGAAAAGATGAGCGTGTCTGACCCGGCGTTTGCTTCGCAGGGATAGTTAACCATGATGTTGTAATGCTGTGCTCCCAAAAAAACACCCGGCGGTTGGCCTGTGGCCGAAATATCGTATCCTTCGTGGGAGAATTCAAAATTCCAGTCACGATACCCATAGACTTCCGAGAAGTCAGGATTCAACTCGAAGCTCAATCTGATGGAGTTGGTGTCGTTTGGCTCCAGCATAGCATTTATCCAGTAATCGTCAATCCCGCCACCGCTCAATAGTCGGATATTGCCCCCCCCAACATCTTCAATAAACGGAGACGCTGCGAACATGGCCTGTTCCCAATTGGTATAAAAGCCGCCCAAAGCGACGGTAACCCTTCCGATGTCGGTGTATGATGCGCCCAAATCTCGATGGCGAACAGGTGCAAATCTGATTCTCGCCAAGCCTGCCGTACTCGCGCTCATATTGAAAGTCCCAGAATTGCCAACGATTCCTGGCAGATTGTTCACTACGTATAAATTCTTCGTAGCGATGTTGTTGTTGTTCAGCACATTCCCGAAAATGGGCGTTCCCGGCGTGTTCACTTCATTGGCCATCGGGTCGTCCAGAGATTCGATTCGGGAAAGAAGGCAGTACATCGTAGGGCCAATGCCGGGGTCTGGCGGATACCATGGGATTTCCAGGGTATAAATCTGGCCAGGGACAAGGAAAGGCAGAGTGATGCCGCCTCCGGTAGTTATTTCGCCCCCATCGGTTGGCAAACTGGGTGGGCCCCAAGTATCCGGCCAAGCCTCTCCAAAGGATGCTTTGGTGAAATACAACCGGAGTTTGGCACCGCTTACAAGCTGAACGGTTCCCCTGTTCCTTACTTTGACGTACACATAAACGGGCTGGGTTAATGAGTGCTCGGGGTTTACATGACGCCAGAGATCGTCCATACACCCCATCGTATAATAACCCGGAATAGTGGAGTTTACGAGAGCATCCTGCGTGTTGCGCACCCACATATCTGGGCTATTCCAAACTTGGACGTTTGCATTCGGCTCCAACCCGTAATCGTCGGGATTGTCCCTTGTGAACAAGTCGCAATCCCGGTGTACCCAGGGTGTGCAACTGCTTTCGAAATTCCAATACAGGTCGTCGATGTAAGCGTGGAACAGGTAAAAAATGGCGGCGCCTGCCGCAGTCAGGCTGCTCCCCATGACACCTCCAATATTTGCATTGATATAGCCGTATTCAGCTTCCATCAAAGTGTTGAAATCGCAAATCGAAATTGTACTTTCGCAAGGCGAGAATTCCAAGCTAAAAAAATTACCTAGGGGCGGATTATCCTGCAATAGTGTGCCATTTGTCACCGAATTGGAGGTTCCAGTCGTTCCGTTCCAAAAAAACTCGTTTGGGATTGGGAGGCCCGGATGCCATTTTGGCAATGGCACATAACATTCCCCGCCAGGCTGTTTGAGCAGGTAATCTTCCAGTTTTTTGAGGAAATCGCGGTGCCACGAGAGAAAGTCGCAATTACCGTGCTGTGCGAACAAAGCATGGTATTGTGTGCCAGTAAACCCATTAGTCCCGTTGCCTAGCCCGTTGCCGAGGAGGGGGTTGGGATTAGCGTCCAAGATAAACTGCACGATTAAATCCTTCAATTGCGTCCGTTCTGCAGGGGTGAAGAAATTGATGTCTTGGTGCGGATAACTAGCGCCACTAGAGCTCGCAACGCAGGTGGCACATAGCGACCAAGAAAAAGTACGGCCATCTAAGGGAGCAGTTACTGACGAACCAACAGAGCAACCCAAAGCATTTGAGATGCCGTTATTAGTCGAATTCCAGTTGTTTGCGGTCGTCCTGTTGTTGTAATCAGCAGCCCCTGATCCACCCAAACCCACGTGGGTATTGACTGTGGGTGTTGCGCCAAAAGTGTTCGCACCATACACCATTACCACGGCATTGCAGCCCTCATACAGGCGGATCTGAAAATTCAGCATATCGCCTGTACCAGCAGCTCCGAAACGCTTGTATTTCGTCCATTGGATGACGCATACCCGGTTTGGTGCTGGGCCGGAGCTTTGTATCTGGAGCGAACTTCCAGCTTGTCCTTGAAGGTTGAAGCCGAAGGCAGCCACACGACAACGCAACTGTAAAGGGCTGATGGCCGAGGCAGAAAGCGGGGCGTACGCCTCTGTGGTAGTAGAGGTCATATTGACCGCAAGGCTCAATGACGATTGCCCAAAACTAATCCAACCGTTCGTGTTGATGCTTACCCTGTCAAAGACATGACCGGCGTAAGTAAAATTGAACCCAATCGGGAAACCGGGCCCCGTCATGGCTGAGCCACCCGCCAGGTTTGATGGATCCACAAAAAACTGGTCGTTATTCGTGGCAGTGCCCAACAGGGTTCCGCCGGTGATGGGCAAAAAACCTATGGTAAACTGCGAGAATTTATACGTCGCAACTTGCGCTGTCAATGTCCCCAACCAACACGGAAGGACAAACAGCAAGCAGAAAGAAAGCATTTTGAGGGAAAAGAGGAATTGTTTCATGGTAAAAAAGTTAGTGCATACCCTCCATAGCGGTATGCTTATGGCTAAAGGGAATCCGACTGCAATGGTCAGTCGGTGTATTAATTTGCATCATTAATCCAAGTGAGGGTGTCTCATAACAGGTAGCACGGCCTTCAGGCCGTCGGGACGGGGGGCGTTTACGCCCCTGTTTGCATCACACTGCGCCGTAAACGGCGCGTATCCCGACGGCCTAAAGACCGTGCTACCACTTACGAGACAACTTCACTACGGCTACTGCTTCACAACCTTCTCCACAGCAAGTACCCTGCCCTCTGACACGACCTGCAGGAAGTACAAACCCGAAGGCAAGTCGCCCATATGCAGGGTCTGTAACCTGATTGCTGTTTGTGTTGGTTGTTCCCGCACTACCTGCCCCGTGAGGCCGACGATGCGGAAGGCCAAACCAGGTGTGGCAGGCGAAGGAAGTTCGACGTTGAAATTGCCGGAGTTAGGGTTGGGCAGAATGCGGAGTTGGGCTGTTCCCAGAAAAATTGTACTAACAGGGACGCAATTGTCGTCAATCAGCGCATTGCAGTTATCATCAATGCCATTGCAGATTTCGGTGGCATTGGGATGGACTGCCGGGTTTTGGTCGTTGCAGTCGGTGTTGTTGAAAACATGGCCCAGCGGCACGACACATGCGTTTACTTCAGTAGCAGGATCGCCAAAGCCGTCGGCATCATTATCCATCCAAGATTGCACTAAGCTCAGACCTTCGTCAATTTGCCCGTTGCAGTTGTCGTCCGCGCCATTGCAGATTTCGGTCGAGCCGGGATGGATGCCGTTGTTGTTGTCGTTGCAGTCCAGGGCGTTGTCCGCATATCCCGCAGGTGGCTGGCAAGCAAACGTCAACTGATCGGAGCCGAAGCCGTCGTCGTCAGCGTCGAGGTACCAGGCGATTGGGCTTAGGACAAGAACGGTCACTTGGTCAGACACGATGAAGCCGTCGCCGTTGGTTACGTTGACCGTATAAGTTTGGGTCATGTTTGGGGCAACGACAATGGAGGCGCCGGTTTGGCCGCTGTCCCAGTACACGAACGTGGAATCGTTTTGGTTCCAGTTGTTCAGGTCAGCCGTCAGCACGATAGAATCGCCCAGGCAGATGGTCACGTCGTTTCCCACCCAAACTGGGTAAGGATTCACCCGAAGCTCAAAACCTTCACCGCCAACGACCTGGTGCTGCCCGGCGTCAGTGTCTTTTTCCATTTGAGCGATAGTCGCCAAATAGTTGCCCGGTACGTCAATCGGTTGCCCCTGAAAAGGGTTGAAAGCGAGGCAGATACTGTAATCCTTGCCCATCTGCATATTTATGCCGTCGAGAAAAGCAGTCGGCTCGATGAGCTTGAGTACCTGGCCGCCGCCGATTTGTTCGATGCCCGTTCCTTGCTTCCCGCCCAGTACCCATAGCGTGAACAGGGAATCGGGGAGATGCACCAAGATATCTCCTTTGGGTAGGAAAGGGTTTTGGTCATCGTCCTGGATGCGGAATTTGATGGCTTGACTGTTGTTGACAACGCGGCGGGAGCGCACGCACATCCAATCCAAATTCTGGGGAGCCAGATAGATGCCATTGGAGGGTTTGACCGTGATGTTTTGCCAGGCGATATTGTTGTTTTGCCAAGTGTTGTAATGGCAAGAAACGTTGATTTGCTCGTCGTGCATCGGATCGTTTTCCCGCTCGATGCGGGCCAGCAGGCAAAAATGCGAGTCGTCGGTTGGGTTGCCAGTGCCGGGCAGTAGGGTCGGGTCGGGTGGGCACCAGATGATTGGCTGGGTGAAATCACCGCCTGCCGCGATAGAGGGGATGGGAAAATCCACCGGTGTCGTGCCGCCACAGGCCGTGAACTGGTCGCCGCAGACCCCGAAGCCTGGGCAGGGGAAGCTGTTTGTCCAGTTAAGCGGCCAAGTCAACCCGGTAGATGCCCTAGTCCAGTACATTTTCAGCGTACCGCACTGTGAAGCGACGTTGCCGGTGTTGCGGATTCTTACATAGACGTAGGAAGGGTTGGTCCCACCGAAGGTTGCCATGAGGTCTTCGTCTTGGTCGGGCGTGTATTGCCCAGTTGAAGAGTTGAAAAAAGCGGGCGTTTTCCGGACCCAGATGTCATGGGAAAGAAATATGTTTATACCGTTGCTGGGTTCTGCGCCGGTATCGGCGAGGTTGTCTTTCATCATCAGGTTGTCCTTGCCCACACCGACAGCGAACCAGGCGTTGGCGACTTGGCAGACTTCGTTGGAGTTGGCGCCGTATAGATCTTTGGCAGCTTGGATGGAGCCTGTACGCGCGTCGTAGTGATTGGATGTAGGGGTGAGGTAAGTGGTCAGGTTGCGGTAAGCGATGGCGGCAGCTTTGCCCCGGCCAATACCGGAAACTGTAAATGCGCAGGGGATGTCGTTCACGCCGTCGGTGGCGCTGCTGCCTTCGGCAAGGAGATAGAACCAGTGGTTCTGCACCCCGCTGTTGGTATGAACCCCACCGTAGTCGCCTGAGCCGACGTACCAAGGGGGTTTCAAGTAGGTGTCCGGTTGAGCTTTTATTTTTGGGTCTTGCATATTTCTCACCATCCCGCCTGGTACCCAGCAATCGTCGGCGCAGAAATAGTCGCCATAGTAGCCCGGCTGACCTGCCGGACCTGGCGGATAATATTCCACACAGGTGCCGAAAATATCGGCAAACGATTCCTCCAACGCCCCGGATTCGTAGAGGTAAGTCAGATTGGCTTCGTAATCGTTAACGGCATGCGTCCATTCGTGCCCGACCACGTCCAGAGCGGCGAGCGAATGGGACAGTCCTCCGTTGTCGCCATCCAAAATTTCGACATAGGAACCCGTCCAAAAAGCGTTTGCGCCGAATCCGCCTACTCCGATTGCCATAATCGCACCCCCGCCGTTGAAACTGTTCCGACCGTGTGCGTTTAAAAAATAATCGTAGGTCATTTCCGAGCACCAATGTCCGGTGTTCTGGTTTTCACTATTTACCGGAAATGCCGTCGAAGTACTTATGACCGGTAAGAAATTAGTCGCTGAGAACCTCTGATTGGTTCTAATGCCCTGCCCCCGACAATCGTCGAACAGCTGATAACCCGTGGGGAGGGCCGGCTCCACATTGATGTTTCTTGTGCCGTAGTAATTCGTCACGCCAGTGCCCGGCACACATTCGATAATGCGCGATTGGCGGTATAGCACCTGCCCACTATGAGCATCCACATACACATCGGTAAGATTATAGGGTTCGATGGAGTGTATAAAAGTACGGTAAGCCAGCGCCATGTTTTCCGCCGAAAACTGTTTGGAACGATCAACCCTAACGTAGAGCAGTTCGGGTTCCGGATACCAAGAGGTGTCTGGCGATTGCGTATCAGCCCGAAGTTGGGCTTCTAGTATCTCGTTTTCCCAGGCGTATGCCTGCGCGCCGACTTCTTGGAGGGATTTCTGGCGGGCAAAGTCAACGCTGACTGACGGTTGGCCGTCCACTTTGATACCAGCCGCCAAATACCCGTTCGCAGTTGACAATTCGCCGTCCCTTTCGTGCAACAGCATCGCTGCATTTTCCACCCGTACGCCATCGTGATACTGGTGAAAAAGGTGGTGCGTCATGCCGATATCGTCGGTCCAGCTGCGAACGCGTTTAAAATGGTCTGCGCTGCTCACGCCGAGTTCGGCCTGAAAAGTGGAAAAAAATGCCCCCGGTGCCATCCGGACACCTGGATTGAAATAAATCCAACCCGATTCGGCATCACGTTGGGCGATGTCGCCCAAACGGGTTTGGGCAGGGGAGACGAGGGGGGCTAGCAACAGGGCCAGCCAAAACGCCCCCGTGAGAATCTGAGATTTCGAAATTGCTTTCATGTTAAAAGTTTTATTGAAAGAGATTTTGAGTGCGACAAAAGAGGGTGTCTCATAAGTCAGGTTTAGATAGTTTAGAATGCCTGCCTGTCGGCACTCTAAACTATCTAAACCTGACTTATGAGACACCCTCTTTTTTAGTTCGGACAAGGCACTACCGTTGCCTGTGTCGTGTCTGTGCATCCGTTCTGATCCGTTACCGTCAGCGTATAGGTGGTGCCTGTGGCAAAAGGCGTACTGGTAATGGTGGCCGTCGTGGCCGTGTGTGGCCCATTTACATCGGTCCAGGACCAGAAATAAGTCAGAGGCCCGCAGTTGCCAAAAGAACATGGCCCCTCTTGTCCGCTCAGCGTGATCGGGTCTCCGACGCAGGGGCAGATCGGTACTGGGCAGCAAATCACGGCTACAGGTTCACAGACCGTCAGGCATACTTTGTTGGACGCGACGGCAAAACACCCATCGTAGCACACTACCCAATAGCAGGCAGCCTGAGTAGCCGTGAACGTGCTTCCCGAACCGACATAAAGGCCATTGCAATACCAGTCGTAGTTTACGCCAGTCACGGGGGCTTGCACACTGAGCGTCGAAGAACCGCCCTTGCAGATGGGGTTTGGGGCAGCAGTCACCACGGGCGTGGCGTGGGGTGTTTTCTTGCAGACCCTTAGCTCGTTGCTGTAACAAGGCGGGCAACCAGATGGGGTATTCGGCGGAACGCACTTGATGCGGTAAAGGATGCAGGTTTCTCCTGCGGGCCATTCATAAGGGTTAACTGATGGCCCCGACCAGGGCAAAGTGCCGGTGTTTTGGCAGCCATTGCTGGTGCCCATGTCGTGCCAAATACCGGGTTGGGTATTGGGGTAACTGAACTGCCAGATCGGTATGCAGTTGAGGAAGGGCGTGGCAATGCCGACGGCTGCGTCTAAGCCTGGGCAGATGAGGTAGTGGTCGGGGTTGAGATCTGGATCGGGCATCAGGTTGGCAGATTTGCCGGTGATAGTGCCGCAGACAGGTTTGGGGTCAATCGTCACGCACTTCTGCACCGTTACTGGCGGGCAGGCGCAGTTGCTTATTTTGGCCTGGAAACAGATAGTCCCGGGGGTTACGGTAAGCAAGCTTACAGGATAATTGATGGTGACTTGGTCGTCGTACAGGGGCCCCAGAGGTATGGGAGTGCCACCATTGATGATCACGCACCAGCTGATGTGGACGTTGTTGTTTGCGTTTGGCGGAGGCATATTCGAGCTTACCGAAGCGGTAAATTGTACCATGTCGCCTTCGCACAGCGGCCCCATTGGGGTTACGTTGACCTGCGCATTCTGGATCGGGCAGCAAATCCGCAACGAGAGCGGATCCGTAAAGTATGCGCAAGAGGTCAGCCCGTTGGTCACGGTGATGAGCGCCCTGAAACAACGGTCAACGAAAGCCTTGGGGGCACACTCTGCGAGGGTCAGTGTCGTGGCTGGGTGGCTGGGTGGGGACACAAAAGAAAAGCCGCTAAAAACCGCAGAAGACCCTCCCGTAGGTGTTATGGGGATGGGGCCAGTAGCAAAGCAATCGTCGCTGTATTGCCACTGTACTGTAGTGCCTGTGGCTGCTTGTGCGAGATTTCCAATCGCATCGAAAATCGAAAAATGCACCGGGTCGCCGCTGCAAATGGAACCCAATCCTACGGTTTGCAGCGGGTCGGAAATGAATACGCTGGAGCCCGAATAGTGTGGGTACAACATCGGCGCGGCGGAAGGCACGAAATTGCTTGTGGTGCCGTTCAGCGCAAATTGCGTTGGGATTGGAATGATGGGGAGGTAAAAATCGCCGTCGTTTCCATTGCCGGTGCAATCGCTCACCGATGTCAGGTTGGTGTTGTTGCCGTTGGGGATGCCTTCGTCAAACCGCCAATATGCCACCAATCCTTGTGCTTGGCAGGTCTGCACACAAGCGCTGCACGCCGTAAAGTTCCCTGTGTTGCTCCAGATTTTCACTTCGTCAATTTGGCCCAGCCAGTCTTGGCCGGGAGTGAGCGTACCGCCAGGCCAATGGCCTAAGCGGAAAAATACAGCCGCCAAACCTGCGCCGTTCAGCCCTGTAAGGTTGGGTGCGGGTGCTCCGTCATAAATTATATCAATGACTCCACCCGTGCGCACAGCCGAAATGCAGTGCCATTGGCCGTCCCGAACATTGATTGTTGATTGGCGGATACCTGTCCCTGAAAGGTTGATAGAAAGCGTGCCCATGCACTCGCCTACCTCAAAGCGGTTTGGCCCGCTGGCGCCAAACGAAAACAGCCGCCTGAAGTCGCCAAAGCAAGTGCCGTTCCCCCCAGTCGCTTCCGAAATGAACCACATTTCTGCCCTGAAATCCCCGAGAGGGTTTAAGTTGTTTATGGGGTTGAGTGTGATAAAGTCATCGTCTCCATCAAAGTGGAGTGCGTCATTTTGCGCAAAAAGCCCATTGCAGCAAAACAGCAGCGCAAGCAGAATCCGGCCCAAGCCGGAATATATGTTCGTACGCATTGGTTGTAGATTTTTGTTGTGAAAAGAAGTTAGTCAAAAATGGTTTTTTGGAGTTCAAAGCATTAAGCAGTTAGGTTAATCGCCACGGCTCATTTCCAGAAAATATTTACATCCACGCAATGAATGACCAATGACGATTAATGACGAATGACTACTTACTCGCTTCGCACAATTTTCCCTACCCAAACCAGCACGTCGCTTTCAAACACCCGCACGAAGTAAATCCCGTTTGGCAAATGCCCCAAATACATGGTGTGCGAGGCCTGATTCTCCGGGATACGTTCAGCAGCCAGCATTTTTCCATTTACATCCACTACCTCTACTCGGCCCTTGCGCAACGCCACCGGGCTTATCTGTACGGTCATACTTCCCGTGGTTGGGTTGGGGTGTATTTCCACCTCCATCCCTATGGGCAAAATCACTTCAGGAGCGTCCACATACATACAGCCGGTCCCGGTGCTTACGCACTGGGCCACATCGTGGTAGGCATTTCGGATACATGGGCCATAGCCATAGTCGCAAATAGATTCAAACCGGAAATGGCCGCCGCAGGTGGTGGTAAAGCTTAGGCCGGTACCTACCTGCACCCAGTTTCCCGTGGTGATGTCAAGTTGGTACCACGTGTAAGTACAAATAGGGTTAAACGGGCAAGGATCCTGCGGTGGTAGTATCATTGCTCCAGTCAGTGTGTATTGGGTGGTCTTGTCACACACATAGCAAGGGCCGTCAATCCCTGGAACACAAGTCGGGTCAAGCACAATGGGGAAAGTTTGGGCAGAGCCCGGGCAACAGTTGTCTCTCACCACAGCATAGTAAACGCCAGCAAGGCTTCCCTGCCCAGGCGTTGGACTTGGGTAGGTGTAAGATACTGGAGAACCCAGTGCGACACTTGTGTGAATCAGGTTGCCATTGTAATACCAATCCACAACATACTGGCAGTTTGTGCCTGTAATGGGAGTGGGCGTGAAATGCACCGTGAGCGCCACATAACTATCCACACAGGGGTCTGGGATGGCGGTAAAATTGGTAATCGTGATGGGGGCCTTTACCTCGATCCTATAATCTACTTGGTCTTTCGGGCATACACCATTTTGCTTTTCCACCAAATACCAGGTAGTTTGGTACAGCTGATTCGTGTAAATAGTGGGGTTCATGTTGCCCGACAAGGGGATAGGTGTGTAATCAGCGGGGAATGTAGGCGGATCTACCGTGCTGCTGTACCATGTCCATTTTGGCGGCTCGCCAGCGCACTCGTCGTCATATATCAATCGGGCATCTTCGCCAGGGCAAAATGGCTGCGGTTCAAACGGCACCATGTCCAATGTGCCGACGGGGGCGTTAGGGTCGTAAACCCGAATAGTGGTGCTGCAAGAGCTTGTCCCGCACTCGCCCGTAAATTGGGCGGTGAAAACGTGGTCGAACCAGCAATTGGAAGCCGCGTTCTGCTGGAAGCACAATTGCCCCGGTTGGTAAGTAAGACCCGTCGCACCTTGGATGATCTGCCCATTGTGATACCACTGCACCGTGTAGTTGCAGTTAGCATTGATAGGATTGACAGTCAGCGGCAGTTGTGGTGTCCCGCATTGGCAGTACTCTGCCACCGGATTTGGGTTTGTGATGGTGCACGAAATCGGGTTGCACAGGGTGATGGTAGCAACATTGGAAGTCAGGTCAGGCACACAACAGCCAGGATCCAATTTGACGACAGCATAGACTTGCACACAGGTTTCGCCGGCGTACAGATAAGGCAAGAACAACAGGTCGTCACAGCCCTGCGGGGTGCCTGCACTGCTGATCTGGTACGGCGTTGGCGGCCAATTGGTCGCCGAACATGGCTTTACATACCACTCCACCTGCGCAATGTCGCAATCCGTTGGGCATCCCACCAAGGGGACGTACACCGATTGCAAGGTTCGGCAAATGTCGTCGTCGTTCACTATCGGTGGCGGCGGTTCCAGACAGAAGTAAACGACACAAGGGCAGGTGTCTTGGTCGCAGATGCCCAGCATTTGCAGGCAATAGATTCCAGGGATAGTGAAATTGGTAGGCTGAACGGGTGGGATGGCGAACCCTCCTGCCGAGTTCGGGATCACTCCAATCATGGATTGTGTAGTATACCCGGGTGGCCCGGTCAATGACCAGTCTACCCTTCCGCAGCCCGGAGGCCCGTCGCACTGAAAATTGGGGTAAAATACCGAGCCAGTGGTGAAAGAAGAGATTGTTTGGCCACATGGCACAGGTATATTCTGAGCGCCGCCATATCGGAATTCATTAGCCCAAGGATTTGGGCCGCAAACACAGCTATCTTGGATGCATTCTTGGAACCACGTGACCACACACTTACAGGAATCCACCTGACCGGGACAAAGCGTAGTCATATACATTGTGAAATAACCGGAGCCAGCCAGATCTGCTGCGGTGAAAGGCAAAGTCCATGGAGAACCGCTGAGAATTGTCCCCTGCTGTACAATCCCATTATGGTAAAGCGTCCAGTCAATCGGCGAGGTAGGGACGCAGGGTGCTCCACTTGGGTCAACACACCCAAAGACTCCTGAAATGGTAACGGGGCCTGTTGGGCAGAAGAACACGGGGATATTTGGGCTATTGCAAGGCATATTGACAGTGCTGCCAGCCGTGCTGTACGTCAAGTCGCCCTCTCTGCATTCGCATACACTCGGAATCTTCGTTAGACAAATATCGTCAATGCCCCAGTCGCGGAAATCACTGGGGGTCAGTTGCCGGATGGCGATGAAATAATTGCCTGCCAGAGTCCCGGAATTCCAGTTGATTGGGCTGCCAAAGTTAGTCCAAGTTGTGCTGTTGGCGATGTTCACCAGGCCTAAATTGAGAAGGACGTTACCGCTTGCATCAAGGATATCTACCGAGACGTTGAAATTCTGCAACGGGTGCGCAAACCCGAGCGCCCACCAAAAGGAGAAGCAATAATCGGACTGGGGCATCAACATGACCTGGCTTTGCCATAGGATGCCATTTCCAAGGCCAGGAAAAAAACCATCCAAGTTCAAAAACAATCCAGTGCCTGTGGTATGGTCTGGCAAAGGCCCCCAGCCATTGCAAAAGTTGGAGAAATTGGTGTAAAGGCCATAATTGCCTGCCCCACAAGCACCGGGAACGTCGTTGTTCCAGTTCAGGCCGGAAGTAAACCCATAATTCCCCTGCGAGAAATTCCCATTGGTCACGAGGTTCTGCAAAGTCGTGTTTCCACAACTACAGGTGTCGGGGCATTCCACTATCCATGTTACCGAGCACCGGCAGGTATCTGCACCTGGGGAGCATATAGTTTCCATGAAAAAATAGTAGTTCCCCGGCGACGAAAACAAGCCCTGCAACAGGCTCAAAGACAAGGCCGAAGCCTGCGACCCCGTAGCGATAGGATTGCCCAATGGATACTCCAGCCTCCAGTCAATGGTCCCTGTACAATTTGCGCCCGCAGCATCCACACAACCAAAATCGCTGCTGATGGTAACCGGTCCAGTCGGGCAGGGCAAAATCGGGAGGAAGGTGTGAAAATCGCATAAAAGCGTGAACGAAGCCGCGCCCGAAGCCACGGTGACCGAACTGCCTTGTTTGCAAACACAGTTGCTGCCCCCGCACCCCGGCGTTTCTATGATTATCTCACAGTAACACGTGTCCATGCCACAAATGCCTGCTATCGTGAGGGTGTAAAGCCCCGAAACCGGGAACGACGCGTTGGGGATGGAAATCAAGAACCCAGTGCCGTTCGCCGTGCCCTGATCCACTTGCCCCAAATTCGGATGATTCAAAGTCCAGAACATCGGAGGCATCGAGGGGCAGCCGTTGCCTTGGCACATAAAGTCGCCGCTCAGGTTGAATACTGGGAAATTACATTGCCAAAATGCAATCTGGCCGCAGGAAATCGGCACATTCGGGCCGCTATTTGGCCTGTAACTCATGTTTGAGAAAGCACCTGGTTGTAGGCAAACGCAACTCGGCGGTGGGATACACGCCCGGAAACTCACGTCGTCAATGCCCACATCGTTCCCGATGCTCGTGGTGGCAAGCATACGGATTTGGAGCGTCACCAAGCCCGTTTGCGTAGCCGTGTACTGCGCGCAGAGCCATTCCCATCGGTCGGGATTTTCCAATAGGACAGCCGTTGCCGCGATTTGGTTGCCGTTCACCCAGAGTGCCATTTGTGGGTCGGCATAGCTTAAGGTCGGCTTTACCAAATTGTTGAACCACGCTGAGAAAGCGTAGGTCGTGCCAGCCGTCACGCTCAGCTGTTGTTCCCATGCGATGGGGCCATTATAGCCGTCCACAACGAGCATGGTCCCTGCGGTCGTGTAAGTCGTGTGGTCAATACAAGCCCACTGGTTGTTGGCCAAGTACACTTGGCCGTAGTCCAGCACAGAATAGCTGCCAATAGCCGTAAAGCCGCCGGGGTTGAAGTAGTTATAGTCATTGGTAAAACACTGGTTTCCGAGACTGAAGTCGGGGTTGCACACAAGTTCTGGCCCAAACATGCTCCCTGGGGGACAACAAGGCAGCGGCGATACCGGCGGAGGGCATTGGTATGAAAAGGGCCGCGAACAAGTGACGATCGTGCCGTTGTTGTTCCAGGAAGTAGAAACCGTGATATCATGCTGAGCAGCCCCCGTCACCCTAAAAAAGGTGGATTGGAAACTCTGCGCAGGGATATAGTTCGGGGGGAATTTCAGTTTGTAGTGCTTGGCGCTGACCATAGTGGCCGTCCAGCCAGGAGCCGGGGTCACGGAAGTAAAGCTGCCAACAGCGACTTTAAGATCAATTTCACTAAAACAATAATCGTCGTTGTTGCTCACATTCAACATGTAAGCACAGGTATCAGAAAATCCGGGCAGCTGCACCACATCCATGTAAATATTATCACAGGAACAGCTGGGGCAATTTCCAAAATTTGCGATGCGCTGCTGCGAGGGAGCCAAATCTACCAAGTATTCTCCACTCGCGGGAACCTTGGGCGTCCAGCCGGGCTGCACCGCCTCTCTTACATAATACTGCCCCAAAGGCAAATCAAAAAAAGCATACGCTCCTTCCACATCGGTCACTTGCTCAGCGATGAGGGTGTTTTCGAAACCCAACAACTGGATCGTCCAGCCGGAAAGCAAGGGCTGATTTAGATAAGGCTGGCTCGCGCACTCTCGGTATTTCACCCCGATAATGCTCGCATTTTGTGGGTCAGGACAGGATTCGATGGGAATGCCCCCAGGTACTGCGCAGCCCTCCATAGCACAATTGTCCAAGTACAGAATGTTCATCGTCGTGTTCAGGTCGGGCGGGAGCGTGAAAAGGAGCGGCACCTGGCTGCCCAATGGCATGAACCCTTGGTTGTGGTGTATCCACAGTTCCGAAGGGCTGATCACTTCTACCGTGAATCCCGCAGCAGAATTAACGCTCCAGGATGAAAATGTGCCAGACTCCAGGATGTAGCGAATCTCTATGAAGCATTCAGAGGTGTTGGTGTACCTCGCCCGGAACTTGCATGGCTCATAATGCTCAAAAGAGTAAGTGATGCCGCTGCACGAGCCTTGCGCCGACACCCCGCCCACAAAAAACAATGCAAACAAGGTAAGGAATGCCGCCATCCGCCGATATTTGCCGAATGTTGGGCTTTCCCAAGCAATAGTGATGTTGAAATTCTTCATGCCAAAATATGATTTTAGTGGTAAATGAAATCTGGTTATGTTGACTTTTAATCCATACACTTTAAAAGTTCCTGACCATTAATCTCCACGCGCTTTCATTTTGTAACCGTCAATAATAAATTTTTATAAAATGATCAAAGCGAACCCCATTGCCTCATTTTTCTTGATTGTTTGCGCACTTGCTCCACAAATTCTTTTTGCGCAAAACCCTATTCCTCCTCCAACAAATGTGGTTGAAGCCCGCCAGCTGCTCACAGAAGCACAGACATTGTTCGATTCGGCCAAATACCAGCCTGCCGGGGAGCGTGCTGAACTCGCCTATCAATTTTTTAAAGCGAAGCCCAACGCCAGCACTGATTTGGCCGAAGCAGAATTCCTTCTGGGGAAGGCTCTGCATAAGCGGGACAGTTTTTTACTTGCCAAGGCTGTTTTTGAAGAAGCTTGCAACACTTGGACCATTATTCACCCGGAAGGCTCCCTCGAAGAAGCAAGAACCCGGGTTGAATGGGGCGTCACATTGATGTGCCTCGACGAGGCTGAAAATTCGGGGGAACAGGGCAGAAAAGCCGCTGCATTACTGGATAAGCTTAAAATTGAAAATGGCCCTGAACGCATCGGCGCCCTGCGCGTGATTGCCAGATCCTTGTATGGCGCCGGCCTATACCACAAAGCCATCCCGTACTACGAGGAAGCACTGGATCTGGCGCGAACTTATTTTGAGGAGGAAAATCCCGAGATGGCCTTGGTGATGCTCTACCTTGGAAATTGCTACCATTACTGTGGATTCCTGGAGCGAGCCGTGGCAATCCTGGAGCGGGGATTGGCGATTCAGCAAAAAAATCCGTCTTGTGATCCCGAACATCTTGCCGGAACCTATATGGCATTGGGAGGATGCGAACAATCGTTAAAAAGATATGAAAATGCACTGGCCTATTATGAAAAGGCTGCTGAGATCAGGCTGAAAATCAATAGTCCCAGACTGGCCTATGCTTATTCCAAAACCGGTCAAGTCTATTACGAAAACCATAATTATGCGCAGGCGCTGCATTTCTTTCAAAAGGAGAGCATGGTTTTGATTGCCGATAGTCTGGAGAAAGATCCGGCCTATGCTTACAACTGTCGGGATTTTGGCCTGGCATACTATGGTTTGAAAGATTTTGAAAAGGCTATCCATTGGTTTGAAAGAGCACTGGCCATATTCCAAGGCCCAAATGTGGCAGGAAACAAGGGAATGGGTTTAGATCAATGTCATGTAGTTTTCCATATCGGACGGGCGCAATCGGCCAAGGGAGATTACGAGGCGGCACTGCAGACATTTGCAGAAAATCAAAAAATATTGGAACTGCTGATCGGCCCGGACTATTCCCTGCATTTTGAGACAAACGCTGAAATCGCCAACACCTACACCAAATTGTATCTCAAAACAGATCAGGACAGTTTCCTTGAAAAAAGTCGTGCCCACTTTCGTTTTGCAGTAAAAAGCTTGGAGCAATTGCTTCAAAATCAAAGTTATCAAGGGTCTGAAAAAAAACTGCTTGCCGAAGCCCTGCCATATTTTGAACAAGCCATCCGCACGGAGCAGCTGTTTTTGAAAGCACACCCAGACGATGTTTCCGCACTTGACAAAGCCTGGCAATTCAACGAAGCCATGCATGCGAAACTGCTTCAGTCTGCGGTGCAGGAATCCAATGCGCGGCATTTTGCCGGCATTCCAGATGCAGAACTCCTGCGCGATTCGGTGCTTCAGAGCCACATTACACTGCTCATGAAAGAACGGGAAGCATTCGCAACAAAAGGACGGCAACTCACTGATTCGCTCGTTCTGTCCATAAACGCAATGATTTACGCCAAAAAAGAAGCGTTGAAGGAGCTCCGGGCCTCCTTTGAAAAAAACTACCCCGACTACTTCCGCCTGAAATACGACCTTCAAACTTCTTCGCTGGCCAAAACCCAGCAAATGCTCACGGCACAGCAAACCTTGCTTGAATTTTTTACGGGCGACTCAAGCATTTTTGTCTTTGTAGTGCAGCAAAATGGTAGCCGTATGGCAGAGATAAAACGGGATTTCCCGCTTTCTGAATGGGTGCAAGCACTCAGGGAAGGCATATCCGGGTACCACGCCGCTCCACAAAAAAAGCATGCACTTTATGAAAAAACCGTGCGCCAATATGCCGATGCCGCGCAAAAACTCTACGAAAAACTGCTTGCCCCCTTTGCGGAATTCCTTACATCCGAAATCATCGTTGTTCCTGGCGATGGACTTGCCAACATTCCTTTCGAGGCGCTGCTTTCCGCCACACCAAAAGACTTGAGCAATTTTAACACGTATCCATTCTTGTTGCGTAGCCACAGCTTTCAATATGCCTATTCGGCCACCATGCTGCACCAGATGATGGATCGGCAGCACCGCCAGCCAGCAACGGGTTTGCTTCTGGCTTTTGCCCCGTTTTATAAGGAAGATACTGCGCGTTTGGCGCAACCGCTCCAACGATATGAAGCCGATCCGTTGGCCTTTTCGCCCCTGCCATTTTCAGGTGAAGAGGTTTTTAAGGCAAAAAAACGATGCGGAGTATCGTCGGAAGTGCTGACTGGCAAAGAAGCCACCAAGCAAAAATTTCTGGCAATGGCTGCCGGATACAAAATCCTGCACCTGGCCACACATGGAAAAGCCAATCACAAGGCAGGTGATTTCTCTTTTTTGGCTTTTGCCTCCAGCGATAAAAATGCTGAAAATGACCTGCTCTCGGTGGGTGAATTGTATAATTTGCCCTTGAATGCTGATTTAGTGCTGCTATCCGCCTGCGAAACGGGTATCGGCGAACAACAGCGTGGCGAAGGGGTGATAACTCTGGCCCGGGCTTTTGCATTTGCAGGAACCAAAAGTATAGTGGCCTCTTTGTGGAGCGTCAGCGACAAATCTACAATGATAGTAATGGACAATTTTTATGCAGGGATAATATCTGGCAAGCCCAAAAATGTCGCGCTGGCCGAGGCCAAAATTCAATATTTGGAGAACAACCAGGCTCAAAAGGCTCACCCGTACTTTTGGGCCGGTTTTGTGGGGGTGGGAGATATGAGCGCAATAAAAAATTAAGTACCCTACCATATTACTTTCAAGCCTTCTGAAGTGTAAATGGTAACTTTTGAATCTCTGCTCACTAAGGTAGTTTTAGAACATATTGCTTGCCAAATCAACATCCTATCGAAAGGGTCTTTATGGTAGCTTGCTTTTAAGTGATGCAGTGTGCTGGCAACATTGGCAGAAAGCGGCAGAAGATCAAAATCCATATCAACGCAAGCTTCTGGAAGATCTTCAGGTAGAATGCCGTTCAATTCCAATTTTCCTAGGGCGTATTTTAGGCTGATTTCCCAAAAACTGACAGGGCTGGTCAAGATTTGGTTTTTGGGGTCTTCTAAAATTTCTCGGACGAGCGGGGACAATTTAGACGTTTCCGTAGCTGCCCAAATAATGGTATGGGTATCGAGGAGGTATTTCATTGGCCTAAAAACTCTTCTGTAGTCATTTTGAAATCGTCCTTAAACTTAACCATTGCCTTTGACTCCAAAACACCAATTACACGCTTGCCATTCTTTCGCAAGCTCTTGGGGATCAAGTATGCCACCACTTCTTTGCGCTTACCAAAGGCAATCGCAAACTCTTCTCCGATTTGAATGGCTTTTAACACTTCTGAAAAATTGCTTTTCAATTCACCTACTGTCAAGACCTTCATGTGGTGTAATTTTTATACAAAGTTACATTGTTGTGGTCAAGTTGTCAAGAAAAGACCAAAAAGCAATTTAATGGCCGTTGAGTTTTTTTGCTAACTCCAAGGCTTTCTCTCGAAACGGGAAATCTTGTTCTGTTACCATTTCAGCAAGCAATACCTTAGAGATTTCCATATTACCAAGCGCTATTTGGCAGAGTAAAAAATTCCAGCGGGCTTCGTGTCTGAATTGGAAACTGTCTTTCAAGGCGTCAAAATCCTTGGCAGCTTCCGCAAATTGTCCTATCGCAAACCTCGCATTTGCCCGGATGTAACGAGCATCTTCATCATCCAACACATATTTGTCATCTTTCAAGAGATCGGCGGCCAGGCGGAAATTGTTGCTTTCAAAGGCCGCTGCAGCCAATTGAGCCGGGGTTTTTTGATTCAGATCACCTTCTGCTTGTATTACTCCACGCACGAAAGTTTGATCTGGCCGTTCTTGAAAATCTTGTGCCAGGGCTATTAATTTCGATTGTTCCTTGGGACTTTCTCTTTGCTTATTTGCCTGTGGTATACCGGGCGTTGGATTGAGAGGTTCGCTGGGGGGTGTTTTGAGGGTGTCATTCTGGCTCTTTTGGGGCTGAATTTCTACTATTCCCGAATTGGTTTGGGCAGGCTGATTGAAAAACCAAATAGCCGCCACCAATACGGTAAGTGCAGCAGCCATGGCCCAAATTTTTCGGGAGCTGTACATCGCCACCGAGGTTTCTTCAGGCGCTGCGATGGCCGCCTTCACTTTTTTTCGCAGCCGCAAAGCGTCAAGGCGTTGCAACATTTCCTGGTGTTGGGCCACTGATTTGGCGAGCGCGGCATCAGATTGAAGCGCATTTTCAAATTCAGTTAGATCGCTTCCTGTCAATTCGCCAAGCAAATAAGGTTCTATGTTTTGGTAAAAATTTCCCATCGTTCATTGATTAAAAATTGAAGCGGCAGCGCCGATTTCAACCAATTTTTTTAAGCATTTTGAGCGGTGGTTTTTCAGGGCGTCAACAGTGGTGTATTGGGTTAGTTTTTCTTCAATTACGTCTTTGTCGCGGCGCTCTTCGAGGTATTTTAATCGGAGTATATTTTGGCAATTTGTATCCAATTTCGACAGCAGATTTTCAAGCAGTTCTGTTTCGGCAAGGCTGGCATAATCAGGGGTATCTTCTTGTTCGCCAATGCTTTCCAAATCAACCGTTTCGTGTCGCAAAGTACTCCGGCGAAGGTTCCTCGCTCTGTTTTTTGCAATCTCGATAACATACGTGGCCGGATTGTGGCCTTGAAAAGTATATTTCCCGGTTTTGATTTTTTGCAAGCAAATGGTAATGCAATCGCAAATCAACTCCTCAATGTTGTCATCCGAAAGGCTGTGGCTTTTGCCTATGTTGAAAATCGAACCTGAAACTCTTGCCGACAAACACCGAATCGCGTCTGCTTCTTCATGTCCCAAACCAGTGAAAAGTGACCCGTGATCGGGGTATTTTTCGCAATTTCGGTTTGCTTTTCTATCCAGGAAAATGTCAAGTATTCGGGCCATAAAGAGCGGCAACATTGTTGGAGGCAATGATACTGACTTTTCAGCCTTTGGACATATATGTCTTCTGCCTCTGGTTTTGTAACCAGCGGGAAGATTTTTTTTAGCGAAGAATGATGGGAAGCAAACAGAGCGAGGCGGTCGGCTTTCTTTTCGCAGCCTTCAGCACTAACCAATTTGGCCGCGGCACAATCCATATTTTTCGGCAATAGTGCCGAGATGGGCTGAATTCCGTGCACCTAACTTGTGCATCACCGTATTGCGGATTCTTTCGGCATATGCCTCTGAGATTCCAAGTTTGTCCGCAATTTCTTTTCCAATAAAGCCCTTTACTACCAGGCAAAGCACTTGGGTTTCTTTGGGCAAAAGCTCCGGCAAACGATTGGGTGTTTCGGTCACCTGATTTGGATCGTCGGGGTCTGGCAGTATGACGATTTCGCCCTGTGCTACCCGAAAGATGGCATCCGTGATTTCATCCTTGTGGCGATTCTTGGAAACAAACCCGTCTGCTTGGTTGCGGATGGCTTCTGCGGGGAAGAAAACCCCATCTAGGCCGGTGATGACGATGACCTTCAAATGGCCTTTGCAGCTGCTTTTAATAAGCCCGGTGGCACGGAGGCCATTCATTTCTGGCATTCCAATATCAATCAATGCGACGTCCACCCCATTGTTGCCGTTAGCAAAGTACTGCCATACAGCATTGCCATCGGCTGCTGTGCCTACCATCTTCATCCCTTTGGTAGTGTTGATGATTTCGGAAAGTTTTTTGACCGTCAATTCATGATCATCAGCAATAAAAACCCTTATATCAGTTTGCTCCTGCATAGAGAAGGGGGTTCTCTTTCAAATTATTTTTATCATCCACTGGAATATCAATGAAAACAGTGGTGCCGTTTTTGCCCGATTCAAAACTAACGCTACCTCCAAGTTTTAAACAACGCTCTTCAATGCTTACAAGCTCGACCCCTTTTGTAATATTATCGGGATCAAACCCAATTCCGTTGTCTTCGATGATAATACCCAAAACGCCGTCAATTTGGTTTATTTGAACACTTATCTCAGAGGCCTTGGAATGTTTCAGAGCATTTGTAATGATTTCTTGTACGATAAGTCGGCTCTCTTTACCTATATTTCCCCTTACTTTTTTGTCCAGATTATAAGTGTGAAAACGCACTTTAGCGGTACTATGCGCGGTGATTTGTTGATAAAATTTTTCTAAATCATCCCACCAAGGGGTGTCTTCCTGCTCTAATGCGAAAACTACCCGCCGTAGTTCTTTATAGGAATGTTCCTGCAAACGAAGATTTTCGTTTAATCGCGCGGCCACTTGAGTTTCTTTTTTTGAAAGCTCCTCCAAGGCAGCTTCGAGGTTCCACTTGGCACTAACCAATAATCCGCCTACACCATCATGTATCAGTCGGGCAATTTTGTGTCTTCCTACTTCTTCCCCTTCGAATCGGGCACGCATAAATTCTATTTCCTGAGATTTTAACGTATTCTCTAATTGTTCTTGAAGCATTTTCTTTTCCTGGGTAGACAACTTATTTTTTTGGTATACAAAAATTGAAATACCAATTACAAAAAGCCCTAAAACTATAGAAATAAACCATAAAAATTGTTTTTCCTGAACACTTTTAGCAATCTCTATTTGCTTATCCAACAGATCAATCCTATTATTAACAAGAGCCGCGGATACCCGTACTTGATTGTTAGAAAATTGGTCGGTCACAAATGCGAGATCCCCGGCATCTCCTGCTTTTTCTAATAAGGCATTCATATGTCTCAAGGCCAACTTCGCTTCCTCCAACTTGTTTTCTCCTTCATAATGGTTTGCCAAATTATAATAGCCATTCAATAATATCGTGGAATCACTGAGTTCCTCGCCCAAATTAATCCCCATTCTTGTTTCTTTTTCTGCCCGCTTATAATCGTCCAAAAAGGCAGAAGCAGCCCCTATATTCATTCGCGCATATGCCTCGTAACGCTTCCTCCCAAGACGCTCAAAGATTTCAACAGCCTTTTGGAATGATGTAATAGCGGTTTTTAGATCGTCTTCTTTTCCATCTCTGTAATAAAGTTCAAACAAACCCCTGCCTGTACTATTATGACATTTGGCCTTTTCAATTTCAAATTTGCTGTTTTTTAGGAGCGATTCACAGAGATAACAATGAGCCATTGCTCTATCATAATCCTCATCATCAATATATATATTGGCAAGGTTGTTATAAATCCCGGACAAGCTTGATGTATCTTTCAAGGACTCAGCCATTGGCTTTGCCTCCTCCAAATAGATCAATACTGAATCCATCCGTGGATATTCCTTCATGGTCATGGCAGCGCTCAAGGCAACCAAAGCCTTAAGTATAAGCCGGTCATTTTGAATGCTTCGGGCAATGGATAGGCTCTTTTGTAATGGAAAAACAGACCCATCAGGATCGCCCTCATTGAAAAGAGCCTTCCCTAAAACTAAATACGCCTGGTTTCTACTGAGTAGATCAATCTTTGGGCGAATCAAAATAGCTCGAGCATACAAAAGCGCCGAATCCGCGTGATCAAGCGCTATCAACCGTTCTCCTTCATCCAAGATAGCAAGCGACGGTCCTTCCATCTTGGATTGGGCAAATAAAAAGAACGAAAAAAACAAAAGGATAAAAATGAGTGCGGTTTTCATGCGTGTGGTTTTTGAATAAAATGCTGAACTGTGTCTTTTATAAGATCGCCTTTATTATACTCTTTCTGGGAGGCTTCCCTGCATTGACATTGGCTAATATAGTAGCCACAAAAGTATACGTTTGATTAGGGGTTAGCGCAGCATTTTCGGTTTGATTGATAGCAAACTTGGTCGGGTCAGTTGTTGGGCTACCGTTCTCAAGCGTAAACGTTGCGGAAGCGCTATTAGGGGTAAAAACAATCACTTCGCTTTGCACACCCAATCCGCCATCAAATTTAATGATACAGCTAAGACGGATAAGTTTTTGGCTTCCAACCGTTTCAATTTTATAGGAAAGGTAGGGAGCGCATGTTTGTATCTGGTCAATTACGGTAGCAAGCTCGGTGTCAGCATCTGCAAAAGCAAGCACTGTGGTAAGATCAGCACTGTTATTGCCCTGGATTTTAATATCAAGGTAAGTTCCTTCACTGTCAATTACCCAATGCTTGAAGCGGTAGGGCTCGTTGGCAGCTATGCCCGTAGTTGTGTAATCAATCTTTATTTGCGTGCCGCCAGGTTTTACTGGGGTCACACTGCTTAGGTTCGTGTCGCCTGAAGCATCCACAGGCACAAGCAGCAGGAGATCATACAACGTGCTCCCGCCGCGCTTTGCCAAATAGGCATAAGGCGCGAATTTGTTAATGTTACTCATAGGAGAGAGTGGATAAAATTGAAATTGTCAACAAATACAACCTTGAAGCGGGTTGTTTGACGGGGATTAAAAAGCCATACTTGATTCAGAAGTCTAGAAGCCGTCAATTAGTTGTCATTTGGTCTTTTGAGGTTTGTCCTCATTCGGCCTAAAAGGATTGGCCTTCGTTTTGGTTAGTAAGTTGGTTTAACTTTAGTGATATTGAGCGTGTTATGATTAAAAACCGGGCGGCAGGGTAGGCCGCCCGGAGTGATTTGGTGTTTTAGAGGATCGTCAGGGTTATACCAAAAGTGTTTTCTTAGATGTCAATCGCAAACTGGGAAATACAGGGATGAGAAAGCAAACATCAAAGGGTAGACACAGCAAAGAAAAAAATGCTGCTGCACCTGCGCTTTGACAGCACAAAAGTGCACCTCAAGTTTAAGACTACAAGGAATTACAGGAGTATGTTTTCATACCTTTTTTCAAGGGGGACTTCAGAGGCTTGTCCAGCGCTCTAACCATGCAGCAATTTTTCGGTCGTTTGCCAGCCTTGGCACTTTGTTTTGGCCGCCGAGTTTGCCCTCGCTTTTCATAAACTCGCGAAAAGCGTCTTTACGCAAAGGCCTGATTTTTAGTGTGCGGAGAATATTGCCCGTAATAAGGTCGTCATAATAAATATTCTGCTGGCGCATGGCTGCGTCCACTTGAAGGGCAAATTTTTCTAAATCATCTGGTGCATTGTCAAATTCCACAAACCACTCGTGGTAAGGCAAACCACCCTCGGGAGGTGTCACCTGCGGAGCCACGGTGAATTCCACGATACGTATTCCGGTTGCATTAGCCACGGGAAGCAAACTTTCTTCCACTTCTTTGCCGATTACGTGTTCGCCAAAAGCTGAAATGAAATGTTTCACGCGCCCGCTCACCACAATGCGGTAAGGGTTTTTGCTCACAAACTGTATTGTATCACCAATGCTGTAGCCCCAAAGCCCGGCGTTGGTGTGGAGTACGAGCGCGTAGTTCACGCCTAATTCCACCTCAGAGAGCCAAAGCCTGGTCGGGTTTTCCTTAAAAATCTCATCGGCTGGCACGAATTCAAAAAACATCCCGGCATTGACGTTTAACAATAACCCGGGATTTGGAAGGGTGGGGGCTTGTGCCCCTCCTCCTTTATACCCGGGAAACGTATCCTGAAACGCAATAAAACCCTCCGAAGCCGGATAAGTCTCGAAAGTGTCGATTGGGCCACCCACCAATTCCTCAAGTTTGGCCCGATACGGTTCGAAATTCACGCCGCCCATTCCGAAAACAGAATAATTTGGAAATATTTCCAGAATGGTACGCTTCCCGGTGCGCTCTAAAAGTCGTTCGTAGTACATCTGTACCCAGGGTGGAATGCCCGAAATGAGGCGCATGTCGGAGTTAACTGTTTCATCTACAATACGTTCCAGTTTTTCCTCCCAATCCTCTATACAATTGGTCTCCCAGGAAGGCAATTGATTCGTGCGCAACCAGGCGGGCACAAGATGGTTAGAAATGCCACTCAGGCGGCCCGTTGGGATGCCATTCACCGTTTCAAGCTCCGGGCTGCCGGAAAGAAAGATCATCTTCCCGTCAAGCCAAGCTCCATTGCCGGTTTGGGCAAAATAGTTGAACGCTGCATTCCGCGCTGTGCCAAAGTGAAGCGGGGTACTTTCCTTGCTCATCGGGATGTATTTGACGCCCGAAGTGGTGCCACTTGTTTTTGCAAAATAGGCTGGGCGACCGGGCCAAAGCACATCTGGTTCGCCGCTTTTTACTCGCTCGATATAGGGTTTCAAATCCTCGTAATCGCGAATGGGGATCGCTTGTTTGAAATCGTCGTATGTCTTGATTTTTGAAAACCCGTGATCCCGTCCAAAGGCCGTATTGGCCGCTTTTGTCACGATTTGATGCATTGTTTTTTCCTGACAGTCAACGGCTTGTGCCGACCAGCGGGCTATAGAACGGGCAATATATTTGGCAAACGGACGGACGAGAAAGGAGCGGAAGGCCATAAGTTTGAATGACGGTGGGAGGGCGGAATATTGGCAAAGGTACGATTGTCCATAATTAGACGGCAGAAACCCAGCGGCAGACCTCGGAGGTTTTCAAAACCTCC
>JBJXGZ010000113.1:0-28067 GCA_046160625.1 Saprospiraceae bacterium
GGCTAAGTCGTAACAAGGTAGCCGTACCGGAAGGTGCGGCTGGAATACCTCCTTTTAAGAGCAGCCCACAAGGCTCCTGACCAATTTGCCAAAAAATAATCTCAATACCTTCCCCCCTTCCGCTGTCACGTCAATGTATTTGCATAAAAAAGCGGTTTCTGACTTTAGGGTCAGAAACCGCTTTTTTTATGCCCATGTCGAAGCTGTTTTGTCAAAAACTACAAAGAAAGGCCGCCTCCCGAATGATCGGGAAGCGGCCTTCTTGTTGCCTCAATAGCAAACCCCTATCAGGGCTTTGCTATCATGCGCATTTTATGCGCTGGCAAGAACAAGATAGACTCATACAGACTTAGGTTCGTGAACGCACTTGCCGGGACTGTAGAGCCATCGTTAAGCGTCAGGTCGCATTCGATGAAAATGTACTGATTGACCACGAAGTCACTCATGTTTTTACCCAATGGGGATAAAATATCGCTCATTGGAATATTCACCGTGGCGCGAGGATAGGTACCCGTACCCGCAGCCAAAGAAAATGCACTGCCAGGCACCGTACCAACCCGTACACGCCCTGCACCATCCGTAAGGCTGGCATAAATCTGCACTTCAGATAGGCTATTGATGTCGTCAGAAAGGTAATCTGTGTCGAAATCAAGGCTATAATCAGCTACATTACCAGAAATGCTAAACGTGTCCATGGCACCGCGATTGGCAGGGTCATTGACAATGGCAGTGCTGCGCAGCGTAATAAGCGACCCCTTTTTGATTTTATCAAACTGAAGTGGGTCCAAATCAGGATCGGTGCAAGCAGCAGCAAACACAAACAATCCGAAAATGAAAATTGAAATATTCTTCATATTGAAGTAATTTTTGATTGAGTTCTCCACTTTTTGGAGTGGTAGAGAACTCAAATTTGTTGACAGTTTAGAAAGAAATATTGTCACCGTTGTTGTCCCAGAAGACTTTGTTTACGGCCGTAGGCACCTTCTGAGCGGTCGAACTATTCAGGTTGACAAAATCAGAAGGATATACCAAAGTGTACTGGTACTTGCCAGGAGTAGCACCGCGCATGGGCTGCATGTCTTGAGTGCCTGGCTTTTGAGTACGGCGATAAAGGTTGTAGCCTTCAATGCCATTACCCCAAAGCGCAATGTAGAATTCCTTGGCGTACACATTCCACTTGTCGTCAGTCGAGCCTCCAGCATACGCAGTAGCAACAGCCAATTGATAAGCTGAATCACTAGCGATCAAATTGGCGGGCACAACTTGGCCTTTCTCCACACCGAATGCTTTTACTCTATCAATGGACTTGGCTATACCCGAAGCTATCATAGCTGATGCATCCAGATTTGCGACAAGCAACGCTTCCGCTTTCAAAAACTCCGTGAACGACGCCATCCAGATGGGCTCGATACCTGCACCACTTGCGCCTTGGCCCTGTACAGTCATGCCATGGTAGTTGGCATCGCCATTGTTCAAATCAGGGCGGCCACCAGCCGGATACACGCCAAAGCAAGTAAGCGCGCGGCCATCTGGTGGGATGCCATCAGCATTGCCGTGCTCGCGGCCAAAGAATCCGGGATCAAATGCACAAAAAGCCATGCCAGCGGGGTAATGCGCTGGGTAAGGGCTGATGATGCATGGAATGGATTCTGGCTCGTCAGACAAGGCTTTATTGATACTGCCTACCTGGCGGTAGAAATAGTAGCGCCAGCGAGGATCTTCCACGCCTTTTTGTTTGTAACAAATGTTCATGTACTGGTTGTTGATGTAACCAGATACTTCGCCTGTGGCCGTTCCATACATCTGACGGTATAGTGGGTGGCGGGCGCGTGCAGGCGTACTAGCCGCACTGTACTTGTAAGTAAACTCTTCCGCATTGGTGTCAATCAGGTCTTTCGTCAACAAGTCGGCGATTTTTCCTGCTGCGGTGTTGTCAGTTAAGCGCAGATTCATGTACGCTTTGAGTTTCAGCGTGTTAGCAAGTGCCCTCCATTTTGGCACACTCACTGCTGCAGTGCCAGGATAGTAGATATCACGGAATCCAGTAGGAATGGTTGCCGTGGCAAGCAGCCCATCCGCCTCGTCCAGCATGGCGATAGCGGCATCGTAGATTGATCTACCAGTATCAGTGCCCGGATTGAAGTTTGCTGCACCGGATCCACCTTTCAGCGCTTGACTGTAAGGCACATCACCGTAAAGGTCAACCAAGGTAAGCAACACATAAGCCTTCAAGACACGCGTAGTGCCTGAGTAAATTGCCAGGTTGGCATTTCCATCTGTCTTGGTGTGCAGCGTTTGAATGGAAATGAGCACGTCTTGGTACGCACGTTCCCACATATCGTTGTGGTCCTGTGGGTCGAAGCCACGCTCGTAAACATCGCCACCAATCATGGCGGTCATGCGGCACAGGTCAAGGGCTGGGTCATTTGCCAACTGGAAAAATTCTCCAAAATCCGCTTGGATTTTGTTATTTAAGAGGTTGGCATCTAATGCAGCGAGCCCTACCTCGTTGGGGTTATCAAGGTTCCCCTCCAAATCTGTCAGCGAACAAGAGCTGAGAAAGAAGACGACCCCGAGTGATATGAATTTTGCAATATTCTTCATGTGAGGAATTAGTTTTTGTAATTAGAAAGTGACCCTTACAGTAGCACCTACACGACGTGTTGATGGGCCACCGAGGAAGTCGAATCCCAAACCATTGCTGGTACCAAATGCGGTACGGTCGGGGTCAACCTTCGAAGATTTAGGTGTGTTGAATGCACGGAACCACATGTTGTTGCCAACAATAGAAAAGTTAACCCCTTGGATGGGGGATTTTCCGAGCAAACTCTTAGGCAGGTTATAGGACAGATATACTTCGCGCAAGCGCAAGCGCGTGCCGTCGAAGATACCAATATCGTCTGGGCCGCCCCCGATGATGGTGTTGCCAAAGAACACACCCGATGCAGGCATTGGGATGTTGTTCGGGGTACCATCTTCTAAAACACCTGGAAGGATTACTGTAAGCGTTGGGTTAAATGATTCCAAGTCTTTAGCAACACCACGACCGATCAGTGCGCCAGCAGAAAACGAGTAGACATCGCCGCCGTGTACATAATCCAGTTGGCCGCCAAGCGTAAAGCCTTTCCACGAAATATCCGTGAAGCCAGAAAGCAAGAAGTCGGGGTTCGGGTCGCCAATAATCTGAATCTCAGGCGTTTGCTTATAGTCACCGTTAGACGTAATCACGGAATTGCCATTCGCATCTTTGACTGTGGCAATACCCTTGATCACTCCGTAAGGTTCGCCTTCAATAGCGAAGTTACCCAGATTTGAGAAGCCCGCGATGTAAATCTCGTCGGAGCCCTCAGGCAGTTCTTCCACCAAGGATTTGTTCTTGGTAAAGTTGGCGCGAAGATTCCAAGTGAAATTTTTCGTTTGAACAGGAGTGACCGAGAGGCCAAGCTCAATCCCTTTGTTGGAAATCGTACCCGCGTTGATAAATGTGCTGTTGAAACCCGTAGATGGGTCAAGCGGGCGCTGAACGATTTGATCTTCGGCCGTACGGTCATAATAAGAAAGATCAACACCAAAACGGTTGTTGAACATACGCATCTCCAAACCGACCTCTAATTCCCGCTGCAACTCAGGCTTCAGGTCAGGGTTGGCCAATAAATCGCCCAAGGCCAATGCATTGACCGTCCCTATCGCATCTGCGGTTAAACCTGAAACAAGGCCCAGGTACGGACGAGTGCTGTACGGAGAGGCAAAGTTTGCAGAAGTGCCATAGCCAAAACGGAGTTTAAGGAAGTTGAGCGTGTTCGATTCCAGACCAGCAAATGCCTGGGTAGGAATAAACGATACACTCACGCCAGGATAGAGCAGGCTGCGTTGCGCTTCTTCATGCGTAGAAGCCCAGTCGTTGCGGCCCTGCAAGTTCAGGTAAAGGTAATTTTTGTAACCCAGGGTCACATCAGCAAAAGCGCCAAGCCAAATCTGACGCTCGAAGAAATTCATTTCGTTGTCACGCAGGTCACGGGTGTTGTGGCTGATGAAATTGCGGTGCTCCAACACGCCAAATACGATTTGGTTGGTGCTTTCAACGCCTTGCTGCTCATAAGTGTCCTGACGAGCATTCACGCCGATATTGGCGGAGAGGTCAATGGCATCCGTGAGGTTACGTGTGGCGTTAAGGCGAACCGTATGGTCATAAATTGTATTTGAACTAGAAATCGTGCGGTACAGGCCTGTGCCAAATGCAGATACGTCCCTTGGAGTGGTTGGGAAGCCCGTTGCGCCTCTGTTCACATAGTATTCCTGATCTTCGCCATAGGTGTCAATACCCAGGTTGTAGTTCAATTTCAGCCAATCAAGAACGTTGTATGTCACCCCCATAGAGCTGAAGAAACGGTTGGTATAAGAACCCTGACGAGAATTTTCGAGCAACCAACGTGGGTTGGTAATGTCACCGCCATTCCGATAGTAAATTGGAGTACCCGTAACTGGGTTCTGATAGGGCCAGCCCATCAGGTTGATATTGCGCGGAGTGTAGAACAAATTAGCGAACACCGAAGGGCCACCATTTGAGTTGCTACCTAAACCCGCACCCACCGTAGGAGATTGAAAATCTGTTTTAGCATAGGTGAAGTTGGCATTGAAAATCAATTTCTTGGTAATATTGGCAATCCCACCAATGCTGATCGTAGTACGATCAAAGTTGTTGTTAGCAATATACCCTTCCTCGCCTGTGCGGTTAAATGCTACGTTGAAAGCACCCATTTCACCACTAACACCGGCATTCACTGAAGTGGTCAAGGAGTTGCCTGTCTGGAAGAAATCCTTAACGTTGTTTGGATATGCTTGTGGCACATAGCCGCCTTGTGCACCGGGGTTCGCACCGGCTGCTTGTGTGAACTCAGGGTGTTCGGGGAACAAAGCGCGGTGTTCCCAGTAAGGGTGACGCGGAAGATTCGGCGGGCGGTTGCCATCAAACACATAACCCCAGTTAGAGAAAAACTCGCCATAGTCGCCGTCAAAGCCATTACCCCATTTGTTCTGATACTCAGGGACAATAGCGTCGATCAAGTGGAACGATTGGCTAACGGAGGCGGTGTATCGCTTTTTGGAAGCCGTGCCTGTTTTGGTAGACACCAGGATAACACCATTGCGGCCTTGTGAACCATAAAGGGTGGTGGCACTCAAACCGCGCAAGATGCTGATGCTCTCGATATTGTTCGGATCGAGGTCAACGTTGCGGGTAGGTGTAATCTGGCCGTCATTGAAACGGTTGGGGTCGTTGTTCTCATTTGCGTTGGTGTTGATGGGCACTCCATCCACGATCCAGAGCGGCTGGGAGTTACCAGAAATGGTGCTCGTGCCACGGATGTTGATTTTGGTACCAGAACCTGCCAAACCAGAAGAGTTGGTAATCTGAACACCAGGCGAACGGCCGATAAGTGCACGGGCCACATCGGTTTCCGGCTTTTCGGCTATTTCCGAAGAGTTGACTGTTGTGGAGGCGTAGCCAAGGGCTTTTTTGTCGCGCCTGATACCAAGTGCAGTCACCACCACTTCATCAAGTTGGGTGTTGCCTTTCAGTACTACATCTACCACATTGGAGGCTCCAAGGGTAATTTCCTGGGTGGCAAAGCCTGTGTAAGAAAATACCAGCGTAGTGGAACCCGCCGGCACTTGCACGGAATAGTTGCCATTGATGTCGGTGCGAGCGCCGATGCCAGCACCTTTCACTGCAACGGAGGCACCGATGAGTGCATCGCCATCGCCCGTCACGGTGCCCGTCACGGTGCGTTGTGCAAGGGCTAGCCCGAACACCGCGAACACAAGAGCGAACGTTGTTAATAATCGCTTCATACGAAAATTATTGAGTTGGTGAAAAAATGTGTGAATTGTTTAGTATTAAAGAACGGGTAAACAATAACTTATCAATTTGATGTGATTTCTTTCTGCCCATACTGCCCATCTTTTTTATTAAAGAGCACTGTTTTTCGCACAAAAAGATGGTTGTCTGGACAAAAACCAAGCTGCATGAAATTTACAAGTCATTATTTACCTGTTCCTATTTGCCTTGTATTAAAAAGTGCTTAACCCTCCAGCAGCAAAAGACTGCTATCGTGTTAAATTAAAAAAACCACTTGTAACAGACAGCCCCACATAAGGAGGAAAACCTGTTTTCAAGTGGCTTTTGAAAGTTTGAATTGGTTACTTTTTCTGACTATTTTTGGCTTGGGGCGCAGGGATGCTTCGACCAAAGGTAAAACGCTTGATTAACAAAAGACCGAAAGAATTAACGATTTTTTAAAAAACGCTTTGGTTAAGATTTTGTCTGAAAGGTTATAATTCCAAGATAATGAACCTTTTATGCGCAATTTGCCTAATATTGGCAGCTTGTGTTTCTAGACATAAAACAGCCTATATGTCTCAGTAAAGCTGCCTCAAATACATCTTAACCGTGTTTTCCAGCCCATAATAGAGCGCATCGGCTATAAGCGCATGACCAATGCTGACTTCCAGTAATTTCGGGCAATGTGCTTTAAAAAAACGTAGATTTTCGAGGTTCAGGTCATGTCCGGCATTGATCCCGATTCCGACCTCGCCAGCCACATGAGCAGCTTTGGTATAAGCCCTGACGGCCTCAAAAGGGTCTTTTTTAAAATCATGGGCAAAAGGCCCGGTGTAAAACTCCACCCGATCAGCTCCGGCAATTCTTGCGCCTTCCACCATTTTAGCAACAGGATCAACAAAAACCGCTGTGCGAATTCCTTTTTTATGAAGTTCCTGCACTACTTCGCGCAGTTCTCCTTGCTGCCCTACAGTATCCCACCCATGGTCGCTGGTAAGCTGGCCATCGCTATCTGGTACAAGGGTACACTGGTGAGGTGGGTTAGCCAAAACAAGCTCGAGAAATGCCCGGTCGGGGCGCCCTTCTATGTTGAATTCGGTTGTCACTACCGCACGGAGCGCTGGCACGTCGTCGTAACGTATGTGCCGCTGGTCGGGACGCGGATGCACCGTAATGCCTTGTGCGCCAAAGGATTCGATATCTTTAGCGGCTTGTACCAAATCGGGCAAACTCCCTCCTCGCGAATTGCGCAGTAGGGCTATTTTGTTTATGTTGACGCTGAGTTTTGTCATAGCAGTGGCAGTGGCAGTAAGCAGGTGGCAGTTTTTCCCGCCGAAGCCACTCGCCGCCGCCATACGCTAAGGTGAGTGTAAGCGAAAGAGGGGAGCTGGGGCGGGATTGCAAACCGCTTTCTACCTTGTGGCGCAAATGTAGAATCCTATGCAAGAAAACGACCTATTGGACGGACAAGATTTTCCGCCTGCCGCACCAAGGCTCCCAGAGCCTCAGGTTCGCATGGTGCTGTTGGCCCAAATCGGGCTTATGATCTTTTGCTCTGGTATCGGCGTGTTGTTGTACTTTTTAGTTTGCGCACTAGCTGGTTGGGACACCACCTTGGCGCTAAATGCGGATTCCCCTGCGGCTGAACGCTGGCAAGTAAGGTTACAACTGGGATTGGCCCATTTTTTTGGGTTTTTGGTGGCCGGTAGTATTACTGTCTGGATTTTTTACCGGGGTATAACGCAAACACGCACGGGTTGGCCAGATTATCTTCAAACCCGAGGCTGGCCTCGTTTAACGGAACTTCTGTTGGGCATTCTGTTGATGGCAGTGTCCTTGCCACTGGTACTTTATTCATTGAATATCAACCAACAACTACCGCTTCCAGAATTTTTTAAACTGGCTGGCGAACAAGCCGAGGAAGCGCTCAAGGGCTTGCTCAAAATGGACAATGTGGCCGAATTGTTGGCCAATATTGTCATTATCGCGTTGCTGCCTGCCTTGGGTGAAGAGTTGGTATTCAGGGGCATTGTGCAACAGCAACTCCTGCGGCGCATTGCCAATCCATGGATGGCAATTTTGGTTTCGGCGGTAGTATTCAGCGCAGCGCACTTTCAGTTCGATGGTTTTTTGCCAAGGCTTTTGTTGGGCTTTTTGCTGGGCTGGCTTTATTGGCGAACCCGAAATTTTTGGGTGCCCGTGGTTGGCCATTTTTTCAACAATGGCATTCAGGTCATTGGCCAATATTTGTACGGCAAAGAAATGTCTTCCATTGATTTAGAAAAAGAGGTGCAGGTACCCTGGGAATTCGCCGCGATCTCGGCTTTCATGGTGTTGGTTGTTATGCGCCTCATTGGTCAGACAAGTAAAAAACAGATCTGATTACAATTTTTTAACGTAGTTATTTGATTATGAAGCACTTATTTGCTTGCGTTTTTCTTTTTATCCTTTGCTTTATCACCCCCGCGACCCTCTTTTCTCAAGAAAAACCGACGCTCGGCTATTACTTGTCTGAAGCCAATTATAACCCGGCAATACCTACCCCCGCCGCCTGGCTTGGCTATGAGGTGGGCGAATGGCATGCTACCCATGACCAACTGCTTGGTTATATGAAGGCGCTGGATGCGGCAAGTGAACGCATCACATTGCAGGAATATGGTCGTTCGCACGAAAACCGCCCGCTGGTATGTCTTACCATCACCCATCCCAGCAATCATGCCCGTTTGGAGGAGATAAAAGCCGTCCGCGATCGCCTGGTGAACCCTGCTGAAAGTGCCGGACTGGATTTTAAAGATATTCCTGCGGTCAATTACATGGGCTATTCCATTCACGGTGACGAGACCAGCGGGAGCAATGCGGCATTAATAGTAGCGTACCATCTCGCCGCTTCGCAAACACCTGAGATGGACCAACTTTTACGCAATACCATTATCTTATTTGATCCATGCTTCAATCCGGATGGGATGCAGCGTTTTTCGTCGTGGATCAATAGCCACAAGAGCCAAAACCCCTCGACAGACCCTTCTGGTGATGAGTACAACGAACCCTGGCCACGCGGACGAACCAACCATTATGGTTTTGATCTCAATCGGGACTGGCTCGTGGTGCAACAGCCGGAAAGTGTTGGGCGGGTGCGTATTTTTCAGGAATGGCACCCCAATGTGCTAACAGATCACCATGAAATGGGCAGTGGCTCCACTTTCTTTTTTCAGCCCGGGGTGCCGAGCCGAGTGAACCCAATCACGCCCGCCCGCAATCAGGAATTAACCGCCAAAATCGCTACATACCACGCCCGCCTGCTTTCGGAGAAAAAAATCCTCTTTTTTACGGGTGAGAGTTTTGACGATTTCTACTACGGAAAAGGCTCGACTTACCCCGACGCTCAGGGCAGTATCGGCATTTTATTCGAGCAGGCAAGTAGCCGTGGCACGGCGCAGGATACCGAAAATGGCCTGTTGACATTTCCTTATTCCATTCGGAATCAGGTAATTGCCTCCCTTTCGACGCTGCAAGCTGTTGGGGAAATGCGTGTGGAATTGAACGAATACCTGCGCGATTTTTACAAATCCGGCCTGGACGAAGGGCGCAAAAGCGACATAAAGGGCTATGTTTTTGCAGATGAGGATTTACCCGCAAGGGCATTTCTTTCCCTGCTTGGCAAACACAGGATCCAGGTTCAGAATTTACAGGAAAACCTTAGCCTGAATGGACAATCATTCCAGAAAGGTTTGGCTTTTTTTGTGCCAACCGAACAGCGGCAATACCGTCTCATTCGAGCCATTTTTGAACGCTCAACCCAATTCCAAGACAGTATATTCTACGATATTTCAGCCTGGACTTTGCCGGATGCCTTTGGCCTTCAATGGGCAGCTGTGAAGGGTAAAACGCCTGTTGTTTCCAAGGACCTTTCGCTTGAGTCGCGCAACCTGCCGCAAGTGTTTGTGGGCGGTCCCGATTATGCCTATGTTATTCCAGCGGTAGGCTACGAAATTCCTGCTGCTTTGGTAAAACTTCAAAAAGCAGGTCTCCGGGTCAGGGTGGCTATGGAACCATTCGAGGGTGAAAATCAACGATTTGAAGCCGGTTCGCTCGTAATCGCTGCCGACCGCCAGCCGATGAGCGCAGCAGATTTTGTCAGCAAAATAAATGAGTTTGCGCAGTCGGGAATTCCGATCAGCGTCATCCAAAACGGTTTGACGCCGAATGGTCCTGACCTTGGAAGCAGCCATTTCCCCGTGGTTCGCGAACCCAAGGTTTTACTCCTCACGGGCAATGGTTTTAATGTGGCCGATGCGGGCGAAATCTGGCATCTGCTCGATACCAGGTACAAATTGCCGATTACCCGTGTGAACCTGAGCCGTTTTGGTTCATTGAATCTTGAGAAATACAATGTGCTGATCCTTGCCGATGGAAATTTCGGGAGCCCTTCGCCAGAAAAAGTGAAACAATTCGTTCAAGATGGCGGCACTGTCATTGCTACAGGCAGCACGTTGAATTGGTTAAAAACCGCTGGCTTGGCCGCACTCGAATTTCGAAACCAAGCCAAGGATGCGCCCGGACGGCGGCCTTATGCCAATATCTCGGAAGACCGCGGCGCGCGCACCATGCCAGGTTCAATTTTCGAGGCGGAGCTGGACCTTACACATCCGCTCTGTTTTGGCTACAAACGTTCGCGATTGCCTATTTTCCTTTCCGATACACTGTTTGTAGAAACCGCCAAGAACCCCTACGCAACACCTGTTGTGCTGACGAAGGAACCGCTTCTGGCTGGGTATATCCACCCTAAGCAGAAACCTCTGACACCCAATGCCGCTGGAGCCATCGTTTTTGGCCTTGGTCGCGGCAAGATTATCTGTTTTCCTGGAAATCCCAATTTCCGGGGCTTCTGGTACGGTACGAACCGCTTGTTCGCCAACGCGATTTTTTTTTGGGAATTTGATCAATAGTGAGGGTACGGAGAAGAAGTAAAATCCGTGTCTCCTCCGTGCCATCCGTGGCCCATTTTGATTAGGTGGGCCACGGATTTCACGGAGGAGACACGGATTAAACCGTTACTAACCCAAGTCAACGGCGATCCAAAATCTTCTGCTCGATATTCGTGGTGGAATAACCTTGGACAAAAGGTAAGCTTAGGACTTGGCCACCGTAAGCCAACACCAAATCTGCGCCAACGATTTGTTCCGGTTTCCAATCGCCGCCCTTCACAAGGATTTCTGGCTGAACGATTTTGATCAGTTCTATCGGGGTGTCTTCCTCAAATACAACTACGGCATCTACCATTTGTAAGGCGGCGAGCAGGTGGATGCGGGTGAGGTCGTCGTTTATGGGGCGGTTCTGGCCTTTGAGCCTACGCACAGAAGCCATACTGTTCAGCCCAACTACGAGGCGGTCTGCCAAATCACGAGCCTGAGCGAGATAGTGTAAATGGCCGTAGTGCAGCAGGTCGAAACAGCCGTTGGTGAACACAATGCGCTGCCCCGCTTCCCGCCATTGGGCAAGGGTATGGGTCAGCGTTTCATTGGTGTGGATTTTATGCTGGATTTGAGAAAAGTGTGTCATCGCAAATGGAATAATAGACAGGAGAATGGGCGTCAAAAAGTCAATCCACCATGACATCCATTACCAAATTCACGTCATCGTTCAATTCCACAGTCTCCCCTAAAATCTGCCCCTGCGGAACCAACACCAGCGAATTTGCCAGCACCTCATCCTTAATGTAACTGCCAAATTGCTCCACCGCCGTTATTATGGTCGGGTGGCGTTCCATCCGCACCGCAATGCGGTCTGTCACATTGAAATCCTTGTCTTTGCGCATTTTTTGGATGATACTCACAAGGTCGCGGGCCATGCCTTCGGCCGTGAGTTCATCGCTCATGTGTACATCCAGTGCCACGGTCAAATCGCCATCGGATGCGACTTTCCAGCCGGGCAAATCTTCCGTAGTAATGACGAGGTCGTCGGGCGTGAGGGTGTAGGCGTTGCCATTCAGGGTCACATCCAGTTTGCCAGATTTTTCCAATGCGTCAATCTGTTCATTTGAAAAGCCCGCGATGAGGGCAGCCGCATCTTTCATGTCTTTGCCGAGTTTTGCACCTAGGGTTTTGAAATTGGCTTTTGCGCCTTTTTTGAGCAAGCCCGAGGCATCAGTGACGTACTCCAACTGCTTCACATTGATTTCAGAAAGAATCAAATCTTTAACCCCATCGACCTCGGTGATAAAGGCTTTGTCCAGCACTGGTAGCAAAATTTTTTGCAAGGGCAGGCGCACTCGGAGTCCTTCTTTCTTTCTGATACTCAAGGCCAAAGAGCAGATCCGTTGTGCATAGTCCATGCGCTTTTCCAGGGCCTTGTCCACCATGAATGGTTGCAGCGGCGTGAGGTCGCTGAGGTGCACGGAGTCATGGCGCAGCGGGGTGTTTTTTGCTTTAGCAATCTCCTTGATCGGTGCTGTCAGGTTGCGGTACATCCAGTCGGAAAAGAAAGGCGCGACGGATGCCATGAGCTGAGTTGTTACCATCAAGCATTCATAAAGCGTCTGATAGGCGGCAGTTTTGTCGGACCCCACCTCTAACCCCTCCCCTGCGGGGGTGGGGGACTTGATTTGTGCATTTTCTTTGGTATTTGCTGATTCTTGGAGATTGGAATTGGTTGTTATGGGACTGCTCTTCCAGAAACGGCGGCGAGAAAGGCGTACGTACCAGTTGCTCAAGTGTTCATCCACAAAATCCTCGATAGCTCGACAGGCTTTTGTCACATCATAGTCGTCCATGGCAGCGCGGTAGTCGGCCAGGAGTGAGTAGAGTTTTGAAATGATCCAACGGTCAAGTTCCGTGCGTTTTTCATACGGCATCACGTTGAACTCATCGTGCTTAAAACCATCAAGATTGGCGTACAGCGCAAAGAAATTGTAGGTGTTGTAAAGCGTCCCGAACAGTTTGTTTCTGGTTTCGAGGATGCCGCCTGTGTCAAATTTCAGGTTGTCCCAGGGGTTGGCATTCGAAACCATGTACCAGCGGGTGGCGTCTGCTCCAAATTCTGCTAGTGTCGTAAATGGATCCACCACATTGCCTTTTGACTTGGACATTTTTTCTCCGTTTTTGTCCAAAACGAGACCATTTGACACCACATTTTTGAATGCTACAGAATCGTACACCATGCCAGCAATGGCGTGTAAGGTGTAAAACCAGCCCCGCGTTTGGTCTACACCTTCAGCGATAAAGGTGGCCGGGTACGAAACCTCAAAGGGGGATTTGAAGGGTTTGTCATCGCCCTTTTTCAACTTTTCATAGTCAAGTCCCCACTGGGCGTAAGGCATAGAGCCGGAATCGAACCAGACGTCAATGAGATCCAGTTCGCGGCGCATGGGTCGGCCAGAGGGAGATACTAATATTATATCATCAATGTATGGTCGGTGTAGATCAAACCCCACCCCTAGCCCCTCCCCTGCTGGGGAGGGGGACTTGATCCGTTCATTTTCTTTGGTATTTATTGTCTCCTGAGGATTTTGATTGGGGGCTTTTGCCAATTCTTCCTTACGCTTTTTAAGTATAGTGCGAAGTTCATCCATGACTTTGTACTTGTGGCCAAGGATATCCTCATTCTTAAAGCGCACTACTTCAAACCCAACAGCTTGAAGCAGTTCCGTGCGCATCTGGTCTTGTTCTAACTGAAAATCGTGTATGGTGCCATCTACTTCCACCACCAACTTGTGTTCGAGACTTACGAAATCTGCGATGAATTCCTCAATCGCGTGTTGACGACGAAACTTGATACCATCCAACTGTTTGTCCCGAAGCATTTCCCACATTGCCGCTTCACCCGCTGTTTGGCTTTTCCGCATCCCTCTAGCAAAATCTTTGAGTACCTTCCAACGCTCTGGCGAAGTTGTTTTGAACCAATCTCCACGAAATCCTTCGCCATGGTCACCAACATCTACTGAGATGCCTGAGCGCAAGTCCCCCTCCCCCGCAGGGGAGGGGCTAGGGGTGGGGTTAAACGGATTCCCCCCCATCAACCCAGCCTTCACCGCTTTTTCAACCTCTTCACTCAACTCCATCACGGAGCCAATACATATCTCCTCTTCCCCATCCTCTGTACGCCAGATCGGCAGTGGAATGCCCCAGTACCGCGAGCGGGAAAGGTTCCAGTCTTGCAGATTATCAAGCCATTGGCCAAAACGGCCGGTGCCCGTACTTTCCGGGTACCAGTTTATAGTTCTATTTAGTTCAGAAAGCCGCTCTTTGGCTGCGGAAGCCCGGACAAACCATGAATCCAAAGGGTAGTAAAGAACCGGCTTATCCGTACGCCAACAGTGCGGATAAGTGTGCTTGTACTTTTCAATTTTGAAGGCTTTGTTGTCCTCTTTCAAACGAAGGGAAATAAGCAGATCAGTCGGTTTAAATTCCTTATCTTTTTGAGTGTCAACAGGATAGTACTCTGTCTTGACGTAGCGACCACCGAACTCCGGTACTTCGTCCACAAATTTCCCTTGTCTGTCCACAAGCGGGAAAGGAAGGTCTTGATTCTTCTCGTTTGGCAAGCCGATGAAAGGAATACCCGCCGCTTTGCTTGCCCGGAAGTCGTCGGCGCCGAAGTAAGGAGCTGTGTGCACCACACCTGTCCCGTCCTCCGTCGTGACCCAATCGCCGGAGATGACGCGGAAGCCTTTTTCTTCTAATTCGGGCGTGGAGGCTGCCGGGGTGGGGAGCAATTGTTCGTATCGAATGCCGACGAGTTTGCTGCCTTTAATTCCTTCTTTTACAAGCTGATAGGGCAATTTCTTATCGCCCACTTTGAATGTATCAAATGGCTGATTTTCATCCTCAGTATTGAAATAGGCTACAAGTCTTGATTTTGCCAATACCACACTAACGGGAGCGCCCGTGTACGGACTTAAGGTTTTGACTTTAACATACTCAATCTTGGGGCCCACGGTGAGCGCTACATTGGAAGGCAAAGTCCAGGGCGTAGTGGTCCAGGCGAGGATGCGCACATCCTCGTTATCGGAATCAAAGAGCATCTCCGAAACAGTGTTTCGGATTACCCGGAACATAGCTACTGCAGAAATATCGGTCACCTCTTTGTAGGTACCCGGCAGATTCAATTCGTGCGAACTAAGGCCAGTCCCCGCCGCCGGGCTGAAGGGTTGAATCGTAAAACCCTTGTATAGAAACGACTGACCATCAGGTGTTTGCTTTTTGTATAGCCGCTGCAAAATGTACCACACCGTCTCAATATAACCGTTTTCAAACGTGATGTACGGATTATCCAAATCGGCCCAAAAACCCATAAGTCGGGTTTTTTCTTGCCAAAGGTCTTTATAGCGCATTACGGTACTACGGCAGGTGGCGTTGTACTCCTCCACCGACACTTTCACGCCGATGTCTTCTTTGGTAATGCCAAGTTCCTTTTCCACAGCAAGTTCGATGGGCAGGCCATGGGTATCCCAGCCGCCTTTGCGCGCTACCCGGAATCCTTTGAGGGTATTGTAGCGACAAAAAAGGTCTTTTACGGTTCGCCCCATCACGTGGTGGATGCCGGGTTTGCCGTTGGCAGAGGGTGGCCCTTCGTAAAAAACAAAGGAGTTTTCTTTCGGGCGTTGCTCGACTGACTGCTCAAAAATCTTTTCGTCCTCCCAAAATTGAAGGATTTCGGCGTCAATGGCAGGTAAGTTCAGGTGTTTGAATTCGCGGTACATGCTATGGTGTGGATGCGTTTATTTTTTACCCGCCAAAGCTTTAGCGTAGGAGGGGTGAAAATGTGGATTTGGGGCGCGAAGGAAAAATTACAAAACCCCGGTTGGTGCACACCAGCCGGGGTTTCTGTTTTTCCAAACAGTATTACCGCGTCAGGTGTGCAAACACTGGCGAATAATAATACCGTCGGAAATAATTGATTGGAACATGGAGCAAAGGTAAGAAAAAGGCTTTTAAACTGTTGCTCGAACACGGCTCAGTTTTTTTCGGCTAAATTCTTTTTGGGTGTTTGAATGATACTCATTGTTGCATGGGTACGGGCACGGATGGTTTTCAAGCACAACTCAGGGGGAGGTCCAGTAAAAGGTTGCCTGTTTTTTCTTTCCATTTCCACACTTCTAATAGGCCTTTGGAAGGTTTGATTTTTTGTTCATCAGACATCAATGCTAATGGCGTAATGATTCGAATTGGCTTTCTGTAGCCTTTGGACAAGATTACGGCACTAATCCGGCTTTCACGGTTCGCGTTTGCCAAATATTTATAATTCCAACTTACCAAAAGACTTATTGACCTGAACTTTTATATCGCTTTCCCTAATTCCCTGCAGCAAGCAAGTACAACACCGCCATTCGCACCGCCACGCCATTTTCAACCTGTTGCAAGATAATGTTATGCGGCCCATCAGCCGCGTCCGAAGAAATTTCCACCCCGCGATTGATGGGGCCTGGGTGCATTACCACGATTTCGCGGTCAAGTTCGAGCAGCATTTGCCGCGTAATACCAAAATATTGGTGGTATTCGCGAAGGCTGGGAAAGTATTTAATGTCCTGTCGTTCGAGTTGGATGCGCAGCACATTGGCTACATCGCACCAACGCAGGGTGTCTCGTACGTCGTGACTGATTTCCACACCTAAATCCTTGTAGTGTTTCGGAATCAAGGTCGGCGGACCACAAACCCGCACTTTTGCACCAAGTTTCAGGAGACAAAAAACATTGCTAAGTGCCACGCGGCTGTGCAGGATATCGCCAATAATGGCAATTTTTTTGCCCGCCACCTCACCAAGTCTTTCCCGGATGGAAAAGGCGTCGAGCAGAGCTTGAGTGGGGTGTTCGTGGGTGCCGTCGCCGGCATTGATGATATTGGCTGGTATTCGGCTTGAAAGATAAACGCAGGCGCCAGGAGCCGGGTGGCGCATCACCACCATGTCCACTTTCATCGCCAGGATATTGTTCACTGTGTCGAGCAAGGTTTCGCCTTTGCTCACGCTGCTGCTGCTGGCGGCAAAATTTACGGTGTCGGCACTCAGGCGGCGTTCAGCAAGTTCAAAGGAAACACGGGTACGGGTGCTGCTTTCAAAAAACAGGTTGGCTACTGTGATATCACGCAAGGAAGGCACTTTCTTAATGGGGCGGTTGATGACTTCTTTGAAATTATCCGCCGTTTCGAAGATGAGGTGGATATCGTCTTCGGTGATGTTTTTAATGCCAATCAGGTGGCGCGTTGAAAGTCCTTTCATTTTTAAGGCTTCTTGTCAAATAGCAAAATCTCGTCTTCCCCGTGGATTTCTTCCCATCGAACTTTGATATAGGCTTCGTCCAGCGCATCCACGGTAATGCCAAAATAATCCGGCTGAATGGGCAAATGGCGGTTGAAGCGACGATCAGCCAATACCAGCAATTCCACGGCGCTGGGTCGGCCATAGTCATTCAAGGCTGCTAATGCTGCCGAAATGGTACGCCCGGTGTACAGCACATCGTCAATCAGCAGCACTTTTTTATCGGTAACGATAAAGTCAATTTCGTTGGGGTGCGGTGCGAGCGGGCCATCGGGCATCCGAAAATCATCCCGGTGGAAGGTGATGTCGAGTTTTCCGTACTCTATCTTTTTGCCAACGAGTGTTTCAAGACGTGCATGAATGCGATTGGAAAGCAGGGTTCCGCGCGGCTGAATGCCTATAATACATGCATCGGAGAAGTCGCCCCAGTCTTCAAGCAACTGGTGGCAGAGCCGCTCAATAGTGAGGGCAAAGCGCGGACGGTCGAGGAGCGTTTTTCCAGCTTGCATAGATTAGGGGCGAAGGTAGGGAATATCCAATGTCCAACAAGGAATGTCCAATGTCCAAGTTTGCCCTGCGTTCGAGATTTGTTACACCTCCAAAGGCAAGAGGTCAATGTGAGTGATTAAGATTTACGCCAACTTGGACATTGGACATTCCTTGTTGGATATTGGACATTTACCCCCTTGTCTTCTTTTGAAAGAACAACCAATACGCCAACAGCCCTGCTACAACCACCACCAGGCCGGCCAGCGCTTTTTCCCAGCTGCCCACAATATTGAAACAAACGAACCAGGCGCAAATGCCCACAAAAACAATCGGCGTAAGTGGGTAAAGTGTGGTGCGGTAACTGCGCTCCGCATTTGGGCGTTTTTTGCGGAAAACAAAAATGGTCGTTCCCACGAGCATCAGCCCGATCCAGTCCAGGAAGGTGACGTATTCAATCAGGTCGTTAAAAGTACCCCAGAAAAAAAGCAGGAACAACGCCCAGCCGCTCTGAATGAGCATTGCCCAAACGGGGGTGCGCCATTTGGGGTGTATCTCCGCCAATTTGGCAAAGAACACGCCGTCTTTGGCCATCGCATAATACATTCTGGGTGAGGTAACAGCGTAAATTCCAATACTCCCAAAAGTGCTGAGCGCGATCAGGAGGGCCATCAGGGTGCCACCCCAAGGCGTTACGGTATTCATGGCATCTGCTGCCACGGTCTTGGAATAGGCAATTTGTTCCACGGGAAGCAGGCGCATATAGGCCACGTTTGCGAGCACATATACGAGCGTGATGATGATAGCGCCTAGAATCATCGCCCTAGGCACAGTGCGTTGCGGATTTTTTGTTTCGCCAGCCATATACGATGCGTGTTGCCAGCCGCCAAAACTCCAAAGCACCCCAATAAAGCCAAGCGCAAAGGCGCTCATCAGGTTATCGGGCGGGGTGTTGGCGAAACTGCTGGTGGCGTTGGCTGCTTCGGCTTGCGGATTGGCAAAAAACCAGCCAGCACCAATGATCATTGCCAGGCCTACCAATTTGGCCCCACCGAATAAATTGGCGATCCATTCCCCGATTTTAACCCCAAAAAGGTTAACGATGGTGAGGAAAATGATGATTCCAGCAGCCAGCGGCAATTCCCAGGGACTGTCTTTCCCGGATCCGTATAAGTAGCACAAATGTTCTGAGCAAACCAGGGCCAAAGCAGCAATAGCGCCCGCGGTGCTACAAAAAAGGATAAACCAGCCGTACAGAAACCCGACCACATCCCCGTAAGCCTCACGCAAATAGACATAAAGTCCGCCCGCACCCGGGAACATCCCGCCCATTTCGGCGAATGTGAGTGCGCCCGCTAAGGCCACTACTCCGCCAAGCACCCATAGCGCAATGACATATTCCGGCAAATGAACCTGAACGGCAACATTGCCAGGTGTTCGAAAAATACCGCTGCCAATGGTGCAGCCGATGGCGATCATCGTGAGGCTGTAGAGCGAAAGCGAGCGGCGGAGTTCGGACATGGTGATTGGTGGATTGGTGACTGGTGGACAGGCAGAGTGGTGATTGGTGGATTGGGCTTACATTTTTGGGCTGGAGTTGAAAATGACCAGAAAAACCATTGCTAACTTCATTTCCTCAGAAATAGCGGGATCTAAATTATCTTGAATGGCCCAGTCTCTTGGATCGCGGGTGCGGAGGGTGTAGAGGTAAAAACTACCATAAGTATCATTCTGCACCAGCCACTCGTCGTGTTGGTTGGTCCATTTGCTTTTGATATTGAGGGTAATGGTGTTGTCCGAAACGCGCCATTCGTTGAAATCTCCGTTCCAGTTGGTGCGCATGGTGATAATAGCACCAGAGTAAGTGCGAAGTTCCCATTGCTGCGGGTCATCTTTCCATCTTTGGCGGATATTGCCCCGTTCTCCGCCAAGTTCAAAAGCCCATTCCGACCAGTCTTCGCGGACATTGAGCCACCGGAGTTTGAGTTCGCCATAATACTCCTCCTCCACTTCTTCGCCCTCTTCCAGATCTTCTTGCCTTAGGGAGGAGAAAATCTCCCACTCTACAAACGAATCCTGCCACCGGGAACTGATGGTTGTCATGGTCGGTGTTTGAGCCGAGGCATTGACCAGAAAACAAAAGGGCAAAAAGGCCCAAAGCAAAAAGCGAAAGGATGCCATTTTTTTAAAAGGGCAAGTCATCTGTGCTGACAGGAGGTGTGTCTGCATAGTTCGGGAATGGATCAGCGGGAAAATTTTCGCCAACGGGAGCGGCCTTAGTGCGGCTGGCACTTTGGGGTTGGGTACTACTACTCTCGCCATTACCAGCCTCCATGCGCCAGGCGTTGAGATTGGTCATATATTTTCCGTTCCATTCGCGCCCACGCAGGTCGAACGAAACGCGCACCTGATCTCCTTCGTTGAAATTGTCCAGGATGCCGCAGCGATCCTGCACAGCCTGAAACTTGATAAGTTGGGGATAATTGCCATCAGGAATTTCGAGTACGAACTCTCGTGCTGCAAAATTGGCCGATTTTTGCTCGGTTGGGAATACGCGGTGGAGTTTGCCTTCAACTTCAAAAGCCATTGTCTGTCAAATTATTGAGTGTAAAAATATAAGCCTTTTTGCTGTGGAGGGCTTTGAGTGGGGAAAATTGTCGTTTTTTCGATTGGCAAGGCAAATTTTGCAGTCGAAATCGGGCATATTCGGCGAAAAATTTAACAAAGGCAGTCGGAAAAAGGACTTTTTGCCCGCCAAAGGCCTCCACAGCAAAAAGGCTATAGGTTTGGATGCGCAAAAATGCACACAAAAATCGAAAATTTGGGAATAGCGCGATTTTTGATCTATAACGACGTCAGTATGCAGATTGGAGCGTAGGACAATTACTACCTTTGCCCTCTGTTTATGTTCTCACCGCACTCATTTTCTCACTACTCTCACACATGGCTCGCGTAGAACTTGTAATGCCCAAAATGGGCGAAAGCATCATGGAGGCCACCATTCTCAAATGGCGCAAAAAAATCGGCGACACGGTTGAATTGGACGAACCCGTCCTCGACATCGCTACCGACAAGGTGGATTCTGAAGTGCCCTCCCCTGTGGCAGGTGTACTCGTGGAAATTCTTTTTCAAGAAAACGATGTTGTGGCGATCAATAAAGCAATTGCTATTCTTGAAACGGAAAGTTTATCAGCCGCAGGCGGCAGTGGCAGTAGCAGTTCGCAGGCGGGTGCAAAGGAATCAGGCAGTAGCAGTCTGAGTGCAGCAGAAGTGCCATACGTTCCAACGGAGCCAGCAGGAACCACAAATCCTTCATCCGGTGTCCAAAGTCTAAAATCTGGAGAAGGTCGTTTTTACTCTCCGTTGGTGCGCACGATTGCCAGGGAAGAAGGCATCGCCCAATCTGAATTGGACGCACTCTCCGGCTCCGGGCAGGAAGGCCGTGTGACGAAAAAAGATATTTTAGCCTATGTTGCAAGCAGGGGCAGTTCCCAAGTGGCAGGTTTACCCGCCGAAGCTTTGACGAAGGCTGGGGGCAGTGCACAACCAATCATCAGCCCCCAATCACCAGTCACTGCTCCACCGATATCCATCTCAGGCAACGTCGAAATTATTGAAATGGACAGGATGCGTCGCCTCATTGCCGACCACATGGTAATGAGCAAGCACACCAGTCCGCACGTTACTTCATTTGTGGAGGCAGATGTGACCAACATGGTCAACTGGCGCAACCGCGTAAAAGACCCTTTCAAAAAGCAATATGGCGAGAATATCACCTTCACACCCATCTTCGTGGAGGCGGTAGCACGCGCTATCCGAGATTTTCCGATGATCAACATTTCGGTAGACGGTACGCGCATTATTCTCAAAAAAGACATCAATATCGGCATGGCGGCAGCGCTGCCGAGCGGCAACTTAATCGTTCCGGTCATCAAAAATGCCGACATGTTGAACTTGGTTGGGCTTACCAAACAGGTAAATGACTTGGCCAATCGTGCTCGAAACAACCAGTTAAAGCCTGATGAAATCCAGGGCGGCACCTTTACCCTCACCAATGTGGGCACGTTTGGAAATGTAATGGGCACTCCCATCATAAATCAGCCGCAGGTTGCTATTATGGCCATGGGTGCTATCCGTAAAAAACCCGCGGTGCTCGAAACCGAATACGGCGATGTGATTGCTATACGCCAGATGATGTTCCTTTCGCTTTCTTACGACCACCGTGTGGTAGATGGCTCGTTGGGAGGATCTTTCCTGCGGCGGGTAGCAGATTATTTGGAGCAATTTGATGCAAATCGTGGGTTTTAAGTCCGATATTGATTGATATTAAGATATTGGGATATTAAGATATTTACACTCAACATCTTGATTGTCAGTAAAATATCTTAATATCCCAATATCTTAATACCAATTACCGCCGTACTTTTACCCTCCGGCAAAAAAGCCACGACGCCACATATGTCCCGTTCCCGACGTACACAAGCATTTCTCCAGTTTGGTCTATTCGCAGGCATATTGCTGTTTGCCAACATTTTAGCCAATACGTTTTACAGCCATTTTGACCTCACTGAGGAAAAACGCTTTACGCTCACCAAGCCCACCAAGGCGTTGTTGCGCGATATAAAAGACCGCGTTTATGTGCGCGTGCTGCTCGACGGCGATTTCCCGGCAGGGTTCAAACGCCTCCAGACCGCTACGAAGGAAATGCTCGACGACTTTCGCTCAGAAAGCGGATACCTTGATTATCAGTTTGAAAATCCCTCATTAGGCACCGTGGAGGAAGTGAACGAACGTCGGAAAGCATTAGCAGACGATGGTATTATGCCCTTCAACCTCCGGGTGGCCGATCTGGGAGAGAGTTCGCAGCAGCTGATATACCCCGTGGCGGTGTTTCACTATAATGGTCGCCAAATGGTGGTGAAACTGCTGGAAAACAATTCGCCTTCACTTACACCTGATGAGGTGATCAACAATTCGGTGACTTTGCTGGAATATAAATTCGCCAACGTCATCAAAAAACTGCGTTCGGCAAATCGCTCCGTGATCCTTTTTACCCGCGACCACGGCGAACTCAATGAGCTGCAAACAGCAGATTTGGAGCGCGGACTTCAGCAGTTTTACAACACGGACCGTATTTCTCTGGATTCAGTAGTACAACTTAGTCCTGATCAATGCGCATTACTTGTGGTAGCCAAGCCGCGCACGGCATTTTCTGAAAAAGATAAATTCAAGATTGACCAATATGCAATGAATGGAGGCCGCGTTCTCTGGCTGCTCGATCAGATGAACGCCAGCCTTGACAGTTTGAGCATAGGCGGCAAGTTTATATCCACGCCTTACAATCTAAGACTGGAGGATATGTTTTTTAAGTACGGAGTGCGTATCAACTCGGATGTGGTGTTGGATTTAACATGTACCAAAATCCCGCTACAGATTGGGCAAGTTGGCAATCAACCACAGTACCAATTGTTTGACTGGTACTATCACATCGCGGCGCAACCCGAGAGCAAACACCCCATTGTAAAAAATCTCGACAGGGTAGAACTCCAGTTTGCCTCCAGCATGGATACCCTGCGCACCAAAACGCCCATACAGAAAACGGTGATTTTGCGCAGCAGCCAGTATAGCAGGATGCAGTTCAACCCCGTTGACCTGAATTTTGAAATATTGAAATACGACCCTGATCCGGCCAAATTTGACAAAGGTCCGCAGAACCTTGCCGTTTTACTGGAAGGCACCTTTCCCTCCGCCTTTGAGAATCGTGTCTCGGAAGAATTGTTGAGTGGAATGAAGCAACTTGGTATGGAATTTAAAGCCTCCAGTATGCCCAGCCGGATGATCATCGTCAGCGATGGTGACGTGGCAGCAAACTTTGTACGCGATGCCTCAAAAAAACAGACCCTGCCCCTTGGATTCAACCGTTTTGAAAATGCCACTTATGCCAACAAAGATTTCATTATCAATGCGATAGAATATCTCATCGAACCAAATGGCGTGATAGAAGCCCGTTCCAAAGAAGTGAAACTCCGCCTGCTCGACACTGTTCGGGCAAAAGACGAACAAAACTTCTGGCGGGGCTTAAACCTCGTGCTGCCGCTCTTGTTCCTGGGCGCTTTTGGCTGGCTTTTCAATTTTTTAAGAAAAAGGCGATATGCGCAATAGCACATTGGCCACATTTATCACATTGACCACATTTAACAACATTGATAAAACGCATCGTAAAATTGAGCTTCCGGGAAGAGACTGTGCAGAAGTTTGTCGTGGAAGTTTTTGAAAATAGTAAGACACAGATCCGGGCATTCGAAGGTTGTCGGCACATGGAATTGCTGCGGCACAAAACCCGTCCCAACGTGTTTTTCACGCTCAGCATTTGGGACGACGAGACAGCCCTCGAAGCTTACCGCGCTTCTGCCCTTTTTGCTGAAACCTGGGCGAAAACCAAAGCTCTTTTTGCCGAAAAAGCGGAGGCTTGGACGGTGGAATTAATAGATTAATGTGGCCAATGTACGAATGCCCACATTCCTCACATTTGCCACATTGACCACATTTTTCAAATTGACCACATTTTCAAATTATGGAAAAAGACGCAAAAGATACCCACGAAAATAAAATCGGGCCAGCCCGCAGCCAAAAGGAATGGCCTAAAAAGCGCGGCGAAAATGCCTGGACAATGTTTAAGGTCATGGCCGAATTTGTGGATGGCTTTGAGGTGCTCAATCGCGTTGGGCCCTGTGTCTCTATTTTCGGCTCTGCACGTACCAAGCCCGGCACGGTTTATTACGAATTGGCCGTAAAAATGGCCTCTCGCCTCGTAGAAGAAGGTTATGGGGTTATCACGGGTGGAGGTCCCGGCATCATGGAAGCAGGAAACAAAGGCGCGTGGATGAAAGGCGGCACCTCTATTGGCCTCAACATTGATTTGCCTTTCGAGCAACACCACAATCCCTTTATTGCGCCCGACCACAACCTGAAGCACCGCTACTTTTTTGTACGGAAAGTAATGTTTGTAAAATACGCGCAGGCTTTTGTAGCCATGCCTGGCGGTTTTGGCACCTTGGACGAATTGTTTGAAGTGCTTACGCTCATACAAACCGATAGGATACAGCGTTTCCCCATCGTGTTGATGGGTGTTGAGTTTTGGGAAGGACTGAAAAACTGGATTGTGGAAATTATGCTCCAGCGCCACCACAATATTAATCCTGAAGACCTTGATTTGTTCCTCCTTACTGACGACCCGGAAGAAGCAATACAGTATATCAACAAGTTTTACGCAGAAGACGCAAGCCAGTTGGAGCCGAATTTCGAGTTGTAGGTTATTTGTTGATTTGGGGATTTGGGGATTTGGTTATTCGAGTGCCCAAGATTTACCGCTCGAATAACCAAATCAACCAATCCTCAAATCAACATCATTTCTTGTCCTGCTTCGCAAAAACCTTCTTCAAAAGGTCCGAATTGCGCAGGCCCACATCAGTACGAATACCTTGTTCTTTCTTTTCTACAAGACTAAACATGCCCTTAAGTGCCATTTTCGTCACGTGGTCGTCGAGTTCAGGGTTGGTTTTTGTCACGAGCGGGATTTTATTGTAGGCCGTCACGGATGACTTCCAATATTCCCGGGCGTTGACTTTATCAAGCGAGGTTTGGATAATCGGTTTGAACTCAGCGTAAAGCGGATCAAAAGTGGTTTTTTCCAAATAACGCGTAGCCGCGTCGGAGTTGCCCATCAGGATATTGAGTGCGTCCTGGAAAGTTAGTTTCTTGATTGCATTTACAAAGATTGGCTTTGCTTTGGTGGCGGCATCTTCGGCGGCGCGGTTCATACGTTCAGTCAAATCGGCCTCCACGCCAGAAAAGCCGGGCACTGCCTTAAGTTTATTAACAACTTTCTGGGCCTCTTCAGGCAACAGGATTTTATAAGGAGATTTGAAATAGCCGTCTTTTGCAGAAAGGAAATCTACCGCTTCACCAATGCCTTTGTTCAGCGCTTCTTTGAGACCATTGCCGGCCTCTTCCTGGCTGAGCGGGACATCAAGACCGACTTTTTCCTTGGCTTTGTCGAGGATTTTGCCAAATTGAGCCTGAGCTAATTGAGCAATGAAAAGTGCTGTAAATAATAGGAGTGATTTTTTAAACATGATAATCAATGTGTTAGAATGAAAGGGAGGGACTGTTGCTACGTGATGAGCTTTAAACGCAGCGCGAAGATATTAGGAACAAAATACCCGAGGGTTTAGACTTTTCTTAACGACGCTGTACCCCCGGAACGCTGTTCCGGGGAGTGCAATCCCTCCGGAACAGCGTTCCGGGGTACACCAAACCCAATGAAGTCAATGCTAAAATACATAGTTCAGGTGATGAGTGCAGTGGTTATCTGCTGTACTATGTTGGCGTATATCTGCCCGTATGTGAACCCTGCCAAGTTTTCGTGGCTGTCTTTTTTTGGGACGGCGTTCCCCTGGTTATTGTTGGCAAACCTGACGTTGTTTGGAGTATGGGTATGGCGAGGCAGCCGCTTTGCATTCTACCATCTTGCCATTTTGGTGCTTGGCTGGCAACACATCACCGGATTCATTGGTTTTGATTTTGGAAAAGACGCTGTTCCAGAAAATGCAGTTACTGTTGCAACACACAATCTCGGCGGCATCTATCAAGGCCGTGCAGTCACCGATGCATGGCGCGAAAAACGTACTGCAGCCTATGCCGGTTTTTTGCAGGAAAACGGGTTTCCCGATATCCTTTGCACCCAGGAGACTAGTGGGAAATTTTATCATCTGCTGGCTGAAAAAATGGGGTATCCACACATGTTCAATCTCAAAAAAGGAACGGTCATTCTCAGCCGTTTCCCCATCCTGGCAGGAGGTGATGTGCCGTATGAAAATACCACAAACTCCACGCTTTGGGCAGACATCAAGATAGCTGAAAAAAAGGTGGTTCGGGTCTATAACGTTCACCTTCAATCCAATAGAGTAACAAAAACGACGGCCAAGGTGATTGAAAAAGGTGATTTGGACGAAGAAGAAACCTGGCAGGACATCGGTTTTGTGCTGGGTCGTGTGGGCTCTGCCACCAGTCTTCGCGCTGAACAGGCACAAAAGTTGCACGAACATATTGCTGCCTGCAAACTCCCCGTTATCATCTGCGGCGATTTCAACGACACCCCCAATTCATATGTCTATTCCCTGCTTTCCAAAGGTTTTCACGATACCTTCCGGCAAAAGGCACTGGGGCTTGGTACTACTTTCGGGGGGGCTATGCCACTGCTCCGCATTGACTATATCCTGACTGAAAAAACCATCACCACTTTTTCCTGCCGCAGCGTCCGGGAAGATGATTTTTCGGATCATTATCCGGTTTTTGTGGCTTTGGGGATATAGTTGAGTAAGCAGTAGGCAGCGGCAGCCGGTTCATTCTTCAAATTTCCAGACCAGAAACCCAAAACCAAAAACCATCCAATTCATGTCATCCATAAAATACAACAAAAAAGGGTTCACCAAAGAAACCCTCCTCCAGCTTTACGAACAGCTCGCCAAGCCCCGACTTATCGAGGAAAAAATGCTCAATCTGCTTCGTCAGGGCAAAATTTCCAAATGGTTTTCGGGCATTGGTCAGGAGGCAATCAGCGTCGGCGCAGCCTGTGCGCTGCTGCCTGACGAGGTGATTTTTACCATGCACCGCAATCTGGGCGTGTTTACTGCGCGCGAAATGCCGCTCGATCGTTTGTTTTGTCAATGGCAGGGCAAACGGCTTGGCTACACCAAAGCCCGCGACCGTTCTTTCCACTTTGGGGCAATGGAACATGGCATTGTGGGTATGATCTCACACCTTGGGCCACAACTGTCGCTGGCAGCCGGGGTCGCTATGGCGCACAAGCTTCGGCAAGAGGGCCGTGTTTCACTCGCGTTCACAGGCGAGGGCGCCACGAGCCAGGGTGAATTCCACGAGGCGCTTAATGTAGCTTCTGTCTGGAAACTTCCCGTGATTTTTTTGATCGAAAACAATGGCTACGGCCTAAGCACAAGGCCTAACGAACAATATGCCTGCAAAGACCTGGTAGACAGGGCTCAAGGCTATGGGATGCGCAGCGCGAAAATTGATGGCAACAATATTTTGGAGGTGTATTCCACCATCAAAAACATCGCGGAAGAGATGCGGAAAGACCCACAACCCTTTCTTTTAGAGTGTATTACATTCCGAATGCGCGGTCACGAGGAAGCTAGTGGCACGAAGTACGTTCCAAAAGAACTGATGGACGAGTGGGCAAAAAAGGACCCCATCGAGAATTATGAAAAGTGGCTGTTGAAAGAAGGAATTCTCACCGAAGACTTCGTTAAATCGCTTAAAGACCGCTATAAAAAGGATGTACAAAAGGCCGTGGATGTGATGTTCAGCGAACCGGAACCTGTGGCGGATACGGAGGAGGAGTTGCGGGATGTATATGCGGATTTTGAAATGTCGGGAGACCTCGGAGGTCTTCGAAGACCTCCGAGGTCT
>JBJXGZ010000114.1:0-3193 GCA_046160625.1 Saprospiraceae bacterium
AATATGGTCGTTACCTGACAGTTCTTTTGTGTTTGGGACAGGGACTGGTAATGGCTTTTGGATGGGAGCATCCGGATAAAATTCCCGGCTTTTCGGGTTTTCCCGGCAAGTTGGTGCTCTCAGACAACCTTTTGTGGTACAGACTACAAACCGTGGTTGTTTTGACTACCGGCACGCTATTACTGATGTGGCTCGGAGAGCAGATAACTGAGCGAGGTATCGGAAATGGTGTCTCACTTGTAATAACCATTGGAATTGTTGCCGGCTTTCCAAATGCTGGGCAGTATCTCCACACGATGTTCTTCCCGCCTGAAGGTGTTCAATCCAATTTCAATCTGTTTCACGCGGTAGCCCTCGTTTTGCTACTCCTTGCGGTAATAGCGGGTGTTATCGCAGTCACTCAAGCTCAGCGAAAAATTCCCGTGCAATACGCTCAGCGGGCTGTCGGAAGAAAGGTGTATGCAGGTGGTCAGTCATTCATGCCTCTCCGAGTTAACTATGCAGGAGTAATGCCGGTAATCTTTGCGCAAGCCATTCTGATGTTTCCGAGTTTGATTGCGTTGGAAATTGGTCGTCGATTTAACATCAAGTTTTTTGATGAAATCGCCCGTATGCTTTCTGAAGGTTCACTGTTTTACATGATTTTATATGCTGGGATGATACTTTTCTTCAGTTATTTTTGGGTGGCAACACAATTCAATGAGCTGCAGATTGCTGATGATTTGAAAAAGCATGGTGGGTATATTCCAGGCGTCCGGCCCGGTGTAGCCACCAGTGATTTTCTTCATCGTACAATGAGCCGGATTACTCTTGCAGGCGCGGTATTTCTAACAGTTATAGCCGTGATACCCATTCTTATGCGCAATGCTTTAAACATAGATTTTCACGTTGCCCAGTTTTTTGGCGGAACAAGCATGCTCATTACTGTCGGCGTCATGCTCGACACCATGAGGCAGATGGAAACGCATTTGTTGATGCGTCATTACGATGGTTTCCTGAAGAAAGGTCGAATAAAGGGACGTTAGAGCATAGGGACTTCAAGGGTGCCGGAACAAAACGGCCTCATTACCCCTCCCTCAGTAAAGTGATCATACTTAAAAATGAGCGCGACCTTGATCTGATGAGGCCTGCTTGCAGGATAGCAGCAAAGGTCCTGCACGAAATTTGTGGATATGTGGTTCCTGGGCTAACAACAGGGGAAATTGATCGCTTTGCGGCCGAACGTATTAAGTATTATGGTGCCAGGAGCGCATTTCTTGGCTATAAGGGCTACCCTTGCCATGTCTGTCTGTCGATCAACCAACAGGTGGTTCATGGTCTGGCGAGTAGTAGAGTTTTGAAATTTGGGGACATACTTAGCGTGGACGTTGGCGTTACGCACAATGGCTTTATTGGAGATAACGCCAGGACTATTGCTGTTGGTGGTTGCTCTGTTGATTTGCAGGAACTAATGGATATAACTGAACAGGCACTTGGGCTTGGAATTGCTCAGGCCCGTTCTGGCAACCGCGTAGTTGACATATCTCGCGCTGTCCAGACGCACGTTGAGAAGGCTGGTTTTAGTGTTGTCCGCGAGTTTGTAGGCCACGGTGTTGGTAAGTCCATGCACGAGGAGCCACAGGTTCCAAACCATGTTGATGGCAAGAACTCTCCCAAACTCCGCGCTGGTATGACGATTGCCATTGAACCGATGGTTAATGCTGGCAAGGCAGATGTTATAATGGAAGCAGATGGATGGACAGTGGTGACCAAGGACGGCTCCTGTTCGGCGCACTTTGAGCATACTGTTTTAGTAACCGAAGGCGAACCGGAAATCATGACATGCAATCAATGAACGGTATTGATTGTCCCGGTTCTGTGGCTCGTATTCTGGGTGACCGCCTATTCGAGATTAAATTGAGGAACGGATTTGTTTCCAAAGGATTTTTACGGAAAAGTGAACAAAGTGAAAATCTAGTTTGCCTAGATGAGGAGATTGTGGTGAGATTGTCGCCCTTTGACCCGTCGGCGGGCTGCATTGTTTGGGCCAAGGGTCGCAGATTTATTTAATAATTTATGAAGGTAAGAGCATCGGTAAAAAGATTGTGTGAGAATTGCAAAGTGGTGCGCCGCAAAGGTGTGATCCGGGTCATTTGTTCGAATGCGCGCCACAAACAAAGGCAAGGTTAATTACAGAAAGTTAATTTATGGCACGAATTCTAGGAGTTGACATTCCCGGTGAGAAGCGAATCGACATTTCTCTCAGGTATATTTACGGAATTGGTCCTGTCAATGCGCTTCAGGTATTGAAGCGGGCAGGCATAGACCCTTCAATCAGGGCAAAAAACCTTGATGAGCAACAATTATCGCAAATTGTTCACGCGATTCAAGAGGGCAAGTACGTCATTGAAGGTGACCTCCGCCGGGAACTGGGTTTAAATCTCAAGCGTTTGCAGGCAATCAAAAGTTACCGAGGCGTCAGGCATTTGCGCAGTCTTCCAGTTCGTGGGCAAAGGACTTCTACAAATGCGAGAACCCGGAAAGGACCGCGGAAGACTGTCGGTGTTCAAAGAAATCCAAATGCCAAGACTGGCATTCATTGATTACGACTGTCCAGACCACCGGTTATATGATTAACGCAAGTTTTCAGAATACCCAACGATAATATATGTCAGATGACGCAAAAGTGAAAAAGGTTCCGGTAAAAAAGGAGGCCAAAGTTGATGTCGCTTCTGGTGGGGAGGTAGCCACAAAGGCGGCGGTTTCTCAAAAGGCTGCAACTGATGGGGGGGATGGGAAGGGTGCCGCCAACCCGCCTGCTGGGGCAATCGGTCCTGTTGCAGCCAGTGCTCCAACCGCAGCGGAACTTCTGGCGGATGACTTGGCTGGCAAAAAGGTGATCAAGGCCAAGGGTGCCAAGAACATTAGCGTTGGGGTGGCAAACATTCTTGCGACTTTTAACAATACTTTAGTAAGCATTACCGATGCCCAAGGCAATGTTCTTGGGTGGTCTAGCGCCGGTCGGGTCGGGTTCAAGGGTTCGAGAAAAAGCACTGCTTTCGCCGCCCAGCAGGTGGCACAAGATGCTGCAAGGCAGGCCATGTCACATGGGGTAAAGGAAGTCGAGGTAAAGGTGAAGGGGCCAGGTTCCGGCAGAGAATCAGCAATTCGGGCTCTTCAGGCGATTGGATTAGAAATCTCCTGTATTCAGGAC
>JBJXGZ010000115.1:0-40651 GCA_046160625.1 Saprospiraceae bacterium
TGGTGCCCCACAACTGGCGCTCGCTCTATTTTTTCAACCCGGGTGCTAGTCAAAACCCGAACACCCGCTTGGTGTGCCGCGCGACTGAGGCAATCTATAATTGTTTGAGAATCATCGGAAATGGGGAACATCCGACCGTCGGCTTCGGTCTTTAGCCGAACGCCACGCTGCTCGAACCAGGCCACCGTTTGCTCCGGCCCAAACTGCATAAATGGCCCCAGCAACTCGCGACTACCACGGGGGTAATGCTTCACCAATTCGCGGGCATCAAAGCAGGCATGGGTGACATTGCATCGGCCGCCGCCACTTACGCGCACTTTTTCAAGCACCGATTTTCCTCGTTCAAAAATGGTGACTCGACAGGCCGGGTTGGCTTCCGCGCAAGTGATGGCCGCAAAAAAACCCGCCGCTCCGCCGCCGATGATGGCAATGTTCATGTAGGCAAAGGTAAACCCTTGTGCCTTTTTTGTCCCTGAAGCGCAATAGCCTTGGCCGCTTTAATCGGAATGGCCACGCATTTTTTCTCCATGTAGCCCAGCATTCGATGTACCAGGTCTTGGGCTTCGGGATTGAGCTGTTCGAATTCCTTGTCAAAAACTTCCTGAATAGCGCGGTTTTTTACGGCCTTTACTTCGTCCGGTATGTGCGCGAGGGAACGCTCTATTTGACGTTCATGCCAGCGCTCTCGGAACATCAAAACACGCTCTTGAATAAGGCCTTCGGCGCGGTCGCGTTCTTGTTCGCGGTAGGCGAGATTTTCGTTGGCGGTTTCTTTAAGACTCTCGATTTCAATGTATTGTATCGGGAAAGTCGCCACCGTTTCACGGGATACATTGTGGGGGATAGAAAGATCCACCACCACTTTTTTCCCAGTTTCCTTTGCCAAAAGATCTCGATAAATCGCTGGGGTAATGATGGCCTGAGTAGCTCCGGTGCAAACTACAAGCGCGTCAAATCCTTCTGAATAATAAGCCAGTTCATCCAAGGGAAATGCCTGCCAGCCATTGGGTTTGGCCAGGTTTTGGGCTTTTTCAAAGCTGCGATTGAAAATCGTGACCCTGGAAAACTTGGCTTTTATCAAAAACTTGGCGAACAAGGCATTGGTCTCACCTGCACCAATCATCAAAATGCGCGCATCAAGACGGAGTCCGGTTTTCAACATCTCACCAAATGCAAGGGCTACAACGGAAAGTGCCCGGCGGCCAATTCCTGTGTGGGTGTAAATTTCTTTTGCCGTCTCGATAGTGAAGCCCATCAGCAGGCGAAGGTGATCTCCCGTGAGCTTCCATTCGCGGCTTTGGTCGTATGCTTGACGGATCTGGCGGATGATTTCGCGCTCCCCCACCACAAGGCTGTCCATCGAAGCGGCTACTTCGAGCAAATGGGCGACGGCGGCAGTCCCATGCAAAAGGCGCATTTGTGCGGCGGTTTTTTGGGCCACCAATTCAGTCAAATCAGGCCGGAGTACGGAAAGCATTTGCTCCGCAATATTTTGATCTACAGGATCTTGCGTATAAAAAACATAACTGACCCGGTTGCAGGTAGCCAGATAAAACAACTCCTCCCAGCCCATTTCGGTTTTCAGGTTTTGAAGTGCATAATCTGCGCTTTCGCCAGGGGCGATTGCATGCGCCAGCATATCAAGCGAGGCATCGCGATGGGTCAGGGTGAGGATGTGGTAACCGTCAAGCATGATTCTGGAATCCGATTTTAAGCAAAAGCGTTGCAAATGTAGCTGCATGGCTTTCGGACACTGTCATGCCTTTGTAAAGGGCTTGGAGTGCGGGAAATTTGGAAGATATCTACATAGGGAATGGTTTTTTAGATACCGCGCAGTTCTGCGCTGAAATCTTTGACCTATCTTTGTTCGACTAAAAATATCGCTCATGGTCGCTTATCCGAACATTTATGACAGTCTGGCGGAATTGATGGCTGGAATGGACCCCAAAAAGGTTCTGGCATTCCATGCACCCCAAGACATCCAAAGCCGGGTCGAATTTTTACTTGAAAAAAAACTGACTGTAGGCCTTTCTGAAAAAGAAAATGAAGAGTTGGAACACTTCTTTATTTTAGAACACATTGTACGCTTAGCTAAATCTCGCGCTAAGTTAAGGCTCTCTCAACATCAGGCATGAGCCGTAATATTCCAGATACGATATAATATAAACCGAATTTTAGAACGCCTTGACTTGATTGAGGCCGGACTTTTCCCATGAATTGACGCCATGAACCCATTCAAACTTATCCTAGCAATTTGCTTCTTCACCAATCTCCTCCCCGCCCAAACCACCTACCTCCATTGCGGGCGCATTCTCCCAATCAGCGGCGAAGAAATCCTGAATGCCACCGTCATAGTAGAAGGCAACAAAATCGCCCGCATCGAATCCGGATTTTCGCGTATCCCTGCTGGTGCAGAAGCCATTGATTTAAGAACCAAAACAGTACTTCCCGGGCTGATTGACTGTCATGTACATATCGAGTGGGAGCAAAGCCGTAATTCATATACCGAACGCTACACCCTCAATCCTGCCGATATTGCTTACCGCGCCGCAGTATTTGCCCGCCGAACGCTCGATATTGGTTTCACTACCGTTCGCGACCTCGGCGGCACCGGCGTAAACATAGCCTTGCGAAACGCGATCAATTCAGGTTGGGCCATTGGCCCACGCATCCTGACGGTGGGTCGTGCACTCAGCATTACTGGAGGGCACGGCGACGGTACGACCGGAGCAAAATGGGATCTCTTCGACCCTCCCGGACCCGAAATGGGCATGGCCGATGGTCCTGACGAATGCCGTGCTGCCGTGCGAGAACAGATCAAACACGGCGCCGACTGTATCAAGGTCTGTGCAACGGGTGGGGTACTCTCCCTTGCCCGCGATGGAACCCTGCCGCATTACGCTGAAGATGAACTCTCTATCATCGTAAAAACGGCCCGCGACCTAGGTGTAACAGTAGCTGCTCACGCGCATGGTGACGAGGGAATGCGTCGCGCCGTAGAAGCAGGAGTGGTGAGTATTGAACACGGTACCTTTATGAGCGATGCTACAATGGAAGCCATGATAAAACACGGCACTTACCTCATCCCGACTTTAACAGCGGGTCAGGCCGTGAGTGATAGCGCGACGTATGCCAAAGGGTTTTTCCCGGAAGTGGTGCGCAAAAAAGCGATTGAAATTTGTCCACAACTCAAAGCCACCGCAGGCAAAGCCTACAAAAAAGGCGTAAAAATTGCGTTTGGAACCGACTCAGGCGTCTCACCGCATGGCAAGAACAACCTGGAGTTTGGGCTTATGTCCGAGGCCGGTATGAAAAATGCGGATATCCTCCGGGCGGCCACGCTTGATGCAGCTACATTACTACGAATGAACGACCGTATCGGTTCGCTTGAAGTTGGCAAACTCGCCGATATTGTGGCGGTAGATGGCAACCCGATGGAAGACATTCGTGCCATGTTAAAGGTTGTGTTTGTGATGAAGGATGGAAAGGTCCTTCGGCAGTAAGAGTGCGTTGCGAGGTTGTAAGACGCGAGTAACATCTTCATTATTTTTTTGACAGGGTTAACAGGATGTACAGGATAAGTCGGCTTCGCCGACTTCGTTGGATGGATGTATTGGTAATTGCCTCAAATCAATGATCGGAGCTAGTCGGCGAAGCCGACCTATCTTGTACATCCTGTTAATCCTGTCGAAAAACATATCCCTTAATAGACAAAAAAGATGTGTACACACCATAAGACACTCGCAAGGTGGCAGTAATATCAGGTCTAAAGTCCAATGTCCAATGTCAAAAAATAAAACCATCCTAATCACAGGAGGCGCAGGCTTCATAGGCTCCCATCTTGTCCGGCATTTTGTGCAGAAATACCCGGGCTATAAAATTGTCAACCTCGACGCACTCACGTATGCAGGCAATCTCGAAAACCTGCGCGACGTGGAACATTTGCCAAATTACATCTTTGAAAAAGGCGACATCACAGATGCTGTTGGGCTAAAAGATATTTTTGAAAAACACCAACCTGACGGCGTTATCCATCTCGCTGCGGAAAGCCATGTGGACCGTTCCATTTCAAACCCGATGGCCTTCGTAGAAACCAACGTGATGGGCACGGTAAACCTCCTCAATACCGTCCGAAATCTCTGGGGAAATGAAATGGGGGACAAGCGTTTTTACCATGTCAGCACGGATGAAGTGTATGGTTCGCTGGGTGAAGAAGGCTTTTTTACGGAAGAAACCCGTTACGATCCACGCTCGCCTTATTCGGCTTCCAAAGCTGCCAGCGATCACTTTGTGCGGGCCTATTTTCACACCTACGGACTGCCGGTGGTGCTCTCCAATTGCAGCAACAACTATGGGCCAAACCATTTTCCGGAAAAACTTATTCCACTGGTAATCAAGAACATAAAAGAAGAAAAGCCGCTCCCGGTGTACGGCGATGGCAAATATACCCGCGACTGGCTCTGGGTAAAAGACCACGCTGAAGCCATTGACACAATTTTCCACGAAGGCCGCATCGGCGAAACTTACAACATCGGTGGCAACAACGAATGGAAAAACATTGATCTGGTGGAAGCACTTTGCGACATCATGGACGAACTCCTGGGCCGAGAGCCCGGCTCTTCCAGGCGACTCATTACATTCGTAAAAGACCGCCCAGGCCACGATCGTCGCTATGCCATAGACGCATCCAAACTAAAAAACGAACTGGGCTGGCAGCCCTCCATCCATGCCGAAGAAGGATTCCGCGAAACAGCAAAATGGTATCTGGAAAACGAGGAATGGCTACTCCGGGTAGCTTCTGGCGAATACCAGCAGTATTACGAGCAGCAATACGCGGTGTAAAAATGTCCAATGTCCAACAAGGAATGTCCAAGGGAATGTCCAATGTCCAACAAGGAATGTCCAATTTCCAAATACTGCGAACCCTTGGAAATTGGACATTCCTTGTTGGACATTGGACATTCCCTTGGACATTCCTTGTTGGACATTGGACATTCCCTAGCCTTCTACTATCTCGCCAGTCACCAGTATCTCCAAATTCCGCGTTCGTGAAGTAGTCGGATCAAAGATCTGATCACCATCGGGAGAGCTGCCTTCGCCGATGGTTATTTCCCATTCATCGTTGATGATTGCTACTGAGCGGGTTACGATCCCATCTTTTACGGTGGTACCTGCAATCACAGCCTTGCTGATCAGCTCTCCTTTTTCATTGAAGGTTGCGAGCACATATTCGTAGTTCAAAAGTTCGGCCTTCCACCACACCAGCGCAATAAATTGATCAGTGTTGTCAATGGAAAAACAGGGCACGTACTCAGTAAACTCATCATCAGCGGCAAGTTCCTCCGTTGGGTGGATAAACTGGGAGATCATAGCATCCGAAAGCGGTTCGTTCTCGGTGCCAAATGTATGATGGGTGTCTTCGCCGAGCGTTACCGGCATGGGCAACGGAGGGAACTTGGCGAGGAAATCGTGGAAATATAATTTTTTCATGGTCATTTCGTCATTGGGAGTCATTTTGAAATAAATGCCTCAAAATCAGCCAATTGTTCGCCCTTCAGCACGCGCGGTATTTTGGCTTGTCCGTTGAGTTTGCCCCGTTGGTTTAGCCAGTCGAGGAACACCTGATTGGGGAGCAACTGTGCTCTGACATTGCGGAGTGCATAACGGCGTTCCACTGCATAATCTTCGTTCAATCGGCAAAGTTCTTCGTCGAGCGCATTAACGAGTGTTTCACCACTAAGCGATTGATTTTCAGCAGATAAAAACCATTTGTGCGTCCAAAAAGTACCCTCTCGAAGACTTGTGACAGCAAATTCGCCAATGCCAGCATGGAATCGTTCGTCTACCGCCCGCACGGCGTCGCATAGGTTGTCTATTGAAATATGCTCCCCGCAACCTGAGAGGAATTGCTTGGTGCGTCCGGTGATTTTGATTTCTGCTTTTTCAGTATCGCTAAACTGCACTGTATCACCCAAAAGATATCGCCAGGCGCCCGCGACGGTGCTGAGAAGAAGGGCATAATGTTTTCCAACTTCCACTTCCGAGAGTTCGAGGCTGCGAGGCTGATCGCTGCGCAATTCTCCATTATCATCAAAGTTTTCATCGTCGAATGGCACGAATTCGAAGTAAACCCCACAATCGTTGAGCAATTTCATTGGGCGGTGATCGGGGCGTTCCTGGTAAGCAAGAAAACCCTCTGAAGCGCCGTAGCTATCCATGTACAGAATGGGTTTGCCAAAAAGCGGCTCAAGGGTTGGCTTATAAGGTTCAATAGGCACTCCGCCATGGATGAAGACGTTGAAAGAAGGCCATATTTCATTGATATGCGCCAGCTTGTGTTTTTCGATGATCCTCTCCAGAATGAGTTGCAGCCACATAGGGTTGCTCACAGAAAAACCAATGTCCCATTGTGGCGCTTCTTCCGCGATGCGTTCAATGCGTTCGCCCCATTCCGGCAAGTCGGTGATATGACGGCCCGGCCGATAGGAACGCTCCAAGATACGCGGCCTGTTCATCCCCATGATACCGGAAAGATCGCCTTCCCAGTGATAGCCTACCCTTTTTTGCTGCGTGCAAGAACCTACCATGAGCATTTGTTTGGTGTAGTGCTCAGGCGAAAGCCCGTAGAATTTGGCCATATCGTAAAATAGCCGCCGAGAACCACGCTTCATTCCCCGAAGCAAATCCTCGGTGAGTGGCAGATATTTCGTGGCCGCCTGACTGGTGCCGCTCGAAAGCGCGAAATAAGGCACCAGGCCCGGCCAGCACACGTCAGGTTCGTCTTCCAGATGCGCTCTGGACCACCAACGGTCGTAAAGCGCCTGATAATCCATGACAGGGACGGCTTTCTTAAAAGCAGGCTGTACATCGTCGGCCCGCAAAATGTCTCTGAAATTATATTCCAGGCCAATGGCAGTGTGACGGGCTTCCCAAAGAAGATCGCGCAACTGCTGTTCTTGAAGTTGTGCCGGCGATTGTCGCGGCTGGCCAACAAAGCCGCCAATTTTTGCGCCTTGCTGGATGATGGTTCCGATGATATAGGACATATTGGAAACAGTATATTGGGAAATTGGGATATTGGGATATTGGGATATTGGAGAAATATCCCAATATCTCAATTTTTTAAAAGGGTGGCGAAGGTAAAAAGGACAGAAGGTATTAGGACAAAAAATTCCCCCGATGCGCTGCAAATGCTGCACATCGGGGGAATCAAATAATTGGTTCTGAGTCTTTTAGATCATTCTACAGGCGGGGGCGGATTTTTCCGCTCGTAAAGATAGGCACCCAAAAGGCCTGCACCACCAAAAATGGAGATCAAGGCAAAAAAGATCCCAGTGGTGCTTTGGTTGTCCAAACGAAATATGTTTGAGATCAGGATAGCAAGCAACAGACCCAAGCCTGCGCCCACGAAAAGCAACCCGTTTTTCAAGGTTTGCGAAGGATTGGTCTGCCGACGGCTGCGTTTATGGTCGGCAGGGTTCATGCCCTTTTCTATCATGGACATCTTTACCTTACTTTCAAGATAAACGATTGCAACAACCATCAGAAAAGCCGCAACGGGGACAATTAATACGTGAGAATCCATAATCGTAATAATTTTTTTGTGAATGAAAATTGGTTTCCGTTTCCAATGCAGACTATGACAGCACGCTTGAAAAAGAGGTTACAACTTGAAGAACAAATTTTAGACGTTGGACTTTAGACATTGGACTTGGAACCTGCCGATCCAAGTCCAACGTCTAAAGTCCAGCGTCTAAAACTCCCATTCCAAATAATGCAAAATCATACCTCACCGGATCATCAGGATCAAATGCACGAAGGTTTTCCGTGAGTTCGAGTACAGATTTCCAATCGGTTTGCTTGCGATCCAAAAGGCTCAGGCGACGCGCAACCCGTTCCACATGCACATCCAGTGGGATCAATAATTGCGCAGGACTGATATTTTCCCAAATTCCAAAATCCACCCCTGCCTTGTCTTTCCTGACCATCCAGCGGAGAAACATATTGAGCCGCTTGCAGGTGCTGCCCCGCGCAGGTGTGGCTACATGTTTGCGGGTGCGTTCCGGCGCGTAAGGGTGGTCGAAAAAATCATTATGAAAACCTCGAAGCGCATTTTCCACCGTTGTATCCTTGGGACTGAGATGCCGGGAAAAGGCTGTTTCGAGCGAGGCGTTTTTTCGATAAAAATTTTGAAAAAACTCCAAAAACCACAGCGTGTCGGTTGCCTGAAAAGTACGGTGTTTGAACGACTCAAAACGCGCCCGATCTTGTTCCAAATGGTTGATAATGAAATCTTGCGGCGCATTGTCCATCAGTTCGGCCAGGCGATTGGCACTTTGAATAATGGTCTTCCGTTGCCCCCAGGCGAGCGTGGCAGCCCAAAAGGCCATGATCTCACGATCTTGCAATTTCGAAAAACGGTGCGGAATAGAAATTGGGTCGGCGGCGATGAACCCGGGCCTATTGTATCGAGCTACCGCCGCATCGAGCAAATCTTTCAGGTCGGAAGTATTCGCGTTCATGTGTTCTGGCATATTGGGAAAGTCGGCCAATATCCAACGGCCTATGGTTTTGTCAAGGTGAAAAGTAGACAGTTTTTGAAAATGCCTTGTCAAAATAAAAATTCCGTGCTTTTGCCCGACCTTTGCCACCCAAAATAGCACAATGACAAAAGCGCTCCTCCTCCTTGAAGATGGCACCCTTTTTCAAGGCAAAGCCGCTGGAAAAATCGGCACCACTACTGGCGAAATCTGTTTCAATACAGGCATGACGGGTTATCAGGAAATTTTTACCGACCCGTCCTATACGGGCCAAATTCTGGTAGCCACCAACGTCCATATTGGCAATTACGGCATCCACGACCAGGAAGTGGAAAGCGACGGCATCAAAATAGCGGGCTTCGTGTGTCGCAATTTCAACGTGCCGTACAGCCGCCTCAATGCCCATCGCAGCATTCAGGATTACTTTGAACAAGAAGGGCTTGTCGCCATCCACGAGCTCGATACCCGCACCATTGTGCAGCATATCCGCGAACGCGGCGCGATGAACTGCATTATTTCTTCCGAAATCGAAGATTTGGAGGAACTGAAACGCCGTCTTGCTGCTACACCCAGCATGGCAGGACTCGAACTTTCGAGCAGCGTGAGCACACGTGAACCCTATTCTATTGGAAACCCCGAAGCAAAACACCGCGTGGCCGTGATGGATTTTGGGGTAAAAAAGAACATCCTCCGCTGCTTCGACCAGCGGGATTGTTACCTGCAAGTGTTCCCTGCCAAAACTGATTTTGAAACAGTAAAATCCTGGAAACCAACGGGATATTTTCTCTCCAATGGCCCCGGCGACCCTGCTTCCATGCCTTACGCTGTGGAAACTGTGAAGAAAATGCTTGCGGACGGAAAGCCGCTTTTTGGCATCTGTTTGGGCCAACAACTGCTCGCGCTGGCCGCCGGTTTGCCCACTTACAAACTCCACCATGGGCACCGGGGACTCAACCATCCGGTGAAAAACCTCCGTAGCGGACTTAGTGAAATCACCAGTCAGAACCACGGTTTTGGGGTGCTTGAACAAGCGGTATATGATTCACCCAGTCTTGTGGAAGCTACCCACCTCAACCTCAACGACAACACCATAGAAGGCATCCGGTTAAAAAACAGCCCTGCCTTTAGTGTGCAATACCACCCGGAGGCCAGCCCTGGCCCGCACGATGCCCGGTATTTGTTTGATGAATTTGTGGGGATGATGTAAGGGTTCAAAGGAAGCTTTCATAGGCGGGTCTTTTACTGCCCATACCCATAATCCACCGGGATATTCCCTGCCATCAACATCCTATTTTTCACATAAACCCGCGTCCCAGCGGGAATAAGCACGAGCACTACCGCGCTATCGTATAATATCGGGATGCTAAGATTCCCGCTCACACCGTGCCGTATGAACTTCCGGCTTACCGTATCATAGAGGTCAACTTTTCTGGTTCCTACATTGATTAGCACCGATTTTTGCTCTTGATAGGGGTTGTAAAAAAGGTAAGTCGGGTAGGATTCACGTTTTTTGTAAAAATCCGTTGCTACACAATCTATCTGTAAGATTTCCGGCACGTTCGTAGCCTGAATCGTACCGCCAAAAAAGCCAACATGGCCGCTGCCGTACACGGAGAACATTGTTTGCTGGGGCATACCCTCATGCCATAGTGGCCCATCCCCCTGCGCAAATGGCGTGACGCCTTTGAATTGTGGATAAATGGATTCTTTGATGACCCCTTCGTATGCGATCACATTTTTGGTCACAGCCTTGTGTTGCGGAATAGCCTGCAGTGAATCAGGCATATCATACGGGTAACAAAAACGGGCGGCATTGGAAGCATTGAGCGCCCATTTGCCCACGGCACGGGCATAACTTTGGTCGTACCGAACCAATGCTGAAAGAGGCATCATCAGGTCAAAAGTATTCATCAGAAAGCCGTATCCACCGTTGTGAACGGTGCTGCCTGCCAAACCGCTCACGTCGTATCCACCCCAGTTGTCGGCCAAAACACCCCAGCCTTCACGCCCTACCGCCGTGCCGTCAAAAGTCCAATCGAGAAAGCGCTGGATGTTGTAATTCGTACCCACCTCCACATTCATCCGTGCGGCAACGTAGGCTGCAATAGGCATCATGGCTTCGTAAAAGCGGTTTTCTTGCTGGTTGTAGAGTACATTCAAGGCATTTTTGGCAGCACGGAGGTATTTTGCATCGCCGAATTTTACCCAGGCAGAATAGAGCACAAAAGCATATCCACCCGCCACATCTTCCTGAGTGGGGATATGACTTTTACCGCCCTTCATGTTTTTGAAATCAAAAAACGAATAGCTGTAGCTGTTCCCCATGATCGAATCAGAGCGGTAAAATTGGTCTGCAATGGTCCGCTGAATCTCTTCGAAACCTTTTTCCTTCGGGTATAAATCGGCTACGCAATAAAACAGGACGTTGTTGTGGATTTCGTACCAAAAATCGTTGCCGTAACCACCACCGATGTGCGCGCCTTTGTTGGTGAAATTCATGATGACATTCCAACCGTTGTCGCGGTTGAGATAGTTGCGCAGCATTCCCACATAATTTTGTCCGTCTTGTTTGCTTTTGTCAATACCCACCAAGGTTGCGCCGAGTACTGCCCCGAGTGCCCCGAGTGCTTCGTGGTTTTCTCCATTGTTTACAGCTGCACCCATACGGACATCTCCCAATGCGGTGAATATTCCAAAGGTAGTTTCGGGGAAATTACGCCCGGTTTTGTCCCACCAAATCAGCGGAAGGAAGTCTCCTTTTTGGGAAAAGTCAAACACATATTGGTCGAATTCCCGGGCAGTTTTTTTCCAGTCCTTGAAGTCATAAGGCTTCGGTCGGTTGGGCATTTTTTCTACACGCGGGATGGCGCGTTGTGAAACTGCTGCTGCTGAGGGGATGAAATTGCCCTGAGGTGCGCAAGCAGTAAGGAGGAGGAAAAGAAGGAGGAATAATTTGTTCATTTACTGCATTTTATACTGTTTACCAAACCACGTAGGTTTTGAAAACCTACGTGGTTTTAAGCGATGACTCCTTTTCCAAATCCCGCACAATTCCCTTCATGGCAAAAAAGCCCAGAAAATGCACCGATGCAATCACCAGCAGTGCATACCGCAGCGCCGCATATTCGCTTACATATCGAGCCAGCACGATAAACAACCCACAACCGAGCAAACGACCGAGGTACAAGCCCAATTCGTGGTTGAAAATGTACGCGAACTCGTTGCGGCCCTCTTTTTCGGCCACCACATCAATCACTTTTAACTGTATCGGGAAATACGCAATGTCGAGCAATGGTCGGGCAAATAACAGGCATAACATAAACAGGATCACGCCCAGGGATGAATACATGCCAGCATTAAACAAGGCCCCCAGCACAAAAAGGGTGCAGCCAATGCCATAGATCAACAGCCGATGTTTCGGCCCAGCCACCCGACCCAAAACATAGAGTAAAATCGCAGAAAAAAAAGCAGCAATGCCTTGGATCATGCCAAGCTCGCCCTCTTTTCCTACCAATGTCATGATCAGCATGGTGGGCGCCGTCACGATATAACCTTGCGCCACCCCTTTCAGGGAGGCCAAGCCAAGCATTTTATTCCAAAGTCGATCGAATTTTATGAAAAGAAACGGTGCTCGTTTGGGATTTTGAAACTGACCGCGATGCACCAGAATGGAGGCAAATACCGAAAGTGCAAGTACAAAAACCGTTAGCCCGTGGTAGGCTACGTTGATATGTCCGCCAAACCAGCCGTTCTTTTCTGAAGCAGCAATAAAAGCCCCCGCAGCGAGCGGCACGACGATGCCCGTCATGGTGTAAAAAAACGTCTCGATGCCGTAGTAATAGTTGCGATTGCCATCGTGGGTAGTGTTTAGAGCCAGTAAATCGCGGTTTGCCCAGAAAAACCCATAAGATAAACCCATGATCAGGCCAGCAAAAAACACACCTGCCGTGTCCAGATTATCCAGCGACATCATGGCAAACATAGATACTCCACTAAGCAACATCCCAAGCGAATACAACCGTGCAATCGGGAAGTGATTGAGCAAAAAGCCATTGATCATAAACGTCAGGGGAATGCCCGTGTACACTGCCAGTTGAAAAATGACCACCAGGCTGATATCCTCCGAATTGCGCATAATATACGCCCCTACGAAGAGTTCGACGATTGGCATCACCAGAGCGTAGAGTAGGTTGGTGAGCAGTAGGGTGCGCATCCCAAGCGGGTGGGAGTTGAAGAACTGGAATTCTTTTGTAAGTTTTTTTAGCATGATTTAGGCTGGATAATTGGGAGGGGAGCTTGTTTCGCAAAAAAGAGCATTGCTCACGAATAGATTTGTTTTGCTTTTGAAAAACCCTTATTTTTATAAAGCGGATTTATCAGATTGTTGGGTAAAGTGGATTTAATTTAAACCACGACTTCAGTCGTGGGGATGAGTCAAACCCCTCTTTCGATTAACCGATTTATCGGTTTTATATCGCTGCATTAATAAAAACCGATAAATCGGCTACCCAAACAATTATTCCGTCGCTGCCCCACGACTGAAGTCGTGGGTTGAACTAAACCCAACCCACGACTTCAATCATGGGCAGAATCGCTCATTCATCCCCAAACGGTTTTAACCGTTTTTTCGACCTTTTCAAGATTTCAATCCAGACAAAATCTCACTCACCGAAAACTTCGCCCCACAAATCACCTCATCCGAGGCGCCGTAGTACATCGTGATCTCATCACCATTGACAAGGTGACCATTGGTGAACACCACATTGCCGAAAAAACCTGTTTTCTCGTAATCGGCCACTGGCTCGAGCAAGGGATCGTGCGAACGTGCCAGCACTTTGGCGGGGTCCTTTAAATCGAGCAGCACCGCACCAAGACAGTAGCGATTTTTTGCATCTGCGCCGTGATAAATTTCAAGCCAGCCTTCTGAGGTTTTAATGGGTGTCGCGCCAGCACCGATGCGTGCACTATCCCACCAACCTTCCCGGGTGCGTAGTATGCAGGTGTGCTTCCCCCAGTGCAGGAGATCATTCGATGAAGCGACCCAGATAAAATTTCCCCCAAGCGCAATGCCAGAAGGGCGATGGAGGCAGAAATATTGGTCGCCAATTTTTTCTTCAAACAGGGCACAATCCTTGTTGTGCGGCGAGAGTATCATGCCTTCGCGGGAAAATTTTCGCCAATCCTGGGTGCGCATCAAGCCCACGCCCACACCGTTTTCTGAGACCTGGGTGTACGTCAAGTGATAGGTATCTTCAAAAAAACTGACCCTACAGTCTTCAATACCAAAGGTTTCGAGTAGGCCTTGTCCAAATATCTTGGTTGGAAAATCATCAGGCTCATAAAAATGCTCGCCATCGTCACTACACACCAGTCGCAAGTGCGAAATGGTCGAGAGGTAAGTTTTGCCTTTGTAATGCACCATGCGGGCATCTGCAAGATTGAGATCAGGGTCGTTTTTTTCAAACTCCAATATCTCCATGCTGCCGTCTTGTCGCAATACTGGAAAAGAAATCATCCCGTCCTTTTGAACGGGTCGTTCGGCCACTCGGAGTATCAGCCAGGTTTTCCCTTCAAATTGAAACACGCCTGGGTTCAGCACACATTCCACTACTAAATCTGGTTGACTAGGGCTAATGTCTTTTGTAGTAAGGATTGGATTATTCGGAAATCGCTTTGCCATATTGGTAATTGGTTGACTGGTTAATTGGTGACTGGTTGATTGGTGACTGGTTAATTGGTGACTGGAGGCTGGTGTTCTAATATCACCAATCTACCAATTACCAATCAACCAGTCACCATTCAACCATACACCAACTTACTGCTTGTTAAACTGTACCGCACCCAGGCTTTTACCGCCCAACACAAAGTCGAGCGTGTAAATACCAACCGGATAGTTGTGTACATTCAACGAAAACTGCCCAACAGGCACTTCATTCTTTGCAAAATGCAGATCGTCCAGCTGCCTGCCTGCGCCATCGAACACGCGAACCAACAAAGCCTTGTCACCTTTGAAAGCGTGTTTTACCGTCAGCACATCCGTGGTCGGATTGGGCGAAACACTCAAAACAAGGTTTTTTAAACCATTGCCTTTCAAGTCTTTCGTTCCAGTGGTGCCGGTATTGTAGAGTTGTAAAATCTCCGCTGCAGTGAGCGCTTTGTTGTAGATTTTCACGTTGTCGAGGGCACCAATGAAATACTGGCCGCCTTCGATCGGATTGCTACCAAAACAGAGTGGACGAGCGGTGGTGTTTAGTTTCCCAAGGGTGGGTTTGATATTCGTTTGCTGACCGTTGACATAGATAATATCACTCGTGCCATCGTGTACCATCGTGACGTACCACCAGAAGGTTTTCACCATTTCGTTGCCGTCGCCGCTGTCCATATCGGAGATGAAAATGGGGAATTGCACATTGTTACTGTTGGTCGTCCACACAATTTTCAAGTGTTGCGGGAGGGAGATTTTCCAGCGCTGGTCCCAGTGGCCGAAGTCAATAACATAGGATTCTGCAATGGACAGGTTCACGTCGTCCACTCGAATCCAGAATGAAACAGTGGTATAGTCGGAAATCATCTGAACGGCATTTGGCACCAGTACAGAGTCTTGGGCTCCATCAAATTTAATGTTCTGACCAGCGCCATTTGGATGGTTGGATACTTCAAACACTGGATTCCCTCCGATAACACCATCGTTGTGATACGGAGTGGCATCTTTGGCATCACCATCAAAAGGATAATGTGCGATCATGCCTGGTTCGCCGGTATCAACTGGCAGCGTGGTGCTGAGCGTGATTTCAGCCACTGCGGAATTATTTCCCGAAGGGTCAAAAGCATACACCTCAAAAGTGTAGAGCGTGGTAGGATCAAGTCCTCCGATGAAAATAGAAAGCGTTGCAGCCGATACCGTATCGAACACCACGCCGTCTACGAGAATCACATATCCAGCCACCAGTACATTGTCGGTGGAAGCCTCCCAGGTCACTAAAACCGAATTGGAAGCTGCCGTTCCAGCGATGTTTGCAGGAACTGTGGGTGGGTCTATATCAGGTGTTTGGTCTGCGCCAGAAGTCACTTTGAGGGTAGTGATCAGGGATTCATTGCCCGCGGCATCTACTGCCGACACTCCAAAAACGAAATCAGTAAGCGGAGCTAGGCCGGAGACCGTGGTTTGCAAATTCGCCGTGGTAGCGATCAGGGCGCCGTCCTGGTAAATATTGTACGCCACTACGCCCACGTTGTCGCTAGCCGGAAGCCATAACAATTGCACATTGGTAAAGGATACTACTGCCGTGAGGTTGAGCGGAGCATTCGGTGCTTCAATGTCTGAATTGGCTGGCGGTTGATTTTGCGCGGCATATAAAGCAGCAATTTCCGTAGCGTTCAGCGCGACATTGTAAACCTGCACTTCATCCAGCGAGCCATTGAAGAAATAATTGTTGTCAATCGGATCGAAGCCGATGCCGAGTGGTTTGGTTGTCACATCTAGTGCACCCGTTGCATTCTTCTCATTGACCTGTAAACCATTGAAATATATGATGTCTTTCGTGCCGTCGTGTGTCATTACAACATGTGTCCAGGCTCCAATCGTAAGTGGTGTGCCAGAGTCCAGGTCGCTACAGCAGTTGCCACCCGAGTGGGTGGTGAAAACAGGTTTTCCGTGCCCAGGCATGGAGATTTTCCAGCGCTCCTGCCAGCCGCCATTTGAGAGGATAAACACTTCGCCCGAAGGCGGGAAGGAAACCGGATTTACCCAAAAACTAATGGTGGTATTGGCAGAATTCAGTTGGGGCGAATTGGCCGCGACCAAGGACTGGTTTACGCCATTGAATGAATACGCCTGGTTGGATTTGCCAAAACGGTCGGTCGAAAGTTGCGCGCCTTGTACAGCGGCGTGGTTGCTATAACCCGTCGCATCATTTGCATTACCGCTGGATTTGTAGTCGGCCACCAAATTTCCGGGCACCACTGGTGTCTGATTTTGCAAGGCAAACAAGGCCGCAATTTCCCCAGCCGAGAGTGCACGGTTGAAAATCGCTACATCATCAAGGGAACCGTCGAACCAGTTGTTATTGTCAATTGGGTCATACCCGATACCAAGCGGATGCTTGGTTTTGTCGAGTGTGCCCGCTGCGTTTTTCTCATTGACTTGTACGCCGTTGAAATAGATAATGTCTTTTGCGCCATCATGCACCATCACAATATGGGTCCAGGTGCCAATGGTCAATGGAGTCCCTGAATCCAGGTCGCTACAGCAATTTCCGCCGGAGTGGGTAGTGAATACAGGTTTTCCGTGTGCAGGCATAGAAACTTTCCAACGTTCCTGCCAGCCGCCGTTGGAGAGCAAAAACACCTCTCCGGAGGCTGGGAAAGCATTGGGTTTTGCCCAAAAACTAATCGTCGTGAAATCAGATTGTAGTGCAACCGAATTGGCTGCGGTAGCGAATCCGTTCAGGGCGTTGGAACCCCAACCGTGGCGGTTCGCAGTGGCAGATGCAGCCGCATCGAGTGCCCCACCATTACTGAACTGGGAATCATCTGCCGCATTCCCATTGAGGCTATAAGACGCCACGAGGTCGCTTGCAGTGCCCGGAAAAGTAGCCTCTGCGGTATAAAGTGCCCCGATTGCGGCGTCTGAAAGTGCGAAGTTGTAAATAGAAATGTCGTCAAGTACGCCGTCGAACCAGTTGCCGCCGTCTATCGCATTGAAGCCGATACCCAGTGGTTTGGTGGTGGGGTTAAGCGTACCAACTACAGATTTTGTGGCCACCAAGGCGCCATTAATAAAGATTTTATCCTCGATACCGTCATGCACCATTACTACCTGCTTCCAGATGCCCACGGGCAATTCGTTGCCCGTGCCGGAATCCATGTCTGAAATACCGTTGCTGTGGTTGGTTGTCCACACAGGTTTTCCGTGTGGGGGCAAAGAGATTTTGCAACGTTCCTGCCAGCCGCCGTAGGAGAACAAGAAGGCTTCGCCGTTGCCGGGCAATGCATTGACTTTCACCCAAAAACTGATGGTCGTAGTAGCGGAATTAAGTTGCGTGCCGTTCGATGCGCTTACTTCGGTAGAAGTTCCATTGAACAAAAGCGCGCTATTGCCGAAGCCAAATCGGTCGGTGGTAAGCGTACCGCTCGACACATCTGCGTGGTTACCGAAAGCCGTGCCATCCGTTCCGTTGCCGTTGAACCTGTAGTTTGCGACATTGCCTTGAACTACGGCTGGTGGCGTGTTTTGGGTGGCGTAAAGCGCTAGAATTTGTGGGGCTGTGAGCGCCACGTTGAACAACTGCACCTCGTCGAGCGAGCCTGCGAAATAATTGGCGTTGTCGATCGGGTCGTATCCGATACCAAGTGGGTGCGTGGTTGCATCCAGGGCCCCAGCCGCACTTTTGATATTGGCTTGTACGCCGTTGAAATAGATGATATCGCTCGTGCCATCGTGTACCATGACCACGTGCGTCCAGGAACCGATGGTCAATGGCGTTCCTGAGTCAAGGTCACTGCAACAATTACCGCCGGAATGGGTCGTGAAAACAGGTTTCCCGTGACCTGGCAGCGACACTTTCCAGCGTGATTGCCAACCACCGAAAGATAGAATGAACCCCTCCCCTTGTGCGGGGAATGAAGTAGGATTTATCCAAAAACTAATGGTCGTGTTGGCTGAATTGAGTTGTGCCGCATTGTTGGCGCGGATGGCGCCCTGTGCACCGTCGAACGAAAACGCGCTGTTCGGTAAGCCGAACCGGTCTTGTGTGAGGGTAGCGCCATTGACCGATGCGTTGTTTGCAAAAGACGACTGGTCTTTCGCATTGCCCAAAAAGGCGTACGACGCGACGGGGGTTTGGGCATTCAAACCTGCCGCTGTAACCAGCCAGCAGATGAGCAGGAAAAGCGGATGTAAATACCGTTTCATCATTTTATTGATTTAAATTGTTTCAAAAACTACATGGCAGCAATAGGAATGTCAGGCAGTCTCTGGACGAGATCGCCGAATTTTCTACTTTCCAAGATGATCTTTAATGAAGAATAAATGGAATTAAGGATAGCAAAGTTAACAAGGCAAAGAGGCCCCGACTGATGCAATGCGGTGAATAGGTGGTGCTTTCGTGAAAAGATACTACCTACATCTTTACAAACCTCCCCATCACACTTTTCCCCTCCGATTGCAAAACCACGAAGTAAAGTCCAGATTTGAAACCTCCTAAATCAATCCTCCCTCCATTCAATCCCGTCTGTTCCAAAACTACTCTTCCCGCCAAATCTAAAATCTGCACCGTGCAAGTGACGGGGTGACTTTGAGTCACCCTGTCACTTGCCATCATTCGAATTGTCAGCACTTCCGAAACCGGGTTCGGAGACAAATCCAAAGTTTGCATGCCAGAAAAACCTGGATCCAAAACCGCACTCACCCCCTCCTCAAAAAGATTTTTTACCTCGTCTGGCGCCAGCGCATAATCATAAATTTTCACCGCATCCATTACGCCCTTGAAATTGTATTCCGGTTGCGCGGGCAACATTTGCCCCATCAAAAAAGGGAAAGTTGTGGTGCGTATTTTCCCGGATAATACCTTGTACGTGTGTAAATTACCGTTCAGATACAAGGCCAGCAACGAGCCATCATAAGTGGCCGCCACATGATAAAACTGGTCGGTTTGTAGCAGAACATCAATATCCAAATCTGCTATGCCGAGCAGTGTGTTGACCGTCCAACGAAGGTGTTTTTCCGGGGTGACAGAAAGTTTCCAGCGGTTTTGCCAGGAGCCATGCGATAGAAGAAACGATTCCTTTTCCGGCAATGCATTGGCCTTGAACCAGCAACTCACCGTAATCCCATCCTGAAAATTGAGCAGCGGATCATTGGGCACCGTGATATTCTGCGAGCCGCCATTGAAATAATAGGCCCGCTGTTGTCCGCCGTTTTGGTCTACTGTAAGAATCGCGCCATTGGCTTGTCCGTGGAGCTGGTTGCCGCTTACGTCGTTGGCATTTCCGGTAAATGGGTAATGAGCAATGAGATCTCCGGGTGTGATCACGAAGTTTTTCACCAAAACCTTCGTCATGGCTTGCGCGAACAACCCTTCGTCGTCGCTGACTTTCACCGTTATGTCAAAAATACCTTCTGAAGAAGGGGCGGTCCAATCAACTGCATTGCCTGTTCCGCTAAATGTGCCGCCAGTTGTAGTCCACTCATAGCTCAGCGGGTCGCTGTTTGCATCGGTGGCGAGGCAGGTAAGTTGCATCGTTTCACTGAGCGCAGCATAGGGCACACTTTTTTGAATCTCAAGGATTTGTGGCGCGTTGTTGATCTCTGTTACAATGGTCATTTGCAAAATCGCCGTGTCGCGATTGCCCTCAGGATCAGCGGCGATAAGGCGGATCTCCACGTTCCCCAGATTGGCCGGAGCATGGAAAACAACGTTAGCGCCAACGCCAGAAAAGGTCCCAGAAACGGCGCTCCATTCGTAAGTAATCTGCCCGGAATCCGTGTCCTCTACCGTGGCATAGACCGCAGTGGAATCACCGATTTCCAAAGGGTTTTTCTCTGCGGAAAGCGCTTTTATCCTGGGAGCGTTCGTGTACGCTTGGGCATGCTGGTCAAAATCAACCACCACACCGTTGACCAGCATTTTGTTTTTTTGAAAGGAAATGCTGCCTCCGGCAGGGCAAATCGTCACCACAATGGCCTGATTGGCTGGAATATTCAGATTGATTGTGCCGGAAACATTCTGAATAACGAAGGCTTCGGAAAGCGATTCGTAAATATCCGCCGGGCTACTTCCAGCCGCAAACTGAATCATCTGGGCCGTCGGGTGGGAATTGTAAAACAGATAGGTAGGGTAAGCCTCACTGCCGTAAAAATCGGTTTTCAGCAGGTCAAGTTTGAGTATCTTGTCCACGTTGGTTTTTTCCACGATGGCTCCGAGGTAGCCAATGGACCCTGTGCCGTACAGCGCCAGATTGGTGGCGGCCCAACCGCCCTGAACGGCATCGCCGGTAGAAAATGGCGAGAGGTTCTGAAATTTCTGGCGCAGGGCCTCGTATCCCATCACCTGTTGCAGGTCATTGGTGTTTGACCAAGCCGAGGCGTCTTGCAAATTGGCGGGTAAAAAACCCGGGTAATACAAGCGCGTAGCGTTCGACAAATTAAGCACCCATTTGCCAATAGCGCGGGCAAAACGCTTGTCGTAACGCACCATTGGCACCAACGCAGCGGCTTGTTGCACGCCGTTCAATTGAAAGGCGTAATCGTTCCCGGCATCGTTGGCCTCACCCACCAAACCAGACACATCGAAACCGCCCCAGGTGCCGACAATGGTGCCCCAGCCCCGCAAGGGTCCGCGATCAAACGACCAGTTGAGCATCTTTTGAATGTCGTAATTCGTGCCGATCTCGGCGTTCATTTTTGCGGCGGTATAAGTACCGTAAGGCAGTTGCAATTCATAAGAAGGGTTTGAGGTCCAATTGTTTAGAAACTCAATAGACCACTCCGCGCCTTTCAGGTATTCGGGATTTCCGGTCTCTTTCCAGGCATTGTACAGCACCCAGGCAAAGGCTCCTGAGGCTTCAGGTTCTTTTACGCCGTTGGGGTTCGGCTCCATTGTTTTGAATTTCCAGGCGCGGTAATTCATAAAAGCAGGCTCCCAGGGTGCGTCGCTGCCGCCCATGGCGCGCACGGCGGCCAGAAATTGGTTGGCAATGCTTGTAAACTGCAAGTTCGCTTCACTACCCAAATTAGGGTACAGGTCGTACAATTGATAAAAGAACACGTTGGGCATCATATCATACCACCAGTCGCCGCCGCTGCTTGCCCCTGCGTTGTTGAGGTAGATGTTTTCACCGTTGGCTTTGTTGAAAAAATCCCGGCTCATGAGCAGCCAGTTTCTGCCAAATTGATTGGTTTTGTCTGCCCCAACCAGAGACGCGCCCACCAAGGAGGGCAATACATTGATGGCTTCATTCCCCAGGGGAGAATTGGTGCCGATGTAGGTGTGCAGGCGAAAAGTTGGGTCGAAGGGGTAATTTACACCGCCCGGTCCCAGGGATGACAGCGGCAAATACTGTCCCGTTTTTTGCAAATCGTATACAAACGAGTCATATTGAAGCGCCACCTGCTTCCAATTGCGCACATTGTAGGGAGCGGGTTGGTTGGGCATCTGCTCTACGCGAGGCAGGGCGATTTGGCCTGATTGTGCGGAGAGGGAAGCGATTGACCACCAAATTGCGGCAAACCAAGCGTTTACGGTTACGACACTTTGAAAGTTTCGTAACCGTCTTTTCAAGCCAAAAACCATTCGATGCACAATAGTCATGTATAGTGTTGTTTTTATACGCTTCATCTATTTTTTCAACCCGCGACTTCAGTCGTGGGCTGCGAGACTTGAGCGCGAAACCGAACCGATTTATCGGTTTCTACCCCCTTTCAAGCCTAAAACCGATAAATCGGTTATGTAAATGCAACGTCTTTTTCTCCACGACTGAAGTCGTGGGTTGAAAAATCAATAGTTTGGATTTTGAATCAAAGCCGGATTCAAGTCAATCTCCGTCTGCGGCAAAGGAAAAACCTCGTGTTTACCCACCTGAAATCCCGGTGCTAAAACCTGAGCCGCGATGCCCCAGCGCACCAGGTCAAAATACCGGTGAAGTTCAAAACCCAACTCCACCCGACGTTCGTGGCGAACAGCATCGCGCATGGTTTGTTGGTCGGAGGCGGTTATGGGTGGCAAGGCGGTCAACGGGTCAGTCGCTTGAGCGCGAGCACGGACACGTACCACTTCGAGTGGCGTCTGCGCCTCTTGCACCCGATTGAGTTCCGTGAGGGCCTCGGCTTCCCAGAGCAAGACTTCCGCGAACCGAATGGCGGTGTAATTGATGTCGCCATCGGCTTTTTGTGTCACCGAATCCTTGGCTTGCAGGTATTTGCGTACGCTGAATTTTGTGGATGAAAAGGAGTTTTTGTACACCACGCCAAAGTAGTCCTCATTGTTAGAAGCCACGGTGAATTGGCGACGCGGATCGCCCGCTTCGAAAGCCAGCACAAATTCTTCCGTCACTTCAGCGAAACCGTACCCCTCATATTTTTTGGATGCCCACCATTGGTTCAGGAAGTTTCCGACCCCGAGTTCAAAGTTGGCGTGTTGTATTTCCCAGACGGATTCGGCGTTGTTCTGGGTGTTTTTTCTAAAATTATCCTGATAGTCCGGCATGAGAGAATAGATCCCTACAAACTTCACTTTTGTCACGTATTCAAGCGTTTTTTCCCAATTCTTTTCATACAAAAAGGTTTTTGCCGCAAGGGCGTAGGCTGCGCCTTTGGTAGCCCGGCCCACATCTTTTGCGGCATGTTGATTGGGCAATAAAATAGCAGCGCGTTCGCAATCTGCCTCGATTTGGGCATAAATGACGGCTTTCGGGGTCTTAGCAACCTTCAACTCGTCGGGTGGTGTAATCTGGGTGAAAAGCGGCACATCCCCAAATACCTGCGTCAGCAAAAAATAGTAGTAAGAACGCAGGAACAGCGCTTCGCCAATGATTTGATTCCGGCGGGGCTCGTTCATCTCAATATTCGGCACGTTGTCGAGCACGAGGTTGCATTGGGTAATGCCTGCGTATTGGAGTTTCCAGAAACTGTTTAATTCCTCCGTCCTGGGTGTGAACGTGAAGGCATCCATTTCTGCGATACCTGGGCGCGAGCCGTCGCCGCCCGTGATGGCCTCATCAGAAGTCACTTCGGCAAAAGCCCAATAAAAATTGTTGTTTTCGTTACTGAACACCAAGGGCTGATAAGCAGCATTGAGCGCCTGCACTGCATCCTCTTCCGTTTGGAAAAAAGACCCGCCATCAAGTATGGCGATGGGTTCTTTGTCGAGAATGCTCTGGCAAGAGACGAGGGCTAAAGCCCAAAAAAAGCCTATGTGATGGGATAATTTCATAATCCAGAAGTAGTAAATTTCAACCCACGAATTCATTCGTTGGGCTATGTGATTCGGGGACGGAAAACAACCGATTTATCGATTTTTGGAGCATAAAACGGTTAAAACCGTTTGAAAACGACTGATTTGCTCCCTGCCCACGAATGAATTCGTGGGTTGAAAGTCTTTTCAAAAATCCAATTTCAACCCCACAATAATCGTCCTCGGCGCAGGCACCGTCCCCCAATCAATCCCCACTGCGAGGTCAGAGGAAAGCCCGAGTCCACGCGTGTCGTTAGCATTTGCCTGAATCTCAGGATCCAGACCGTGGTATTTTGTGAAAGTGAGCGCGTTTTGTGCGGTTACATAAAGCCGGAGGCCGCCGATGTCTTTCCATTTCAGCAGGTCCTTAAAATTGTAACCCAGGGTGATGTTTCGGATGCGCATATACGAGCCGTCTTCGAGAAATCGGGTAGAAGCACGCCGATTGCCATTGCGGTCGTCTAGACTCACTTTCGGTATATTGGTGTTGGTGTTGGTGGGCGTCCAACGATTGAGGATATCGCTGTAGGAATTGAAGCCACGCGCTTGTGTTTCGTAAGCAAAATTGCCGTAGAGAAAATACACGTCGTTGCCCTGTACGCCTTGTATAAGGGTCGAAAAATCAAAGTTTTTCCAGCTGAAACCGAGGTTGACGCCGTAAGTAAAATCTGGAAACGGATTTCCAATATGTTTCCTGTCACTATCGTCAATTTTACCGTCTGGCAGACCTGTCAAGTTGCCATTAAGGTCTTTGCCATCCACATCTGCAAATTTTACGTCGCCGGGACGGGTGTTGATCGTTTGGAACGGACTGGCATCAATTTCTGCCTGCGTCTGGAAAATCCCCTCCATTTGATACAAGAAGAACGAGCCTACCGGGTAACCCGCTTCCGTTTTGGTCAATGCACCATCTGACAGACCGAAGCCGCCATAAATTGGCTCACCGTTAGAAATAGAAAGCACTTTATTGCGCACAGTGGAAATATTTGCGCCGATATCGTACCTGAAATCCCCCATTCGGTTTTTGTAGATCAGGCCCAGTTCGATGCCCTTGTTTTCTACAGAAGCAGCGTTGACAAAAGGTGGCCGCACCGCCCCACCGGCCTGTGGCACTGGAACGCGCACAAGAATATCGTCGGTGACTTTGCGAAACACATCGACCGTCAGCGAAAGGCGGTCTCCCCAAAAACTCATGTCCAGGCCAAGGTTGCTTTGAGTGCTCGTTTCCCAGCGGATATTGCTGTTGCCGGTTTCGAGAATGGTGGCGCCCGTTACGATTTGATTGCCAAAAACATAGACTTGATTGCCCGTGCTGACCAACGAGCTGTATGGGTAAATCCCGATTTCCTGATTGCCCAGTCGCCCCCAACTTGCCCGAATTTTCATGCTGGAAATGAATTTGACCGGTTCAAAAAAGTGTTCGTTCGACACGTTCCAGGCCGCTGAAACCGATGGGAATACACCCCAGCGATTGTTTTTCCCAAAACGGGAAGACCCGTCGCGGCGCACAGCAGCACTCAATATGTAACGGCTTTTGAAAGAATACCCTGCCTGCGCAAAATATGACAACAAGGCCCATTCCGTGGCAATGCCCGAAGCGCCCAGGTTTTTAAGTTCTTCGGCGGTACTGGCGTCAATGTAGCGGAACAGTGGGTCAGTACGGCGAAAATTACTCGCCGATGCGCCAAGATAGTCGGTGTGATTCTGGATAGCCTCCATGCCCAGGAGCGCGGAAATACGGTGATTGCCGAAAGTGCGTTGAAAATCTGCTGTATTGTTCCAAACCAGTGTCTGGTTGAAAACCCGGCCTTCATTGAGCGAGGTAGGATTATAGACGGCTTCAGAAAGGCGTTCCTTGAACAGTTTTTCGCGCTCAAACTGGAAATCGCCGCCGAGCGTAGTACGCAGATTCAAGCCTTTGAACAGTTTAAGTTCGGCAAATACATTTCCAAATACGCGGTATCGTTTGATCTTCCAATCCGTGTTATTGATAAAAACCAAAGGATTGGCATTGCCATCGCCATAGAGCGTAGGATCGCCGAGCAGTGAACTGACATTGACATAACTGCCGTCGGAATTTTGGCTGCGGAAAACCGGCGCAGCAATGAGTGCGTAGCGGATGCCGCTGAGTTCATTGCCGGGGCCATAACCATCGCCTGAGCCGCCAATTACTTTGCGATCAGTATGGGAAAAGGAGAGATTATTGCCAAATTTGAAGCGTTTGCTGCCGATTTCTCCATTGAAACGAACCTGATATTTGTCAAAACCCTGCCCTTTGAACACGCCTTCCTGCGAATGGTATTCTCCTGACAAGTAAAAACGACTGGTTTCGCTGCCCCCGGAAGCGGAAAGTGCGTAATGCTGAATCGGTGCAGGGTTGAATACCAAATCCAACCAATCTATATCCGGCAGGGTGTCCAGGATGGCGGGATCATAGGTTGGTAATTGATTTGCCGGATTACGGAGCGTGTTGGCGTTGGTGATCGCTTCGTTGCGAATGGTCAGATATTCCTCCGAATTGAGCAATTTTGGCAGATTGACCGCATTTTGGACACCGGAATAGGCTTCAAAAGAAAAAGTGGGCTTGCCCGATTTGCCGCGTTTGGTCGTGATGAGTACCACTCCATTGGCCGCACGCGCTCCATAAATAGCGGCTGCAGCGCCATCTTTTAACACCTCGATGGATTCAATGTCGCCGGGAGAAAACATGTTGATATTCCCCGTAGTTGGTACGCCATCTATGACAAAAAGTGGGTTGTTGTTGCCCAAAGTACCTGCCCCCCGAATACGCACCGCAATGTCATCGCCGGGCGACCCGGTCACCTGGGTTACCATGACGCCTGGGGCTTGTCCCTGCAAAGCCTGGTCAATCCCGACCACGACCAGCTTTTCGATGTCTTTCGATTTGATGGAGGTTATGGCAGAGGAAATGTCGCTGCGGATTTCTTTTTTGTAACCCGTCACCACCACATCCTGCAGAAGGGTTGCGCCTGTGTTCATGATTACCGACAAGGTGGCACGACCTTTCACAGCCATTTCTACATTTTCAAAACCGGTGTAGCGAAACAGCAATACTGCTTCCGGGGAAGCCACGCTCAGCCGGAAAGTTCCGTTGATATCTGTCATGGTTGCGTTGCTGCCTCCCTTTTCCTGAACGGTGACCCCGATCAAGGGTTGATTGTCTTCTGCGGAAACGACTGCACCGGAAACGGCGAAAGTCTGAGCAGTAGCAATCTGCGAACAGAAAGTCAGTAAAAAAAGTGAAATAATGCGGGAGAGTTGCGGGGTCATAAGACCCACGCAAGGCGTTTTCGTGCGCGAGAGTTGCGGGGTCATAAGACCTGCGCAAGGCGTTTTGCACGAAGAAAGTTTAACAGTAAAAATAGGACCCATAGCAACCTGATTGTGATTCAGATTGGCAAAAGTCCCTCAGAAAAACAGCGAAATCTGATACTATTACGCAAATACCTTGTACTATTATGAGCAGTATTGGAAAGCATTCTTTTTATTCTGTTCAGAAAAGAATACTTATTAAAAAGTTGGACAAACTATCATTTCAAGAAATTATGTTACAAATTGAATATTTACCGTGAAATAACCCCCCTCAAAACTCCTGATGTTTTTGTGGTATTGGATTCAGTTTGCAACGGATTTGACTACCCCATTCACAACCACCCGGAATACGAGCTCAATTTAATCGCAGGGATTTCTGGCACTCGCATCGTGGGCGATTCCACCGAATTGTACACCGATTGCGATCTTGTGCTGTTGGGCCCTTACCTCTATCACAAATGGGATGGCGACACCCAACTACAACAAAGCGGGCTGCCCTATCGCGTCATCACGATTCAGTTTGCGGTAGAATTATTCAGCGGACAACTCTTTCAAAAAGACCGCTTTATCAAAATCCGGCAGTTGCTTCGGGATGCTGGTCGGGGTATCAAATTTCACGGAAAAACCTTCGAAGAGGCCATGCGTATTATGGTTGGTCTAACGGAGGACAAGGGTTTTATCAACATCATCGAGTTTTTGCAGTTGCTAGATCTCCTTTCGCAATCCAGCAATGCCACTTTTTTGGCAACCGAAGGCTTTTCTCCCCAGACCATCCGGTCTGACAGCAATCGGATACAGGTCGCTTACGGATATATTTTAAAACATTTTGCCAACCCCGAACTAAAAATCGCAGATGTAGCGACCCTGGTCAACATGAGTGATTCGGCGTTCAGCCATTTTTTCCAAAAGTTGACTTTTCGGAGTTTTACCGATTTTCTCATTGATATCCGGGTTGGTCATACCTGCAAACTACTGCTTGACACCGATGAAACCGTCAACCAAATTGCCAGCAAATCCGGCTTTAATAACCTGGCAAATTTCAACCGGCTGTTCAAAAAACACCGCGCTTGCACCCCGGTAGAGTATCGCCGTCGCTATCTGGAAAAAAATGAATTCGACTGGAGTCATCAGGTGACGCCCTGGCAGTTTATGCCCCACAAAAACGGGGATAAAGAGGCGATTAAACCGAGGTCCTATGCGACGAGGTTGGTGCATTTTTAGGGGGGGGCAGCATACAAAACCCACCAAACGGCTCGTCTTTAGTCGAGGCATCAATTTTAGAAGCCGTTTTTGCGTGCAAATAAAAAAGGAGTTACAAACTTTCGTCTGTAACTCCTTGATTTACAATGTCGGGACGACAAGATTCGAACTTGCGACCACACGCCCCCCAGACGTGTACTCTACCGGGCTGAGCTACGTCCCGTTTACCCGCCGAAGCCTTGGCGTAGGCGGGTCTTTCAATTTTTACTTGCCTTGAAGAAGGCGTATCTGTTCAGGTTTGCCCGCCTTCGCCCTAAACGGGCTACGGCGGGTAAAGTGGGTAATACAGGATTCGAACCTGTGACCTCGCACGTGTGAAGCGCGCGCTCTAAACCAACTGAGCTAATCACCCAAGGGATTGATTCGATTGTTCGATTGTGTGATTGATTCGATTGGCCGAGCGCCCCAATCGAATCAATCACACAATCGAACAATCGAATCAATCCTTCCTGTCGGATCAACGGGATTCGAACCTGTGACCTCCACGATGTCAACGTGGCGCTCTAACCAACTGAGCTATGACCCGTTTACCCGCCGTAGCCTTAGCGTAGGCGGGTTTTTCGTTATTACCTGCAATAAGCGAAGGCGGCTATTTCATTTTCAACCAACTTAATCCCGCCTTCGCTAAAGCTTCGGCGGGTAAAGGGTCGCAAAGGTAACCCTCCCGGCCTCAAAAAACCAAACCGGGTCGAAAAATTCCCTGCACATCTCATGTTTTGGAAAAACGAAAGGTGTTGCGCTATCTTTGGCGGTTCTCACAAGCAATTGATTTACTAACCTTTACTCGTTTACCCGCCGTAGCCCGTTTAGAGCGAAGGAGGGTCTTTCAATTTTACCCAATGGATAAGAAAGCACAAATCCAGGAACTAATCTCGCTCGGCAAGACGGAAGAAGCCCTCGAGCTACTCGAACAACTGACCACCGACGCCGTGCTGTTACAATCGCGCTATAACGGAGCCAAAAGACAATACAGCATGGGGATGATTGATTTTAGTGAATGGTCGCGCACACAAGCGCAGATCAATTATGCGGCGCTGGAGATGATGAATTCGGTGAAGCTTGCTAAAGCGGAGGTTAAACCGGAAAAGGAGAAGGTCGTAGATCAAAAAGAGAGTGAAAAAAAACAGCCAGCGCAAGCCAAGTCAGAAAAACGAGTTTTCATTTCTTACAGCCACCAAGATGGCTTCGCTATGAGAGCCGTAAAGGATTTCTTAGCAAAAAAGAAAACCAAAGTCTACATAGATATTAATGATTTAAGTGCAGGTGATTCAATCCAGGGATTTATTGACGAAGCGTTGCGCAATAATGATTTCGTCATTTCAATTATTTCAGCAAATAGTCTCCGATCTGGTTGGGTAAGTAAAGAATTGGTTGTGGCCAAATACCTTAGTAAAACGAACAGCAATTGGATACCAGTAAGCATAGACGACGCTTGGGCAAACAATAAGTTTTTCTTTGATGCCAATACAGAAATTGACAAAAAAATAAATGAAGTCCGCCTTCAAATAAAGAATGCGCTTGAAAGTGATCTTGATATTTCTCCATTTACTGATGAACTAAAACGATTACAAGACTTAAAAGCAAATTTAGGCTCAACCATTAGTGATCTAAAAAATGTTCTTGTCGTTGATATTTCGGGTAATCTTTTTGAGGTTGGCATGAAGAAAGTCGTTGAAAAAATAAGAGCCAATTAGTCGCCCCCGCGAACGATGGAAACAATAAGCTCTAACACCCTTTTCCACTTTACTCCCAAGATGTCTTACCTGAAAAGCATCTTGACAGAGGGCTTCTTGCCCAGCTATTGCCTAGAGAATTTTGATACGTTTAAGTTCATCTTGGGTGACGATGAAAGCGAACACTTTGAGATGGCAGTACCAATGGTATGCTTTTGCGATATCCCGCTCTCAAGGGTTAAATCACACATGAATGCATATGGATATTACGGAATTGGGCTGACCAAAGACTGGGGTATTACTTCGGGAGTAGCTCCTTTAATTTATGCTAGCCATGAATCTGCAACAACTAAGGCTTTAGAAGCGTCTCTAAAGTATTTCCTTTCCCACCCATCTTTTGGACGTAGCGAGGCAATGTTTCGCCAGTACAATAATTTGCTAAGATTAATTCGGTATACCAAACCTTACCAAGGTCGTTTTTTTCGCAAAGGAGAATATATGAAATATCCTGTAACATTTTATAACGAAAGAGAATGGCGTTACGTTCCTGATGTTGCGATACGAAATGATCGAAGTAAGTTGCCAATCCAACCATGGTTGGAAAAAGAGGGCTTCTTATCGTTGAAAAATGAAAAGGACGAACGTGGCGTAACATGGATTCTCCGGTTCAATCAGATGCTAAGGATGCATTATTCGCTACCTTTCGGATTGGAGCATATTAGGTATATATTAGTTCGGGAAGAAACGGAAATCCGCCCGCTTATTAAATCCTTACGTAATAGCAAGGCTTTTCCCGAAACGGAGATCGAAATTTTGTCTTCAAAAATATTAACCAAACAGCAGATATTCGACGATTTATAAAATACTTACTTCATGAAGCATTTATCCACATTAATCCTTTTCTCCCTTCTCAGCGCTTGCCAAAATACACCTCCAACTAACCAATCCGCCACCACCGTGCTCCCATCCGTCTTCAACCCCACTCCTTTCACCCCACCACACCCTGAACAAAAACCCAAAGAACTCAGCACCGCCTGGGGCGACAAACGCACGGACGAATACTACTGGCTCAATGAGCGCGAAAACCCCGCTGTAAAAACCTATCTCGAAGCCGAAAACCGCTACGCCGATTCCGTGCTCGCACCCGTGAAAGGCCTGCGCTCAAAACTGTACGACGAACTCAAAGCCAGAATCAAAGAAGACGACCAAACAGTTCCCTATTTCAAAAACGGCTATTGGTATGTTTCACGCTTTGAAACGGGCAAAGAATACCCTGTTTATACGCGAAAAAAAGGCGACCTGAATGCCGCTGAAGAGGTTTTGGTAGATGTGAATGTACTTGCTGAAGGCAAGGAATATTGCCAGGTAGGCGATCTGCAGGTCAGCCTCGACAATCAGTTGCTTGCCTATTCCGTGGATTACAGCGGACGGAATTTGTACAAAATTTTCTTCAAAAACCTCTCGACCGGCCAAAGTTTACCCGAATCCTTCGACATCGGAGGGGCATTCGTGTGGGCCAACGACCACAAAACAATTCTGTACGACACAAAGGACCCAGTCACCCTGCGAAATGACAAGATTTGGCGGCACGTCATGGGTACACCCCAAAAACAAGACGTGCTGATGTATCACGAAAAAGACGAGACGCAGTACGCCTACCTCAATAAATCCAAGAGCGAGCAATTCTTTTTTGTCAACTGCGCATACACTCAAACGGTTGAGGTTCAATATCTTGATGCTAACAATCCTGCCGGGGATTTCCAAACCCTTCGTCCGCGGGAAAAAGATTTCTATTACAGCATTGAGCATTGGAACGACAAGTTTCTCATCCGCACCAACTGGGACGCGAAGAACTTTCGCCTCATGGAAGCCCCCATTTCAGACCCTCGTCGCGAAAACTGGAAAGACGTGCTGCCCCATCGAAATGACGTGCTGCTGGATGGTTTCGATGTTTTCAAAGAGCACTTGGTAAGCGCAGAGCATAAAGGCGGCCTAAGCCAGATTCACATCATTCGTTGGGCCGACAAGGCCGACCATTACATTGAAGTAGGCGAACCGACGTACGAATGTTCAGTTGACAAGAACCCTGAATTCGACACCAAATCCTTGCGTTTCAATTTTTCTTCCATGAAAACGCCCCCGACGACCGTGGATTACGACATGGAAACGAAGGCCAAGGAGGTAAAGAAGATTGCGCCTGTTTTGGGTGGGTTCGACGCAAACAACTATCAAACCGAATTCGTGTGGGCCACCGTCCGCGATGGCGTGAAAGTACCCATCTCCCTTGTTTACAAAAAAGGTGTCCGCCGCGACGGCTCCGCGCCCTGCCATATCACGGGCTACGGCTCCTATGGCTTCAGTTACTCACCAAGTTTCAACCGCGACAAAGTCACCTTGCTTGACCGGGGTTTTGTGGTCGCCATAGCCCACATACGGGGCGGAATGGAAATGGGTTATCAATGGTACGAAGACGGGAAAATGTTGCGTAAAATGAACACGTTCAACGACTTCGTTGACTGCGCCGACTACCTCGTGAAAGAAAAATACACTTCCGCCGACCGCCTGTTTGCCGAAGGCCGCTCAGCTGGTGGTCTGCTTATGGGCGCGATAACAAATATGCGCCCCGATCTTTTCAAAGGTATCATCTCTGGGGTACCTTTTGTGGACGTGATAACGACCATGAGCGACCCAAGTATCCCGCTCACTACAGGCGAATACACCGAATGGGGCAACCCCGCCAACAAGGCTGAGTACGATTACATGAAAAGCTACTCGCCGTACGACAATCTGAAAAAAGGCAATTATCCCAACCTGCTGGTGCTCACCTCCTTTGCTGATTCGCAGGTGCAATATTTCGAGCCCGCCAAATACGTCGCTCGCTTGCGCGATTTGAAAACCGACAAAAACGTACTGCTTTTCAAAACCAGCATGAGCGGTTCGCACGGCGGTTCGTCTGGCCGTTTTAAACGCCTGGAGGAACGGGCACTCGAATATTCCTGGATGATGGGATTGCTGGGGATGGATGGGGGCGAGATGAAGCAGTAGATTTTTAAAACAATTCGTTTTTTTTCTCCAAACTCCCTACTTTTGCCTTTTCGCGAAAACCTCCCAGCACCCACGTTGTTTTCCCGCTCGAAATGGCAAAAGCAAAGACACAAATAGCCCCTCCAAATGGTGTTTCAGTGACCGACAACCAGTCACCAATCACCGATAACCAATCAACCAGTCACCAACCTACCAATCACCACTTCATCGAAGTCATCGGTGCGCGTGCTCACAATTTGAAGAATGTGGACGTGCGTATACCGCGCAACCAACTGGTCGTAATAACGGGTGTGAGCGGCTCGGGCAAATCGAGTTTGGCCTTTGATACCATTTATGCGGAGGGGCAGCGGCGTTTCATGGAGACGCTTTCGAGTTATGCACGGCAGTTCATCGGCGAGATGGAACGGCCTGATGTTGACCAGATTACGGGGCTTTCGCCTGTCATTTCCATTGAGCAAAAAACGACTGGCCGCAACCCTCGTTCCACCGTTGGTACTGTGACAGAAGTATACGATTTTCTTCGTTTGCTGTTTGCCCGTGCAGGCGAGGCGTACTCCTACGCGACGGGAAAAAAAATGGTGAAATACACCGAAGAGCAGATTGTAGAAAATATCACAGAGCGCTTTGCCGGACAAAAAATTGCGCTCCTGGCTCCGGTGGTACGCTCCAGAAAAGGCCACTACCGTGAACTTTTTGAACAGATCCGAAAGCAAGGCTATACCCGGGTGCGCGTGGATGCCGAATTGCTGGAAATCACGCCCGGGATGCAGCTTGACCGCTACAAAATCCACGATATTGAAATCGTTGTAGACCGTCTCAAAGTGGGCGACGACCGAAACGAGCGTCTGGCTGAAAGCCTGAACATGGCTTTGAAATTGGGCGATGGGCTTATCCAAATTCTCGAACTGGAAGGTGGCGAGCTGGCGAATTTCTCCAAGAATTTAATGTGCCAGGACACCGGGCTTTCTTACGACGAACCCTCCCCTAACACATTTTCCTTCAACTCACCCTACGGAATGTGTCCCAACTGCAAGGGTTTAGGTGAAATTCACGAAGTGGATATGGCGCGGGTAATTCCCGACAACACCAAGAGTATCAATGAAGTAGCCATTGTGCCACTTGGCGAAGTACGCGAGAACATGTTGTTCAAACAACTCCGCGCACTGGCCAAAAAACACAATTTTTCGTTCAGCACACCCGTCAAGGATTTGCCCGAAATCGTGCTTCATGCCATCCTTCATGGCGGTGACGAAATCAAGGTAGACATGACCTGGGGCGGCGAAGAATGGAGTTACGACATGGCTTTCGACGGACTCATCAATGTGCTCAAACGCCAGTACGCCGATGCCACCAGCGAAAAGGCCCGCCAGTGGGCGGAAGATTTTATCGCCATAGTACCATGTCCTGATTGTGAAGGTACGCGCTTGAAAAAGGAAAGTTTGTGGTTCAAAATTGCGGAGCGCAACATCGCCGAATTGGCTCAAATGGATTTGTCCGAGCTCTATACTGTGCTTGAAAAAGTGGATGAACAAATGAGCGAACGCCAGCGCGCCATTGCCAAAGACGTACTGAAAGAAATCCGTTTTCGCCTCAAATTCCTGCTGCAAGTCGGCCTGGATTATCTTGCGCTCGACCGACCCGCCCGTTCACTTTCCGGCGGCGAAGGTCAGCGCATCCGACTCGCTACCCAGATTGGCTCGCAACTCACGGGCATAACCTACATCCTCGATGAGCCCAGCATCGGCCTGCACCAGCGCGACAATCACCGCCTCATTGAAGCCCTCAAAAACCTGCGCGACATCGGCAACACCGTGCTGGTGGTGGAACACGACCGCGACATCATGCTGGAATCCGATTACCTGATTGACCTTGGTCCTGGCGCAGGCAAACACGGCGGCCAAATTGTGGACATCGGCAAGCCCGCAGATTTTTTGAAAAACCCCACCGCTACCTCCGACTACCTCGCAGGCCGCTCGAAACTCGACATCCCCTTTACCCGCCGAAAAGGCAATGGCCTATGGCTCGAATTGGAAGGCTGTACTGGGCACAACTTAAAAGAAGTCACGCTACGCATCCCGCTTGGAACCTTCGTTTGCATCACGGGCGTGAGCGGCTCTGGCAAATCCTCACTCATCAACGAAACGTTATATCCAATCCTTCAAAGCCATTTCCACAACAGCCTCAAACGACCGCTCAAGTACCAGAAAATCAAAGGCCTGGATCATCTCGACAAAGTTATCGAAATTGACCAAAGCGCCATTGGGCGCACTCCTCGCAGCAACCCTGCTACCTATACCAACGTGTTTGGCGACATCCGAAAACTGTTTGCCGATACGCCGGAAGCCAAAATTCGAGGCTATGCCAACGGGCGTTTTTCATTCAATGTAAAAGGTGGTCGTTGTGATGTGTGCGAAGGAGCAGGTCTGCGTACTATTGAGATGAACTTCCTGCCCGACGTTCAGGTGCACTGCGAACGCTGTCAGGGTCGGCGCTACAACCGCGAAACCCTGGAAGTCTTGTACAAAGGCAAAAGCATCAGCGACGTGCTGGATATGACCATCAACGAGGCGGCAGAGTTTTTCCAACCTATACCGAACATCTTTCGGAGAATCAAGACCTTACAAGACGTTGGGCTTGGTTACATCACGCTCGGACAACAGGCCACCACCCTCTCTGGCGGCGAAGCCCAGCGTGTAAAACTGGCCGAAGAACTCTCCAAAAAAGACACGGGCCGCACCATTTACATCCTCGACGAACCGACTACCGGGCTGCATTTTGAGGACATCCGCCAGTTATTAGCCGTATTGAACAAACTGGTAGAAAAAGGCAATACCGTCATTGTCATCGAACACAACCTGGATGTGGTGAAAATGGCGGATTATATTATTGATGTGGGGCCGGAAGGTGGTTTCCGAGGCGGTAATATTGTGGCGGAGGGCACGCCAGAGGAGGTCGCTAAAGTGGAGGGGAGCTGGACGGGGATGTTTTTGAAGGGGGAGTTGGTTTAGGAGAGGAAGTACAACAGGATCAATGCTATTACCTTGCATCATTCGGATCAAAAAGCCACGTAGTGGCTCTGAAAACTTGATTACCACTACGCTCAACCTCTGATTCACGATTCACTTTTCTGAAAAACCCCTACTCCTCCGGAAGCGTCAGCCAAAAATTGTTCATACCCTCTCCCTGGATGAGCACAATCTCTTGGGCATTGAGCAATTCGAGCAAAGCCAGAAAGGTTACCACCGCATGAATGCGGCTTTCAAGCGCAAGAAACATCTGTTCAAAATCTCGCTTTTCCCCTCTTTTTAATTTACCCATAATGTACTCCCGCTGTTCCTGAATGGTGTAGTTGTAGTTGTACACCGTGTGGACGCGTTTGGTCTTTTGGTCTTCCTCAAATCGCGTCACGAGCCGTTCAAACACGCGCAGAAGTTTGTAGAGACTGATGGATTCGAGTTCGGCTTCGGCGAGGGCTTGTTCGGCAAGTTGGCGGATTTCGGCGGTAGCGAAGCCGCGTGGATTCATAAAAGCCCGCACTTCTTCGAGACGGCGCAGGTCATCCAGCACACTTTTGTAGCGTTTGTATTCGAGCAGGCGATCCACCAGTTCTCGGCGCGGGTCTATCTCGTTGCCCTCTTCGTCGACCTGTTTTCGGGGCAACAACATCTTTGCTTTGATGCGCATGAGCGTAGCAGCCACCACGATAAATTCGGAGGCGATATCCATGCTCAACTCATCCATCTCGTGCATATAGCTCAAGAAATCGTCGGTGATTTTGGCAATCGGAATGTTGTAAATATCCAGTTCGTCCCGCTCAATGAAGAAGAGCAGGAGATCGAAAGGGCCCTCGAAAGCGGGGAGTTTTATGGTGAAAGTCTCTTGCAATTGTGGATTTGTTTAGGTGGGGATTTGGTTATTTGAGGTGCTCAAGCTTGGTATTGTGTTTCACTTGAATTAGAAACAAATACCAATCTTGGACATCTCAAATAACCAAATCCCCAAATCAACCTATAAACAATAAAAATTCAATCTCCCCAGCCCGGCTCATCTTCCATCTCTTTGGGTTGTTTGCGAACGATGCCGTATTCAATTTCTTTTTGGCAAGAGCCGCATACGCCGTATAGATTGAGCGAGTGGTGAGAGATTTTGAAATTGAGTAGTTCGCCCACCATGTCTTTTATTTGCTGTACCCGGGGATCGCAAAATTCTACCACCTTGCCGCAGTGCGCACAAATGACGTGATCGTGTTGTTTGTATCCGTACGATTTTTCGTACTGCGCAAGGTTTCGACCGAACTGGTGTTTTTTCACCAGGTCAAAATTCACCAGCAGCTCCAAGGTATTGTACACCGTTGCCCGGCTGACGCGGTAGCTTCGGTTTTTCATGTGGATGTAAAGCGCCTCTGCATCAAAGTGGTCGGTGCGTTTGTAAATTTCTTCCAGAATGGCGAATCGTTCCGGGGTTTTGCGAAAGCCGCCTTTTTCCAGTTGAGCCGAAAAGATTTTGAGTACTTGCTGAATGATTTCTTGCTCGTTGCGTTGGAGTGACATTGTAGTGGGTGGTTGTGGGCGCAAAAGTAGATAAATGTGGCCAATGTGGTCAAGGCGCAGAATGTGACCAATTGTTTAATGAGGTCGATACGCGAATTTTGGAAGTCCTATTAAATTCGATTAAACTCCGTCGCTTGTAGGCAGTCCTATTTGTCCTTTGTTTCACAGTCTATTTTGAATACATGACAAGAATCCTACTTCCATTTGCCCTTTGTTGTACCCTTTTCGTTCAAGCCCAAACCAACGTCCGCGCCTGGTATGCGCAAGGACAGGTTTGGATCGTATGGCAGGTATCGCAACCGATTCCGGAAACATTTGCCATTTATAAAAAGGCGACGCCTTTTACCAACATTAGTCAGGCTTCCGTAATCGGGCGGTTATTTCAATATGAATATCTTCCGGGCACTTTCATTGAGCAGACCCAGAATCCCGGATTTACCTATAAAATTCCGAATCCCGATGGCAGTACATACAGCCTTGCACAAGGAGAGGGCTTGTTTGTAGAAACGGTAACCAACACAGGGTCTGCATATTATGCTGTAGTGGAATGGGGCAATACCGCGGTAAATGCAGGGGTTAACCTGACTCAAAACGCCGTTGCTTACAATTACGACCCGGTGAATGAACCAGTGAATTGTCACCTTCAACTATCTCAAATCCTTCCAACCGGTCATAAAACAAACTGGTACGGCATGTGGGCAATGGGGCGACAAGCGCATTGGGCGGGCAGACCTGATTTTCCGGTTATGGCGAATGCATTTAAAAATGGAATGCCTTCCATGTTCATTGTAAGCGAAGCCCTGGGCATGGACACCACCGCAGGCAAAAAGATACCCCTGACACACTGGTTTCATGGAGGTGGTATGGTGGCGAGCCAGTTTTTGGCCAACGATTTCAAGGTGTTTAATTGTGCGCCTGAACGGGGGATTTCGGCATCACACAACGACGATTTTCCGCTTAAAACCATTTCGGATGGTGACACCGTATTCACTGCCGGACGGAGTTTATGGTTTGGCTGGACAAAGACCCACAACCCCTTTAACCCAAGTTTTGATGCCGGCCTGGGCGACACGGTTATAAACTATACCCAACGCCGAATACTCTGGATAAATAATTGGTTGATAAACCATTACAACATTGATCCCAACCGCGTGGCTTTGCAAGGCTACAGCATGGGCTCAGCAGGTGCTTCAGCTTTAGGCAAGGCTTTTCCCAACCAATTCTCTACGGTTTGTGCGTTCAATAACGGCTTCCGTGCAGCCATCGACGATACGAGTCAGCGCATTATGGGTTCTATAGACGAAAACCTGCCTACCAACCTGCGACGAAGCCCGGGGGATGTGGTTCGGGCGAACGAAATTTTTGACCTGAATACTCGTCTCTCAGGTTTTCGCGACCTTCCATTGATCAGAATATGGGCCGGCAAAAACGACCCCAGCGACCGCATGCATTGGGGTTCTGACCTCGTAGCGCAATACCGCATGGCCGACAGTCTTGGCTGGGGAGCACAGATCAGTTGGGACGAGCGTTTCCATGTATATGATATGCTCGGAATGCACTGGATTCATGACTTTTCAGTTAATCTCCAAACCTATCGTGACAACCTGGCTTATCAAGAAGATTTTAGCAGCAATCAAAGCTTTCCGGCCTTTTTCAACCATCGCCTGGAACCTTTGAACAACGATCCCGGCATAGGTACGTATGGCATCAACAACGGCGACGGCGACAACTGGGGTACCTGGGGCGGTTGGCACAATTGGGATTTGGAATCCATCACCGACGAGCCGGGAAAATGGGAGCTGACCGCCTGGCTGACCGGAAATGCCGAGTTTGCGAATGATATCTGCCCGGAAAATGCCCTGCTTAGTGATATGGCCATCAGAAAGCCACAACATTTCAAGCCCAATCCTGGAAAAATGCTCGAGTGGCGCGTGCGGGATATTGCCAACAACCAGGTCATACAAGCTGGGCAAACGATCGTTCGGCCAGATGGATTGGTAGTAGTGCCGCAGATTTTTGTGACCAAAGAGACCTTCCGAAAAATTCGGATTCAGGTTTATGATCCTACTGTAGCAACGCATGAAGCGGATGGCAATCTCTTCGACCCAGGAGTATTTCCCAACCCCAGCAATGGTACGCTGTTCTTCAAAAAGGAATTTGATGGCGTTCGGGTCTTTGATTTGAACAGCAAATTAGTGCTGGAAAAACACGGTAGCAGTGAGCGGGAACTGGATGTTTCAAACCTGCAAAACGGCCTTTATTTTTTGGAAATTTTGGAAAATATGGGCGCTCGAAAAATTGGGCGTTTTGTTAAAAACTGAGGCCCAAAATTTCGCTTGAATGGGAGGCTTTGGAGGTTTTCGAAACCTTTTGAGGCCTCCCATTCAAGCGAAAATTTATAAAACGGAGCCTGCCAACCACCGGCGAAAAACGCTTATCAAATGGTATTAAAAATCAATAAAAAATGAAAAATCTTCTACTTCCCGCGCTCCTTTTCCTTTCCTATTTCACACAGGCCCAAACCAACGTCCGTGCCTGGTATGCCGACGGCCAGGTGTGGGTGGTCTGGGAATCTGCCCTTCCGCTGCCCGATTGGTATGAAATTTATGCCAAGCCTACGGCATTCACTTCTACAACAAATGCCACCCGAGTGGGCAAGATTCACTTATTTGAGTATGCCTGCGCAGCCCTCAAAGAGCAAATTGACATTTCCGTTACGCCGCGCATTCCCGGACCAGGAGGGATCGGAAAATACCAATTGACCGCAAACGAAGCACTTTTTGTATTCACGCCTCACCAAGCGGGTTCTTTGTTTTTTGCCGTTGTGGCCGATGGTGAGACAGTGGTAAATGCCGGGCAAAACATTACGGCAGCCACCGTTCCATTCCAATACAACCCGGCTGGCGACCCTGTAGAATGCCATTTGCAGGCTACATTCCCTTCCCCGTTTGCAGCCGGATTTGTCTGTTTTGCCTATTTGATGTGGGCCGATGGGCAGCAGAATCAATGGGACAATCGCCCGGATTTCCCCGTCATGGCCAATGCAGCCAAGAATGGGATGCCGAGCCTTTTTTTCGTTTCCGCGCCCGTCGGGTTGGACACAACGCAGCCTTTTGCAATGACCCTTTGGCTGCACGGTGGAGGCAATGTCGCCAGGCAATCGCTTGCAGGCAGTCGCCCGGAAATCAACATTCGGCCCGTCGACGGCATTTTAGTCGCGCATAATGACGACCTTTTTGGCTGGCGCGGCCCAAATCCGCCAAATTTTGAAGCCGCGAGCTGGCATTTCGGCTGGCGAA
>JBJXGZ010000116.1:0-34362 GCA_046160625.1 Saprospiraceae bacterium
GTGTTTTTTCACGCAATGACGCAACGGCGCAACGTGTTTTTTCACGCAACGACGCAACGACGCAACGTGTTTTTTCACGCAACGACGCAACGGCGCAACGTGTTTTTTCACGCAACGACGCAACGACGCAACGTGTTTTTTCACGCAACGACGCAACTATGCAACGTGTTTTTTCACGCAACGACGCAACGACGCAACGTGTTTTTTCACGCAACGGCGCAACGGCGCAACGTGTTTTTTCACGCAACGGCGCAACGACGCAACGTGTTTTTTCACGCAACGGCGCAACGTGTTTTTTCACGCAACGGCGCAACGGCGCAACGTGTTTCACGCAACGACGCGATGTAGTGATACCTAAAGCCATATTTGTTATAGCGTTGCGCCGTTGCGTCGTTGCGTGAAACAGCCTCGTGTAGTTGTGTGAAACACGTTGCGCCGTTGCGTCGTTGCGTGAAACAGCCTCGTGTGGTTGGATGATTGGCGTTGCGCCGTTGCGTCGTTTCATGAAATAAATTGAAAATCTGCCTACGTTTGCCCGCAGTTTTATTAACGAGCAAATAATGGCTACAAATAGCAGTCACGAGCATCATGCGCTGAGCAAAGCAGGGCTTCTCATCACTCTCGGAATAATTTTTGGCGACATCGGTACTTCGCCGCTTTATGTGATGAAGGCCATTGTCGGCGAGGGTAAAATCATTGATCGCCTGACGGTACTGGGCGGGGTTTCGCTTGTCTTTTGGACCTTATTGATCCAGACCACACTCAAGTATGTGCTATTGGTACTCCGCGCAGACAATAAGGGGGAGGGTGGAATTTTTTCCCTGTATTCTTTGGTGCGTCGCCGCAGAAAGTGGCTCTTATTCCCGGCGTTGTTGGGCGGAGCGGCGATGTTGGCAGAAGGTATGATCACACCGCCCATTTCTGTTTCTTCGGCAGTAGAGGGATTGGCGATCAAGTATCCAGGTATCCCGACTATGGGAATCACCATTGTGATTATTTCTGCGCTTTTTTTTATCCAACGTTTTGGCACAGTAACAGTAGGGAAGGGTTTTGGCCCTATGATGTTCATTTGGTTTTCCATGCTGGCAATTTTAGGTGTTAGCCAGATTATGCACATGCCCTCTGTTTTTGAGGCCATCAATCCAATGATGGGCATCGAGCTCTTGCGTCAAAGCCCGCACATGTTGGCGGTGATGGGCGCCGTTTTTCTTTGTACAACTGGGGCCGAGGCCCTGTACGCCGATTTAGGCCATTGTGGTCGGGAAAACATTCGGATTAGCTGGATTTTTGTCAAAATCTGCCTTTTACTCAACTATTTTGGGCAAGCTGCCTGGCTTTTGCACCACGACGGCATGCCTTTGGAGGACAATCCTTTTTACGGAGTGATGCCACATTGGTTCCTCTGGCCAGGTATTATCATTGCCACATGCGCTGCGGTTATCGCGAGTCAGAGTATGATTTCAGGGTCATTCACGCTTGCCTCTGAGGCCATTCGACTTGGTTTTTTGCCAAAAATGACGGTAATGTTCCCGACCAACATGAAAGGCCAGATTTATATTCCGGCCATAAACACCATTCTTTGGCTGGGCTGTGTGGGGGTAGTACTATACTTCAAACAAAGTTCGCACATGGAGGCCGCTTATGGGCTTTCAGTCGTTTGCACAATGATTTGCAGCACTATTCTGCTTTCCAATTGGATGGTATTGCAGAGATACAAAGCGGGTCTGGTTTGGTTCTTCCTGCTATTTTACCTTACCTGGGAAGGCGGTTTCTTCGTAGCCAATACGTTGAAGTTCTCAGAAGGCGGTTATGTGACCGTTATTATTGCCTCGGTGCTTTTTGGGATCATGTACTTGTGGGTCAGGGCTCGCCGTATCCGGCAGAGCTATTCCGATGAGATGAAAATACAGGATTATCTCGACCAGCTAATTACCTTGAGCAACGACGAGAACGTGCCAAAATATGCCACGAATCTGGTGTTCCTTACCACTGCCAGACATCCTCAAAGAGTGGAGGAAAAAGTGCTTTACTCTATTCTGCAAACCCAGCCCAAACGCGCAGATGTTTTTTGGTTTGTCCACATTGAAACCACCGATGAACCATTTACGATGGAATACGAAGTGAATACTATTGCATCTGACGATGTGTACAAAGTGAACTTCCGGCTCGGCTTCCGGGTGCAGCAACGCATGAACTTATTTATGCACAAGGTCGTTCAAGAACTTGTTGAAAATGAAGAACTTACCATCTATTCACGGTATCACTCCACAGACAGTAAATACCCCACGGGCGATTTCCGATTTGTCATCATTCAAGAGTTTTTGTCGAACGAGAACGAGCTTCCCTGGGGAGAACAACTTATCCTTTCTACTTACCTGACCGTGAAAGGCTGGGTTTCCTCACCCAAAAACTGGTTTGGTCTCGACTCTGATTCCGTAGACATGGAAGAGGCGCCGCTCGTGCTGCAACCTGTAAAAGAAGTCGGGCTTAAACGGGTAAGCCCTGAAGCGCGAAATAAAAATTAGCCATGGACGTCGCCAACTTGTACAGCATTGCCAAAGCCCTTCACCTCATCGGCATGGCTTCCTGGATGGCCGGGATGTTTTACCTCGTGCGTATCATGGTATATCATGCTATGGCGGGAGAAAAAGAAAGTACCGAACGGGAAATACTGAGGCGGCAGTTTGTGACAATGGAATGGAAGGCTTATAAAATTATCCTGCGCCCGGCGGTGGTCATCACCTGGTCTTTTGGGGTGATGATGCTTTGTATTCAGCCGATATGGTTTTATCAGGGCTGGATGCAGGTTAAACTCGCCTTTCTTCTTCTCCTCACAGGCTACACACATTGGCTTCAAAGCCATATTCGTCGCCTGGAGGCTGGCACATCGCTTCATTCGCATCTGTATTTCCGTGCACTCAACGAAGTGCCTACCATCGCGCTGGCGGGAATAGTTTTCCTGGCGGTGTTCAAAGACCGAATAAATTTCCTGGCCTTGTTAATTGGCCTGGGGATTTTTGTAGCCCTGATTGCTTGGGGGATATGGAAGGCGAATAGGAGCTTGTAACTTCCTGGATTTTTTCAGGCACACAAATTAAACCGCAAAACCGCAAAACAGGAGAACCGCAAAATTTAAAACCGCACATTATGATCCGAAAATGGTCAAAACTTTCCCTTTTCGAGATCAAACTCCTCGCAGTTTTAAATTTTGCGGTTCTCCTGTTTTGCGGTTTTGCGGTTTAATTCTGCTTTACCCCACAGCCTTCTCGTACCTTTCGGACACTACTTTCCAATTGATAAGGTTGTAAAAAGCCGTGATATAGTCCGGCCGTTTGTTCTGGTATTTCAGGTAATAAGCGTGTTCCCAAACGTCGAGGCCTAGAATAGGTGTGCCAATTTGTTTGGATACGTTGAGCATCAAGGGGTTGTCCTGGTTTGGAGTGCTTGTAATGAACAATTTTTTGTCCTTACCGACGCAAAGCCAGGCCCAGCCAGAACCAAAAACACCTTTGGCGGCATTGCTGAATTGCTCTTTGAATTTGTCATGCGTCTCGAAAGCCGCATGGATGGCATTGTCAAGATTGCCGACAGGCGCATTGCTACCGCCTGGGGCGATTGTTTGCCAGAAAAACGTGTGGTTCCAGTGGCCACCTGCATTGTTTCGGATTTTTTTGTCGGCATCTGAAGTGCTAATCCGAGCAACAATGTCTTCCAATTCGTATTCGGCATATACGGTGTTCTTAACTGCGTCGTTCAAGTTGGTCACATAAGCGTTGTGGTGTTTTCCGTGGTGAATTTCCATGGTCATTTTGTCAATATGCGGCTCCAGAGCGGTAACATCATAGCCCAGGGGGGGCAAGGTAAATGGCGTGGTGCGACGCAATTTAGGTGGTGGCAGGGGAGGGTAGGCAGCATTAGAGGGCGATTTTACCGCTGATTTACAGGCATCTAAAAATGATGTGGTGGCCGCGGCAATGCCAAAGAATAGGCCGGTTTTGAGAAACGTTCTTTTTTCCATAATGAAGGACAAATATTGATTGGATAATCTTCATGGCGAAAGTAGTAATAACCAGAATCTAAACCTCGTAGGATTCAAAAACCTAAGCGGTTTAATTCCGAAGTAAAAACAAAACCCTGCTGATTTAGAGCAAAATGCGTTCTTTTGCGCAGTTCCCTGCAACTTAAACGAACAACGGTACACATGCCAGAAACGACCATCCCCGCTTCTTCTACCGCATCCACCTCGGTTAAAACTTCGGCGGATAAAGCGGATAAATCCGTTACCTCTGCTGCCTACTCTGGAGCAGCGCTCGAATGGCTCAATGCCCAACCCGCGCCACCCATGCGCGCCGACCTCTGCAAACTAAGCGATGACCTCGCTATTCGGGTTGTGCATGAGTTGCTCGACAACCGCCCTTTCGACCTCCCTTTACAGGCCAATCCCCCAGCTGGAGACTGGATCAACCATTTTTATTTTGAGGCCCGCAACCGTGAAAAAGTCTTTGGTACTAAAAACCTCGGCATCGGTTATCCGTTCCTGATTGCCAAACTGGGTGGGCAAGAAATAGCCGCACCGCTGTTCGTCTGGCAGGTCAGTCTCGAACCAAGCCAGCAACATGCCGATCAATGGCAAATACAACGAAACGAAACGCACACAGTCCAACCCAATTATCCATTTTTTCATTTGCTGGATGCACTGCATCATACGGAGTATTCAAAAACAGCACAGCAAGTCATTGATGGCAAAGGCTTGAATGTCAAAGCTTTTGGAGAGATTTGCGAGGCTGTCCGCCAAAGCCTTGGGCTTGTAGAAGACGGACTGCCCCTTAGCATACAGCCTTTTGAAAGATGGGAGGGCGAACGCGCTTCGGGACGGCTGTTGTGGTCGGCCGTAGCGGGCATGTTCCCGACCTTGCCTCGCACACAGGTGACACAACCGCCTGCTGTTGCGCCAGATTTGCCCGCCGATTATGCCAGTTGGGCACATAGTTTTACCATGCTACCCCTTGATCCTTCCCAACGCTCCGTCATAGGCGCGGTGCAGCGCAATGCCCTCACGGTGGTGGAAGGCTCGTCAGGTTCAGGTAAAACCTACCTCATCTCGGCCATTGCCATGAGCGCCCTTTCCAATGGAAAAAAGTGCCTCGTGGTATCCAAAAGTATCAATTCCCTGCGCCGGGCGCAAAAGTTTTTGTTGGAAAAAGGCGTTGGTGAACTCTCCTTCGTAGTGCGCGATTTGGAGGGCGACAAACTGATGTTGGCTGATATGCTCCGAATGAGTGCCGATTCAAAAAACAAAGCCAGCTACAACCCCGAGCTTTTCAAAACCGTGCTGAACAAGACCCAACGCGAACAAGGGAAACTCGACCAGGCATGGGTTGACATTCACCAGCCATTTTTTGGAGACCTGAGTTTCACAGATACCGTGGGCCGATTTTTGCGCGCCAACCGCACCGAAGGCAAAGACCTTTTGTTAAGCCAGCTCAACCCCTCCGATTTTACCTTTAACCTTACAGAATACGACGAAATAGTGGAGGCCATTTACGCTTCCGAACCACTGTTCCGCCGCTTTCCGACGCTGCACCACCCGCTCAACCGCCTGAATCACAAGGTGTTTAACGATTATGACAAGGACAAGGGCCGGGCATGGACGGAAGGCCAGGTGCGTACCCTGCTCGCCAAAGCCACGGCATTGCACCACCGTTACATTGGTCAAACGAATGACTACGACGAGAGCCTTCACGACCATTTTGAGCAATATTACAACGACCTCGCACTCTATATCAAACGCATTCAAAACGGCCTCGAAGACGGGGTGATCCGGTTTGGGCCTGACTTCGAAAAGCCGATTTCCAGTGGGGAAAAACTTTATGGCGTGTTTTCGGAGAAGTACAAAGAATTGGTGGCGGCCAAGGAGCGCATAGGCGGGATTTTTGACGAAATGAGGCAGGCTTTTGGTTTGCGCCGTTATTTCGAGTTTGATTTTCCGGCACATTTTGACAATCGTAACATTCGGAAAATCAGCGAGTTGACAAAGGATTTTGATGCTGCACTGAAAATATGGCGGCGACGCGTGCCTTCCATTGTGCGGGAAGACGTACGGAGACTCAACGCCAAAAGCATCCATTCGGAACTTGATTTCAGGGAGCAAATCCGCGACCTCGAAACGGCACTCGACTCGTTTATGGAGGAATTCAATGCCTCGGGGCTGTATCAAGATGCGCTCAAACACGAAATGCTCACGGTGCCGAAACGGCAGGAATTTCTGGAGGATGTGATCGCCCGATTGGAGGACACACAGTTTTACCTCCGCGATTTTGACGACTTTTGTATTTGGCAAAAACACTGGCTCGCACTGGCGCCAGCCGCGCAAAAAACCGTTCGCACCCTCTGCAAAATCAAGCCCCAAAATTGGCAGGCAGCGTTTGAAAGCTGGTACCTCCACCATCTATTGCAAAAGGAATTCCGCCCGGATTTCTTATGGGATGAGGATACCCTAACCAACGTAAGTGTTTATGGTCGGGAGCTTCGGCAAATGCTCCCCGGTCAAATCAGCTCCCAGTGGCAAGACCGAAAAAACACGGCCTTGCGCGGCATGAAGTCTTCTTTTTCAAAGGATTACAAAAACTGGTTTGGGAAAGACAACCGCACTCTTTCAGCAAATCTGAAGGCGGAAGAACTTTTTCACAAGCACATTTTGCCACTTACAGAGACGCTGCCCGTCTTGTTGACCACCCCGGAGGTTGCCCTCGATGTGGTGCAACTTTCCAAGATGCAGTTCGATGTGGTGTTGGTAGACGAAGCACACAATATCCCCAAACAGGAGTGCTTTCATTTATTCTCGATGGCCAAACACCTGGTGGTGTTTGGAGATGCCCGGCAGGACATGACGCCCTTCGAGGAAGACGATATTTTGGAATTTTGCAAGGGCATTGGCGCAAAGACGCACCATCTCGACTATCAGCATCAGGACACTCCTGAGGGCTGGATTCGCTTCAATAAAATTGCATTTGGAACGCCGTTCAAACGTACTCCCTCGGGCCGTTCGGCGCTTGATTCTACCGTGGTAGTGAATGTTGAAGGGCGATACGACGAAACCGCCGGAACCAACGAAGCCGAAGCCCGGCAGATCATTGACTGGTTAAATTTTATAGAACCTACACCTGCCAATACCTATCCAGTCGTGGGCATCGCCTGCGCAACGGTGCAACAACGCGACCTCATTGCCGCGCAGCTGCTCCGAATCCGCCAAAAAAAGATGGCTGGCTGGGAAAAAATCCAGCAGCTGTACCTCAACGGACTGGGCGTGTACCAGTTTGCAGAATTGCAGGGACAGCACGTAGATGTGCTGCTGCTTTCGCTTACGCATGGCACCACCGACGCGCAAGGAACGCTCACCCGTCACCTGCATTTTTGGAATAGTCAATTGGGATTCAACCAATTGCACGTGGTACTCACCCGCGCCACTCAGAAATTTTACATCGCCCACAGTATTCCTGAAGGACTGCACTCGGTATTGGCTGCAGACAGAAATTTCCTGGGCACCTGCATTCTTTCGCACCTGGTTACGTTCGCCGATTACATTCAGTCAGGGGATCGCGAGGCTGCCGAAGAGCAACTGAACAAGATGAAAAAATTGCTCGATTTCGAAGAGTCCTTTTTCCAGCCTACGGTTTTTGGGGAGGAAGTGGAACTGGCGCTTAGGCCTTATTTCGAGCAAAGCCAAATGAAGCGTTCGGCCATGGCAGCAGGGGTGCGCGTACCATTATTCATCCAGGGCAAAGGCAGTGGCGAGCAAAGTAGTGTGCTGGCTTTTGACGGGGTGTTGGCCAAAACACCGCTCCCGAGCTATGAATGGGAAGAAAAACTAGGGAACTACTTTAAGCAGCAGGGGATTTCGTTCGTGCCAGTACTTTCAGCGCAATGGTGGCGGAGTCCGAAGCAGGAGGCGCGGAAGTTGGCGAGCCGGTTGTTGACGATGGGGGAGTAATAGAACTTCGTTTTTGCGAGATTATCTTCCGTCATTCCTTCGTCAAATCTCCTTTTGGACGAACACGCAAAGTGGCATAACAACCATTTTTGCCCCATGTATTACCTCCTCCTCTGCCATTCCTCCTTGCGCTGGCTCGTCCTGCTATCCATATTCTGCGTTCTTTTCAGGGCTTGGAAAGGACTTGTTTCCAAGGAATCTTTCCGCAGAAGCGATCACATTCTGGTAAGTTCGGCTTCAGGTTTTGCCCAATTGCAATTGCTGGTGGGCTTCGCGCTTTATTTCTATAGTCCGGTGGCCCAGGGTTGGTGGGAAAATCGGTCCTTTGAATGGAGCGAGTCTCTTTTTTTCGGGATTGTCCATTTTCTTTTGATGGCTGTGGCGATCACAGTCGTAAGCATTGGCTCTTCACTTGCCAAACGCGTTTCAGAGGACCGCAAGAGATTTAAAGCATTGTTCATTTATTATTCCCTTGCTTTGCTGATTATTCTCGCGGCCATTCCCTGGCCGTTTTCACCCTTGGCCCAACGCCCTTTTCTACTATAATGTCACCGCTACGCGGTTTTTTTGAAATAAAAGAATGAATCTATCCCAAACGCACGTTATCCGGACTATTTAATGCTCAAATTTCTGACCACTACCATAGGCCGTTTGCGGCTAATTGCCTTCATCGAGGGCGTTTCCTATTTGATTTTGCTGTTTGTGGCCATGCCGCTCAAATATATGTACGATGAACCACAGGCGGTTCGTACCGTAGGCTCCATCCACGGCTTTTTGTTTGTATCATACGTGCTGCTGGTGTTTTTGACCAAAATCGAGCACCGCTGGGACTGGGCGAAAACAAGGCTATTGCTCCTGATTTCGCTGATCCCTTTTGGCAATTTTTATGCGGACCGAAAGTGGTTGGCGCCTGAGAGTCAATAATATATGGGCCACGGATGGCACGGATGGGACACGGATTTTATTCGTGTCCCATCCGCGTCATCCGTGTTCCATTTGCATAATGAAAGATCAAAAATAACTCGCCAATCCAAGCTGAAAACCACCCGTTATCGCGGGCGGATTGTCCAGAAAGTCCCATTGTTTGATCCGACGGTAATTGAACCGGAGCACCGTCTGGGCAGTGGGCCGAAAACTGAGGGTCGGGCTAAAGGCAAATACCTCGTCTCCGATGTTATCGCCTGTTTCTCGGAAATTTTCGCGATTCCAATCCACATACTCAGTGCGCAGGCCAACATTCAATACAGCATTGCTGAATCCAAGGAAATTGCCTCGAAACACGGGCTGCAACACATCTACAAAGCCACCAAATTGGCGACTTCCAAATTGTTGCGAGTAGGTATCCGGTATTTCCACTTGCACCCAGGCACATTCGCCCGTCAATTGAGTGCGGATGCCCGGCAAGGTTGTGTTGAAGTCAATAGCCCACACATTTAACCGGCGTTTATCGTCCAGCACAATCCCGTCTTCTTCAAATTTGTTGTACACCCCGCCCATGTAAGAAAATCCAAGTTCCCCAATCTTTCGGTTCCGAATGCTGACTTTAGCGGTGAGCAGAGCTTGCCCATTGGAGCTTTCCTCGAAACGGTCACGGTTTGCTTTGGAGGCCGGGAGAAAGGTTTTACTTTCCGAATTGGTGATGATTTGATCGTCGAAACCATTGGTCAGGTAGGCTTCGTAGCCCAACACCCAATCGCGCCGGACATATTTCCCAAACAGCCCAAAGCCCACATTGCTCCAGGTTGCGGGCAGCATCTGTGTGGCTGAAATAGGACGGTCTACGAAATCCCACTTTGGGCCATCGTGGTTTTGGTTGAATGCGCCGATTGGGTTCATAACGATGCCACCCCTGACATTAAATAGTGGATGAAAACGCAGGTCGAGCGACGCGAATTCGATGTTGATTTCTTTCGTGCCTTCTTCAAATTCGATTTCAGACAAAAATTTGATTTTAGAGTGCAGGGATGACGACAGGAAAAGTGTAACACGCTGCATTTGAAAGGAATAGCCTTCGTTGACGCCGTCTGTTTGAAGGAATTCTCCTTTCACCTCAGCGTAGCCTCCAATCGCGACGGGTATTTTGCCCACCTGTAAAAATGGACGATTGTACACCGCATCCATGTTGATACCCAACCCAGAAGTATCTGTCGGAACACGGGTTTGGGCATTCAAATCAGTCAGGAAAATCCCTAAAAAGAGTATAGTGATCGCGTTTGAATTTTTCATTTCAGCAAAACGTAAATGTTGTCAGTATCGGTTCGTACTGCAAAAGTTTTCAAATCAGTCTCGGCAGGGCCTTGTTTCAATTTCCCCTGATTGTCAAATTCTGAGCCGTGGCAGGGACATTGCAGGTAACTTCCTTCCGGTTGCACTTCACAACCTTGGTGCGTACACTCAAGGTAAGAAGCAAAAAAATGAGCATCGTCCGCCCGGAAAACACCGATAGGGAAGATGATTTTGGGATGCTTCACAAGTACCCATTGACGATAGCGAAGCTCCTTTTTTTTCAGGAAGGCAAATGCTGTTTTGGGCAAAACAAGGCGATCCTCTACCAAAGCGCTGTTGACATAATGAATGCTTTTGCAGCCCGCAGTAATGGCCGATGTTATGCCGCCGCCCAGACAAGTGAGACAGGCGTTTTTGATAAATATGCGTCGTTCCATCAGAGACTTTCTAAAAATGTGATGAGTTGCTGTTTTTCCGCCTGGTTTAGTTGACGGAAAGCTTCGCTGCTTCCTGTCGCCTCACCGCCATGCAACAAAATAGCCTCTTCAATACTGCGAGCGCGACCGTCGTGGAGCAGAAAATACTGGCCGCCCTGGGAGTTTTTCGAAAGCCCCAGCCCCCACAAAGGCGGCGTTCGCCATTCGGAAGTCAATGCACTGCCTTCTGTGTATCCATCGTCAAGGCCCGCGCCCATGTCATGCAACAATAAATCAGAATAAGGATAAACCGTGCGACCGGCCAAAGCGGCAATGGGCGATTCGCCCGTTTGCATTTCCGGGCGGTGGCAGGCTGCGCACTTGATTTGTGTGAACAATTGCCGACCGGCGGCTACCGCTGTATTTGTTTCGTCGCGGGGAATCGGGGCCTTCAGGGTTTGCAGGTAAAAAACCACATCGTGTACGGTGGCAGTGCTTACTTCCGGGTCAATTTCCAGATTGGTATAGGTGTCAAATGGCGCGAACAGACTGGTAATGCCCATGTCTTGGTTGTAAGCGTTGGCAGTTTGTTGTAACAGATCATACACCGCCGCTTTTTTGCCAAAACGACCAATGTAATGCCCATTTTGGACTGCTGCATTTGGGCGCGGTGACAAGTAGGGGGGTAGCGCAACCCAATTGGGTCGCCCGGAAATGCCGTCGCCATCCATATCGTCAGGGTCTGCCCAGGAGAGCAACTCAGCATCTGATACCGCTTCCAAAAATCCGAGACCGGTATTTGCAGGTGGGGTTAGTTTGGTGAAAGTTGCCTCATGTGGGATCCTTTCCGGCTCAAAGCCCGGTAAAGCCCGGTGTTGAAGTTGCGGCCCACCAAGATGCAGGAATTGATTGCCTAAAGTATCTGACTGCCCAAATCGGGTAAGCGTGGTGAATGGATGCCCTTTTCCATCTCCCGCATGACAGCTGCCACAAGAATTGGCTACAAACAACGGACCCAAGCCAGTGGCGGGCGTGAATATTTCATCGTTAAATGCCAGGTCGCCGCGCAGAAAACGAAGATTTTCGGCATGGGTTAGTCCTTCCACTGGGCCGTCTAAGAGTTCGTTATCAGAGGGTAATGGAGGGAGGATTTGCTCGCAGGAGATGAGTAAAATCATTCCCACAAAGACAGCAAGGAAATGGTTAAGGATATATTTATGCATGGAAACTATCTTGTAGTAAATTTTTGGCGATCTAATTTTACTGCAAAGATAGTTTAATTTTATTTTTAGCCTAGCCTAAAAATTATTTTTACATTAACATTATGAAAGAGGACGGGTTGCTTCCCTTGTAGTTGCAAGCTGGCTAACCCCCGAGTACATTATTTGCCGGAGTTGTATCCTGAAAAAAACAAAGGCTTGTTGGACCACGAAAAGCAACAAAACCCAAGCGGGTGATGTCATACCAGTAATAGCCTCCAGCAACCAATAGGCTGCTGATAAAGCGATTTGAAAGGCCAGGAAGCAAAACATTAAAAGCAGAAAACCTCCTTTGTTTTTGCGGAAAATGGCCCACCCATTTTTTATGCAGGGAAATGTCGAAGCATTCGTTTTGATCTTTAAAAAACGGCTGATTACTGACCAGATAAACAGTACTCCCAAACCAAGCAGATAAATAAATAAGAGGCTCAGTGCCAGCCAAACTGTGTATTTTTCAGAAGAAAAATATTGATATGAAGGTTGGATAAACATCAGAAAGGGCAACCAAATCAACGCCGTCCAAGCCAGAGCCAGCAGCAGAAAGGTCAAACTGATTTTTAAAAATGGAAAAAAGTACTCGGCGCCGCCCTGCCAAAATGTACGGGCTGTTAAGCGCTCCGATTGTACGGAATACAATAGTCCAGCATTTATAAATACCGAGAAAATAAGCCAAACAAGCAATAACCAGCGTAGTTGACCAATCAAAGGTGTAATGGACGCACCATGAACCTTTAGAAAGTCAGTTAGTACGGTATGGTCATATTGAGCAAGCAATTTGTTGATTTCCAGTGAGTGGCCAATCGAAGATTCTAAAACACTGTGTGCCTGCATCCCCAAGGTCATGGCCAGGCACAGTTGAATAAAGTATACGATTGCAGCTACGCGCCATTGTCTTCGCCCATCGGAAAAACTACTCGATATTATTTGAAGGCAAGTCATCATTACATTAAAAAACTTGTCGTTTGCATTAAGTTTTGAATCCAAAAAATAGCTTTTGCAGCATACTTCCAAAGCGAGATATTTTCCGGTTGAAGCGTCATGCTGTTGTTATTAAGGTCTACATCCAGCGCAATTTTTTGTTGAGGGTCAATCTGGGCAGAAATGATTTTTAATCCTCCGGAAAACTCAAAAATCTTTGAACCCTCCTCTCCCGACCAATGCATGGTTTGAGTGCTCCCATCTTCAAAAGTCACCAAAAGTTCTACCGGAAAAACCCAGTCACCGTTCCGCTGTATTTCCACTTTAGAAAGGGTAGGGGATTGGCCAGTTCCGTTTTCATGGGTAAATGCTGAGTGGCTTGTTCCAAAGACCCCTTGCGTGGCAGGAAATGATTCATTGGAAATGCGCGTGACGGAGTAGTCCAACACAAGCGCTCCATAAATACTTTTTTCAAACAAATCATAGACCCTAGAAGCCATTGCAGTATCCATTCCAACGCTCAATCCCTCCTTCAAAACAGCCATGAAATCAGCACCTTTTGGGTGTCGGAATTTCCAGCGTTCAAAATAGGTCTGAATAATCTGATCCATTTTTTCAGTGCCGATGAGTGCCTCCACGGTTCTCAATGCCGTTGCTGTCTTGCTGTAAATCAAAGCTTTGAAATTCGTGGCTGTAAAATCCCAGCCTGGGCGGGCCACAGTTCCTTCGCGGGGATTGGCCATCGTGGTGTACTCCAATCGAGTAAGTTCGCGGTTGTCAAAACGGTATCCAAACACATCTACCAGCGATTGCTTTTTCCCAAAGGCTGCATCAATTATCCGATCCTCAAAATAAGTAACAAAGCCCTCATCGAGCCAGGCTTCTTCCTTTTCGTTGGATGCTACCATGCCCATAAAGTATTGATGCACAAACTCATGGACCACCAAGGATTCAGTGATGCGGATGTTCGAGGGCATCCCGTAAAAAGTGCCGACGGTAATCAGCGTCGGATACTCCATCAGACCTGAACGCAGTCCGTGGAAAGGCGGGTCTACAACTGTGATGCTGGGATATGGGTATGCGCCAACGTGCTTCTCCAGAAATTCGAACGAAAATTTGAGCGCATGAAGGTATCGTGGGCCTAATTTGGTGTGTTCAGGAGGAATCAGAAGCCGGATTTGGACACCTTTCCATCGATCCTCCTGTACGATGAACCTGGGATACACCGACCATGCGAAATCAATCACATCCTCTACATGAAAATGCCGGGTAATAGTGCCGTTGCCATTTGTTTTCTCGCTAACCAGACAGCCCGAAGCGCCCATCACAAATTTGCTATCGGCAGTAATATGCACATCATACACGCCAAAATCTGCATAAAATTCAGTGTGGCGATGAAACTGGTGACAGTTCCAGGCCCAGTTTCCAGAGGTGTTTTGTTCAAATACACCCAATTGTGGAAACCAGTGACAAAACAGATAAAAGTCCTTGCTATATCCGACCCGGGCGATGGTTTTCGGCATTTGGGCGCGCCATTTCAGGTGGAAAACCCCGGTTTCGCCAGGCATAATGGGCTTGGTAAGGCTTACTTCCAATACGGATTGATCTTCGGTATTTCCGTCATCCGGCTGGACGAAGCGTTTTTGAGCGCTCAAATCACCAGCGCCTTCCTGTTCAATTTTTTCGATGTCTACCCAGCCCCATTCATTTGGCTTGCGGTTGAGAAAACTCTGTCCAAAAATTTGACCAGTACCCTTTAAATAAGTGGATTCCGTGTTTTTGAACGCGTTGAGGTACAGGTACAACCGCAGTTCACGCACCGGTACAGGCGATTGGTTGGTGAAGCGGATGGTTTGAGTGGCATCAACGGTTTTGCTTTGATCGTCAAGTGTCACATGAATCTCATAATTCGCTGGGCGAAGGCTGAGTGCTTTGGGAAAAAACGGGTCGCATTGGGCAATCCCGTTTTTTGGAATGAAAAATAGCAGTAAAAAGAGAGAAAAACTGCGAATAACGCCGTCCATGTTGCTGTAAATTGATTGCCCGCAAAGGAAGGGAATTTTTGGAACGGCTGGAGAGTTGCTGTGAGATAATTGCTGCATCACTCTTAATATCGGATAGTCTATTTTTTTTGATTTGCCGACTTTTAAACCATACCTTTGTGGCATGGAATGGAAAAACTACCCTTACCAATTTGATGGCCTGGAGCAATATCTGACCAGAATACAGGAAAAAAAATCCAAGTTAGATGCTTTGCGTCCGCTCCCCGGAGCGGCCTTGCAAAATATCAAAAACAGCCTGACCCTGGAATGGACTTATAATTCCAACAGCATCGAAGGAAATACCCTCACACTTCAAGAGACCAAAATGGTCATTGAGGATGGATTGACCATTCGAGGAAAATCGTTGCGGGAACACTTTGAGGCCTTGAATCACCAGGAAGCTATCGAGTTCGTCGAGCAATTGCTTGAGAATCAATATGTTCTGAAGGCAAGCGATATCCTGAGTGTACATGGCGTTGTTCTGCAAAAAATTGAAAAGGAGTTTGCCGGAAGGTACCGAAACGCGGGTGTCCGTATTTCCGGAGCCAATTTTGCGCCCCCCAACGCGCTCAAAGTAGATGCTTTGATGGAAGAATTGATTGATTGGGTCAATGATGCCACAAACCCTTTGGACACGGTGATCAAAGTGAGCATTTTCCACCATCGCTTTGTGTGGATTCACCCTTTTTTTGACGGGAATGGCCGCACGGTTCGCCTGCTGTTCAACCTGTTATTGATGAAAGCGGGTTTCCCTCCCGCCATAATCCTGAAAAACGACCGAAAAAAGTACTATGATGCCCTAAACAAAGCCAACCAAGGCGACTATGGCAAAATACTGCTGCTGGTGCTGCAGGCTTTGGAGCGTTCTTTGGATATTTATTTAAGCAATTTTACCAATACCTACGAGGACTATCAATCCATCAACGACATCGTGAGCGAGCCGGATTTTCCGTACAATCAGGAATACGTTAGTTTGCTGGCGAGGCGGGGTAAAATTGATGCTTTCAAGGAAGGCAGAAACTGGCTCACTTCTAAGGATGCCGTATTAGAATATATGAAGTTGCGTCAGCGTAAACGTGCAAAAAAGTTAGTGGACTAACACGCTACATTTGCCGCCAAAATTCAATCTAACATACATTCACCATGAATAAAATCCTGTTGACCCTATTGGCTTTGTTGCCCACTACTTTCGTTTTCACCCAGGAATCAGGCGCTGACAACTGGATGGTATCCGACGGTTCTTTGGAAGGATTTGTAGTTGGTAATCAGTATTTTACGCTGGTTTCGGATGCCAATTTGCGCGAAAAATCGAACACACAATCCATTGTCGTCACCAAATTGCCCATCGCTACACCGGTGGAAATTATCAGTGTCAGCACGGACTCGCTGTCACTCCGCGGTGTAAAATTGCCTTGGGTTCAGGTCCGCACAAAGTCAACGGAAAAACCCGAACACACGGGCTATCTCTGGGGCGGATTCCTGGCATTGGCGAGCATTCAAACGCCCAACGAAGAATACACGCCCAATGCAGGGGTGCAGTACCTGACCGGCGTAGCTGCCTACAATGAAGAAAAACACCAACTCACTGTGCAAGTGCGCGTAGCAAAAGACGGCCAGGAACTCTCTAAATGTGAGTTCACGACCAATGGCGATCTGTCATATTACCCCAGCTTTGAGGTTAGTTTTGAGCCATTTCAAAAGGTCAAGGCTGTACTTTCAGTCAATTACTACTACCCGGCCTGTGGTTATCCATCGGGCAACAATCTGTTGTTTTGGCAGGAAAACAACCAACTGACCAAGATACTTGAAACCTCCTCAGTCAGCGATGGCGGGGTGTTTTATGATTCCGAAGAATCCATTTTACCGACCCAGCGTGGCGGCATCGGCGACCATATCATAGTGACCCACGATCATTCGGAGTTCGAAGAACAAGGCAATGATTTGGTGCGTACCAGCCAGGCGTTTGGCGTTACAGTGTACAAATGGAACGGCGCTAAGTTGTTGAAAGTGAAGGAGATAAAATAAATTTATAAAACACATAGGCACAATAGGACACATAGTGTTGAATATTTAGAACTATGTGTCCTATTGTGCCTATGTGTTTTATAAATTTATGATGCTACTGAATCTTCACCAAAAAGATTACATCTAAATCAATTTCCCCGCCAGGATCAGCAGCCGTTTTATTTGAAGGTTCGTGGTGGAGTTTGAGTTGGACGGTGCCGTTGGAAACATCACCCGCATCCCAGAGGGTCTCCAGGTTGAAAGGGTTTCCGTTGCTATCTGAGTCATTGGGTTTGATAACCAGATCTGCCCCTGAAACCTTGAAACTGAAGAGATGTACACTGCTTTCGGCTTCAATTTCTTCCGTTAAATCTTTCGCAGGGTTTTGCGTTTCGTCATAAACATGGATCTGGCAGTTGATGTCGCCCGTGAGTGCAGGTACTACGATTTCGTCAATCGAATCCCAAACCCCGTCGCCGTTGGTTTCTTTGGCTTCAAACTCCTGATCAAGCCCGGGGGCCGTAAGGTGCAATACCACTTTTGTAATATTTTCAGCGGACGTTTTATCGTCCTTTTTTTTACAGCCAACTGTGAAAAATAAAGCCGTTGTGGCAAGCATGAGAAGGAATGTCGGGACACGCATTTTTATTTTGAACATAATGTGAAAATTTAATGGTAAAATTTAAAGGTTGAAAGTTTGAAGTTGAAAGTTGAAAGTTGGGGATGTTGAAAAATCAGTGTTCGGTTAATCAGTTGATAATCATTTCCTTAGGGCGTTTTCTTCAGCCGCCCAAAGTCCATTTTGCCCGCAGTCCAACATTTACGCCCGGCGCATCCACGAAATAACGGAAGAGATCGAGGTACTCCCGGTAGCGGGTATTGCCAAGATTTTGAACATTCAGCCCCACTTCAAGCAATTGTTCTTTTTTCTGGTCGCCAGTTTTACGGAGACCTTTAAACCGGAAAGTGTGTGCCGCATCGAGGCTAAATGTGGTGAATGTGGCCGGGGCATCTTTGGTCAATCCCTCTTCCGGAATGCGGGTTTGGCGCAACGTAGTACTTGCCAACAACCGAACAAAGGTTTCGCCAGCGGTTCCCGCCCTGTTCTGCTTGTCGGCCGATACTCTGGAATAGGTAGTCTTTTTACCCAGCGTCCATTTCAAACCGTATTGGTATCGGTCGGCAGGCATCAAAGGCAGCCAATTCCGATAGGTGTCAGCTTCTGTCGCATTTCTAAACCCTCGCAGGATAGAGAATCGGCTTTCAGCGCTTAGTTTTGGCAGCAAATTCACCGAAAAACTGGCATCCAGCCCTTGCAATACCGCATTATCCTGCTGATAAAAATAGGCAGGAAACGGTCCGCGAATGGTTATCACAATGCTGTCGCGGGGTTGGTTCAGATAAATAAAGTCCGCGACCCGATTGTGATAGAGCGTAACTACCGCATGAGCAATGCTGGATTCCCAGTTCACACTAAAATTGGTGTTCCATGCCTTTTCAGCGCCTAAATTGGGATTGCCTTGCTCATACGTTCCTGCTCCGTGGTGTACACCGCGCGCAAACAACTCATTGACATGTGGAGGACGCCAGGCATACCCAGTATTTAATTTCGCCGTCAACGCTTTTGTAAAATGGTAGATCGCACCCATGGTCCCTGAAACATTGCCAAAGGACAGGCGCTGGTCCAGATTTGCATTGCCGTTGCCCTCTGTCGTAATGTGGTTCCAACGGTAATCATAGCGTGCGCCTACCTCAAACTCCCAGGGATTGGGATACCTGCGCCAACGCTCCATGGCCCATAAGGAGCCACCAAAACCGAGGTAATCGGGAATAAACCCGCCCCGGCTGACATAATTAAGTTGCTGTGATGCTTGTACCCCGACCCCTCCCTGCCAATGGCGAATGGGCAAGTGTTCCAGGGCGACATCAAAGGTGTTACTCCACAATTTAAAGCTTACCTGCGCCTGGTTTCCTGCGGTCACATTAGCTCTTCCACGATCATATTCGCGGCGCTGGTTGTATTGAAAACTGTATTGCCCAGAAAGTTTCCAAAGCTCATTCAGCCGGAATATCCCCTTGTATTTCAAGACATTGTGTTGTACCTGTTGTCGTGGGCGATCCAGTTTATAGGTGAAATAATCCAGGTTGTTGCGCGGCATTTCACTTTCAATCGCCAAAAGCAGGTCATCAACACTTCCTGTATGTGCAGCCCGAAGAATGGAAAAACCCTGGCTAAATTGTGTAGTGCTAAGGGTGTGATGCCAACGTTCGCGCTTCCAATCTGCAATGGCGGAAAAATTGAATTCCCGGGCGGCGGTATTGCCCAGCCAATAGTCGGGCGAACGAAGATTGCCGCTGCGCTTGAGGGTTCCCTGCAACCTTAAGCTCATATTGCCACCTTGGGGTTTCCAGTCCATACTTCCAGAGGCCACGCCGCCCCAGCCATTGGAGAATCCGCCGAGACTAACCCAGCCATTGATGCCGGATGTTTCCCGGAGCGGAGCAGGTTCTAGCACCACAGCTCCAGCCATCGCACCCACGCCGTAACGTACCCCAGCTGCCCCTTTTGTAACGGTAATTTTATCGGCAGCGAAAGGGTCAATTTCCGGTGCGTGATCACTGCCCCACTGCTGGCTTTGAAGGGTTACGCCATCCGTCACGATGGCGATCCGATTGCTGTGAAGCCCCTGAATGACAGGTTTTGCGACTACACCACCGGAACTTAAAAGACTCACACCTGGTACTTTTCGCAAGGTTTCGCTAAAATTCAAGCCCTTTGACGATTCAAGATCAACCCTATCCACTACCAACTCTGACTGGGTAGCAGGCGGCGCAAGCGCTTTTTCTTTGATCACCACCTCGTTTAACACGGCATCGTGCGTCAAATGGAAATCCATTTGGGTGTTTTCCGTGAGCTGCACGATTTGGGTAAAGTGCGCGCATTCAATGTGTCGCACTTCGATGGTATAGGCTGTCTTTTCGCACAAATTTGGAATGGCAAACCAGCCATTTTCATCCGTCACAGTGGATTTGCCGATTTCCTTGATGAAGACGCTTGCAAAGGCCAGCGGCTCATTGTTCTCCAATTCGGTGACGTGACCGCGGAGAGCAAGGTGACAATCCTGGGCATTTAGCGCAAGGCTGCCAACCAGCGAGCAAAAGCCCAGCCATAATCCGGCTTTGCTTTTCAGCATGATAGGTAAAATTGAAAAAATTGGAAATCCCCGAATTGGAAAATCCGGGGCGAGGACATGGAGTTTAGTTTTTGGCAGGATTAACAGGATAGACAGGATTTTTTGCCTAAATAAGCGTAAATCCTGTCTATCCTGTTAATCCTGTCAAAAACTAACTTGTAACAATCATCCACACGGTGGTCCTCGGCGCATGACGGAATCGCTGCCCTTTTTGGCAAAAGCGGGCGTGTGATAGAAAATAGGCGATTCCGAATCGGGTAGTTTAGAAAGAAAATTGGGCAAGATGCCCAGCACAAAGGGTTCAGGAACCGAAACAACAAAAGCACAAAGGGAACAATCTTCAACGCTCCAACGCTCGTCGTGAATATGCGCGCTGTTTGGATCGTGCGTGGCTTCGCAAACCGGGTGTTCGTCCTGATGGTGGTGGTGTGACAACAGGACATGCGCTGTTTTCACCGACCATAGAGCTGTGAAAAGCAGTACCAATGCCCAAGCGCTGAAGCGCCTATATGTCCAATATTGTTGCAAAATGTGCGATAACAGAATGCGAATGTAACGGGAGATTTGAACTTTAGTTTGTCATTTTTTTCAGATTATTCAAACGCTTCCCAGTTTTCGCCCAGTTCGCTGGGGTGCCAAAAGTGGGTTTTGAAATCTACTACACAATCGTTTTCAACTTTAATCCCTTCGTTTTCAAGCAATTCTTGCATGAGGGTGGGGGTAGGGAAGTGGTGTCTGCCGCTTAGTTCGCCTTTGCGGTTCACGACACGGTGGGCAGGTACGCCGTCCATTTGGTGGCAATTGTTCAAAGCCCAGCCGACCATACGCGATGAGCCTAGCGCTATAAAATCGGCGATGGCGCCATAGTTCGTTACGCGGCCACGGGGCACCTGGCGCACGACGGCGTAGACGAGGTCGTAGTAGGAAGGCTGCTCTTTCATAAATTTTTAATGAAACCGCAAAATGTAAAACAGGAAAACCGCAAAATTTAAAATCGAGACGTCGGATCGTGTGATGTGCATGGTTTTACATTTTGCGGTTTTATTCCTTTACTTTATTTGCCAAACGGACATATTCTTCCCATCCCAGAGTTTCAGGGCGTTTTTCAAAATAAGGATCGCTCATCAATAAGTCGTTGTCAAAGAATGGTTTAAGTGTGTTGCGCAACATTTTTCGCCGTTGCCCAAAGGCCGTTTTTACTATGGTTTTGAAGCGTTTTTCATCGCATCCAAGCGTGAAATTTTCCTTGCGGGTGAGCCGAATAACGGCCGAAACTACCTTGGGCGGCGGATTGAAAGAACTTGGTTCTACAGTAAAAAGATACTCTGTTTTGAAAAATGCCTGCGCCAATACACTTGTGATGCCATAGACTCTGGATCCGGGCGGTGATACAATACGATCCGCCACTTCTTTTTGGAACATTCCGACCATTTCCGGTATCTGTTGCCGCCAATCGAGAAGCCGGAAAAGAATTTGTGTGGAGATGTTGTATGGATAGTTTCCGATCAGGCAAAACGGACGTTCTCCGAAAAAGGCGGGCGCATTAAAGTCAAGGAAGTCCTTGGGAATCAGGTGTTTTTGAGCAAAATCTGGAAAGTGTTTGCCTAAATATTCTACCATGTCGCGGTCGGCTTCTACAGCGAAAGTTTCATAATTAGTATGGGCAATCAGGTATTTGGTGAGCATGCCCATGCCCGGGCCGACTTCGAGTACACAAGCTGTTTTGGCCGCTAGCAGGAGACTATCAGCGATCCGTTCGGCGATAAGTTCGTCTTTTAAGAAATGTTGCCCGAAGGATTTTTTTGCGTGCATGATAAAAAGTATAAGGAATAGAACAACCACCAAGCCGCCCCTATCGCATTTTCAAGCGTACACTCAATGAGGAATGAAGCAAAAGCCATGACCTGGAATGCTAAAAGCAACATGTTTTTCCGACCATAATAAATTGGCCAAAAGAACGCGACAAGACTCAAAAAAAGCCCCAAAAGCCCCGTGCTGGCCATAATGAAAACAAACTGGTTGTGTGGCAGTCGTGGCTCCTGGGAATAATTCGGGAACATCTTGGCCGTGACACGTTTGGTTTCGATGAGCAAATCACCGGCACCAGTACCAATGATTGGATTTTGTTGCCAAAGACTCCAACCAGATTGCAGTGAGATCCAACGCACCGCATCTGAATAGAGGTGTCCATCATCCTTGGTAGTGAAACGATCCCAGTCGTATTTCATGTAAGCTATCCGCATTTTCAAACTTGGGACGGTCTCTGTGGCAACCCATAAACCTGCTGCGAGGATGCCCAAAGCAGCCAATCCTGCGAACCATCTTTTACTAATCCAAACATAACGCAACAACGCGAAAAGCAAGGCGGCATAAAGTGAAAACAGACCACTCCGTACAGACAGGATATGTAAAAAAACAAACAGAAACCCGACGGCAGCCAACAGCACTTTCCGTTCCCAAGCCCAACGCAACCAAAAACCTTGTTGCCAAAGCCACCCTCCAGCCAGTATAGCAGTTGCCACTACAAGGCTAAACCGAACATGTGAACGAGGAACAGGTATCGGATTGCCTCGACCAAGCCCTTCAATGATCGCATCGAAATGCCAAAGAAAATTGATTCCTATTGCGATACACATGCCCACCATGAACCATACCAAAAGGTACAAGACTGATTTCCATTGCCGTTCGGAAAGGGGCGGCAGGTTGGCAAACGCCCATGGAAGTACCAGAAATGGCAGTCGTGTCTGCACCAGTCGCAGCCAGTACGCTTTATCATCAGACCAAAAAAAACTGAGTGCCGGGGCCAGCAACAGTAGCAGTAGCACAAGCAGTTCGCTCCTTTGAAAAAGCCTGCCAAAAGACACTTTCAGCACTTCCCACCAAGTCTCTGCTAAGCGCAAAGAAGCCCCTGGGGTCTGACGTTTCGGACCCACGGGTAAGGTTTCAGCAGTATGCCACCAAGCAGCGAACACGAGGAACCACATGCTGATCGAAAGCAAAAATGGCGAGATCACCATGCTCACCACGAGCAGATTGGACGACCAGAACGCGAGTCCAGCGGGGGTAGAAATAGGTTTAAGAAATGTGGTCAATGTGATAATGTGGTCAATGTGATAATGTGGTCAATAGGAGCCACGCAAAGATAGAAGCCTCTTGCTCGTTTTTTCGGTCGTCAAAACTTTCCAGCTTGTCAACTTTTCAAAACCGTTCGACACGGACTTGCTACATTTGTCGCTGTTCTGCTCTACGCACCTGACACATGAGGCACATTGCTACTTTCCTCTTCTTATCTGCTGTTATTTTTTCGTGCAAAAACGAACCCCGTCCCAATAGCGAGGACCCTTCGCTTTTCAGGGAAAAACCTACCAGCGCAACCACCGTTTCTGAGCCACTCCTGCTACCAAAAACCGGGGCTGGGAATTTCGAAAGCCTGGTGGCCGACTTTGAAGACAAGGATCGGGGAATTTGGCAAAAACCTGAATTGGTTATTTCATTTCTCGGTGATATAAAGGACAAAACTGTGGCCGACATCGGAGCCGGAACAGGCTATTTTACCTTCAGGCTGGTACCAAAGGCAAAAAAAGTAATAGGTATTGATATTGACCCGCGTTTTATAAATTTTCTTGACAGTGTGAAAGTGCGTCTTCCTGTGGTGTATAGAGATCGTTTCGAGAGCCGCCTTGCTGAGTACGATGATCCGCTTCTCCAACCCGAAGAAGCAGATGATGTGGTCATTGTGAACACCTATGGTTATATCGAAAACCGTGTGGAATACCTTAAAATTCTCTACAAAGGCATTGCCCCTGAAGGCCAATTGCTTATAATTGATTTCAAGAAAAACAACCTGCCAGTAGGCCCTCCCGACGAGTTTAAAGTATCGCTCACCCAAGTAGAGCACGAACTGAGTGCCGCAGGGTTTAAGATTAAAAAAGTTGACAAAGACATTCTGGACTATCAATACATCATTCTTGCAACAAAACCAGCCAAAACGAACAAAGAAAATTAAATCACATGTACCCTGGAAGCCTTCCTGCAACTTATAGCTTGGAAGGCGTCTCTCCCCCTTACGTTTCTAACCACTTACGTCTCTCACCTTAATGCGCGGATCTTTAAAAATTTTTACCTGGCTTGGCATACCGGTTTTTTTGCACTGGACATTCGGGCTGATATTCCTCTACATCCTTTGGCACGCCCAAAGTGTGGGGCTTGGCACAGTCGAAACGGTATGGCTGACGACCCTTTTCATGTCCTTGTTCCTGTGTGTTTTGCTGCATGAATATGGCCACGCTATTGCCGCCCGTCGTTATGGGGTGAAAACCCGAGATATTGTGTTGATGCCCATCGGTGGAGTGGCGCGGTTGGAACGTATGCCCGAAAAGCCATTTCACGAATTTGTCGTCGCGATAGCGGGCCCTGCAGTGAATGTGGTCATTGCAGTGGTGCTTTTTGTGATAATAAGCTTTACAGTCGAAGAAGGTAGTTTTGGTGAAATGTTGCTCTCGGCAGTTCAGACAAGAGACATTGGTCCAGAAATCGCAACAGAGTCGGGATATCTGATGTCGCCGACCGTGCATTTTTTCATTTACCTGGCATTTACCAATGTAGTCCTGGTCATATTCAACATGATTCCGGCCTTTCCTATGGATGGAGGCAGGGTGTTCCGGGCATTGCTTTCCATGTGGCTTGGGCGACCCAAAGCCACGAGGGTTGCAGCATTGCTGGGACAAGCGATCGCTCTGATGCTGGTGGCCGCTGGTCTTTGGAGCAGTGATTTCATGCTTAGTATTTTGGGTATTTTCATCATCTATGCGGCTCGTGCGGAGAATGATAATGTGCAGACCGAAGACCTGCTTTCGCGATACAAAGCGAGGGATGTTATGCGCCCACATTTTACCCATTTGCGTTCCAATGACTGGATGCTTACTGCCATCGAAACACTCCGGCATGGTCTGGAACGTCATTTCCTGGTGTTCGATGTGAATGATCGTTTGGTAGGTATGCTTGAAGAAGAAGACATCGTTCGAGCGATGCGAAAGCCCGATGTTACTACCGAAATAAGTCAATACGCACAACGAGCCGAGATCGTACAATTGGAAGATTCGCTCGTGAAGGTCAGCAGTTTGATCCGTCAGCGCGGCTTTGGAATCGTAGGAGTGACCGACGAATCGGGAATATTGCTTGGGGTTATTGACGAAGCAGGGATGGCATATTTTGTGCGCATGGAGGAGGGGAAGTAGTGATTTGTGGTTTTGTAAACACCCCAAAACAAAATCGCCCGGTTATATAGACCGGGCGATTTTGTTTTGTTTGAATACTTTCAGAGGGAAAGGTTCTTAATCATCACCTCCGCCTCCGCCAAATGTCCAGTTGGCGCCGAAAAGGAAAGTGGTGCCATTGAGCTCGAGCCCAAATTCAGTATTTTTGATATTGATATCTGAGTCATCAGGATCTTCCCATTTCGATTGTGTGAACCCTAGTCGGCCAAACGAAGCTTCGAAAGACAGGTGATTGCCTACGTAGAAGATAACGCCGGGGCGTAAACCCGCACCAAAGCCGCTGATCTTAGCAGTTTCATCACCATCAGTTTCGCTTTTACCAAATAATGCACCAGCTTGCGCTTCCAACCAAATACCCATGTTGTTGTTGTTGACGAAGTTGTGGCGGAAAAATGGCGCAACGGTGGTGAGGCTAATTTTATCCTCCCGGCCAGCAGGATCTTCGTGTGTGCTTGAGCTTATGCCCACTTCAAGTCCGGCCCAGTTGTTCCCGAAAATATACCCTAAGCGCGGAACGAGATTTAGGTCGGTAGATTTGTGCTCATCTCCAGCAGGCTCATCTGTTGTTTTACCAGTTGTAAAGCCAATGTTGCCGCCCAGTACAAACTGGGCTTGGACGAGGGCACTGAAGCCGAAAAGACAAAGTGCCATGAGGGTGTAAACCTTTTTCATAACAAGAAAATTTTGGTTAGTGAATGAAAGAGATTGCAAACATACCTTTTGCAGACCAATTCACAGGTGTTTTTTTATTTAAAAAAATTACCTAAAAAAAAATCTATCTTTTGTATAAGAAAAAAATGAATACGACCTGCGCCAATAATATCGCCCGAAAAGAAATAAGTCGCTTGGAGAGCTGGCCCAGCGTTTTACTTTTGCACTGAAAAAACTCGTTTCCCATTGAATCCAGCTTTCTTCGTTGATCTTTCTGTTGGTTCTGTTCTGGCACTCGTAATGTTCGGGGTGGGCTTATCACTCACTTTTGCTGACTTCATGCGTGTGGTGCGCCATCCCCGCGCTTTCTTTACCGCACTAACGGTTCAGATGCTCGCGCTGCCGACCATTGCGTTTGTCATCACCCTGTTGTTGCCTGTTCCAGCGGAAATAAAAGTTGGTTTTATCATCCTTGCGGCCAGTCCCGGTGGAGCCACTTCTGGTTTTCTTACTTATTTGTGGCGTGGCAATGTGGCACTTTCACTTTCGCTCACAGCCGTCAACAGCCTGCTCACGCTATTCTCCATTCCGATAGTGGTCAATATGGGTCTGCGTATTTTCCTTGGCAAATCTTCTGACCTTCATCTGCCTTTTTGGGACACCGTGGGACATATTTTTTTCATCACGATTATCCCCGCTTTTTTAGGGATTTTGCTCCGAAAAATGCGCCCACGCTTCGCTGAACGGATCAGCAAGCCTGCGAAATATGTAATGCTGGGTTTGCTCGCCATTGTGTTTGCAGTAAAACTTTTTGGAAGTGAGAGCGTGGGAGGAACAGGTCTGGACGGCCGCGATATTTTGCTCATTTTACCTGTTGCCTTTTTGCAAAATGCAGCCTGCCTGTTCACAGGCTATTTTGCTCTTCGGTATATGGGCATGCCGCATCCCTCACGACTTACAGCCGCAATGGAAAGCGGTGTACAAAACACAACGCTCGCATTCCTCATTGCAGGAAATATGCTTCAAAACCCGGAAATGGTAAAACCAGCGCTTATTTATTCCATGTTCTCCTTCTGGACGGCTTGTATTTTTGCCTGGACAACCAACAAGATGGCTGGGAGAGATACATCTCTGAGGCATTAATGTAGGTCGAAATTCATTTCGACGTGTTAATATTGCCGCACAAATACTCAATCAATACTGTTATGTACTTGCGCTCTACGCCAATTTGCTTTTTGCTGCTTACTCTTTGCTACTCGTTTTTAGCCCAAAACCCTACGCCAGCCCCCTTACAAAGTGGCGCCATCCTCATCATGGGAGCAACGGCGCACCTGGGCAATGGCTCGGTCATCGCCAACAGTGCCATCGGTTTTGAAGGCGGCAAACTGAGCCTTGTGGCTGATGCGACCACTATCCGTATTGACCGCTCGAAGTATGCAACTGTGTACGACGCTTCTGGGAAGCACGTGTATCCAGGCTTTATTGCGCCCCTTACCAATCTTGGTCTTGCAGAAATTGGAGCTGCCCGCGCCACCATTGACTATGCCGACATAGGACAATACAACCCCAACCTTCGCTCGCTGATAGCTTACAATACCGATTCGGAGGTGATCCCCACCGTTCGTTCCAACGGTGTGCTGCTCGCACAGGTGACTCCCAGTGGCGGCACTATTTCTGGCTCATCTTCAGTGGTGCAACTCGATGCCTGGAATTGGGAAGACGCAAACTACCGGGCAGACGAGGGCATTCATCTTAACTGGCCTTCAATGAGTGGCCCGCGTGGCTTTGGAATGGGTAATCCCGAAGAAAAGAAAAATGATCAATATGATAAAGATGTACAGGCACTTCAGCGTTTTTTTGAAGAGGCAAAAGCTTATGCCCAACAAGCAACGCCAGAAATGAAAAACATTAAATTTGAGGCAATGCGTGGTCTTTTTGATCAGAAAACAACGCTTTATATCCACAGTAATAATGCCAAAACGATACAGGAATCAGTGCTTTTTGCCGAGCGTTTTGGCATCAGAAAGGTGATTGTCGGCGCGAACGATGCCTGGCTGATACCAGATTTTTTAAAGACGCACAACGTGCCCGTTATTCTTGGCAAAACGCAGAGCCTGCCCGCGCGTGAAGACGAGGACGTGGATCAACCCTTCAAAACCGCCACGCTTTTGCATGAAAAAGGTGTGTTGTTTGCCTTCTCGAACGATGGTTTTTGGCAACAGCGGAACTTGTCGTTCCAAGCCGGACAGTCCGTGGGTTTTGGCCTTCCGATGGAGGCTGCAATCAGCGCCCTTACCTTGAACACCGCCCAAATTTTGGGGATTGATAAAACCTGCGGTTCGCTCGAAACGGGCAAAGACGCCACGCTTTTCATCTCCGAAGGCGACGCGCTCGATATGCGTACCTGCAAAGTGACGGCGGCTTTTATCCAAGGCCGGACCATCAATTTGGACAACAAGCACAAGCAACTAAACCAGCGGTTTGAGAAGAAATATAAGCAGTGATGGAAATTCTTCGATTGAGTTCGATTATTCGATTGATTCGATTGTTCGATTGTCCGATTGATTCGATTTACATTTCACCCAATCGAAAAATCGAGATCAATCGAACAATCCAACAATTGAATCAATCAAACGATGGACATCGAGCAATTCCGAGAATATTGCCTTTCCAAAAAAGCGAGCTCAGAGGGTTTTCCTTTTGGGCCGGAAACACTTGTGTTGAAAGTTGGCGGGAAGATTTTTGCCATCACGGGGCTTGATAGTGAGCAATTCACGGTCAATTTGAAATGCGACCCCGATCGCGCTGTAGAACTCCGGGAGAGACACCCAGAAGTTCAACCTGGCTGGCACATGAACAAAATACACTGGAATACGGTGGACTTTGAAGGCAGTCTGGATGGGCGTTTGCTCCGCGAATTGATTGACCATTCTTACGATCTGGTGGCGCAATCCTTGAAAAAGGCGGACCGGGAGGCATTGGGATTATAGTTTGGAGACCTCGTAGGTTTTTAAAACCTACGAGGTTTATATCTTCAGATTTTCTCCAATTCCCATCAAAATCAATTCCTTGTTCTTTGCTGCAAACGCTGATTTGGCCGCCTCATGGTCAATGGTGAGAAACCCAAACGTATCGAAATGGCAGCCAATGATGCGCTTGCACTGGATGAAATCGCTGGCAAGCATGGCGTCGTGATAGTCCATGGTGAAATTGGAGCCGACCGGTAAAATTGCAATGTCCAACTTGGGGCAAGTCATAGGAATCAGTTGCATGTCCATCGTCAAAGCGGTGTCCCCGGCAAAATACAGCACTCCATCGGAGGTGTCCAACACAAAACCTGCGGGAGATCCTGAGTACGAACCCTCTGGCCAACTGCTGCTGTGTACGGCGTTCACCATTTTTACCCGGCCAAAATCAAAGGTCCACCAGCCCCCAATATTCATCGGATGAGTTTTGAAACCTCGGGAACTATAACGGTCGTGAATCTCCCAAATGCCGACGATTCTGACTTCAGGATTGTTTTGTGCAATGGTTTCTAAATCAGCACAATGGTCAATGTGTCCATGGGATAACAGGATGTAGTCGCAGCGGATGGAATCAACATCCACCGAAGAAGCCAATGGGTTGCCGGCGATGAAAGGATCGAAGAGGATGCGTTTGCCGCCTGCTTCGACTAGAAAACAGGAATGACCGAGAAAAGTGATTTTCATGCTACAAAGTTAGAACAGGATGCCATTGATCAGTTATTCGATTTCAAAATCTGGCTCAAGTCTTCCGGAATTTCCATCGTCCGCAAGGGCGGCACATTTGCTCCGCCTGTGTTGCCGACCGGGATAATACCGACGAAGGATTTTACCCCACCCACAAGCAATCGGGGAATTTGCCCCAGGATTTCGCGCCCGCTTTTGATATGAATGCCAAAAAGCAGCATCCGCCAGTGAACATATGAGTGTTCACGCGGCCATGCTTGTGCTAAAATGTGAGCGCGTTCGAGGTGATGCCATGCCAGCGTTAGGTTTAGCTGCTCAAACACGGTTTTGTACAAATCCAATTCAAGGCGGTAATGTTCTTTTATCCCTTGCGGCATAGTCCAGTAGAAATTCATTGCGAAGCGCTTGTTAGTTCAAGCCCGTTTTTCACAAATTCCTTGGTCCCATCTGGCCCCGAAATTTCCATCCACATAGGGCTTTCGGGGTCTTGAATGCCAAGTTTGAACGTGAAAAAACTGCAGCATTGCCGTTCGGTCTGGATGAATATCATAAGTTGATCGAGCGTCTCGTCAGATCCTGCAAATCGAAGTGCATAGCCGTGCTCGGTTTCCACGGTTTCAAGAATTTTCTTTTTCAACTCGGCGACGGCTCCTGCTTTTCGAGCTTCCAGTTCTGAGCTGGTCAGTTTGCAAGCAATCTCTTTGGTGGTGTTTATAATATTCAGGTTGTCGAAAGATTGGCTAAGGGTCGTTGCATCGTTTGCTTGTTTTTGCTTGCAGGATAGCAACAAAACGGCTGCCAACAAACATAAGTTGAGTATTCGCATTGTTGTGGTGATTTTAAATCCGGCGTCAATTTTAGTAAATAAAATCAAATCCTGATTCGCATGAATGACTGAATTGTTCTTTCGAATTGAAGTGGAATTGCTCCTACTGATTCAAGTACATCATTTTTACCTCATACACCCCGTTCACGACCACTTTTTCGCCTTCATTAAATCCTTTTAGAATCAAGGTGCGTGTCCCATCGTCTTCGCCCGTTTGTACGTATGCCAATTTGTATTCTTCCGGGGCATGTTTGAGAAATACTGCTGTTTTACCGTTGATTTCGGTCAAGGCTGAGTTTGGTACTGAGATTTGCCGCGAAGTACTGTTATTCAACGCTTTAACCGACACAAATTCACCTATTTTGAATTCGCTACGAGGGTTGTCCATTTCAAAAAGCACCCGTTGGCTCTGGTTGCCGATATTCATTGTTTGGGCTTGAGAGATGAGCCGCACTTCGGCACTTTTGTGATCGTCAGTGGAGCAGGTCACCAGAAATTTATTCCCCGATCGAATCACGGCCACGTCGCGGTCGTACACTTGGGCCTCTACATACACTTTGTTCAGATTGGTCACAGACAACAGTGTTTGCCCAGCCACCACCTCTGCTCCAGGCGTAAGCGTGAAAGTGCCTACCACGCCACTGATAGGAGCAATGAGTGCAACGGTACGGCTGTTTGCCGCTGTGTTTGCGCCAAGTGCCTTGTTTTCAAGCGTTTGCAGTTCAGACAAAGCCTGATTGTAATTCGCCTCAGCAGCTTGGACATCGCGCCCAGCAGCGATGTCTTCGATTTTTTTCAGTCGGTCCAACTCACGCTTAGATGCAGTCACACGGGTTTTTGCGATTTCAATTTGTACCGCCAAACCGCTGTTGCTGGTGGCAATGCCCACTTGTTCGGATGTTCCGATATTTTGCTGCAAAACGGCCAGTGTTTGCCCGGCGCGCACGGTTTGACCAACGGCCACATTTACCCGCGTAATGCGCCCACTTTGAGGTGCAACCACAACGCCCAAACCACCAGAAGCAGGCACTACTGTGCCGAACATGGTGGTGGCCGACTGGTAGTCGCCTACTGCGGTTGGCTGGGTCAGGATTTCAAACAAAAACTGGGTTTCCTTTGGTGCAAATACCGATTTTCCATAACCGCTACCGCCTGAATCAGGACCGTGCGGTTCATCGCCATGCGCCAAGGCGGGGTTCCAATTAGGTGTTGAAAACCAAGCACTTGTCAACAAAAACACGGCAGTCAATACCCGGTTGCGGCGACGACTTAGCAACCACATGCCGATCATCCCCAACCCCAATCCCCCTATAAACCACATCCAATCATTTGTATCTGATTGTTCTTTGGCAACAACCGTTTCGGCGATCAGTTTTTGACCTACCGCCACGCCTTTCACTCCTATGAGGTCAGCCCCATTGCGGTGGTTCAACTGTACATTGAGGGTGTAGGTTTTTTTTTCTGGAAACGTGCTATGAAGCTCATATACTCCCGGAGAAAGTTCCATGACTTCGATGGCAATTTGGGGGTTTTCAAGTGTGTTGATTTTCAATTCGGCTTTTTCTATTGGGCGGTTGCTTTGGTATTCTGCGATGTAAAGTGTCAGGTGCGCCTCTTTTCCAGCTGTCAATTCGGGATAGTACAGAGTCAGTTCGTATTTGTCCGATTGGCCGTACACCGTAAAATGGTCAGCGCCAGGCTTGGCGGAAGTTGTACCCGCTTCATCCTCATGTGCAGCGTGGGTCGTGCCATCGGCGTGGGTGTGCGCTTCCTGAGCTGACAGCAGTAAGGGCAGTAGTGCGGATAAACAAAACAATAGACGTTTCATATTCTATAAATTTGAATTTTTTTGATTTAGTTGCCTGACAAATAACGGAGACGCAATTGCGCAACATTCAAGGCTTGTAATTGATCAACATACTCCTGCTGAATAGCATAAGATTCATCCAAAGTCCGCAGGAAAGTGACATAATCTATCTGCCCAGCCTCGCGCATCCGTGTTGCCGCTGCAATGAGTGCGCGACTCCGAGGCAGGGCTTCACGCTCGTAGTAGCGCACATTTGCCAATGCCGTTGCTGCATCAGATTGGGCGCGGGCGTTTTCGAGCGCAACGGCCTGGTTTTGTACCTCGACGCGGGCGGCGGCCGCCTGACTTTCGGCTTTGGCAGCATTGGCCCCTGCGCGGTACTGTCCTGCCCACAGCGGAACGCCGACGCTGGCGCGAAAACGGTAGTCAATTGGTGTGTTACGCGGCCCTTGATTCAGGTAACCAAGCGAGAAATTGGGTAAGGCACGACTTTTTGTCAAATTGATCTGTCTTTCAGCCAATTGTGCGGCCTGCTGATCATAAGCGAGGGAGGGATTTTCCGAAATATCAGGCAAGGCAGCCATTCCTGCCGAATCAACTCTAAGTGGCAAAAGCGTTCCCAAATTGCTCAGTCCAGTGAACGAGGCCAATTGCTGGCGCAACACATTCAACTTTTGTTCGGCGGCCAAACGTTCCTGATGCACCTTGCCCGCACTGTTCTCTGCCATTGTTTTTTGTAAAAAGTCAATCTCCCCGGCGGCAAATTGTCTGGCGGCAGCGTTGCCTATTTCTTCGTACAAACTATCGCGCAAGCTCCATTGACGGCGTTGATATTCAGCCACTTGTGCCTCCAGATAAAGTGTTCGCACTGTGTAGCGCAAATCGTTTTCGTGTACACGCTGCCCGGCCTGGGCGAGTCTGGTTTCTGCTTTTGCTACGCTCTTTTGCCGGGCGTACACCGTTGGGAACTCGAAGGATTGCAATACACCAACGGCGTAAAATTCACCGGTTGGGCTCTCGGCGTTTATTTCTGGATTGGGCAGGTTTAATGCTGCTTTTTCCCCGTATTTTTTAGCCTTTATGGCATACGCGGATGCCTTAGTGCTTGGGTGGTTTTGCAAGGCTGCTGATACGGCCGCCTCGGGGGTGGTGACATTTTGCCCCCAAACGGTATTTGCGAAACAAATAAAAAGCATTAATTTTAGTATCAACTTCATAATAATGGTTGCTTGATGCACAAATTTATGTGCGCCTATTTTTCATCAATTCACCTTCCTTATTTTATGTCTGTACTACTTCACTTGACCAAACACCCTTCAGAAATGAACGAGAATGAACTGGCGCAGGCCGTCATTGAAATTGCTTTTCAGATTCACCGAAAATGGGGTCCTGGATTACTTGAAAGTGTCTATGAAGAACTCATGGTGTATCACTTAAAAGCGAACGGTTTTTATGCCGAACAACAAAAAGAAATCCCATTCGCCGAAGATGGTGTCAAATTATCCGCTGGTTTTCGCGCTGACATTATCGTTGAGCGGAAACTGATCGTCGAGCTCAAATCTATTGAAAGAACTGCTCCGGTCCATAGTAAAATCGTACTGACTTATTTGCGGCTTACTGGTTTGAAGTTGGGCTTACTGATGAATTTTGGAGAAGCGTTGATGAGAGATGGTATTAATCGGGTAGTAAATGGTTTGAGGTAATTTCGGGTTTTATGCTTCAACTTGACGCAAGATTTCACGCAACGGCGTAACGGCGCAACGTTTTTTTCACGCAACGGCGCAACGACGCGACGTGTTTTTTCACGCAACGGCGCAACGACGCGACGTTTTTTTTTACGCAACGATGCAACGGCGCAACGTTTTTTTTCACACAACGACGCAACGGCGCAACGTTTTTTTTTACGCAACGATGCAACGACGCGACGTGTTTTTTCACGCAACGACGCAATGGCGCAACGTTTTTTTCACGCAACAGCGCAACGGCGCAACGTGTTTTTTCACGCAACGACGCAATGGCGCAACGTTTTTTTCACGCAACAGC
>JBJXGZ010000117.1:0-28100 GCA_046160625.1 Saprospiraceae bacterium
TGACACTTTTTGGGAAAGTGTCACTTCTCGGCTCAGCGGATTGGTTGGCGAAGATACAGCGATTGCCTTATTCGAGTGCTAAGAGCATTGGGTTGGCTACCCTTTGACAAATTTGCCTGTGGCGAAATCGTGTATTTAGTCCTTGTTTTTAGGTCGCCGTGCCCCCGACCTTTGTATCGTGATTGTTCCGCTTGCCAATCTGACTGTATTGAAACTTAGCTATCTGGCTTTGTTTTGTGGCTGTCGCGTGCAACCTTTACCCTTGGAAGCAAATACTTGCATTTGTCTCATCCGATTTTTTCACCAAAACCTTTCAACACATGAAAAACTTGATTCCTGCCGCGCAACGCGCCGCACAATTCCTCTTTACCGGCCTTCTGACCCTGTTCCTAGGCATCGTACAAGCCCAAACTACCCAAGACCCCTGCGAAAGCCCGGCTACCGGCTTTGAGGGGCCTCCTTCCCCAACGCTATGCAGCCAATATGAGGGGATAGTTTTCCATATCACGATAGGCGCAGGCACACCTTTCCCAAACTCGGCCAGCCTACCGCCCTTGCCTCCCAACCCAAAAATTAGGGTAACGGGCAACTTCAATGTGAACACCCACTTGACTTGGCAGGGCGCAACCATCCGGATCAACCCTGGCATAGCTATCAATGTTGGATCGGTTTTTACTGGCATTGGAAGCCTTACGCTTGATAACTGCGACCTTTATGCCTGCACTGGGCTTTGGAAAGGGATTGTCATGTCCAATGTCACGATCGTGAAAACCTTCAACGGAACCCAAATTGAAGATGCCGAAGGAGCCATACAAGCCATCCATACCCAGCATGTCTTTCTTGATATCGAGCATACCACTTTTAATCGGAACAAAAATGGCATCGTGCTGGAAAACACCGCGAATGCAACAAACAAGCCAGTGTTCGTCAATTTCTCCAACAATTTCTTCCATTGCACAGCTCCGCTCAACGGCACGGCCAATGCATCTTTTGCTGGTGTGCAATTAAAGGACGCAGACCTTTTCGCCTATTTTTCGGGGGTCAATGTTTTCCGTGACCAGCAGTACGGGATTCATTCAGTGGGTATGTCTTCACATATCGGGACGCAAAAACTCTATATGCTGCGAATCAAAAAGGATGGCATCCACATGAAAGAAGGCTTCCTTGACTTGATGGAATCAAGTTTTATAGATTGTAACGAGAAAGGCATAAACATAGACACTGCCAAGATTGTAGATGTAAGGAACACAAATTTTGCAGTCACATTTTCCATTTCTCCCAACCCTAACTTGTATCGCACAGGAATTTATATCAACAAGTTTGCCCTCAATTCCACGGTTCGAATAAACGGCATCGGCTTTGCCGCAGACATGGAAGGAACACAAAACCTAGTAAGGGGGGTTCATCTCAAGGGGGGCAATGTGGGGGCAGGGACAACAATACGCATTGGGGATGGGAGCATTTTTAGTTTTCGGGCGAGAAGTTCACAAGGTATATATCTGGATGGCATTTTTCCTTTGACGAGTACGACGGAAATTTGGAACAATCACTTCCGCGTCTCAAATATTGCTGGAAATACATTAGAGCGCCCGATCGGAATCGAGGCATACGGCACTAACATCAATAATTTGTCCATCAGATGGAACACATTCACTTCATTTTTTTTCAACCCTCCTCCCCCTCCCCCGCAAGTCTCCGCTCCACAATTTAACTATGGTATTTGTCTGCGGCAAAATGCATTTGGGACAAACAACGAAGTAGCCTTGAATGCTTTTAACGATGAAATCCAAACATTGCAAACTGCGGTGTGTGTAGAGGGTTTTCAAAAGACAAAGTACTGCTCCAATACCATCACAGGGTCCGGGTTCGCCGATGGTTGTACTTTTTCTGGGACTTGTACCGGTACCGTTTTTACTGGAAACATTTTCACTTTTGCTGGCCTCGTAGCACTTAAGGTTTTTGACAACGGAACAAACACTGTTATTGGCGCCCAAGACAATCAAGGGAACGAATGGCACAATTACTTTGGCATTGAGCCAATAGACCACGCTTTATGCGATATCAATCCCGCACTCAATCGGTTTTTTGTGCATACCTCACAATCTTCTTGCGCCAATGAAAACCTGCCTTGCTTCAACGAATACCATCCTCGAAATATAGATCAGGATATGGTTGACCTATTCTTTGTTTTGGACTCATTGGGGACACCAAAGGAAGGATGCCCTGATGATCCCCCTGGGTTTAGCACAGACGAATTAGATCGAAAAATCGCCCAGGGCTTGATGCCTTTTCTAAGTGACAACCCGGCTCAAAATTGGGTCTTGGAGCGTTATCTTTATCAAAAGTTCCAGAACAACCCTTCGTTTACAAACGAGCATGTTTCGTTCCCGCCTTTTATGAGCAGCATGGCGAATCATTCTGTGGGATGGTTTTACGATGTTCACAAAAGCATTCAGGATGCCCTTGTATCTTCCGAAAATATGCATACGCAAAGCCAACAAGCCTTGGCTGATATTGGCCTTTTGATAGTATCCTTGACAGGAGTTGACGAACAGATTGAAGCTGCCGGCAACGAAAGCCAAATGCAAGCCTTGCTTCAGACTAAACAAGGGTTGATTGATCAGATACGCAACTTGCATTCCACTTACAACAATCTGAATGCCGCTTACCAAAGTCAAGTGGCCACCAACCTGCAAACGGCCTATTCGCTCAATGGGAATATTCCGACGACTCATTCGTACGAGGCCAACGAAAAAGCGTTCAATCAGATTTACCTGCTTTTTTTGATGCAACAAGGCGGCGAATTGACGGAAAGCCAAGTGCTTGTGCTTCAAGCAATCGCCCAGCAAGACCCCAAGCAGGGCGGCCCGGCTGTCCATGCCGCTTTGGGCTTGCTCCCGGAATGTGAAAGGCCTGAAATCCCACAGGAGTCACTGGCAACCACACAAGAAGATTATTTTAAAGCGCGGTCTGAATTCGCCGAAAGGGACAACCAATCTGCGACTGTACTTGCAGACAGAAAGATTATAGTTTATCCCAGCCCAGCCCATTCAGCCTTCACAGTTCAAGGCCCATGGGCAGGTATTGGAGAACTTTCGCTGTTTGATTTGCAAGGAAGGCTTGTTTTGAGCAAAGTGTTTGCAGGGAGCACAGTGATGGCAGAGCTGACCCCAAACGCCCGACCGGGTATTTACCTGATTAAAATCCTGATGGACGACGGCTCGTCATACGTAGAAAAACTGTCTGTACAACAGAAATAACTTTTATTTACCGAGGCTGTCCCATATGATGGGGCGGCCTCTTTTTGCTTTTGCTATGCGATTTCCCACTGCATTTATTTTACTTATTTTCACCCACCTTTCTTTCGACCTGACTTCCCAAATCAAAAGGGAATATCAGTGGATAATTGGTGGAAACTCAGGTGGTGGCGGCATTTTGCTTGATTTTAATCATTCGCCTGTTAACATTTCATATCAACAAACAGGCCTTTTTATGGAAGGGGCTAACACAAGCATGTCTGATGAAACAGGCAATCTACTTTTTTCTTCTAATGGATGCAAAGTGATCAATTCCCAAGGCGAAATCATGGAAAATGGGGACAGCATTAATCCGGGTCTAATACAAGATATTTATTGCCCTTCTGGGGGCAGCCCGCTCATTCAAGGCGTTATTGCAATTCCCTCTCCTGAAGGAGATAGTATATTCTACGTATTCAATGTTGACTTTGACCAGCCATATTTACTTAACACAAACTTTTTGGGATTAGCACCTCAAAGATTATTTTATCAAAAAGTAGATATGGCACAAGACTCCGGCTATGGCGCAGTAGTGTTAAAAAACCAGATAGCTGTGTTCGATACTCTCGCGAGAGGGAATATTCAAGCTGTCAAGCATACCAATGGGCAGGATTGGTGGATTATCGTTCCCAAGTCGCACTCCAATTGTTATTTTCTCGTGCCTGTCACCTCTGAGGGTGTACAGCCTGCCCAACTCAAATGTGCAGGCAAAATTTGGAACGACCAAGACTTAGGGGCGCAAGTGACCTTTTCGCCTGATAGTAAAAAGTACATCCGATTCAATGCTTGGAACGGGCTGAACATATTTGACTTTGACGCTGCCACGGGCGATCTTTACAACCCTGTACATATTGACTTCTCTAACGACACTATCAACTCCATCGCTGGGGTGGCCGTCTCCCCCAATTCAAAGTATCTGTATGTCTGTGCACGGAAAAATATCTACCAGTTCAACCTGCAAGGGCCTGATATCGAGACTAGCAAGGTAAAAATCGCCACTTGGGACGGATATTTCAACCCCTACGCCACGATATTTTACCTCGCGGCGCTGGCCCCTGACGGGAAAATCTACATCTCCAACACGAGCAGCACATACAACCTTCACGTTATCCACAAGCCCAACTGTCCGGGGCTGAGTTGCCAACTGGAACAGCATGGGATCGTGCTTCCTTCGTACAACTATGCGACTATACCCAATCTGCCGCACTATAACATCTTGGACACTTCGTATGATTGCGATACAAGCATATCAACCGAGGTAGCCAATGCAGCGGATAAGTTGCTACTGTTCCCCAACCCCGCAACCGACCAACTTCACATCATCGGCCTCGAAGGCAATGCGGTTATCACGATCATCGACGTGAGCGGCAAAAAGGTTTTCCTGAAAAAAGGTGCTTGGCCTTCGAAAGGGCAGGAGACGATTGATATTTCAGCCTTTGCTCCCGGCCTGTACTTCGTATCGGTGCAACAAAAAGGGTCGGTGCAGCAAGCCAAAATCGTGAAGCAGTAATGACCACTATTCAAGTCTCACTCGAATCTCATACGCTGAATGCTGACATTATTGCTTCACCAACATTCTCGTCACTGTCTTTCCTTCGGCAGAAACTCGCACTAGATAAAGCCCACTGGAAAAACTTCCCAAATCGAATAATTGCGTGAGCTTATCCGTCGCATTGGCCGAAATATACCATACACGCTGACCGAGCGGGTTGAGGATTTCGATTTGTGTATCCAAGGAATGATCGAATGTCGCTTCCAGGGTTACCAAGCCGTCTGTCGGGTTTGGATAAAGTGCGATTTTGGCAAAACCCTCCAAATCATTGGTGGAAGAACTGTTGAGACTGATGTTGAGCGCGTCCGTACAACCAAAAGCATCTGTTACAGTAACGGTGTACATACCCGCCGCCAATCCTGTTGCCGTTTGTTCGGAACTGCTGTCGCTCCAAGCATAGGTATAGGGCGGATTGCCGATGCCGACATGAACGGTAGCCGTGCCGTCGCTGAGGCCCGGGGTGGCGGGAGTCAGTTCGGCGGTCAAATCCATATCCGAGGGACAAGAAAGCAGGTTGATATTGTCGAGGTCGAACCAGAAATCACTGGCTCCCCAGACGCCATGGAAACGGATTTTGATGGCTTGGCCCGCGAATGCATCAAGGCTGAGTTTCCGTGTCCGCAACTGTATCGTCGGGCTGTGATTAAAGGCCGTTATACTGTTGATTGTCTGATAATTATCTCCACAATCCGTTGAAACCTGAATTTCAATTTTAGTTCCGCTTTGCAAAATGGTGGGCGTTTGGCCCTGTGAAGCGAAGTTGGTAATTCGGTAGCTGAAACTCAGCGAATCGCCTGGCTTGATAATGCCCAATCTTGGCATATCGGCAGTAAACTCGGTATTTCCACTATAAAGATTGAATGCCATTACTTTAGAGGCATTGTTGTGCTGGTCGGTCACTGAAAACCCAAATGTTGGGTCATAAGTCCAGTCGGTTGGAGGCTCGCTGTGCGATTCGAAATTTTCCTGAAAAGGTACTGATTTGGCCACATGATTCACTGTGTAATGGAGCGTATCGTTATTAGGCACCTGGTCTCCGTTGAGTATAGTCCAGCATTTGATCTCCAATGCCTGGTCGCGGCTATCAAAGGGAACACTAAATGTGTGCGAAATACCTTTGTCCGTAGCGAGACTGCCGGGAACGTTTTGCACCACAGGCGCCGCTCCGTTTATGCTGTACGCAACTTGAATGCCCGATTGGGTTTGGTTGCCCAGATTTACGAATGAGAATACGATTTGGTCGTTCGCAAGACCGCATTCTGCTGTTTCGCCAAGGGTAAAAATGCTCAATCCGGCAAGGTCTTTGGCGAAAGACTCGATAATATGTACATCGTCAACGCCAAATCCGCCTCCGCTGAAGAATGGCGCCGATGACATCACAAAACGCAGGTGAACCTCGCTTTCGCCCGCCGAGTTCGGTAGGGAGTGTCGTGCTGTAATCCAAGCATTGCTCGTGCCAGACCACGTTTCTCCGAGGCTAAAGAATTGGTTGTCATTGGTGTACCAATTTATGCCCTCCCCAATTTCCCCTACTTTTTCCCAGTTTTGGCCACCGTCAAAAGTCATTTCAAGCCAGGCTCCGTCGTAATTTTCTACGAGGTTTCTTATTAGAGAGAATTCAATCGCCGGGTCTTCGTCCAATTCAGAAAAATCAAAACATGGCGATTCCAGATAGGAAAGTTCAGAGGGATTGTAACTTCCCGTAAGACTGGTTACCCAGGCATTTTGACCGCTTGCTGCGGCAGGAATGGAGGGTTTGTTTGGAGTGCCAAATTCCCAGGAAGCGTTTTGGCCACCTGGTGTCCAACCACCGTCCCAAACCTCAAATTGCTGCACATATTCGGGCTGCAAACGATTGTTGATAAAGTAGGTAAAGGTGTCGTTAAGCAGATCTTCATCGTTGGAAAGCAGGGTAAAAACATCAATCCGGTACTCGCCGGGAGCAGAAAAATCGCTGACCGTCTCAAATGCAATGACCGCACTACTGTCTTTACCCAAAATACCCGTATAAAACCCGTCGCTGGGTGGCACCACAGGAGCATCCGTGCCGTTCACAGCGTATCGAAAAGTTATGAGCGATTGTGGAGCGGAGCCGAAGTTTGCCAGGATAACTTTTACAGAATCAAATCCTAAATCACAACCGCTTAAAGGCGCCACCACGCCAGCTATACCTACATCATTGGTCCAATATGTCTGAAACGAAATCGGGCCTACAATTTCGGAATAACCGCCCGCAACATCACAGTATTGCTGTACGTAAGCGTCATACCAGGTCTTTTTTTGGAGGCCAACGAGCGTTGCTTTAGGCAACAACACGTCGAGTGTATCACCCTCCCCCAAACTGGGCGAAAAACCTTTTAGTCCGTAGATAACCCGCCAATTGAGTGGGGCACTCGTACCACTATAATTGGCTTTCCAGCGCAGTTTGGCGTAGGTATCCCAAACGTTTTCTACAGCAAAACTCGTGGGATTGCCGCAGGGAAAGCATTTGCCGAAGCCTGTGTAAATCGTCCCTGTCACTGGAGCCGTGCTGCTTAGAAACAACCCGCCAACGTTGTTGTAAATATTGAATGAAACTTCCCAGGGAAAACTCCCAACGGAGTAGGAAATAAGCAGGGGCGCGCCGTCCACTATATTGAACGTGAGCGTACTGTCAATGCCGTCGTCGGTTATATTGTTCAAGGTGTAGGCCACCGAATTACCACCACTGCTGATTGTGAGTGTACCGCCATTCCAACCATCCCCGAAATCATCCAACATTTCGAGCGTATAGAGGCACTGGGCTTTGGCTGAAAAAGAGAGCAGGAAAAAAAGTGCGAAAGGGAGTGCGCGTAGTGGTTGAAAGTTCATGATGCAGCCTTGTTATTGAGTCGTAAGAGAGCGTCTTATAAGTAATTTTCACCGCAGAGTAACAGAGACTCAGCGTCTTAACCACTTGATTATCAAAAACTCCGCGTCTCTGCGCCTCTGCGGTGAAATAAAAAACGCGACTATTGAGAGGCCCTCTTCGGGCAAAAAGTGAACACCAAAGGTAGCCCAAGCCTCAGATTTGGAGACTGTGAAGTTGCGTTCTGCAAGTTTTGGCAAAAAAAGGCAAGCAGTAACACTTTTGGGAAAAGTGTCACTTCTCGGAAGCTTCCTTACCTTCGCGCTCTCTTTGACCAAACCGATTTTTTGCCTATACCTATGTCGCGTACCCGACCTAATTATCTCTACGCCATTGCCAGTGTTGCGCTGGTGCTGTTTGTGCTGGGCTTTTTTGCACTTATGGCTATTCACGGGCAAAAGCTAGTGACCATGTTCAAAGAAAAAGTGGACCTCTGGCTGGAACTAAAACCCGGCCTTGCAGAAGCTGAGGTGGCAAGAATAGTAGCAGCTGTCCGCCAGCAACCCTTTGTAAAAAAAGAGAGCGTCACGTTTATTACCCGCGAACAAGCCGCCGCAACCATGCGCGAAGACCTCGGTGATGAAAGCATGCTAGAGGATATGCCCGACCTGATGCGCGATGTGGTGCGGTTCAACGTGAAAGCCGAATACCTCGAAGACCCGCGCTTGGTCGAATGGCGCGAAAACCTTCGACAAGACTCTCTGGTGAGTGCCCTGTACTTTGAAGCGGCCAACACAAGCAACATTGGCAACAATATCCGCAGCCTTGGCATCATTACTTTGTCTTTGGGTGTTTTCCTCATCTTTGCGGCCATTGCGCTTATTCACAACACCATACGGCTGGCATTGTATTCCAACCGTTTTATCATAAAAAACCAAGAACTGGTAGGTGCTTCCTGGGAATTTATCAGTCGTCCTTATATCCGCCGGGGAATTATAAACGGCCTTTGGAGTGCCGGGCTGGCCATTGTAGCACTCGCGATCTCATTGTGGTGGCTCCGACAGCTGATGCCGGATTTGGAGCAATTGCAGGACATGAATGCGGTAGTGCTGGTGTTTTCAGGCCTTGCATTAATGGGGGTTCTGATTTCGGGCCTCAGCACCTGGTGGGTAGTGAATAAGTTTTTAAGGATGCGATTGGATGACCTGTATTAATTCAAATTACCACATTTTAAAAATTATGGCAAAACAACAACAACATCGCCCCGGCCCACAACCACAAGTCAGAAAAACAGCCCCGGCACCTGTTCGCCGCCCGGCAGAGAAAAAGGAAAGCATCTTTTCTGCAGGGAGCACCGAGCTAATATTTGGCCGCCAAAATTTTATCCTGATGGGTATCGGCCTCGCGCTGGTATTGGTTGGTTTGGCCACCATGTCGGGTGGCGCAATGCCTGACCCCAACAGGTGGGAGCCGGAAAGAATTTACAGCCCAATGCGCATTACGTTGGCTCCAATACTCATGGTAGCCGGCTTCGTAACGGTAATTTTTGGCATCTTCAAACGAAAACCCGAACCCAGCAGCCTTCCCAATAGCACCGAAGCATGACCCTTCTGGAAGCCATCGTCCTCGCTATCATTGAGGGGCTAACGGAGTTTTTGCCAGTGTCGTCCACGGGGCACATGATTATTGGCTCCTCCGCCATGGGCATTGCCTCGCAGCCCTTCGTCAAAGTGTTCACCGTAGCCATCCAATTCGGGGCTATTCTGTCGGTGGTTGTGTTGTATTGGAGGCGGTTTTTTCAGGGCATTGGGTTTTATGTCAAGCTGTTTGTGGCGTTTTTGCCCGCTGCATTTTTTGGGCTTTTGTTTAAAAAACACATTGACGTGTTGCTCGAAAACATCGTGGTAGTGGCTGTTGCGCTCATCATTGGGGGCATCATTTTTGTGTTGCTGGATGACTTTTTCAAACGCCAACGCCTGCGCGAAACCTCTGTAGACCAAGACGTTACATTACCTCGCGCACTGGGCATTGGTTTTTTTCAGGTTATTTCGATGGTGCCGGGCGTGAGCCGTTCAGCAGCCACGATTTTTGGCGGACTGGCAAACGGACTTTCACCTACCACTGCAGCGGAGTTTTCATTTTTTCTGGCAGTGCCGACCATGTTTGCGGCCATGTGTAAATCGCTCTGGGATTTTGTCCAGGATGGTGGCACTACCTTCAGTAGCCATGAAATTATGCTGCTTGGTGTGGGCAATGTGGTGGCTTTTTTGGTAGCCATGGCGGCCATTCGATATTTCATCCAATTCCTCACAAAGCATGGGTTCAAATGGTTTGGCTGGTATCGTATCGTGGTTGGAGTAGCGATTTTGCTTTTGTGGAAACTCGGCTGCTTTGACGGGGTAAGCGTGGGGGATTTTTGATGTATCTCGGAACGCTGTTCCGGGGGAGGGTTTATTGTAACCCGGAACTCCGTTCCGGGGCGTAAATATTTCATTTTTATACCGGAACAGCGTTCCGGCATACATTCAAGCAATGCTGGACAAACTACAAGCCATACGCGAAAAATACATCCACCTGGAGGAACAGCTCGGCGACCCTTCCACCGTGGCCGACCCGGAAAAGTCGAAAAAGGTAAACAAGGAATACCGAAAGCTCCAACCCATTGTGGAAGCAGCCGAGAAATACGAAAAAGCCCTCTCCGACATTGCCAGTGCAAAATCAATGCTGGCGGCCGACTCAGACCCGGAAATGCGCGAAATGGCCCGTGAAGAAATCGCTTCGCTGGAGCCAGAGCGCGATGAATTGGAGGAACTACTCATAACCCTCCTGACTCCAAAAGATCCTGAGGATGAGAAAGATGTGATTTTTGAAATCCGATCCGGCACAGGCGGCGATGAGGCCGCGTTATTTGCCGGCGACCTCTACCAAATGTATTCGCGCTATTTTTCAAAACAAGGCTGGGACGTTGAATTGGTAGACGAAACCCCAGGCACTGCGGGCGGTTATGCCAAACTTGTGCTCGAAGTCTCCGGCGAAAACGTGTACGGCAAACTCAAATTCGAGTCCGGAGCACACCGGGTGCAACGTGTGCCAGAAACCGAAGCCAAGGGGCGGGTGCACACCTCTGCCGCTACCGTAGTGGTGCTCCCCAAGATGGAACCCGAAGACATCAACATCCGCAAAGAAGATATCCGGACTGATACCTTTCGCGCTTCAGGCGCGGGTGGTCAGCACGTAAACAAGACGGAATCCGGCGTGCGCTTTACCCACATACCCACGGGTGTGGTAGCTGAAAGCACCGAGAGCCGTTCGCAGCATAAAAACCGCGACATTGCCATGGGACGTCTCGTGCAGCAGATCCGCGAAGCCCAAATTCAGCGGGAATTCTCCGCATTTGCATCTGCCCGAAAAAGCCTTGTTGGTTCTGGCGACCGCTCTGAAAAAATCCGCACTTACAACTGGCCGCAAAACCGCGTGACCGACCATCGTCTGGAAGGCGACAACAAAAATTTCAACCTGGACAAGGTAGTGGAAGGAGACATCGAGCCGCTCATCGAAGCCTTGACGATTGCGGACAATGCTACGAAGTTGCAAGAGGGATAGTATTACCTTACATTTGGCTGGTTAAGCAATTAAACGCAAGTAGTTTTTAATAAACACATAGGCACAATAGGACACATAGTCCTGATTTTCAACACTATGTGTCCTATTGTGCCTATGTGTTTATTAAAAACTACTTGCGTTTGGGCACTTATCACATTCTTTGAATTAAAAAAATAAATTCAACGCACCATGAAATTACGCAAGCCACTTCTATTTGCCGCAGCAATCATCGCCGCGCTACTTTTTGCTTCCTGTGCTGAAGTTCAAGCAACCAAAGAATGCCTGACCGGAAGGCAGTACGGATTTTTTTATGGTTTAATTAATGGCTTTATTACGCCCATTAGCTTTATTGTCAGTCTTTTTAATGACAATGTGGCTATATATGCGGTCAACAATACGGGCGGATTCTATGACCTGGGGTTTTTGCTGGGCTCAAGCGGTTGGGGGTTCATGGCAGGGAATAGGTCGAAGAAGTGAGCTTTTATTAGGCCTCTGTGTTGTAGATATGATCACAAACAAAAAAGCGTTACACAGGAAACCCCGTGTAACGCTTTGATTTTTAAGGTGGGCCTGGCAGGAATTGAACCCGCGACCGTCTGATTATGAGTCAGCTGCTCTAACCAACTGAGCTACAAGCCCGCGTCCGTTGCCGAACGGTGCAAAGGTAAATTTAATTCCTGTTTTTTGAATTTCGTTTCACACTTTTGCCATTGCTAAAATTCTTTCCCGACCTTCAACATCAGCCAAAACATGGGTTTTCAAAAAGTAAACACTTTAGAAAGCAAAAGCGAGATGCAACACTTCGTCCGAAACCTTCTGGGCGATGTGCAGGCTTTCGAGTTTATGCTTCAAAACGACTGGTTCGAGAGCGACATTACGCGCATCGGCGCCGAACAAGAAATGTGCCTGGTGGACAACAAGACTTTCAAGCCAGCCTGTATCAACATGCAGGTGCTCGAACGCATGGGCGATGACAAACCCTGGTGTGTGACCGAACTGGCCAAGTTCAACCTCGAAAACAATCTCAATCCCCGCGAATTCACGGGCACTTGCCTGAGCGATATGGAGGCTGAGAACATACATTATCTCTCCATTATCCAAAAAGTGCTCGACGACTTCGATGCGAGCATCATTCTATGTGGCATCCTTCCCACCTTGCGCAAGCACGACCTGGAGATGCACAACCTGACGCCCAAAGACCGCTATTTCGCACTCATGGCAGCCATACAAAAGCACTTGCTCGGCACCGCTTTTGAGCTGCGTGTGGAAGGCGTGGATGAACTTCTGGTAAAGCACGATTCGCCGCTTTTGGAGGCTTGCAACACGAGTTTCCAAGTGCATTTGCAGGTGGCGCCAAAGGAATTTGTAAAGATGTACAACATCGCGCAGGTGCTGGCCGCTCCCGTGATTGCTGTTTCCGCCAATTCTCCGCTGGTATTTGGCCGCCGCCTTTGGCATGAGACGCGGATTGCGCTTTTCCAGCAAAGTCTTGACACGCGCACCACCTACGATCACATGCGCGAAAGACTTCCCCGAGTCAATTTTGGTTCTGGCTGGCTGCGCGGCGACATCACGGAAATTTATAAAGAAGACATCAGCCGCTTCCGCGTGCTGCTCGCCGGAGCCATCGAAGAAGACTCCATGGCGATGATTCGTGAAGGGAAAACGCCCAAACTCCGCGCCTTGCAAATCCACAACTCGACGGTATATCGCTGGAACCGGCCTTGCTATGGCATCTCGCCCAACGGCAAGCCGCACCTGCGTATCGAAAACCGCGTGATGCCAGCCGGGCCTTCTACAGTGGACGAGATTGCCAACGCCGCTTTTTGGCTTGGCTGCATGATCAGCATGGGCCAAAATTATAACGACATTACCAAGCACCTTGATTTTGCGGATGCGCGCGACAATTTTTTAAAGTCGGCCAAATTTGGCATGGATACTACTTTTTCCTGGTTGAGAGACAAGAAAATTCCGGTCAAAGAATTGATTCTCAAAGAATTACTGCCATTGGCCAAGGAAGGCTTGAAAATACAAAAGGTAAAGCCCGCTGATATTTCCAAATATCTTGACATCATTGAAGCCCGTACTCAAGAGCATAAAACAGGCGCTCGTTGGGCCCTTCGGTCCTTCAGCGCTTTGAAAAAAGAAGTAACCAACGACGAAGCAGTTACGGCTGTTACAGCAGCCACCATCAAAAATCAAAAATTAAATAAGCCTGTGCATACCTGGAAAGAAGCCACTGCTGCCGACCTCGAAAATTGGCAACCCTCTCATATCAAAGTCGAGGAGTTCATGTCCACCGACCTCTTTACTGTGCAAAAGGATGACCTGGTGGCCCTTGTAGCGGAAATTATGGACTGGCGCCGGATTAGGTATATGCCCGTGGAGAACAGTAAAGGCGAGTTGATTGGCCTAATCTCGAGCCGCTTGCTGTTGCGCCATTTTGCCCAGTGCGCAGTAAATCCAAAAGAGTCTACAAAGGTTGTTACTGTGCAAGACCTGATGATCGAAAAACCAGTCATCGTCACGCCTGAAACCTCCATCATGGAAGCAATGAACAAAATGCGGGAACACCATATCGGATGCCTGCCTGTGGTAAAAAGCAAGGAGTTGGTGGGGATTATTACGGAAATGGATTTTTTGCGGATTACGTCGAGGTTGTTGGAGCGTTTGGAGAAGTGAGTGCGCTGTAGATACTAAAGTTAAGGCATTTAGGGCTTTGCCTTTGGGGGTGGAGTTACCATAATGTCACGGCTACGCCGTTTTGGGTCTTTCAATATCGTTGGAAACACCTTTTTTAATGAAATCCAATCTCCTCTTCCTCTTTGCCTTTTCATTCACCCAAGTTTTTGCTCAAATCCCCCTTGTAGCAGATAAACGTATCCATGTGGATCAGTTTGGCTACCTGCCCGGGGCATCAAAGGTGGCCGTAATAGCCAGTCCGCAAATTGGCTACAACGCTCCGTCCAACCTCAGTCCTTCTACCAAGTATCGGGTCAAAAGGAGCTACGACCATGTCACGGTATTTGAGGGCAATATTACCCCATGGGGTGGCGGAAGTACGCATGGGCAATCGGGCGACAAAGCCTGGTGGTTCGATTTTTCGACATTGACGACCAATGGGTATTACTTCCTTTATGATAGCCTGAATAACATCCGCTCCACCAGTTTTTGCATCTCGGATTGCGTCTATGCTGAGGCGCTGCATCACGGTTTGCGTACCTATTATTACCAGCGTTGCGGAACGGGGAAAGTGTTGCCGTTTGCGGAGACGGATTGGGCCGACGCACCGCCTTGCCACCGGGGCAACCTTCAGGATGATAACTGCTACAGCATCCTGAATCCCATACCATCTACAGCCAAAGACCTGCACGGGGGCTGGCATGATGCGGGCGATTACAACAAGTATGTCACCTTCACGTATGGGACTTTAATGGACCTTTTGCTGGCTTACGAAGAAAACTCTGCCATTTGGGGAGACGATCTTGGCATCCCGGAATCAGGCAACGGTGTGCCGGATCTGTTGGATGAAATAAAGTACGAGTTAGATTGGCTGCTTCGGATGCAACAGTCCAATGGATCGGTGTTGTGCGTTGTTGGCGTGCAAAACTTTGCCTCCGCAAGCCCTCCCAGCGCAGACAATGCCCGTCGGTATTATGGCCCGGCTACCACGGCGGCTACACTCTCGGTTGCGGCTTCTTTTGCGCTCGCTGCCCGGCAATTCCAAACCATACCATCCATGACCGCATTTGCCGCAACGCTCCAGACTGGGGCCATAAATGCCTGGAACTGGGCGCAAGCGAACCCAAATGTGACGTACTACAATTCCGGCAATATTGCGGCAGGCGAGAACGAACCCGACACCTATAACCGGGATATGCGCAAACTGGCGGCCTCCTGTTTCCTGTTTGGCTTGACCGGCACGGCCTCCTATCGCAATTATTTTGACGCCAACTACCAGAACGCCCATCTCTTACAGTGGTCGTACGCTTACCTTTTTGAACCACATACACAGGACGCGCTCCTTTATTATAGTAAACTTCCCAACGCGACCGTAACCGTTAAAAACAACATTCTGAACACATACTCTAACAGCGTCCAAGCGAATAATGCCGACAATCTGCCCTCCTTTTTAAACAAGACCGACGCCTATCGTGCATTCGTTCGCGATGACAATTACACCTGGGGCAGCAACGAAAGCAAGGCGCATCAGGGCAATATGTTCTTCAATATGAACCATTATGGGCTCAATGGGGCAAATGCTGTGCATTACAAAAACGCAGCTTCGGGCTTTCTTCACTACCTGCACGGAGTCAACCCGACCAGCTATTGTTTCCTTTCCAATATGGGTACGCACGGCGCGGAGTTCTCCATCCCCTCCCTGTATCATGCCTGGTTCAATGATGGGACAATATGGGACGAAGTGGGGGTTTCGCAATTGGGGCCCGCGCCCGGTTTTTTGCCTGGCGGGCCAAATCCCTATTTTCAACCTGACGGAAATTGCAACTGTGTGATTTCCCCGCCACAAAATCAGCCCATTCAAAAATCTTTCAAATCCTGGAATACTGGTTGGCCTGAAAATTCCTGGGAACTAAGCGAAGTAGCCATTTACACGCAGGCTGCCTACCTGAGGCTTTTGGGCAATGTATTGGCCTATCAGAACCAGCCCCCCGCTTGCGACATTGAAAACCCGATCGTAATTGTGGGCAGCCTGGATGTTTGCTCCGATGGAACCTACAATTACACGGTATTGGAAGTGCCGGGTAGCAGTTATTTGTGGGAAGTAGTAGGCGGCACCATCATGTCGGGGCAAGGCACGAACAGTGTTTATGTGCTATGGGACACGAGCGCGCCTATGCCTAGCATCACCATTCACCAGAGCTTTCCATGAACCGCCTGTACGTTTTATTCCCTATCGCCAGCAGCCGACCAAAACCCTTTTCTACATTTCAACGTTGGTATTCTGAAAAACCCTACTTTTGGAATCTAAATACCGCTCCCATGCTGCGCTTGATTTTATCTCTGCTGTTTTTGGCCGCCTTTGCATCCCAAGGCCGCGCACAAATTGCCCCAAAGGAAGAAGTGGGCTTTCTCTACAATCGTGAAACGACCTACAACTTTCGTTTGGCCACCAATAAAAGTTTCGGCTTCGGTATGGAGTGGGGGCGATTGCGCACGTATAACAAAACAAAGACCCTGAGCATCGGCATCAGCGAGATGAAGCATCCTAAAGAGCAAAAACAAAACGCTGCTCCCAGCGTCAAGCGTTCCTCAAGACCATTTGTGTATGGGAAAAAGAACAACCTTTTTGTGCTGCGTTCAGGGTGGGGACAAAAGCGTTATTTTTCTGAAAAAGCAAAGGTAAAAGGGGTGGCCGTAGGGATAAGTTATTCGATTGGGCCTTCCCTCGGGCTACTAAAACCCTATTATTTGGCACTCAACCTTACAGGTGATTCCCCTGGTATTGGACGCGCTGCTATCGCGAAATACTCGGAAGAAAATCATGACGACTTTCTGAATAACTCCCGTATCCTCGGCGCTGCTCCTTTTACAAAGGGCTTCAGCGAGGTTTCTGTCCTCCCCGGAGGTACTGCTTCCATCGCCTATCATATGGACTGGGGCGCCTTTGATGAAATGGTGAAAGCCCTGGAAATTGGGCTCACCATAGATGTTTTTGCAAAAAAAGCCCCCATTTTCGTCAGCGACGAACAGAACCAACAGCTGTTCTTCAACTTCTTCCTAAATTTGCAGTTTGGTAAGCGGAAATAAGGCCCTAAATTGGGTACATCGTAATACTTATTTTTACCGCAGAGGCGCAGGGAGAATTCAATACTAGCCTTGGTCTGCGTCTCCGCGCCTCTGCGGTAAAAATATCCGCCCCCAACTATTCCTATCAATGCTCGAACTTCCTATAATTGAATCTCAAAATATTGGGATTGAGTCTCGCCCTAAACGTCCCGATTGGCTCAAGGTGCGCCTGCCCATGGGCGAGAACTACCGCAATGTGCGAAGCATTGTGGATGAGTACAAACTCCACACTATTTGTCAAAGCGGCTCTTGTCCTAACATGGGTGAATGCTGGGGCGCAGGAACTGCCACATTCATGATTTTGGGCAATGTCTGCACGCGATCCTGCTCTTTCTGTGCCGTCAAAACGGGTCGCCCCAACGAATACGACACCGACGAACCGCGCCGCGTGGCCGAAGCCATTTGGCTAATGAAGGTCAAACACGCGGTTATCACCTCCGTCAACCGGGACGAATTGCAAGACCGAGGCGCTGAAATCTGGTATCAAACCGTTCGCCTTGTGAAAGAACGCAGCCCTGAAACAACCATTGAAACCTTGATTCCCGACACAAAAGCGAATTGGGAGGCCCTGGAACGCATGATTTCCGCCGGACAAGAAGTGGTGAGCCACAACATGGAAACTGTGCCGCGCCTCTATCGCAAAGTCCGCCCTCAGGCAAAATGGGAGCGCAGCCTCGAACAAATCCGTCGCATCAAAGACTTTGGAAAACGCACCAAAACTGGTATCATGCTTGGACTCGGAGAAACAAAAGATGAGATTTTCCAGTCCATGGACGAACTCGTAGCCAACGGTTGCGACATCCTCACCCTCGGCCAATACCTCCAACCGACCAAGATGCACCTCGAAGTAGCCGAGTTTGTGCATCCTGACACTTTCGCCGAATACCGGGAAGTCGGTATGGCCAAAGGATTCAAATATGTCGAAAGCGGGCCTTTGGTTCGTTCCAGTTACCACGCTGAGCGACACGTTTTTTAGAAGACCATGCCAACACTCAAATCACAAGTTAGCGACCTGATTGCTCAAACCCGTTTGGAGGAGGCCCTGGATCTTGCCAAACAGGAGGCCTTGGCTGGCTTGATCGAATTTGACACGCCCATAACGGTCATTACTGCGGAATGGAATTATCTGAGAAAAACGGCCCTTCGTGGTGCCTTGTCTTTTGGTGAGGAATCTACCAAGCGGCAGGATATTATTTTCCGCTTGCTCAGTCTGGTCGAAGACATGGAAAAAACAGGTGTCAAGACTAGCTCCGCCGCACCAGCCAATGCTCCGCCTAAAAGTGTCATTCTTTTCCTCGGTGCCAATCCTTTTGAAAATCTGGCCTTGGCGCTGGATCGTGAATTGGACGTCATCAGTTCCGGCCTCAGCCGTTTTGGCAAACGCGATGCTTTTGATTTTAGAGCCAAAATGCACGTTACGCCCTCTGATTTACAGCGAATGTTGCTCGAAGCCCAGGCAATTCAGCCTCGTTTTGTGCACTTTGCCGGAAATTCTGTGGTAGATCACCCTGACTATGGCACCGGAGTCATTTTTGAAGACGAGGATGGCAAACCCCGCATTGTGAAAGGCGAGGTGCTGGCCGCCATTTTTGGTCAATTCCCAAGCGTGGAGTGTGTTTTCCTGAACACCTGCGATTCTGGCCCGAGCGCTTTGGCTGTTGGTAAAAAAGTGAAATATGCGATTGGCATGAACGACCGGGTGTACGACGATGTGGCTATAGAATTTGCCGTGGCGTTTTACGAAGCCATCGCTGGCGGCAATGATGTGCCTTTTGCCTTCGATTTTGCCAAAATGCGGGTGCAACTTGGCAATGCACCCCAACAAACAAGCATACCGGTTTTGGTGGCAGATGGCGTGTGCAAGGAGACAACCTATGTATCCGGCCAGAGCCATATTGACTGCGCCAACCCGCGGGTAATGCGTTGATTTAATACCTTCTACCATGAAACTCCAACTGCTTCTTCCCTTTTTGGTTTTGACTATCCGCCTTGCAGCACAATCTGGCTTGCCCGTGGCAGATCAGACGTTCAAACTGAATGGCGCAAGCGAGCATTTTTACGCTTTTGCCGAAGGTGATCAAATTCAACTCCATGTACAGGAACTGACGGGCAAAAAGATCAAGTCCATCGAGTTCTCCCAATACCCGGAAAATAACCTGCTTTTTCGCGCATACGAGTTGGATTCAATGTTGGAAAAAACCATTCTGATTCCCAAAACAGGCATTTACCTTCTCCGATTTTTTGAAACGGGCTTAAACAAAAAAGTCTGCCGATTCACCCTGCATCGCAGCGCTGGGACTGCTGAAACTGCCCGTTTTGATACCCATCTTAATTGGGATGTAAAAGCAAACCCTGCATTCCGCATTGGAAAAAAGAGTGTGCAGGCAGGTAAAAAAATCGAGATCGTTTCGATCGGCGGCCAGACAACCGTGGGTTCCAAGAAGTTTTATTTGAAAAAACCTGTGAATGCTTACCAGTTCACCCTTCCACCCAACACCCGCCAGTGGGCCTATCGAATCGCTGTTGGTCAGGCCGTACAGGAAGCCCGGCAACAAGATGCGCAAAAGCTCAAACAGCTTTTTCAAGGCGGCGCCGCCAAAATAATGGGCATACAACCGGAAACGGCGCTTGCAGCATTTGCCCTTGGCATGGCCATTGACCTCAGCACATCAAAAGCCGGCGAAGACGTGGACTATGCAATAGTGGATTGGGATAACTGGCAGCACTTTTCCAAGGGCGAAGATTACTCGGCATTCATACATCAATCTGGCATCAGTGTGGATGCTCAACGCCGATATGCGCCGCTCGAAGGCACTTTTTTCTTTGCCCTCCGAAGCGACAACTGGATGGACGATATTACGGTGAGTATTGATATTGAGGCTGTTGTCGAGACACCTTTGTTTGAGACACAGATGTATTTGGAACCGGGCCAGTAGGCAGTGGGCAGTTGCAGTAGGCAGGGTGACGATCTTACTTGCTGCCACAGCCTACTGCATCTGCCAAATTCCCGCCAAATTCCTTCCCAGCCCATCGTAATCCAGACCATAACCCACCACAAATTTGTCTCCAATATCAAAGCCCACTAAATCCACTGGCACAGGAAATTGTGCAGCCTCTGGTTTTCTCAAACAGCTAACCGTGCAAATAGAAGCCGGCTGTTGAGCGCGAAGATGCTCCAGAAAAAAATGCAGCGTTCGGCCAGTGTCTAGAATGTCTTCGACCACCACGAGATGCCGGCCCTGAAGGTCTTTATCAAGCCCCATCACCGTCTGAACATCACCAGAAGAGCGCATGCCCGTATAGGAAGCCAGTTTGACAAAACCAATTTCGCAATGGCTGTCAAATGCTCTAATCAAATCAGAAGCAAAGACAAATGCCCCGCTTAAAATACTAATGAACAATGGGGTTTTCCCTCGGTAGCGTTCGGTCAAGTCTTGTCCGAGTACACGGACGCGGTCTTGTATTTCTTCTTCGGAGATAAGTGGCACGAACGAGAGGTCGTGGATTTGAATACGGTCGGGTATTTGCATAGTGCGGCAAAATTCCTTCTTCTTGTCTTCTCATTTGTTGTTTTCATCGGTTTTTTCCTGTTAAATCTCAACACTAAGGGACTTTGGGGGTTTTGGGGTAGCATTGGCATCAAAGAAGTAGACAAGGGAGTATTTTTTGACAGGATTTACAGGATAAACAGGATGTGTGATACCGAATTGTCGGCAAAGCCGACAACCCCTCCCAAAATCCTGTTCATCCTGTAAATCCTGTCAAAAAAAAAATTGTCGAATAGATACTTGTTAGCTCCTCAACATTCTCAATATCCTCAGCAATAATGTCCTTCATCCTGAAAATGGCCTGGCGAGACAGCCGCCGCAATCGCGCCCGACTCGTGCTGTTTATTTCTGCCATCACCGTCGGTATTGCTGCATTGACAGCGGTGCGCTCGTTCTCTGTCAACCTCATGGGCGATATTGACCGGGAAGCCAAAACATTGCTGGGAGCTGACCTCTTGCTGGACGCCAACCAGCCCGCGCCAGATTCCATTCTTGCAAAAATTGAACAGCCGGGAGTGGAAAAGGCCAAGGTGCTCAATTTCATGAGCATGATCCGGTTTCCAAATGGCGGAGGCACCCGATTATCACTTATTCGTTCCCTGGAGGGCAATTATCCTTTTTACGGAAAATGGAAAACGGAGCCTGAAAACGCCTGGCAAACATTCCGAACTGGAAAAACGGCTCTGGTGGACCATGCCTTGATGCTCCAATTTGGCATCAAACCCGGCGACAGCATTCAAATCGGCAATGTGACCTTCCGCATCGAAGGCGATTTGCTTTCGTCTCCCGGTAGGGCGGGCATTGCCAGCAGCATAGCACCCATTGTATTCATACCTGCGCAATGGCTTGATTCTACGGGACTTGTGCAGCGCGGCAGCCGCATAGACTACCAGTATTTTTACAAAATGCCTGTCACTGCCGATCCTGATGCACTGATAAAACCACTCGAAAAGACACTGGAAAAAGCCAATCTGGATTGGGATACCGTGCAGAGCCGCAAACAGAGTATCGGTGCGGCATTTGGCAATTTTGGCACCTTTCTCAACCTGGTAGGATTCATAGCACTTTTGCTCGGATGTATTGGTGTGGCGGGCGCCGTACACATTTACATTAAGGACAAATTGCCCACGGTAGCCATCTTGCGTTGTCTTGGCGCAAGCGGTCGCAAGGCGTTTTACGTTTATCTCCTCCAAGTCGCCGGTATTGGGCTATTGGGAGCAATAGTAGGAGCGGTAGCAGGTTCGCTAATCCAAAAATTGCTTCCGGTACTGGTAAAGGACCTTTTGCCCATCGAAAATGTGAGCACGGCTTTTTCATATTCTGCACTGTTTCAAGGTGTTGCGTTGGGATTAATTGTTGCGGTGCTGTTTGCCCTTCTGCCGCTTTCAGGCATTTTGAAAACCTCTCCGCTGCGCACGCTGCGGGCTTCATTTGGCGAACACGAGGCAGATAATCGCCTTTTGCGTTGGGTGGTATACACTGCTATTTTGGCAACGCTTTTTGGTTTCACCTATTGGCTCGTACAGGATTTGGAAGAAACGCTTGCTTTCATGGGCGGTATTGCTGCGGCGTTTGTATTGTTGTGGGGTGTTGCCCGCTTGTTGACCTTTTTACTGCGCAAGTTTTTTCCTAAAAAACTGAGCTATGTGATCCGGCAGGGTGTCGCCAATTTGTTCCGGCCGGAGAACCAAACCGTGCTGCTCGTAGTCACCATTGGGCTGGGCACAATGCTGCTTTCGACTTTGTTTTTGATCCAAACCATGTTGTTGAAACAGGTCGAATTTTCGGGGAGCGGTAGCCAGCCCAATATGATTCTCTTTGATATTCAGGCCAATGACAAAGATAGCGTGGCGCAATTGGTGCGCGATCACGGGATGCCGGTCATGCAACAAGTGGGCGTGGTAACGACTCGTGTGGAAACCATAGACGGTCAAACCAAACTGCAATACGAACTGGAACACCCTGACCCGGATTCTCTACCAAAGGATGAAGAAGGTCGCCAGGGTGGTATTCCCCGAGCGGAGGACGACCGTATTTCGCGCTGGGTGTGGGATCGCGAGTACCGGGTCACGTTCCGAGATACGCTGATCGAAACGGAAAAAATCGTGGAAGGAGAATGGGTAGGGGTGCACATGCCCGGCCAGCCGATCAAAATTTCCATTTCTGACAGGCTACAACGCTCCATGAAAGCCAAAATAGGAACCCGTATCGTTTTCAACGTACAGGGCGCACGGCTCGAATGTGAGGTAGCGAGTGTGCGAAAAGTGGATTTAAACCGGGTGCAGACAAACTTCTTAGTCGTGTTCCCCAAAGGTGTTTTGGAACGAGCGCCCCAATTCCATGTCATCGTGTCGAAAGTAAAAGATGCCGACCAATCAGCCAAATTCCAAAGTGAACTGGTGAAGTATTATCCCAGTGTTTCGGCCATTGACCTGACGCAGATTTTGCGGTCGGTGGACGAGGTATTGCGCAAGGTTTCCTTTGTGATTCGGTTTATGGCAATGTTTAGCATTCTGACGGGTTTGCTGGTGCTGTTTAGTTCGATTTACCAAAGCAAATTTGCCCGTATACGAGAAAGTGTGTTGCTGCGCACCTTGGGCGCAAGCCGCCGTCAGATACTGAGTATCAACGCCTTGGAATATTTCTTGTTGGGCGCGTTGTCTTGCTTGGCGGGTGTGGGTCTTTCTGTGGCTGGGGCTTGGGGACTGGCGGTATTTGCGTTTAAAATCCCTTTTCAGATAGAGTGGTGGCCGGTAATTGCGACATTTATCGCCATTACGTCATTGACGGTTATTATTGGTTTGCTGAATAGCCGTGAAGTGGTGCGTAAGCCGCCTTTGGAGGTGTTGCGGCAGGAGGTGTAGAATGGCCAATATCCAACAAGGACTGTCCAATGTCCAAGAGAGAAGTGGTAGCATAAAGACAGGCACCCTTGGAAATTGGAAATTCCTTATTGGATGTTGAATTTTCCTCAGCGCAGCAACTCAAATTCCGCCTCCTTCACATCTCTGGAATTGCCCCCCACAAACACCTTGAATTTTCCGGGATCTGCTTTCCATTTCAAGTCATTATTCCAGTACGAAAGGTCTTTTTCAGAAAGTCGGAAGCTTACCACGCGGCTCTCTCCGGCGTTGAGTTTGATTTTTTCAAAACCTTTAAGCTCCTTTACTGGTCGTGCAATATCTGCCGCCAAATCTCGAGTGTAACATTGTACAATCTCCTCTCCGGCCTGACCGCCCGTATTGGTAACCGTGACGGAAACTTCCACTATTTCGTCCATTTTATATTGCAATTTGTTGAGCTTAAGGTCTGAGTACGAGTAGCTTGTATAACTCAGGCCAAACCCAAATGGATATGCGGGTGCTGTTGGTGAATCAAGATACCCGCTTGTCCAAAGTTGGCCCGGTTGCTGCTGCGGGCGACCAGTATTGAGATGGTTGTAGTAAATCGGCACCTGCCCAAGTGAGCGCGGAAATGTGATGGGTAGCTTGCCTGAAGGATTTACCTTACCTGTAAGCACGTCCGCCAGAGCATTCCCAGTTTCAAAGCCGGGCTGCCATGCCACGAGTATCGCAGGGATATTTTGACTGGCCCAATCAAATATCAAGGGGCGACTGTTGAAGAGTACCATTGCTATAGGCTTGCTCAACCTGCCCAGAATGCTCAAGATTTGCTCTTGTTTTCGGGGTAGTTCGAGACTTGCTACAGACCGACTTTCACCACAGTCAAAACCTTGCTCACCGACGCAAACCAGCACCATATCTGCGGCTCGGGTGGCATTGATTGCTGCAGAATAATCCTTTTCTGTACAAGTAGCATCGAGGCAGATTTCGGTCACCGTTACCTCCAAGCCAAGTTTTTCCAGTGCCGGCTTGAGTGCTTGAGCTGGACGAACCACCTTGGTGGAATCATATTCGCGTGCCCCCAGCCCCAACGTCCAGAAACTCATGTAATCCTTATTTCCTTTACTGTCAGCGTATGGCCCAATGATGGCAATCTTTTTGAACCGACTCCCTTCGGTTAATGGCAATAGACCTCCATCGTTTTTCAACAGCACCATACTTTTGGCCGCAGCTTCACGTGCTACTTCCCGGTATTCCGGTTTTTCCAAGGTTTCGTCGTGGCGTTTCTTGTTGAGATAGCGAAAAGGGTCTTCAAAAAGGCCCAGGGAGAATTTGAAACGCAAAACACGGCGAACGGCTTCGTCAATCTCAGCCTGGGTAACACGCCCACTTTCAAGGGCTTTCCTAAGTCCCTTTTGAAAAGTTCCGCCCGCCATATCCATATCGCTGCCGGCTATTAGGCATTTGGCCGAAGCGTCGGTGTCATCTTCTGCTGCACCATGCACGAGGGTTTCACCAAATGAATTCCAATCGCTCACCACCATGCCTTTCCAGGCCCATTCACCGCGCAAAATATTGGTAATCAAGTTTTTGTCCATACTCGCTGGAACGCCGTTAAGGGTGTTGAAGGCATTCATAAAGGTGGCTGACCCCGCATTTGCAGCCGCCTGAAATGGTGGAAGCACTATTTCGCGTAGGCGCTGATTGCTCAAATCTACGGTATTATAATCACGCCCTGCCTCCGAAAAGCCATAACCGGCAAAGTGCTTGGTGCAGGCAGCCACCGTGTTGTTAGCGGCCAAATCATCCCCCTGAAAACCGCGAATCCGTGCTTCCGCCACCCGACTGCCTAGAAAAGGATCTTCCCCGGCACCTTCCATCACACGGCCCCAACGTGGATCGCGCGACACGTCTACCATCGGGGCAAAAGTCCAGTTTTGGCCATCAGCGCTGGCTTCTTCAGCGGCAATGCGTTCGATACGTTCAATTAGGCTCATATCCCAACTTGCGGCTTGGGCGAGCGGGATCGGAAAAATGGTTTTATAGCCGTGGATGACATCGAACCCAAAAACGAGCGGTATGCCAAGTCGAGTTTCACTGACTGCTACGCGCTGCATGGTAATCTTGTTTTGAAAATTGGTGTGCGAAAGCACGGAACCGATTTTAGCCGTCCGAATTTGGGAGAGGAGCTCGTCCTTTTTCAAATTCGTGCCTGTAATGATATCGCCCGGCACTTGATTTAGCTGGCCAATTTTTTCATCGAGCGTCATTTTGGCGAGCAATGTTTCCACACGATTTTCGATGTTTTGCACCGTCGTTTTTTGCGCAAAAATCGTTGAAAAAGAAAGGGTTATAAAAAAAACAAGGATCGTAACCTTAGCGTGAAATGTATTCATCAAGATAATTTTTGGGCAAAAATAGAAAATGAAAAGGGGGATTGGCCCTTCGGTTTTAATGCTTGTTTTTATCAAATGTCCTAAAATGTGCTTTGCTTTCCGAATTTTGCACCCGCTTACTCAACCTAAAACACAATCATGCAACCAACACTTTTAATTTTAGCCGCTGGCATCGGCTCTCGCTATGGAGGTCTGAAACAAGTAGACGGCATGGGGCCCGGTGGCGAGGCCATATTGGAATATTCTGTGCATGATGCGATTCGAGCCGGGTTTGGCAAAGTCGTTTTTGTAATTCGGAAAGAAATTGAGGATGCATTCCGCGAAAAAGTGGGAAAACGGGTAGAAGCCAAAATCCGAACAGAATATGCTTTTCAAGAATTGGATTCTTGTCTCGACTGGCTTGCCGAAAAACCCCGTCGCGAAAAACCCTGGGGCACGGCCCATGCCATTCTTGCAGCCAAACACTTGTTAAATGAGCCGTTTGCTACCGTCAACGCAGATGATTATTACGGTGAGGACGCCTTCCATCACCTATCCGATTTTCTCCGAAACCAATGTTCGCCCACAGAATACGGGATGGTAGCCTACCAACTGGGCAATACGCTTTCTGAAAACGGCTCCGTGTCTCGTGGGGTTTGTTCGGTGGATGACCATGGTTTTTTAAGCGGGGTGACCGAGCGTACCAAAGTGGAACGGCATGCTGACGGGGTTCATTTCAGCGATGAAACCGGACGGCATTTTCTGCCCGACAATTCTCCTGTGTCTATGAATCTGTGGGGCTTGCATCATTCCGTAGTGATGCATATTGAGACGCAATTCCGAGCATTCGTGCTTGCAAGTGGTGCGAATCCCAAGGCCGAGTTTTTCATCCCCTTGGTTGTCAACGACCTCGTCAAGTCCGGAGATATCCGTGTCCGCGTACTTCATAGCGATAGCCAATGGTATGGGGTTACCTATCCGGAAGACAAGGCCACGGTTCAGGCCGCCTTGGCTGGTATGGACCGAATTTCTTAAAGACAATCCCAGTCATATAGCACGCGAGAAAAATCAAGTGCCGCCAGGTCCTTTTCACGGATGAAAAAGTGCCCAACCCCCATGTCTCCCCACATCAGGTCCATACCTTCATCAGAGTCGAGTTGTAAAAGCAGAAGCATCGGATCGTCAGGGCGGCGGGGGTCGTCTTGTGTAAAATAGGCGTAACCACCGATTTTGTGACCTTGCGAACGCACAGATTTTTCAAATTCGCCCATCACATCCCATTCCTTTTCTCCGAATTGCCGAAAAAACTCGCTTCCAAAAAACTGGTAAAATTGATAATCTGTAATCGGCACCACCTCTTCTGCAAGCCCAAATATTAATGGGTAGCTTTCGTCCGGGTGGTGCGGAAGCAAGGCTTCATCCCCGCTTGTAATTGGCAATGTTGTTTGCAGTTGTGATTCGATCTCAACCACTTCAGGATGAAAAAGCACCCGAAAAGCGTCTTGGTTCTCGCTATTGTCGAAGTCCATTCCATATAAATCATCGTCGTTGATAAAAAACTGTAAGATCCCTTTCGATGGAAATGGAGCAAGCGGCGGCGTCTCTGCGAAGTTTATTTGTGCGAGGAAAAAAAGACCGCGCCCTTCTGGGTTCGTTGGCCAAACGAAGTTTTTTGGTAAATAAGGCACACCGCCCACCTTGCTTTCCCAAAGTTTGGTCTTGCGTAATGATTGCGATGTGGCTCTGATAAAAGTTTGTCGAGTCTGCAGGAGTTGCTCGCGGAAGGGTTCAAGTACCTGGGGAAGTTTAATTTGCATAAGAGAGCGTTTGGCAAGCATGATTATACGGCCCAAAATAGGGTTTTTTAAAACCTTCAAAAAAACTTTTACAAATCCTTGTTCTTCCTCCGTTTGGATTTCTACCTTTGCCGCCCCAAAAGAAAAAGCGTATCAGATATCGCGGTTTTAAAGTTGCGATTTTGCGATAAAAGTTCATTGACAAGACTGGAAGGAACAGAAGTAGAAAGGTAAAAGTAATCGAGCCAAACGAGTGGTCCGTACCGCCTTTGCGTAAGCTTCGGCGGTTGAAAAGGATGCTTGAATGACATTACTTGGTCTATATGGCCAGGCAAGAGTAGGAAGTGAATAAGGGCGCATGGGGGATGCCTTGGCTCCTGGGGACGACGAAGGACGCGGTAAGCTGCGAAAATGCGCGGGTAGGTGCAAACGACCGATTGATCCGCGCGTGT
>JBJXGZ010000118.1:0-213335 GCA_046160625.1 Saprospiraceae bacterium
GGAACTTGATGTAGTAGTCCTGCTCGTAGGTCACCACCACGCGCTGGGTGCACTGGCTGCTGAAGCCGTGGCAGTCCCATGCACGGAACGTGCGGGTGATCGTGCCGCGGTTACATACTGTGTCGAAGAGGGTCATGTTCGCCGTATGCGTCAGGCCGCACTGGCCCTGGTACACCAGCGAGGTGTCGAGGCAGCAGTTGTCGGCAACCAATGGCTTGCCGTAAGCCCAGAGGCTTGGGTCGAAGCTCTCGCAGTTCACCGTTACGTGGGCAGGAGGCAGACAAACTGGCTTCAGCTTATCCTGTACTTCCACCTGGATCATGCACTCGTTCTTGACTGGTTCGCCATCAGCACCCAACATGATATTGCCGTTCACATCCACCTGGTACACGGTCAGGATAACTGTCTGCGTTGTGCCCACCTCGCAGCAATAGAACTTGATAGAGTCTAACTCAGCGGTTGCCAAATCAAATTCACTCAAGCCTCCTGGGTAACATGGAGTAGTACTCAAACTGTTGATACAATCTGAATAAGGAGCCATACGACGAATGGTGAATTTTACATCGAAACAGTTGTCGTAAGATCCGTCGTTGAAGGTTTTTGCCTTGACGTAGGTTACCCCGGCAAACTGGCAGCCATCCGTGGTTGTATAACAGTCGAACGGATCATCCGGGCCAATTGCCACTGTTGTCGTTTCGTCGCAAGCGGCCACTGGTGGTACGTAGTCGGCAACCGTTAACTCGAAACTACAAGTTGCGGTATTGCCACAATCGTCTTGCGCTGTGTAAGTCACAGTATGTGTTCCAAGCGGCAAGCACGGCGTCCAACCAAAGTTACCCAGGGTGTCAAGATCCCACCAGTTGTTGCCAGCGAAATCCTCCACTGTACCGTCTATGGTATGAATACCTGTTTGCACACCCGTGTAATATTCGCGGGTGATCACTTTTGCTCCGATGTTGTTGATCCGGGAACAGTTGTCCTCGATGATGATATCGGGCAAATTAGTCGTTGCACAACAAGTGAACGGATCAGAACCCACAGTCAGGTTTGCAGGGCAAACCATTGCAGGACCGTCGTGGTCTACCAACTTCACTACCTGAATAAAATATAGCGGGTTGGAAAGCGGCGGAGTCGGCGAAGTCGGCAGGCACCAGTCAATTGCTTTCCAGGTACGGAGGATCTTCGTTGTTCCATCGCATTCTACAATCGGATCGTCTGTGTAAGAGGTAGCCAATTCGCAGAAACCTGCATTCGGCCACAAAGGCCATTGGATACCAAATGCTTCGTAATAAGGTACTCCTGTAACGGAAGGATGTGAATTGCCGTTCGTGCAGGACACTTCGGCATCCGTCGGGAACACCACATCATAGACGTGGATCCGGTGGAAGTAAATGTACTGGGTACAAGTCGAAACATTGTTCCAGGCATCTACAGCCGTCCAGATGCGCTCTACATAAGCACTAAGGTCATCCTCGCCATTGAAGCCTTGATTGCAAGCCAAATCATGCCATGTGTCCGAGTGCGTCAACGTATACGTTGCGCAATCAAATACATCTGGATAGGCATTAGACAAGTCAAGCACATTCTGCAGGTAACCTGGCGTGTAGCTCGTAATGGCACAGTTCAGGTGAATGTCGGAGCATTCAATTTCCGGTGGAAGTTTGTCTTCCAACTTCAAATTGCCCCAGCAGGAATTACAAGACATGATGTGATTCACGCTGTACTTGAGCGTTTGGCCGAAGTACGATGCGGGAATTGGGTTCGGCACAGGCTGATTGGTGTTCAGCGTGGTGATCGTGACTTGATGGAAACCACCCAAGGGGTAGTTATCTTCGTCGCAGTTCGGATCTTCGCCTTCTAACAACATGGATGCTGTGACGTATGCGTTGCACTCAGCGTCCATAGAAATGTACACCAGATCATTGCAAACGGTATTGGCCTGTGTTGTTTGCCAGCAATTGCCCAAAACGGTTGGGTCGTCGGATCCGCCTGTATCTCCTTGATAACCAGGGTTGGTGGATTTAGGTTCGAGGCCCACGTCAGACAAATCCATAGCCATGTACTGCGCACCTCCATTCCAGTAGTCAGGAACCGGCACACCCTGGAAGTTCTGCGCTTTGCCACTTACCATTGCCTGTGCTTTAGGGAAAGCAGGGGCGCCCGGGAAGTCAGGATCTATGCCAAACTTTATGCGCATACAGAATTTTTCACCGGGCCACAACAGACCGCTGGTACCATTGAACAGGTTTTTGCCTGGTGCTGTAGACGCGCCCGTGTATCCCACATTAAATACTGGATCTTGTTGGGCTGTGCTGGAAACAACAATAGGTGAACCTATCATTCCTCTAAATGCCGTGCCATACGCATTGGGTCCGGCCAGATCGAGCATGGCTTGCAGGCTGGCCAATGGCGTTGTGGAGGTATTTTCGATACAGATATCCATCCAGGCAGCAAATTCACCGCATACCGTCGGGTCGAAGCCCACGATCGCCATGGCCGCATTGATCTTTGGCTCATCAATAAACCCAAAGTCTAAAGAAACATTTGCCTGATTGTCAGGGAATCCTGTTGTAACACCATCGGTCAGACCGTTTTCTGCCGTTGGCAGGAACACGGTTGTCAGGTTCGGGATGCTCACATTAATGAATGGAGCACCGTCACTGTCGATGTTGTCGCTCGGTGGAAGATTTGGAATGGTCAGAATTTTATCTACCGGATTGATTACTGCACCTGCAACACCGTTTGGAGCCGTGTATTTGTTGGGCAAAATGCGATAGTTGCTCGAAGGAATCAAACCTCTGAACTCATAGCGGCCATTGGCACCGGTGGTATTCATGTAAATACGGTCGTCGCCAGCAGGAGTGCCGCTGTTGGTTGCCGTTTGGAACACATTGTCTTCACCCGCCCAAGTCAGGTTGAACTTGACGTTGGCCAAAGGCATCTCGGAAGCATCCTGGTCGCCCTCGATGTCCGGATTGTCCATCCAAACGTAATTGCCAATCAAGGCAAGTGGAAGTTTGTAGTCTTCCACCTCACCGTTCGGGAATTGACCGGTGCCAGGTATTGCCGGGCCGGTAGCCGTCACGCCGCCGTTTTTCGACAAGCGGAAGCGGGCGAACAGGTTACCGCCATTAAAGCTTGCTGTTGCAGGCACATCAAAGCAGAAATTCTGGTTCGTAACACCGCCGTTCGGGATGCTGGCGCCTGCCGGAGCAAAGTTGCCCGTGGTCAGTTGCTCCACTACTTCGAAGCTGCCGTTGCCGTTGAAGTCAATCCATGCCTGGAGGAATGCAGCACCACCCGTGTTGTTTCGAGCGGTTACTTTCACACAAGCCTGATTACCAGGAATTAACGGAGTCGGGAAAGTGATACCGTTTTCGTCGTCAGCCAGTGGCGTACAAATACCCAGCGCGCCTGGTCCGGCATTGCCGTCGTCACCGCCCGTCATGAAACCGGCCATGGCTTCGGGTTGACCGTCAACGTCTACGTCCACACATGGGCCGAGGTAGAGGTCAGGGGTTACCGTGTGCACTGCGCCGTTCGATGCCTGAGTGGTTGCATAGGTATTCGGCAAGTCACCAAAGTCGAAGCCGAGGTAACCAAAGTCGAAGGTTTGGTTGTTCTGATTGTCGGCATAGCCATTGAACACGTTAGGCGCGTCGCCTGTGCCAAATTCCCCAATTGGGAAGTTGCCTGGTGAGAGGTTGTTCGTTGAGAACGCCACACCCAAAGGTTGGTCTGCGTCAATCACATCCTGCGAGTTGCCTGCCACGTCAATGTTCAACGTTGGAACATAACCAAACGGCCGAACGCGCATCTGGTAGTTCTGACTTGGTGTAAGACCACAGAACAGGTATTTACCTTTAACACCTGAAACGGTTTCGGTTACATCGGTATAGATGCGGTCATCGCCCGAAGGAACGAGCGCATTTTGCGGCGTTTGAATGATTCCGTCAGAACCAGCCCAAAGCAATTGCACCGTAACGTTGTCAATACCGAGGTTTACGTTTTCATTCTGCAAACCATCGGCATTTGCGTCAATCCATACCAAGTTACCCGCTTTTGCGACAGGGATTTTGTAATCCTCTACTTCGCCAATCGGATACGGCATGGCTGCTGGCCCACCAGAAGGCAGGTTGCCATTTGGGCTAAATCGTGCGCGCAAGAAGGCCGCACCACCTGCAAACGTAGCATCCGCTGGCACAGTGAAGCAGTAGTCCAGCACTTGCATACCGCCCGTGATAAGCGCTCCTGCCGCTGGAGCAAATGCGCCTGTGCTGAGCCGTTCGCCTGCGTCAGCTACGTCGCCATCGCCATTGAAATCTATCCAAATCTGGAGTCGAGCATCAGAGCCAGTAGTGTTCATGGTTGTGATTGTGAGACAAGCATCAAAACCAGGGATCATAGGCGTTTTGAATACAATGCCGTTCTCGTCGTCGCCTGCGCCGCCTTCGTTGTATCCACCAGTATTGTTGTCGTCACCTCCAGTCATAAATCCAGCCATTGCTTCTGGTTGGCCGTTGAGTTCACCGTCTACGCTTGTGCCCAATTTCAGGTTAGGGTTAACGATGTGTTTCGGACCATTAGCAACAATGTCAGTGCCATAAGTATTGGGTAAATCACCATAATCTACGCTGACAAAACCAAAATCATTGGTCAGGTCATTCTGCGAATCCGGGAAATTCGGATCGTTCGGGACGTCCCCTGTGCCATTTTCGCCCGTAGGCAATGTCGTTGGCGGATTAGGAATAGCCACCATCGTACCAGCAGGATCTTCAGAATCAATTACGTCGTTTGCACCAATATTCAATTGGGTTGGAATAAACCCTGCAGGATTGGTTGGAACGCTCAACTTATACATGCCTGGTGTTAAACCTAGGAACATATATTGACCATTCAGACCCATGTTCGAGGTAGTCACGGTGTACGTAACATCGTCGCCGCCACCAGCCACGCCGTTCGGACCGAACCATACGAGTTGTACGTTCACTCCATTGAGGCCGTTGGTATTGGGTTCGTTCTGGATGCCATCGTTGTTGTTGTCGTTCCAAACGTAATTGCCGATCTTAGATAGGGGAAGTTTGTAATCTTCTACCTCACCGATCGGGAACGGCATGTTTTCCGGCCCGTTGGCGGGAAGGTTCCCTGCCGGAGAAATACGGAAACGGACAAAGGCATTGCCACCCGTGAATGTCGCCGTAGCTGGCACATTGAAGCACATCTGTGCGTTGTTGAGGCCTCCGTTTGGTACAATTGCGCCATTACCCGGGCCGTTGAACGAGCCTGTGGTGACTAATTCCCCTGCATCGGCCACATCACCGTCGCCGTTCCAGTCAATCCACATTTGCAATACAGCAGCTGTGCCCGTGGTGTTCATAGCTGAAACACGTATGCACGCCTGGTTGCCAGGTATCATCGGCGATTCGAAGCTGATGCCGTTTTCGTCATCGCCTGCGCCGCCTTCGTTGTAACCGCCTGAGTTATTGTCGTCACCGCCGCTCATCAAGCCAGCCATTGGGTCGGGCTGACCGTCGGGGTCGGAGTCCACGCTCGCGCCGAGTTTGAGCGTTGGGTTGATGGCATGCACAGGGCCGTCGGATGCGCTGGCATCGGTGGTTCCGTAGGTATCAGGCAAGTCGCCATAATCGAGCGCGACAAAGCCGAAATCAATTTGCAAATTGTCTTGCGCGTCGGGGTATCCGTTAAAACCGCCAGGAGCATCGCCGGTGCCGTTTTCGCCAGTGGGCAAGCCAGGCAGAGTCGGGATCATTACCATCTCACCGGTATTGTTGTCAGCGTCCCGATTTTCATTGCCACCCTGATTGAGTTGGGTTGGCACAAAGCCTGTTGGATTGGTTGGTATGCTGACTTTGTATGCGCCCGGAGTCAAGCCCCAGAACATATACTGGCCGTTGTTGCCGCCCATTGCGCCTGTGGTAGTCGTATAGGTACGGTTATCGCCAGAAGTGTTGATATCGCCATCAGGGCCACCCCATACCATTTGGACGAGAATGCTATTGATACCGTTGGTACCTGCCTCGTTTTGGATACCGTCGTTATTGTTGTCGTTCCAGACATAGGTGCCGATTTTGGCAACCGCTACTTTGTAGTCTTCTACCTCACCAATGGGGTATGGGCCATTGGCTGGGCCGCCCGATGGGAGTCCACCCGTAGGCGAAAGACGGAAGCGTATCATTGCCTGTCCGCCATTGAACGTAGCGTTAGCGGGAACTTCAAAACACATTTGCTGATTGGCGACACCACCATTCGGGATGCTAGCGCCAGCAGGTGCGAAATTGCCAGTAGTGAGTTGCTCACCTGCTTCAAAGGTGCCGTTGCCATTAAAGTCAATCCAGCCTTGGAGCACAGCGTTTGAGCCTGTTGTGTTTACAGCGGTAACTCGAATACAAGCGGTATAACCAGGGATGAGCGGGGTTTCAAACAACACTATGCCGTTTTCGTCGTCGCCACCGCCGCAGGTGCCGAGGCGCGCCACAGCGTTTGCGTTGTTGTCGTCGCCGCCAGACATCAGACCGGCCATAGCTTCAGGTTGACCGTTGGTTTCACCATCTACACAAGTGCCGAGGTAGAGGTCGGGGTCAAGGAGGTGAATAGGGCCACCTGCACCACTCGTGGTGCCGTAGGTATTGGGCAAATCACCAAAGTCAAGGGCTGTGAAGCCAAAATCGTCTGTCAAGTCATTCTGATTGTCAGGGAAATTCGGATCATTTGGCACGTCGCCGATTCCATTTTCACCCGTGGGCAAAGTGGTGGGCGGGTTCGGGATGGTAATCAGATACCCCGCGGGGTTGTCGGCATCAGTCACGTCGTTGCCGATGTTGATCTGCGTTGGGGAAAATCCGGGAGGGGGGGTTGGAATCCGTACGCTGTAGTTTCCGGGCGAAAGGCCAAGGAACATAAACATCCCATCTGTACCCATGTTTGAGGTTGTGGCGGTGTATATTACATCGTCGCCTCCACCTGCTACGCCATTCGGCCCAAACCAAGTAAGTTCAACGGTCACACCGTTGAGACCGTTTTCTTCGCCTGGGTCTTGTTGGCCGTCGTTGTCAACGTCCCACCAAACAAGGTTACCGATTTTAGACAATGGGGTTTTGTAATCTTCTACCTCTCCAAGTGGCGGGGTGCTGCCTGTGGGGTTTCCCGTACCCAAATCTCCATCCGGAGAAAGGCGGAAACGAGCCATTGCCTGGCCACCAGTGAATGTTGCATTCGCCGGAACGGTAAAGCAATATTCTTCATTAACTACGCCACCGTCAGGAATGATTGCGCCGCCACCGGAGAAGTCGAGGGAGCTCAGTTCTTCCCCTGCTTCAAAGGTTCCGTTTCCGTTGAAGTCAATCCAGCCTTGAAGGTAAGCGTCGCCATCAGTGTTGTTGTGTGCGGTTACGCGGATGCAAGCCGTGCTGCCTGGTATCATCGGTGTCGCAAACACGATTCCGTTTTCGTCATCGCCAGCAGGACTGCAATTGCCTTGTGTACCATTGCCCACGTCACCATCGTCGCCGCCTGTCATAAGGCCAGCCATGGCTTCGGGTTGGCCGTCGTCTTCACCGTCAACACAAGTGCCGAGGTAGAGGTCAGGCGAGGTAACGTGTGCAGGCCCTTCGTTGCCCTGTGTTGTTCCATATGTATCGGGTAAATCGCCATAATCAAGGCCGATATAACCAAAGTCAAACGTCAAATTGTCGCGAGAATCTGGGAAACCATTGGTGCCGCCTGGGTTATCGCCAGTGCCGTTTTCACCGGTTGGCAGGGCAAAATTGGTAGGAATATTTACCATAACACCGGCAGGGTCGTCGGAATCTTTGACATCGCTGCCTACATTCAAAACTGTAGGGATACCCGCAGGGCTGACAGGGATACTGATTTTGTACATGCCTGAAATTAAGCCACAGAAATCGTATTTACCGTTTACGCCAGAAACCGTAGTCGTTACATCAGTATACGTTCTATTATCGTTCGTTGTGTTGAAATCCGCGTCAGGCCCAGACCACACAAGTTGAACGGTCACACCGTTGATACCCGCAGAGGTAGGTTCGTCTTGTAGGCCGTCGTTGTCATAATCGCTCCATACAAGGTTGCCGACTTTAGCAAGTGTGGTTTTGTAATCTTCCACCTCGCCGTCCACACCGCCACCTTGTGGCGTAAGGCCGCCCGCTGGCGAAAGACGGAAACGTGAAAATGCTTGCCCTCCTTGGAACGTTGCCGAAGCCGGGACGGTGAAGCAGAAAAGTTGAGCACTCACGCCTCCGATAGGAATCACAGCACCCGATGGCGAGAAGTTGCCCGTGGTGAGTTGTTCGCTTGGGTCAAAGCTTCCGTTACCATTGAAGTCAATCCAGCCTTGAAGTACCGCATTCGAGCCAGTCATGTTCATGGCTGTGATGCGAAGACAAGCTTCGGCGCCCGGAATCATAGGTGTTTCGAACACGATCCCATTTTCGTCATCGCCATTACCAGTACAAGTTCCGGTAAGTGAAAGTCCTACAGTATTGTCGTCACCGCCGGTCATCTGTCCGGCCATGGCTTCAGGCTGCCCTTCTGGTTCAGCGTCAACGCAGTTGCCCAATTTAAGGGTAGTGGTTACCCAGTGCCAAGGGCCGTTGCTGCCCTCGGTGGTGCCATAGGTATTTGGCAAATCGCCATAGTCCGTTGGAATCACACCAAAGTCGAATGTGTGATTATTTTCCCCGGCATTGCCTGTGGTAAGCATAATTTGCACATCACCGCTACCGAGCAAGGTACCATCGCTATCGCTGAAATCAGCCAAGCCGTTTGTGCTTTGGTTCGGCGGAGTTACCAGGTAATTATTGAGCGGCTGGCCATTTGCAAATTGCGTGGCAGGGACACAGATTTTGTAAGCTGTCAAAGTTAGCAGCCCGGGTTGATTGCCGAGTGTAAGCGGATCGCCATCTGTCACGTTCGATTTGTTGAACACGAAATTGCCCGTGCCGTTGGTAGTGGTCGTAGCCAGTAAGGTACCATCAGGCCATTTCAATTGAACGCTGACACCTGGCACACCCGGTTCGCCACTATCCTGGATTCCGTCCCGATCCATATCGGCCCAAACACGGTTGCCGATTTCGAGGGGAGCAGGGTCGCCGGAAAGTTCTACGTCGCCCAAGCCATTGGCTTTACTTGGCGTTGCACCGGGCTGATTGAGCGTCCAGCGGTCGTCAAATACCTCATAAGCGGAATTGGCAACCCTATTTCCGGTTGCATTGTTAAAACGTATAGTACCACCCGAGCGAATTTTGATAGGGTCAAGCACCACGGCAACTGCTTCGTTTTGTCCTGGAAGCACTGCGAGTGGGCCTTGTAAAGATTCCGGGTGAATAATATTGTCAGCATAATAATCCGCCGAACCTGGATTGGATACGATGGAATAAACGCAGTTGTTGTTCGCATCGGCACGAAGGAGCTCGCCCGCTGTCGAGTATTCGTAATTGACGAGGTTCCCGTTATAATTGTTGTTATTAATGGCATATTGATGCCCCTTGCGGTCCAAAAGTCCAATAAGCATATTACCAAAATCGTCAAACTCGATATCGGCGAGGATTGGCTCAGCAATCTCACGTTCGGTGCCAGAAAAGTAACGGCTAAGCCCGCTCAGCGTGCTGTAGCCCCAAGGGATCCAGCCACGTTCGCGGCCGTAGTTAAAATCAAATTGTATCTTTTGCGTAAAAACTGAAGTCCCAGGGTCTAATTCGTACACGAATCCATAGACATCAGTGCCTATTTGGTGTCCGTTGACGGTGATAACCGGGCTAACGACCGTTCCCACGGCATTTTGGCCTGAAAGCACTAAGCCAATATACAATTTGCCACGGGTATATTTCAAACCCCAAGGGCGGTGTTCTCCATGACCGTTGGTAGTGCCCGGGTCAGGAGAATCCCAGCTGCGCACACGGGTGGCCACATTACCCAGCGTAGGTGCTTGCGGGTTTTTGGGATCTACCAGGTCAATTTCGTAGATCTTGCGGTCCCACAAGTTCATGACATACAAATACCGACCATCGTCGGAAATATCAATATCGCCGATAGAAACTTTGCCTACCTGGTCGCCCGCAGCGTAGTCTGTGCTTGGGGTAGTGCTATTGGAACCCAAGCCACGTTGAGCGGAGGTGCCAATAAAACCGCTTACCGGGCTGGTATTATTGCCGGGGTTTGCCGGGTATGACCCTGCATGATCGTATGTCCAAATACCAACTGCGTCCAAATCCAGCCAGTTGGTGACACCACCTCCGAATGGATTAACCAGGTAAATACCACCAGAACCCAAAGGGCCAAATGCCGCATGGCGGCGCATAACCGCTGAGGTAAACACTTTTTGTGCTGGTCGTGAGAATGCTACGCCGTAAAGCGAACCTACTTGACCAATGGTAGCCAACAGGTTTGGGTCTGGCACACCCGGGGTGCCGCCATCGTGGCTCGCAGGTACGCCGCTTTCCAAAAAGTCAAAAGAAACAAAAGCAGGTTTTGACCCTGCGTTGCCCCCTCCATTGGGGTCGCCGAATGAATAGCAGGGCAGCATGATGGTGGGGTCTGGGTCTTCCACCCATTGCCCAGGATAGTTGATGGCAAATTTCACCCCGCCTTGTTGTCCGGTGATGAATTGTACGCTACTGCCATATACCAGGCTGCCTACTGCGGTGAAGTCCACGCCAGCAGCCAAGTCGCAACCGAAGCTGGTGGGAATGGAAAATTCGACCCGTACATTTTCGCCAGCATTTGCAGCCCGGCCACTCGTGACCAAAGTGGCAAAATTGAAATTGCCATTAGCGCCCGTAACGGTTTCACCTATAAATTGGTCGGTAGCAGGCAGTACTGCATCTCCGTAGATGCGGACAACAATGCCTGGTACCCCTGGTTCCGCCCCAGTCTGGAGGCCATCACCATTGAAGTCACGGAAGGCAGTACCCGATTGCGCTGAAAGCGAGGTCGCGCTGGCCAACAGCAAAAGGAAAGAAAGTACTAAGCAAGGGAAAGCCAGGTCCCTGAATCTACCATTAGGTGTTCTTGAATCTATCCAAGCCCATCTTACAAATGGCTTTTTTTTGCTGGGTAAACAAACTCTTTTCATGAGAGATAAATTTGACTTTTTATTAAAAAAATGAGTGTTTTGCTTATAAATTGGTTTCCATTCGAAGGGAGGAAAATATTCGATCATTATATCAGCCAGGGCCATCCCTTCCTCGCACATACGGCCAAGTCCGCAGCAATACACAAAACCGCGACGCGCCCTTATGGCGCGCCACGGCCTTATGCGCGTAGCCGGACAATGACCTCTGCGGTTGCACGGTAGGAAGTGGATTACAAAAATTCAAGCACGCCGCAGTTTGTTCGGCTTGAACCTTCTTGGACTGGAACAGATCCTGAGCTGTTTCAAATGCAGATTGAACCAGTACCCAAATGCCCAATAACGGCCATAGTCCTCCGACAGGAAGCTGGTCTGATAAGCCTAGTTTTATGACTGTTTTGGACATCTTGATCTTGATAAATACAAGGGCGATACCGTCCACTTATTAGTTTTTTTATTATCCGTTGCTGCCAGGCTGTTCAATGATCTTTTTCGCTGAACAAGCCCGGCAGATTTTACGGAACAGGACTCCACCTAATTTTTGTCATTTAGCATTGGCAATGAGCTCTTGGAAGTTGTTGGAAACGCTTGTCATTGATACGGTTTGAAACATAGAACCCAGTAATCGGCAGACTCCTCCACGGGGTACAACCCGGGCGGAATCCATGGGGAGTGAAGCCCCAATCGCCGCGCGGCATAACGAGACACCTGAAATGACTCCTGAACCAAAAACCACGGGGACTCTAAGCGGCTGACCGCATCCTCGCGCAGCGTCTCGGATTTTGAGAAACGGAATCTGAGCTGCCCTTTTTCGTAAGAAACCCAAGCGGGCGCATGGGGGCAACTCAACTGCCAATGCAAGGGAAGATGGTTCATCACCATACAAACTCCAGAACCAATACAATTCTGGCTGGGTGTGCCGAACACCACTTCCATTCGTATTTCGCGCGTTTGCAAAAGCCCAATCGGCAGGCTTGGCGCGAACTGTTTTTGTTGTTGCAACATGAGTTGGAATATTGTTGATGCCGGTTTACACCATGGTGGTATCTACAATAATTCCATTGTGGTTGGAGGAAAGGGGGGTAGCGGAGATGTACAGACTTTTCATGAGTGAAGGCAGATTGATTAGAAAAAATTGATGCCTCAAAAGTCTGGCCTCACGGCAAGGGAGATAGAAACGGAAAACGGCTCAGCGTTACACGAAACAGTAGGTAAGAGGAAAGGTGTTTTAGCAATAAAATTCTGATAATCAATATTTTATATCCCTTCAAAAAAATTGCTGCTGTTACTTTTTGGAAGTTAAGTATCTATGGATCAAGGGGACAAACGTTGGCCTAAACCTCGTAGGTTTTTGAAATCTATGGTATGTACACAAGTTCATTGTTGTCATACCAACGCTGGCGCGAGGCGCGCGCTGGCCGCGCTGGCGCGAGGCGCTGCCTCGTGACAAGGATTCATTGGGCTATGCCCAACCTTACATGTGTTGTGCTGGCAAAGCCAGGCCAATAGTGGGCACGAGGCAGAGCCTCGCGCCAGCGTTGGTCGCTTTTTCGTGCCCAGGCTACGCCCCTCATTCGAATTGTATACGTACCATAGATTTCAAAAACCTGCGAGGATTCGGGGAAGGAAGCTAAAAAACGACAAAGCCGCCTCCCGAAACTCGGAAAGCGGCTCTGCAAAAGCGATGAGATTACAAAAAAAGGAATAAAACAGCGATGCCTGACGCTTCACACCTGAGTGGTGTCCACAATGGCCGTGCCTGTCACATTCGTAAAACAGGTCATAGCGCTTTTCGTACGGGAGTCCATAGGCAGGTAAAGATTATTGAAAATTAAAAAAATTGAACAAGGTCAAAGGTGATTACATCAGGGTTGGTGTCCGGCAACGGAACAACAACATTTGTTACTTGAGCTTTATGGTCAATGCCACAATATTGCCTCTATAGATACCTGTATATCAATGCTAACTACATCCAATTTTTTTAAAAACTGTTACGCGGCTAAAGCAGATTTTTTGACTGCATAGAGAGATTCTATAGCTATATCCCACAGTATTTCGTAAGGTATCACTTCTATTTCGTGGGTCTGGTTGGCTACTTGCAGCGGGGTCTCCTTCAATTTTGTCAGATACCGTTCTGCTTTGACAACACTCTGAACAGGATCGAAACCACTCGTGGGTATATGCAACAACATTTTCAGGAAGTAGTAGCTGCGCTGCGCATTTTCACCCCGCAAGTGGCGGTAACAGTATTGTTCAACCGCTTCCACTTCATCGAGCATTTTTGAGAACTTTCGTTCCTGTAACATGAGCAGCAGTTTAACCACAATGATTGCGATATTGATGCCGCTCTTGTCTTTAGAAAATATGGGGGTATCATTGATAAATTTAGCGAGCTTGAATTTTTGCTTATTTTCTTTACCGCCAGTTTCGCCTGCACACGCAACATAATGGACAAATGCCTCATAAATGCGCCAAATCTCTTTCACATTTTCGGGCAAAAACTCAAAGCGGGCGTGCTGGAGTGTTTCGTATAGAATTTCTTCGGCCCGTCCAAATTCTCCGGTGTGCAAAGACAATTGAAGGTACAATTCTCTGTATTTGAACCAGTTGAAAGTACCTTCTTGCATGATTTTGAGGCAATAGTCTGCCGACACCTGCCCCTCTTCGAATTGCCGCAATTGAATATTGCATATGAGCCGCTGGTAATAGAATATTTGGAGAGGCACTCGTGGCTCATAAGCCCGACTTTTAAAAAACTGGATGGCTTCGTTGCAAGCCAGCAAAGCTTTTGCGTGATCGTTGGCTGCGGTGTGCCTCATCAACCCAATCATGTAGCCGTACATTTGAAGTTTGTATGTCACATGTTGCTCCATTAGTTTGCTAATTTGCTCCCAATACTCTGTGGCAAAGCGGCTCACATCCGACTGGGCGGAGCGATTGTTGACATAGCGAACAACGAGCGTGGTATAAAGGGCTTCTGCCTGGTTCTCTGCATCATAGGTCCTTCGATGCCGCTCAAACACCTCGTGAGCTTCCCTGAATTTTCGGTCGTTGCTTTCGCGCAGTCCATATTGTGTACGGAGGTATGAGGCAATATCCATAGCAAGCAGCGTGAAATCGTATTTCTCTGCCTGACGCAGCAAGCGCGTTGCCACCGAAAGGGCTGCTGCATTTGCGTTTTGCCCAGTCAGAATGCGCACCACCGTCCAATGCTTATGGCACTCGTAATAAGCCTTTTGATAGTCGGAATAAGATTTCTGGTTGCCGTCAATTTCCAGCACCGCATCGAGCAGGCGCTCCCGAAGATCGGACTTAAGTTTGCGATACTTCGAACCTTCAAAGCTCTCGTCGTAGAGTGTTTTGGCTGCCGCTTCATCGGTCGAGAATTTGCCTTTGGCTATGCCGTCCCAAAGGGCAAGCAATTTAGATTTGGAGTCCGCTCCTTTGAAGGGTTGGATACCATGCTGTATGAGCAGCAGGATGATTTCCTTAAGGTCTTGCATAAGCGTGTACACTTCTCTTAGGCCTGTTTACAATGGCAAACAGGCACTAAAATGTTCGACTAAAAATGCAAGGAAATCGATGGCTTAATTTGTGTTCAAACAAGCCGAGGTGATTTTGTCAAAATGTGTTTTGGCAAAGCGAATACCCTGCATGAGACTTACGAGAAGTTGCGGATTAAAAGGAAATGCCGTTACCGACACGTGGACAAAGGTAGAAATATAATTTTGAAAAAACCCCAGTCCACTAAGTTTTGCCCTAAAAGCAAAAATGCAATGTACTTACAGCAATATTTGAGCCAGATTTAACCGAATAAAAACGAGATGGAAACGTTTTGCAGCACATACAAGCAATACTGCCACATGCGTCCATCCCTATTTTTTGTCCTTCTTTTCCCCTACTGCTCCTTGGCCCAAAACCTCGTAGTCAACCCCTCTTTCGAGCAGATCAAACCCGATGCGGTGGTCGTGGCCTGCGAATTCACCCAATATTCCTACGATTTCCCGCGCAGGGCTGCCAATTGGGGGGGCTTCCGCGACGGGACACCCGACCTGCTCCGCGCCGCCGAAAACTGCGACTGGTTGCTGCAAGTACATACAGGCGAGCAGTGCCTTGGCATCATCACGTTTTTACCAGCCGGGGATGTTGGTCAACGCGCTGATTTCCATGAATATGTGCAAGGCCAACTCTCCGCACCGCTCAAGCCGGGCCTCAAATACAAACTCGAATGTTGGGTTTTAAGCGATTCTGTGATCGCTAAGGCGCATCTGAGCAAGGTTTACGGTCCAAAAACGCGCGTAGTGCCTGTGCGATCCGGCAACCTCGGGTTTTGTTTTTCTGTTGAACCATTCCGGCTCAACGAGATTTCACCCAGTGCCATCGCTGCCACAAATCTGAGGCCACAGATCAATTTTGCCGAGATAGTTGGCGCCAGCGGACAATGGATCAAACTTTCCACCACTTTTGTCCCTGACAGACCATTTCAGCATTTTACGGTGGGGAATTTTTCTTCTGACAAACTAACGCTCAATAGCTTATCGCCTGAAAACCACAAAGCAATCGAACAGAAAAATGCCGCGATCGCCGCACCGATCGACAAAATAAAACGGGTAACTTATCTCTGCGTAGACGATATCCATGTCGCCTTGGAGAGTCCCCCGCCACCACCCGTTTCCCTTGAAAAAGCGCTTTTGAAAGACAAAAAATATACTTTCAGCGCAGGCGTACTGTTCGATTCGGGCATAGCCGATCTTCGCCCCGAAGCAGGGTCGGCGTTGGATTCGTTGGTGGCTTTTCTTCAAAAATTCCCGGAAACAGTGCTTGGAATCAGCGGCCACACCGATGATGTGGGTACGGAAGCGTACAACCTCGACCTTTCTGAACGCCGCGCCAAGTCGGTGCAAGATTATCTCGAAATCAAGGGGATCCGTGCTGATCACCTCAGGTCGCGGGGTTTTGGAGAAACGCGACCAGTGGCTGACAATACTACTGATCCAGGGCGGCAAGCAAATAGGCGAGTGGAGTGTATTGTATTGAAAAATTAGACCCGGATTGAAAGGTCATTCAGATTTGTTGCCGTACTCTTGTCATCCAAAACAGGAGAAATGAGAAAGTGTAATTGCTTAATCAACAATGCATTCAATGAAAACATCTCAACCCGCTCACACATTTTCCAAAATCAAAGACCTCTGGCTGGAAGTGGCCAATTGTGATTTTTATCACAGCCACCTTGAAGGGAAAGAAGGCTTCTTTCTTGGCAGAAGAAAGGCAAAAGAGCATCTCAAGATGCTTCTCCGGCATTCCAAATCTCAATCCGGCGCTTACCTGATTACTGGCTATCGGGGCATGGGCAAGACAAGTCTAGTGCACAGTGTACTCAAAGAGCTGAACGAAAAGAAAAACAAGAAGAAACGCCCCTTTGAAAAAATCTCCATCAGTTTGTCGCAGGATGATATCCGGGACATGGACGTGCTTCGGCTCATCGCCCGGCAACTTGCTTCGAAATGGAGTGAGCTTTATGTCCAAAAATCATGGTGGAGGTTATTTCCACCCTGGGGTTTTGCCTTGGCCGCGACCATATTTCTTTTAGCGTGGTTTCTAAGGGTTTTCTTGCCCAATCTCTATAACGATGACTGGACAAGAGATACTTTTTTAAAAATCAGTGAATTTGAGCCAGTTTATCTGGCACTAATATTTGGTGTCGGAATCCTGAGTGTGGTGGTACTAAATGCCCTGCACCATTGGCTTTACGGACTCATTCTCGGCCATAAGAACTATCCCCGGATTAGGGAACGAATTGATCTGCTCAATGCCCGATTGGATGCAATGGTTACGCAGGAGAAAGGGCTTTCTATCGCCCCGGAAGCTAAATCAAGTTGGGGCTTTAAGATGAGCCTGTTCAGCGCCACCACAAAAAGCAGCCAATCTTTCAAAATCGCTACGCCAAAGGAAATCGAAAAGGAACTGATCGGTATTTTCAACGATATTGATAAGTATAGAAATTGGCCGCTTGACTGGAGCAATATGACATTGGGTCAAAGATGTGGGAAAAGGCTTGGCTGTTTTTTTCGCATCATTCACCGCGTCCCGGAATTTGTCTTTATCCTGGACGAGCTAGACAAGATTGAACCGGATTTTGTCACCTCCCCAACTTATTCTGAAAACAGCCAAAATTCAGTCACTCTTGCCCACAACACCCAGCGCAGGGAAACCATCGTGCGCCTGCTTTCCAGTTTAAAGAGTTTTTTGAACGAGGCCAAGGCAAAATTTATCTTTATCGGTGGGCGCGAAATGTACGACGCCTCGCTGGCCGACACTGCCGACCGGGAGACGTTTTACGGCAGCATCTTTCACTCCGTAATTTACCTGAACAGTTTTTTTAAGGACAAAATCCAGCACCGCGCAGGGGTTTCGCGCATCACAGAGGCCTATCTCTGCCATATGCTCATCCCGGATTGGTATGTTCGGGAATTTATCAAGAACCACCCCAACGCGAAAAAAAAGCAAAATACCGATGAGGCAGAATGGTACAGTCTTGAAACGATGTACCACTATCTGGTTGATAGCCAAAGAAATGTCATCAACGCTGCGACGCCTTATAAATACCAATACTGGCAAGCGATATACGATGTGCGGGAGGAGCGGGAAGCTGCGTACAAGATCGTCTACCTGCTCCAAAATTTCATCATTTTCCTGACATACCGCAGCAGTGGAACGCCCAAAAAATTGGCTGGATTGTTGGAAAATTACATTGTGACAGGGGATGCCAGTAGAATACCGGGCGAGGGAAACACAGGAAGCTACCTATACGATGAGGAGCATGAGAATGAGATCGTTTTGTTTAGTCCGCCAAGCCCTAAGGTAAAAATGCCCGTAACGCACCATTGTGCGGGCAAAATTTTCCTTAAATTCAACTTCAACCAGCAGTATGAAATCGGTCTGACCTCCAACCTCTACCGCCCTTATGTCATTATTCACAGCCGGCACATGAAGGCTTTGGGCGATAAGTTGCTTTTCTCCTCTACCTACATCATGGACTATATCCTGAAGTTTCATCCTCATGGCTTTTCGTGGCGAAACCTGGAGATGGTGCCTGATATCATCCTGACCAACAAAGACCCGAACCTGCGCGACTTTATGCAAGACCTGGTGCAATTCCTCTCCCGGATGTACATCAGAGAAACGGTCAACGGCATGTTCCAATACCGTTTTTTCAGCAAGGTGGTAAATGAGATTCGCTTCCTTTCAAAGATATCCGAACAGGGCGCAGCAGCGTTCAACTTTACCCTCGACGAGTCGCAGCAGATCAAACATTATTACCGCGACAAATTGCACCATCAGCAAAAAAGGCACGAAGGGCCGGTGCAAATTTCCCTGAAACACAGCCCATTCGTGCATTCCATTTCTTTCTTACAAAATCTTTTGGGCGATTTACACTATTATGACAAGGAGTACGACGATGCCATCATCCATTACTCTGACGCTGCCCAACCGCTCCGCGAGCGTAGTGCCGGGGGAAAATTGACCAATCACCAGATCGTATTGTTGGTAAGGACGCAACTAAAACTGGGCATGGCGCTCGAGCGTATCCGGGCATTTGACTCGGCATATTCGATTTATCGAAGCCTCATGATGGAAATTCCGGGTTGGTTAAAACAAAAAAACGACCCCAACAGCGGCGACATGCCACTGAGCCGGATGCAACTCCTGGTGCGCCCCTATATTGCCATTCTTGACCTGGTTGAAAAGCAACGAATCGATGGCATTACCTTTTCCAACCTCAGAAAAAACCTTGCTGACCTGAATGTGCTGCTCGATGAGCACCGCCCCTACCCTATTCTGAAACAATCCGAAGCCCCCTCATTGGATGGCAAAGACAATATTCGTCTGAACACGCTTTATTCTGACTATTTTAGCAATGTTGGAAGCATCCTGTACTTTAAAAACTTCAATTTCCCAGACGTTTACAAGTACTTCAAGCAGGGGCAGGAGCCTGATAATAAAGGGTTCAAAGAGTTGAAAGAAGCCAGTTTGGCTGCTTTCCTTGAAAAATACCGCAAAACCAGGGATGGGAAATATGTCTTTGATTACAACCCTTCGCTCTCTGCCTATATTTACTATCGCCAGGCGATTACCGAACAGATTGCTTCCTTCAGGAAAGATATTATTGCCGCTTTGGATGTGGCCAAAGAACTGGCAGGTTTCAAGGGGCACCTAGATGGGGATTTAAAGACCGCAGTGTTGCTGCTACATCCTGCCACATGCTATATCACCAACAGCTTGCAGATGTATATCATGGGCAATTTGTTCTCCAAGCTCGGCGACGCAGTGCTGAGTTCTGCCGGAGCAGATGTGCTACCATTAAGCGATGCTACCCTGGAGATTTACCAATATGATGACTCTGCATCCAATATCAATAATTTGCTCCATAAATGCCTTGATTCCCTCGGGAAAGATGATTTCCTTTCGCACGACGCGCTGAACGCCACCCTGCTCATGTATCGAATCTCAGGACTTTTTTACCTGAAGGCAGGCCGGTCGTACAGTTGTGCTTTTCAGTTCAAAAAATTCCTGTTTGTCGTTAAAGATTGGCTGGCGTTTATGGGGCGAGGCTGGATAGATTGTTCCGGAGTAAAAAAGGAAGAAACAGAGGAAGAAAGAAAAATCAGAAGGGCTTATTTGGCCAAACTCGACAATTTGCTCATTAGTGACGGAAACACTACCCCGAGCATTGCCAGTCGCCTTTTCCGAAGCATTGTTTGGTCATCGGATGTTGCCAATCGCCCACAGTTGCTCAAATACCGTGAAATTTTCAATTTGCCTCGGACACAGGATACCACCTCGATTTACAACAATATCTCCACCAGCCCAGAAACACGCGAAGTAGTATTGCTTATAGAAGAAATCCGCTTGAAGTTGGCTTGTTTGGGAGCTTTGGACACGCCGTTACACCTTAATTTGGTTACTCCCTATGATTCGATTTCCAGCAAGTATCTGCGGGTAATGGAATTGAAGTACAAATGCGAGTACAATTTCGTGCGGCTTAAAGACATGGGAGCGGAAATCTTGTTGGAAGTAAGTTACTATAAAGGCGAGCGCAGTTCGGAGGAACAACAAGTTAAAAAGGAAAAAACGATACCCGCAAAATCCGAAGAGGATTGGGCACGCAGCCTGGAGGAGCTTCAAAAGCTACAGGAAAAATTCAAGATTGAAGGCAACGATGTTGCGGTTGAAAACTGTGTCCTGGACTCGATATTTTGCCTCTACGAAATCATTCGCAGCCTGAACATCTACGGCACCAATTACGTCACCAACCATTCCTTTATAGCCAATGCACATTATAAACTTGCGAACTGGTGCCGTGCTTTTCAGAATTTGAGGCACGGACACGTGAAGGCATTTGAGAAAACACCAGATGCACAGCAAGATCCTTGGAAAATACGTCATGAAGGCCAATTGTTTGACGACAGACTGATCAAACTATTGGGCACCGATGCGCTCTTTACCATGGAAGTAAATTACCACAATGAGCAGGCCATCGAACACTATTACGCCGCCATCCAAACCCATAAAGGAGGGCGCTCGTATCGCGACAACGTTACCAACATGTCTTTCCTGGAAGACGACCTCAATGACAACCTGACCCATTTTTCTGCAGCTACGGAGCGATTCCGTATTAATACAGGGGTGATTCGCAAGAAAATTGGGGAGTTGAAATCCAAAATTGCGGGTTCACAGGTGTACGATTTTGAAAGTTATGTAGGTAAATCACCAGGGGGAAGCCATCTCCAAATGGATGCCTAATACAAACCTAGCGTTGATGATCTCTTTTCTTAACAAATCCAACACCATAGCACCTGAAGGCTACAACCGTTGGCGCGTACCACCAGCTGCTCTGGCCATTCATTTGTGTATCGGCCAGATTTATGCCTACAGCGTGTTCAACAAACCCTTGTCGCAAGCCCTGGGTATTACCAAACCCGTTGAAGGCGATTGGACCTTGGTGCAGATCGGGTACATTTTTTCCATCGCCCTTTTTTGTCTGGGTGCTTCTGCGGCTGTGTTTGGCCGTTGGCTCGAAAGGGTCGGACCGCGAAAAGCCATGTTTGTATCTGCCTTGTGTTTTTCAGGCGGTTTTTTCCTATCCGCGTTAGGGGTTTGGTCGCACCAAATATGGCTGCTGTATCTTGGAAACGGTGTTCTGGGGGGTATAGGCTTGGGACTAGGGTACATTTCACCGGTTTCTACACTTATCAAATGGTTCCCTGACCGCCCCGGCATGGCTACCGGAATGGCTATCATGGGCTTCGGGGGCGGCGCCATGGTAGCAGCGCCCTTATCCATTCGCCTGATGGAGTTTTTTCAAACACCCGATTCTATTGGGGTAACGGAGACTTTTCTGGCACTGGGCATCCTGTATTTGGCATACATGCTGTTTGGCGTAATGACCGTCCGCATCCCTGCAGAGGGCTGGCAACCAGCAGGTGTGAGTAAGCAGGCAAGTCAAAATAATCCAGGAGCCGGATTGGATGCCGATGCCGCCATCCGGACCCCGCAATTTTACCTGTTGTTTGGGGTGCTGATGCTCAATGTCAGCGCAGGGATCGGGGTGTTGGGGCAGGCTTCGGTCATGATCCAGGAAATGTTTTCAGAAAAAGCGATCGGCGCCAGCCGGGCAGTAAGCGCTGCGGCGGCGGGCGGTTTTGTTGGACTATTGAGCCTTTTTAATATGGTAGGGCGGTTTTTCTGGTCTTCTTTGTCCGACAAGATTGGACGAAAAAACACCTATGCCATCTTTTTCCTTTTCGGCGCCGCCCTCTATATGTTGGTTCCTTTGACGGGTCGCATGGGCAATATCGTGTTGTTCGTTGGAGCCTTTTGTCTCATTATGAGTATGTACGGTGGTGGATTTGCCACCATTCCAGCCTATTTGCGCGACATGTTTGGAACGAAAGAAGTAGGCGCGATACATGGCCGACTGCTGTTGGCCTGGAGTATGGCGGCCTTGTTAGGGCCACAGCTTGTCAACAATATCAGGGCTTACCAAATTGATACCTTGCAGATGCCCGCCGCAGAAGCATATTCCGTCACCATGTACCTTATGGCCGGACTGCTGGTTTTTGGTTTTATATGCAATATGCTCATAAAGCCACTTGGCAAAGCAGATTGATTCGATTTTTGAGGATTTAGCCGATTGATTCGATTGACAATCAAAGCCTTGTAAGACCATTTCGCTCAAATCACTTTGCATTGACCATAACAACAATGTCAAATCAGTATGAAAAAGCATAACCGTTCTGCGTACCTCTTGTGGCTCTCCTGGATTTTCGTGGCCATACCGGCCCTTTGGGGCATCCTGCAAACCCTGTACAAGGCGCTGGATTTATTCAAGTGAGAAAACCATGAACAGAAAAAAATTTCTTCAAACCCTGGCATTATTGCCAATAGTTGGAGCAGCAATGAAACTGAACGAATTAAGCAAAATGACCGAGCCACTTGCTGGCACCGAACGAATGCCCGTTTTGTTCCTTGGGCATGGCAGCCCTATGAACGCTATTGAAGAAAATGAATTTGTGGCAGGATTCAGAAAGATTGGCAAAGAGATCCAAAAGCCCAATGCCATCCTTTGCATTTCGGCACACTGGGAAACACGAGGCACTTTTGTGACCGCGATGGAAAAACCACGCACCATCCACGACTTTGGGGGATTCCCTCAAGCCTTGTTTGATGTGCAATATCCTGCCCCTGGCAGTCCTGCTCTGGCTAAAGAAACCCAAAGCGCCATTACCAAGACACAAGTGGGCCTGGATGAAAAATGGGGACTTGATCACGGCGCATGGTCTGTGATTAAACATCTTTATCCCAATGCGGATGTGCCTGTGATTCAAATGAGTCTGGACTACAATCAGCCGCCACAATACCACTACGAGTTGGCCAAAGAACTGGCTTCGCTCCGTAATAAAGGGGTGCTGATCGTTGGCAGTGGAAACATGGTTCACAACCTCGGCATGGTTGCGTGGGACAGGCTGAACGATGCCGGATTTGGTTTCGATTGGGCAATAGAAGCCAGCGAAAAAATGAAAAACCACATCCTTTCCGGCGATCATCAGGCGTTGGTCAACTTTCGCTCACAAGGCCGGGCATTTGATTTGGCCATTCCTACGCCTGAGCATTACTTGCCCCTGCTCTATGCCCTCGCTTTGCAGGAAAAAAATGAAGTTGTGAGCCTGTTCAACGACAAAGCAGTAGCTGGGTCATTGACCATGACTTCTCTGAGCATCCATAAGGCATAGTAAGTTGTCATTATCCGTACCCATAACTGCCCTTGGATAGGCTATCCATGTCTTTCTGTCGAAATCAACCCTGTGTCGGCATAGAGGAGTCACATTTTTAGGCACCGTGAATAAGATCTTGTCATTTGCAATTGTCAAATATATGAAACTCAGCCTCCCTTCCCTCCTTGCCATCGCCCTCTTTTATTGTCACCAACCCTCCCTGCTCGCACAAAAACCGATGCCTTCCCAAAAATCCAGGGATTGCATGACCCGAGTTATCGCGATAGACGATTCTTTGGGGAAAGCACGCAACCATGCCTGCGAGCGGCTTGATCTGAGTGAAACCATACGGCAATACGCCAAGGGTTTGAGCAAAATAAGCTACAAAGCTTGCCCGACTAGCTTTGTTACGGCTTTCAAAAAGCACCGCGAAGCGTGGTTGGCTTTGATTCCAATAACAGACCAATATCCTGCGTTACGCGGCGAGATGCACGATCTTTTCAAAAAGATCGAATCTGGAAAAGATGGTGATCAGTTTAAGGTGCTGGTAAAGGCGGTATGGGATACCTGGGCAGAGATTGAGACAGCCATGGCCGATGCCTCAGCACAAGATCAGCCGATCCTCGTTTCCCCACAATGGGTATTTGAGCGCTTGAACGACCCGACTTTGGTAGTTATCCAGGTTAATTTCCTGAGGCTCGATTACGACCGGGAGCATATTCCCGGAGCCCGGTTTTTATGGGCAGAATGGATAACGCCCAACTCGCCCGAAGGCAACTACAATATACCTGACAAGAAACAGGCGACTGCCCTGCTCCAGAAGCTGGGCATTTCCAACAATTCAAAAATTGTACTTTGCCACACCCGCGATCAGGTCACCGTGACTTCGAGGATTTTTCTCACACTGGAGCAATTAGGGCTGCAGGGGCGGGTTTCGTATCTGAATGGAGGTCTGGAAGCGTGGAAAAAGGCAAAGTATCCGGTCACCAAAGAAATTTCCGAATTCAAAAAGGGCAATTTCAAAGCAAAACCAGGCGAGTTAATCGTAGACGCAAACTATGTGCTGCAATCACTCCGCTCCGACAGCTCGGTTGTCGTGGATGCCCGGATTAAGCGTTTCTACGATGGGGATCTCACCGGCAATCCCCGTGACGGGCACATTACCGGGGCACTTAATATCCCATACCCAGACATGGTGGACAGCACCAATATGTTCAAGCCTTTGGACCAATTAGAATCTTATTTTACGCCCGTGGTAGCGGACAAGAAAAAAGAAATTGTGCTGTATTGTTTTATCGGCCAAACAGCGAGCGTGGTGTACATCGCTGGCCGTTTGTTGGGCTACCGGCTGAAGCTCTATGATGCATCTCTACAAGAGTGGAGCCGACGGGACGAACTTCCCATGGAGAAGACAAAAAAGTGAACGCTCGCCCATCCCCTCCTTCCTACCCAATATTGATTTCCCCTTTTATGGTTTAGCAATCCGGTTTCTCTGCTGAAATCGCACAACATTCTGTGGAAAAATTTCCCTCTGAGGCTAAAGCTTGGTAAAAAACCTCGACTTTTACACGCTCATTGGATGGCGCTGAAACGCCATCCAACAATTAAAACTAGATTATTTACCTGCTAACAAATTACATTCACAATGAAAAAAATTGCACTGCTTCTCTTCTTCGCAACTTTTATGCTCGGAAAAGCCGAAGCCCAAAAAGGCATCCGTTTTGGTTTCCAAGCCAGCCCATCCTGGTCCTGGATGCGCACCAATGACCGTAAAATAGAAGGCGTAAGCTCCAATTGGGGCATTAAAATCGGCGCACTTGGCGAGTATTACTTTGCGGATAACTACGCCCTCACCGCAGGCCTTGGCTTTGGCTTCAACCAGGGCGGAAGCCTCCAAAACGGCTATTCACGCTGGAAGCCCTGGGATCCCGCCAACACAGAACTAACCGACATCCCATCCGACACCTTTGGCATAGACGCCAAACTTCACTACCGCATTAATTATGTAGAAATACCCTTCGGCCTGAAAATGCGCGGCGGCTCCAATGAAGATGCGCGTTTCAAGTTTTACGCCGAATTGCCGGTGTTCACCCTGGGCTTTGTCACCAAAGGCATAGGCGACATCCGTGGCACCAATACGCAGAATCTGAATGATATTGATATCCGGGAGGAAGTAAAAGGCCTTTCGCTCTCTTGGGGACTCGGCGGTGGTATCGAGTATGAGTTTGCTACCAACGCCACGCTCGTAGCCGGCCTCGCTTTCCAAAAACAATTCACCGACATAACCCGGAATGGTTTTGTTGAGAAGACTTCCGGCAACTGGGACAAAGAAGATTCAAAGGCTACGTTTGGAAACATAGCACTCAAACTCGGTGTGTTTTTCTAAGCCTCTATCAAAAACGATCCGAGAACAAGCCTCCTCGTTCACGTCAATGGGGAGGCTTGTTTTTTCGATTCTTTTTTGGAGCTATATCCATTTTCTCCAGAAAACCAATCGCGCTCGTTGCAAGCGCAATACGGTCGTAATCAAGACTGTAGTAAACAAATTTGCGATCTCGGCGGGTATTCACCAATGCCGCTTGGCGCAAAATGCGCAAGTGTTGTGATGCAACAGATTGCTCGATTTTGAGTGTCGCGAAAATTTCACCCACGTTGGCAGAGCCATTGTTTTCCTCAATTACGCGGATAATTCGCAACCGGAGTGGGTGAGCCAATGCCCTTAAAATACGCACGGCTGGTCTTAATTGCTCACTAGCGATGAGCGGTGGCGGTGTTTGTTTAATCATGCTTTTTGCCTTGTAATCGGTATGAGATTATTGGATAAGTGGGGCAAAGATGCAATTCCCCTTTTGATTGAGCAACACTCCAAAATAAAAAAAGCAAGCCGTTCTATTTAACAGAACGGCTTGCTATGACTTACACTTAGTTAAACATTAAACAAACTGCAACGTCAAGCAGCAAGTTCTTCCACAAGGGAGGAAATCTGGCCTATTCGGCTGCGATTGACGGAGTAGAAAATGAATTTTCCGTTGCGTTCCGTCTGCACCACGCCTGCACTCCGCAGGATAGCAAGGTGCTGGCTTGCTACACTTTGTTCCAGCCGGAGTTTCACATAAATTTCAGTCACGGTCATGCGTTTGTTCTCATCCAAAAGGTCGAGCATTTTTTGGCGTAATTTGTGGTTCACAGCGCGCAATACCAGCGCGGCCTTACGCAACTCGATGTAGTCGAGTGACGTGTCGTGTGACCCATTTTTGAGCGACACACGTTCGATGTTTGTTTTTCCCATACTAAATGTTTGAAAAAGGTGAGTGGACACAGTTTTGAATCTTTTCTGCGTCACAAATTGTGCCAATTTAATTTTCAAGAAAAATGACATACGTTGCAAATAGCAGACGTAATCTCTTTTAAATCAGCACGAAAATAAGCAATATAAATCAATAAATTGTAAAACAATCATATTTTCTTCAAAATGGCGGCTTGGCGGACGTAGTGATATTTGGAGCTTTCATGTAATAGGGCTCGAAATAGGCAATATCCTGAAAATCAGCGTTTTGAAAAATTTGGTCTGCAAGCACCGAAAGGTTCCCGGCAGAGCACTTTTTTATTTCCGAAAATTTTATTTTTTCCAAAAATCCGCCGCTCCTAATTTTTTCCATACCGTTCCCGGCCAAAACAATGCCGCCACCTCCCGTGACACCCGCCTTTTCTGAAATAAAGTCTTCAAACAAATTGTTATTTAAATCCAGGGGCTGTGCAGCCGCTATTTCTCGCAACCCTGCATCGTACACCGCAAGCCAAACTTCTTGCCGGCGTGCATCCAACATTGGGACGAAAATTGGGCTGTTGCGATATTGAGATATTGGATATTGAGATATTGGATACTGGACATTGGATTCCCCAACTCCAATCTCCAAACGACTGGCATACGCGAGGGCCAGCAATGTATCAACCGCAATGAGGGGCTTGTCCAGAGCATAGCAAATTCCTTTCGCCACAGAAGCTCCCACGCGTAGCGCGGTGTATGCGCCAGGGCCTCGGCTAAGTGCCACAGCGTCAAGTTGAGCAAGTGGGATGCCAGCAATCTCGCAACATTCGCGGATTTGAAGGGTAAGCAATGCTGCGTGACTTTGAGTCTCCAGTTTTTCAGAAAGCGCAACTACCCGACCGTCCACACTAATGGCGGCGGAACAGACTTCGCTGGAGGTTTCGATGAGCAGGATTTTTGCCATAGTAACCGCAAAAGTAAGTCCGGCTCGCCCTACTTTTGAGCGACTTAATTATTCCTGTAACTATGCTGCTTTACAATGTCACCGTTACCATTGACCTTGATGTACACGAGGACTGGCTCCGATGGATGCGCGAAACGCACATTCCCGATGTAATGATCACAGGGATGTTTATCTCCTACCGCCTCTGCCGCCTCATTGGTCACGAGCACACGGATTCCGAAATCTATGCCGTGCAATATGCCGTACGAGATATGGCGCACCTGATACGGTACCAAAACGAGTTCGGCCCCGAACTTCAACGCCAGCATAAGGAACGTTATGACGGGAAGTACGCCGTGTTCCGCACGGTGATGGAGGTGGTGGATCACAATGAGAAACTATGAACGATGAATGATGAACAGGTGACCCGAAAAGATGAGACAACAACAGGAATCGGCCGGCTAACAACGGCCTGCGTTTCCAAAAATTCCCGCGAATTACGTGGCGCCGTCGTACTCGACGGCTCTAAAAGCATCAGCAACCGCGCCCTTATTGCCCTTACTTTGGCTGGGGCGAATCCTCAGGATTGGCTCTCCAATCTTTCCACTTCCAATGACACCCAAACCTTGCTGCGATTGTTGGCGCAAAAAAGTGGCACGTTCGATGCTGGCGATGCTGGCACGGCATTCCGCTTTCTTACAGCATATCTCTCCACACAGCCAGGTGAACAGGTGCTCAGCGGATCGAAACGGATGCTTGAGCGGCCCATTGGCCCATTGGTGGAAGCATTGCAGCAACTTGGCGCTGACATCCATTTTTTGGGAAAAGAAGGCTATCCGCCCTTGAAAATCGGCGAAATAAAACCCAGAGCGCGTAACATCCGAGTGCCAGCCAATATCAGCAGCCAATTCCTTTCAGCATTGTTGATGATTGGTCCGTATTTGCCAGAAGGGCTGGAGCTGGTACCTCAAGGCCCTTTGGTGTCTCGACCCTATTTAGAAATGACACTAAATGTGATGCGGCATTTTGGGGCAACAGTAGCGTGGCAGGGCGAAGCGCTGGTGGTGGCTGCTGGCAAGTACACTCCGCGTCATTTGTTCATAGAGGCTGACTGGTCGGCAGCGTCGTATTGGTATGCAATGGCGGCTTTTTCTGAGGAGTTGGATTTGACACTGAAGGGGCTTCAGGAACGCAGTTGGCAAGGCGATTCGGTGTTGTCAAACATGATGCAACGATTTGATATTCAAACGTATTTTGGAGAAAATGAAGTCCGCTTGAAAAAAATCGGTGGAGCGTCGAGACCATTTTTTGAAAAGGATTTTCTAGCATGTCCCGACCTTGCACAAACCCTCGCTGTTGTTTGCGCTGGCTTGGAAACAACCGCGGTTTTCAGCGGTCTGGAAACACTGAGCATCAAGGAGACCGACCGTATTGCTGCTTTGAAAACCGAGTTGGCGAAGCTGGGCGTCTCGTTTGCAAAACTGCCCGCCCGTTTTTCAAAAAAATGGCCGGAAAAAACGTTTTACAGTCTGGAAGGGAAAGCTGAATTAATAACCGTGCCGCGCATTGCCACTTATGGCGACCACCGCATGGCAATGGCTTTTGCAACTCTTGCGATGCTTGGTCCCGTGGAAATAGAAAACCCGGGAGTGGTGTCGAAATCGTACCCACAGTTTTGGGAGCATTTGAAGGCGATGGGGTTTGAGGTGTCACTAAAATAGTGCCCAGACGACATTTGAGTCGTCTGACAAGTAAACCTGAAATCATCAGAAAACCAAGACATTCAATATGAACACAGGAAAATTGACAAAGCCGTTCCGGGATTTAGGCCTGATGCACTTTCTCGACCAGCTCAAATACGGGTATCAAAAATGGAAGAATCGTGAGCGAAATAGGCTATTTGTAAAAGAAAATCCCGATGTGAAGTTGCCACCCGACTACATGCTTTTTGAGGCTTTTCAATTGGACTACCAAAAGTATTTCGAAGGGGGTGAGCAGACGGCAAGTTGGCTAATAGGTTTGTTCGAACAATATACCTCCCTTGCCGGAAAAACCCTCCTGGATTGGGGCTGTGGGCCCGCCAGGGTGCTGCGGCATTTCCCAAAACTGATGGGTACCACCTGTGAAATTCACGGTACAGATTACAATCCGAAAACCATTGCATGGTGTCGCGAAAATGTCAAGGGCGTCACTTTTGCAATCAACCAATTGAGCCCGCCTACGCAATATCCGAATGCGTATTTCGACCTAATTTACGGCATTTCTATTTTCACGCACCTGTCTGAACCCAATCATAAGCAGTGGTTTGGTGAGTTGATGCGCGTTTCCAAAAAGGGCGCTGTATTGGTGTTGACTACCCACGGCGACGTGTTCCGCGAAAAACTCACGGAGCAGGAGCGCCATGAATTTGACCAAGGCAAACTTGTAGTACGAGGAAAAGTCGTGGAAGGGCACCGGGTTTTTGCAGCGTTTCACCCTCCGGCTTACGTCCGGCAATTGTTTGAATCTCAGACAGATATCCTGGAGCACATTGAAGGTGCCCGGAAAAGTTGGGGTCTTGAGCAGGATGTATGGATTTTGAAAAAGAGAAATTAAGCCTCCTTTTTCCTTCGTTTGGCTCTTGGAGCGGCTGGTTTTTTTGCTTTTTTTTCTACCGCGGGTAAGTCGCCCTTGGGCGCTGGGGCAGGTTTTTCCTTTCCAGGATCAAACACCAACAATTCACTTTGGGGCACTTTATCAGTATCCTTCCCTACTTGCCTGCCTAAACCCAACATTGTAAAAATCCAGACATAAAGGCTTGAAAAGAACGTCTTTTCCACCAAAAAAGTAAGCATGGTTGTAAGCACGGTAGAACAAAGAATGATTGAGAACACAACCGATTGTATGATCTCACCGCCTGCCACGCCTTGCTGCACAGGGAGTGAGGCGAGTACTGCCGCGCCCAAGCCCTTGGGGATCATCGTGGCCATGTAAGAAGCGTCTTTGGGCGAAGTGCTGCGCGACACGGAGAATCGTACCACAGGGATGCGCACGAGGAACAAAAACCCCGTGATAACAGCACCAAGCATCATCCAATGCCAATCTTGAAGTCGGACGGATATTCCGATGTACACAAAAAAGAAGGTACGGAGCAAGAACACGGCTTCGGAAAAAAACGCCCGTTCGTTGTCGTTCAGGGAAATGGGTTTGCGCGAAATGGCATTCCGCATTATCGGCGGGCCCAGCACGTCAATGTTCCCCAAGGTAATGCCAAACGCCAGGGCAGCAATGGGGCCAGAAAAGTTGAGCAGTTCGACAAAGCCATATAAAATGAATACAAATGCCGGGGTAGTAAAAACGGTGTTTTGAAGCGTACGCATCTTGTTCAGCATGATGCTCCAACCAAATGCGCCCGCTACGCCGAGCATAACAGCGAGAATAAGTGCGGCGATCATTTGTCCTGTAACGAAGGCCACGTCTATGGTGCCAATTTTGTATGCCGTTAGCAGAGTAAGCGGAACTGCAAGTGTAAAAACATCAGAAAAAGCCGATTCCAGTACAAGAATCGTTCGGATGCGCTCGCTCATTGGGAACTGCCTCACCAGGGTGGTGATAACGGCTGATGAGGTGCCGCCCACAATACTTCCCAGCATAAGGGAGCGCAAAAAACCCAAATCTGTGTAGTAGAATGTGATACCGCCTGCAACTATACAAGTAGCCAGGAAGTTATAGGCAGTAATGCGCGCTGTGCCACCTATAGAATTGATTAGTGGTTCAAGGCGTTGGTCAATACCACTTTCGAACAGGATGAAAATCAGCGTAATAGTGGTAAAAACTGGCCCCACCGCGCCAAATTTTTCTGGTGTTACGAATCCCCACACTGGCCCCAACAACAGCCCGATGATAAAAAGCCACAACACATCGGGTATCTTCGTACGGGCAAAAAGCGCCGCAAACCAATGCGATAAAAAAATGGTGCAGCCGACAAATACGATGGTGAGCGCAGTAGGCATTTTTTAGAATGTGGCCAATGTGAGGAATGTGGTCAATGTGGTCAATTTGGTCAATGTGGGGAATGAAATGCCCGCGATAGTTTTTCTCGTCGAGGCTCAAAAGGCTATCGCGTGTAAAGGCGAAAGTAGTTAGCCGAGCACAAACTCAATGTAAAATCATGTCAAAATCATCACCAATCACCAATCACCAATCAACCAATCACCATTCAACCAAATTACCCGCTGTAGCTTTAGCGAAGGAGGGCCAACCCCTTCTCCTCTTTGACGGAGTATGCAACCTTTGCAACGCTTCTGTTCAATGGATACTAAAACACGATCATCGCGGCGAATTTCGCTTTTCCGCGCTTCAATCTGAACTAAGCCAACAATTGTTGCTCCAACACGGACTTGCTTCCGAGCATTTCGACACGGTGGTGTTGGTGGTGGGCGGCAAGATTTTCCTTCGTTCCGATGCGTCGCTCGAAATTATGCGACGGCTGGGCGGCTTTTGGCGTCTTCTCTATGTTTTTAAAATCTTGCCACGTCCATGGCGCGATGCTCTGTACAACTTCGTGGCACGCAACCGGTACCGGTGGTTTGGCCGCCGGGAATTATGTATGCTGCCGAGACCCGAATGGGAAGAGCGGTTTTTGTAGCAGATGTGCTGGTGGAAGACCGATCGCTGGGATGGGACAAGGATTTTAGTCATAATTTTAATCCGTGCCCCATCCGTGCGATCTGTGTTCTCCACGATTGGGACGCCGGTAATATCGCATCAAAAAAAATCCCGAATAAAATATAAAATTATCCATTGCTCCAGATATAACTTGCACCGCTTTATTCTTTAATCCGTAGAATATCTCTATCACAATTTTATCAATTTTACCATGAACAAATTTCTCTCTCTCCGGCGGGTGCTGGCGATTGTCGCCCTGCTTGTGGCCGCCTGGCTACTTTATCCGATCATTTTTGGCAAAAAAAAGCCTCGTGCACCCGAGGAAGTCACTGTTAGAACGGACTCGGCACCCAACAACCTAAACGTTTTCATGAACGGGGGGCACGGACCCTCTACATTCGTGTCGCGTCAAATGATGCCATCATTGGGCGATCTCGACCCAAAGACATTGGAATTGCAACCATTGCTTATTACAGCTATCCCCACCGTGCGCGAGCTGAAAGACGGGCCGCGAAAAGGCCAATTCGCCTACGACTTTGAAATCATCCCCGAAGCAGTTTGGGACAACGGCACTCCCGTGACGGCCAATGACGTGGCCTTTACTTTCAAGATTATCTTTTTACCTGGCTTCCCTGAAGTTTACCGTGGATATTTGACTCAATTGTCTGGATTAGAAATTGATCCGGCCAACCCAAAAAAGTTCAGCTTCTACTTCAGCGAGTTTTATATACTCTCCATAGACGCACTTTGTAGTACACCCATTTACCCGGCCTACAATTATGACCCTAACAACAGACTGGCTAACTTGTCACTAAACGACCTATTGGACCCTGCCAAAACGGCTGCACTCAGTGCCGATGAGAATTTGAAGGCTTTTGTAGTGGAATTCGGACAAGCAAAATTTGCCAACGACCCCAACGCTATTTCAGGTTGCGGCCCATATCGTCTGGAACTAATGAACGAACAAGGGGCCGTTTTGGTCAAAAAGCAAAATTGGTGGGGTGACCGGGTAGCAGAGCAATATCCAATGCTCGCAGCGTACCCCAAAAAATTGATTTACAAAGTGATAAAAGACGACTTAACCCTGGAAAACCAGATAAAAAACGGCGAACTGGATTTGGTAGGAGGCGTCATCAACCCTGCGAAGTTTCTGGAAATGAAGGCCAACGACTCGCTGGCCGCGAAGTATGACTTTTTTGCCCTCGGCAGCACCCAATACAACCGTTGGGCGCTCAATCACCGTAACCCAATCCTGGCGGATGTGCAGGTGCGACGTGCACTCAGGCATATTATTGACTACGATTATATCGTCAACCAGATTAACCGCGGATTAGCAAGACGAATAAACGGCCCAATGCACCCAGACAAGCCGTATTATGCCAAAGACCTTGCCTTGCCCGATTATAACATAGCAAAAGCAAAGGCCATGCTTGCACAGGCAGGATGGGCGGATACGGATGGGAATGGCATCTTGGACAAGGAAATCAACGGTAAGCGCCAACAGTTATCCTTCCAAATGATGGCTGCTACCTCTGCCAAAACCAACGAATTATTAGCCTTTAGCTTGAAAGAATCGGCAAGGCAAGCAGGCATTGAACTCATGATCAATAGTGTTGACCTTACGGTGATGAGCGCCGAAACGAAAAGTGGTAACTATGACAGCGCACTCCTTGGAGTTGTACTTTACCCAGGGCAAGTAGAATATTATCAACGATTTCACTCTAGAAGCCTATCCCCGGCGGGCGATAACCGCGCTGGATATATAAGCGCAAAGGCCGACAGCCTTATCGAGGCAATCAGGGTGCAACCCGACGTGGCCAAGCGAAATGCTATGTACCTTCAGGTACAACAAGTCTTTTACGATGAGATTCCTGAAATTGTACTGTTTGCACCCTTGCAACGCATTATCATCTCCAAAAAGTTTGTTCCTGGCCTGGAGAGCGCCAACCGCCCGGGGTATTACGAGCAGTTTGCGCGGATGAAGCCGGAATAAAATTTAACCGCAAAACAGCAAAACAGGAGAACCGCAAAATTTAAAATTGAGAGGAGTCCGAATTGATCTTAACTCAGCCGGAGACCTCCTAACAATTTTAAATTTTGCGGTTCTCCTGTTTTGCGGTTTTGCGGTTAAAAAATGAATTATTGTTTTCCGCCGCCTTGCATCTCTTCTAGGTATTCTTCCCCATCATTTTCAATTTGGGTGGGCGTATAGAGCATCACATCTACTGAAGCGCCTCCAAATTCTGCATCAAGGGCTTTGGCGATGAGTAATTTGCGCGCTTCACTGCGCTCGAACTCGGCTTTTACCGCCCGCTTTTTGCGCTTCATTTCATACTTGTCCAGGTTTCCCACAATGCTGTAATAAAGGTTGAAACCACCTTTCTTTTCGGGCAGAGGGTCGAGGTCGGAGTCGTGCTTCTTAAGCCGGTTGAGCAACACCTGGCCTGCGTTGATTTTGATTTTGTAATCAATGTCGTTGTCAAAGGTATGTTCGCCGCTCAGGGTCATGTTAAGAGCATTGCTCTGGAGGAACATCACGGGCAGGTACAGTCTTTGATCCTTGATTTCCAAATAATTCTGCAAGTCAGTAAACCTTATACGGCGCAAATCTTCGAGGTGGACAAAGCTGGAAAAGTCCTCGAACATCTTCACTTTTTGGAGTTCGCCGTTGGTTGCCTGGACATCGGCAAGGGCGCGGAGACGTTTCATATCAAATTCACCAAAGTCGTTCCAATAGGTCCAAAGCACCACTCGTCCGCTCAATCTGCCGCGCATGTTCTCGGCTGTAATGACTTCCTGCCCAAAGTTCTCACATTGGGCCAGCATGGTTTGCAGATCAAGGTTTCGGGCGACAATGTGCATTTTCAGTGAAGCGGCAAGGTCGAAGCGGGCATTGCCTTGGAGGGCAAGTTCACCTTGCATGGCTGCGGCATTCCCATTGAAATTCAAATTGTTGTGGTCAAACTCAAAGCTGCCTAGAAAGTTTTTCCCTTCTATTTTCCCATATTTGAAACCCCTTATATTCGCCTCGAACGTGCCTTTCAATTTGTTCATAGCGAGGCTGCGCTTGGTATTCTTCTCTTTTTTTAAAGAATCCAGTCCTGCCTCGCCGCCCGCTTCAGAGGCGGAGCTTTGTACCGAGAACATTCCAATGATTTGATCTACGTCAAAATTTTCCGAGCGGAGTCTTGCGCCGAATTCGAGGAGCGCGCCCGCAGTATTCAAAGAATCAGCGAAGAGCACCGGGAGCAGGTTTTTGGCCGAGCCATCGAGCAAAAAATCGCTTTTCCCGGCGCGGAGCACAAAGCTATCAAGTCGAAATTCATTGTCTTCCAAACGGAGGAAGCCCGTCTCGGCGAGCAAGGGGGTTTTGTTGTAAGTAATCGCGGCATTGTCAAATTGAATTTCGCCAGAAGCATTTACCAGACTGATGCGACGCATGCTTGTCATGTCTGCGTATCGGCCCTGCACCTTGAGTCGGTTCAGCCGGACAATACCATCGCCAGCTGTGATCAGATCGTTGTCAAAAAGCCCGTACGCGGCATCTAGTGGCAATGCGCCGTTTGCTTGAAATTCAACTATTGGATCCTCTAATTGATTCACTTTCAAGGATAAACTCAAAGGTTGACCACCAAAATCGCCTTTGAAATCAGCCAGTTCAAACTCGCCACTTCCATCTGGCTGGGCGTTGTAACGGGCGCGGAACGACACATTTCGCAAAGGACCTTGAAGTTTCTCGGAACTCATTTTTCCGTCGCGCAGAGCCACTTCAAATCTAATTGCCGGGGTTTCTGTTTTGCTCAACCTGCCCTTCACCGTGCCACTGCAAGCGTAGTTGCCCGTGCTCTGAAATTCCCGGAAATACGCATGGTAAGCGCCCGGCATCAAATTGGCGATCATAGAAACGTCGCCTTCCTGACCCACTAATTTGAAATTCAGGTCAGTGCCTTCAGGTTTCACAACAGCCAGCCCCTCCACATTGAAGGTGTTGCCACCAAGCGAGAGTTCCACGTTTTGGAGGGCGTAGGCACCTCGTTTGAGGTCAACCGCAAGCACAGCATCGTAGCGAAGTGTTTGGCCGCCGAGGTAACGGCTGCTGTCAGAATCAAGGTAATTTATTTTGATGTCCGCCTGACTGGAGAGCCGGAACTGTCGGGCAGAAAAATTGCCGCTTGCGCTGGCCTTACCTACCACCATTTCAGCGGCTTGTTGCGCCGGAGCGTTGTCATAGAGAATTGCAATATTTTGAAGTTCGGCATTTTCCAATGCAAGCTGGAGCGTGCTTTCGGTTGATGTTTTTTTGGGTGTTTTGGATTCCTTGAAAATATCGGTGTTCGACTTTCCTGCGCGGTTCACCACGATGCGAATGGCTCCATCTTGCAGGCGAACGGAGTGGATTTTCAGGTCGTCGCCGAACAAACTTAACAAGTCAAATCGAAAAGAGAGCCCCTGAGCAGCAAGGAGTTGTCCGCCAAGCGCATCTTTGAGCCGTACCTGGGAGAGATTTACAGAAGCAGCGGGAAAGCCCGAAAGCAGCGAAAGGCTCGCCTCCCCCACGCGAAGTTCGGTTTTAAGATTTTTGTTGATTTCGGCAACGAGTTGCTGACTCACTTGCTTGTCAAAAAAAGCCGCGATCAGCACCAGCAAAAGCAAGAGGCCCAACACCGAGAACAGCAGGCCAAGCAAGATGCGGCGCAACCAGGAGCGGCGGATAGGGGAAGGCGGATAACTTGGAGGGACTTCCATAAAAGGAGACCGAATTAAGTCAGGGTAAATCCAGGATGATTTTCAGATTTTCTTCAAGTTTCGCTTGAGCATTCAATGGCAGCAGACCCAGTCTTTGCTTGAACCGGCGATTATCAATCGCACGGATTTGATCTACCAGCACATCGGAGTCGGCATCCAAGCCAGCCTGGCCAGCAGCCAAATGAACGCGCATTCGATTAAGACCGAGCGCGACATTCGTAGTCAAAGGACAAACAATTGTGGAACTGTGCTTCCCATTGAGAAGGTCGGTTTGTACAACCACTACTGGGCGCATTTTGCCTGCTTCCGTACCCAGACGTGGATTTAAGTTGGCTATCCAGATTTCAAAACGTTTCATAAGGAAGCATTTTTTAGGATAATTCGTCTTCAATCTGCTCCATTTCGCGCAATATTTCTTGAGATGACTCGGCAGCCAGCTTGATCTCATTTTCTAATTCTGCAGCCAGTAGTTGGCGTTTTATTACCGCGTTGTAGTACGCCAGCGCCTCATTGATGTAGGCGTTTCTGCTTTTTTTAAGCCGGGATAAAATGGCTTCTGTTTCTACATAAATCCCGTCTTGCAGTTTCAACGAAAGGTTTGTCATTGAAAATAATTTTTAAGAGACACCAAAAGTATATCAAATAAGTGTACCTCAAAAGAATTTCTTTTCATTCAACTACTACCATTTTCTCAATCTCCTTTTTCCAGACGAAATAACCGAGCCCGTTCAAATGCAATCCATCTTCCGTAAATTTTGAGGCAAGGTTCCCGTCCGCATTTTTCAACGGTGTGGCGATATCGAGGTATGGAAGCGCAAAATCGCGGGCAATTTGAGCGATGCGCGCATTCAATTCCAATATCTTTTCATTCTTCACCCCGACGTGCCGCACCTCATTATTGACTGGTAAAACGCTTTGCAGGTACAGCTCCGTATCGGGCGATTGCGATCGGATTTTCTGCACAATGGCGCGGTAAGCCTGTTCGATTTCCGGAACAGAATTCCCAAAAGCCAGGTCGTTTACCCCTATTAACAAAAAGATTTTCAAGGGTTTATGCCGCAGGATTTCTGGCAGACGCTCTAATACTCCCTCCGTGTAATCGCCCGAAATACCCCGATTGAGTACCACTGGCCCGTCGGGAAAAAGTTCGTGCCACTCGGCCTGTTCTGTCTGGCTATCGCCAAGGAAAATGATGCTTCCCGCTCTTTCGGGCAGCCGCTCAAAATGTTGGGCGCGATGGTGGTAAAGCCCCTCGGTTGTACGTTGCAAGCGAATAAACATATACTTAAAACCTCCTAAACGGTTCACGGCAAACGAGCCCACCCCGATGGCCAGGAGATTGAAAAAGAGCGAGAGGTAAAGGACGTATTTCATTTTCAATGGCATGGTAAAATATCCAGACGCGGGTCTTGCTTTCAGGATCTTGCCCAACTTCGTTGGCTTTAACCTGGTGGCACACGGATGACATGGATAAGACACGGATTTTTTGATCTCAAATCCGTGTCATCCGTGTGCCACCAGGCTTATAAGCCCATCTCAAAATATCTCCTTCCCAGCAAACTTAGTCAGCCCGCCTGTGATTTTAGCACCCAGCTCCAGCGCAAACGCGTACTGTTTGTACTTGCGTTTAAATTTAGGGCCCAGGTCTATAAGATCCCGGATGTAGGGTTTTTGAACAGTACGCACCCCGAGCGCGATTTTGTCTATCGTGCCGAGGCTTCCCTGCCATTTTTCAGATTCACGCAGGATTTTCTCCATCGAAGCGCGATTCTGGTCGTGGTATTTTTTTACGTACTTCACTCCTTTCACCGGGTCAATGAACTTGAGGTCTTCGTGCATGAACTTTACATAGTCCTGTACGAGACCATCGAGTTTTTGCTCGGCAGGTAAATTGCTGTTGGCCAAACGGCTGAGTTCTTTTTGGTGCGCAGAGAGCCATCGGTTTTGTTTGAAAGATGCGCAGTTGGAAAGCAGCAGTATCAGGCAAATTGGCACGAGAATGCCCGCCTTCGCGCTGCCCGCCTTCGCGCTGCCCGCCTTCGCGCTGCGCGCTATGGCGGGTAAAAATACTAGATTTTTCATAGGGACAAATGTAAAAAAGCCCACGAAGCTCTTTTGCTTCGCGGGCTTTGGATATGTTTCATGAATGAATAATCGTTGGATTGGGATGGCCTGTATCTATAATGAGAACAATTGGATTAATGTGGTCAATGTGGCAATGCGTGAAAATGGCCTTGGATTAAATGGAATGTATAAAAAATCGGTTGTGGTTAAGGCACATTGACCACATTCTTCACATTGACCACATTTAATTAACGATTATTTTCCCGGAGGCTACCAACTTGCCGTCAGCGGCAAGTTGGTAGATAAATTTTCCTGCCGGGATTTGTTGCCGGAGCAATCGGAATTCGGAATGATCAAAAAATTGATTAAAAATTAATCGGCCTTGGATATCGTACAGCAGAAGGGCATAGGACTTAGCATGAATGCCTTCTACTTTGAAATTGACGCTTTCGGTGGCGGGATTGGGGAATACCTTCACATCCGCCCCTTCCACATATACTTCTTTCGTATCGGTAATAATTATGAAACTGTCGCAAACGGTGTGATAGGTTGTATTGCTAAACACCGGTGCATTGAAATCAAAGTAGATGGCGGCGCTATTAAAGATCGTCGTTTCGCATGGCAAGTCCAATTTTTGAGACACGCGAAACTTTACGAAACCTTCACTTGGCGCACCGCCACCGGGGAGGAGATTAAGGTTAGAAAGGGTGAACTCCACGATGCCACCGCCCAAGATGTCAAACTGGTAGTGATGGCTCGCAGCGCCCGGGTACACCGTTGCCGGGTCCAGCGCAGCAGAGAGGGTGTCGCGGATAACGACCTGCTGCACTGTGTCGGCGCCAGTGTTCTGAAATTGGATTACAAAGTCCAAATCGGTTTGTGGACTGACGTAATGAGGCACGTCATAGCCTTTAGGATGGCCTCTTTTTAAATACAAAGGATTAAAATCGGAATCGTTGCTCTCTTGGCAGTCGCTTTCGATAAAGGCGTCTGCGTCGTCTTCTGGGAACATCGTATAAAAACCAATCGATGCTTCGTTTGTGCTGGTATCTGTCAGGCAGCCTTCCACCGCAGCGGTGGGATAGCTGGTGCCCGGGTAGCCGGGACTTTGTTCGGCGATGATGCGGAAAGTGCCGCCTGTGGCCACGGTTGCCCACACTACCTGACTTTGGCCTGCATCAAGGTCAAATTTGTAATCGGGGCTACCGGGAGGTGTAAGCATAATGATATCTTCTGTGATCACATATCCCAATGGTTCGCTCATATTTCCAAGGCCAATATTCTCCACTTGCATTTTGACGGAGTCATTCTCGCAAAAAGCTTTGGCAGCGATGATTGCCCCGTCCCAACCTGTATTATTCCCACAAGAATCAATGGGGGTTATTAGCGCGGTCACACAATGCGCCTGACCGGTCTGGGTATCGTCACAATTGAGGAATGCAGTTACAGTAAAATCGCCACAATCGCCATTGTTTACGGTACCAAGATCGAACAAGTAAACATTATTACCTTGGGGTATAGCCGTAATAGAACTGGCCGTGAGCGTCAGGAAAGGATCGAGTGTAACTTCTACTTTGGTTTCGAGCGAAGGTACTGTCCCGGAATTGCAATATCGGATGCTGTAGGTATTGTCGACGCAACGGCGAAGCACTGGAGTCATCACATCCACCTCGTTGCGTGGGCAATCAAACAGGGTACGTGCAGGTACGTCTACGTAAACAGTATCGTAAAAATTCGGCACATGAATACTCAGCACGGTATCACAAGATTTCCAGTAGGGGTTTGGCGGGAAAAGAACCAAATTGTAGACGCCAGTATCCACTTCTATCTTCAAATCGCCATTGGCATTGGCGACAGTGTAGAGCGTGTCGGATGGGCTTTCAACCTTTACGACCCAATTGCGAAGCCCCGGTTCGTCCAGATCTTTTTGGCAGTTGGCGTTGAAATCGCGAAAAATGTTGGCTTGAATGTAGCTGGTAAGTACCGTGCAATTTTCGTCGGCCTTGACCAAGTAAGCATAAGATTCTCCAAAGGGGCCAACAAACTGCTCGGTAGAACCGGCGATGACTGCGCCACCGCGCACAGGAACCAAAGCAAAACCTGCATCCGGGCCGCCACGGCCTACTACTGCCTCGCAAACAACCGTCCCGTTAGCATCCAGTTTGAGCAGTACTACATTGTCAAGATTATTAACGCTACTGCGGTATCCTGTTGCAAAAAAATGAGCGCCTGAGGAGGCCAAAGCATAGAAATTGTCACTAGGGAACAGCTTTTGCCAAATGGGCGTAAGGCTGCCGTTCTCGTCAATTTTCAACAAAAAGCCTTGTGCCATCGGACTGTCTGCCTTCGTAATGCCGGCTAGAACAAATGACCCATCTACGGTGCGAGTTACTGAACGAGCCTCATCATCCTGCGCATTTCCGAGAGCACCTGTCAGAGAATATTTGTTGTTCCAAATCAGAACTCCGCTCGCGTTGATGCGCAATGCCAGCACATCCTTGTCATCTACTGCTGAAAGCGTAGCTTTTGATTCTCCAGCAATAACAAAATCGCCATTTGGGATGGCCAGTATCGAATGCCCCCTCCGACGGTACTCCTGCTGGCCATAGGTGTTGAACCAAACCAGATTCCCTTCGGAGTCGGTTTTAAGGGCAAAAATATTTTCTTTAGTATTTCCAGTATAGGATTGGAAGCCAGTGAGGACAAGGCTTCCATCTGCAAGTTCTTTCATTGCGCGGGCTTCGTCGTCAAAGCTTCCTCCAAAAGTCCTATCCCACAATTTGTTGCCAAAAGCATCCGTCTTCAACAAGTAAATATCCCGATCCGCCGGGCCTGTCGCATCTTCATCCACATAACCAGCAATGACATATCCGGTGTCTTTGGTAGCCACCACAGCAAACGCTTCCGCAGTAGACCCCGCACCAGCAGCAGCTATTTGTTTGCTCCACTGTAGTTTTCCATCAACATCTGTTTTTATCAGGAAAATGAAGTTGTTGCTATTGTAATAGCCTCCGATAATATACCCACCATCAGGAGTAGGCGCAAGGCTACGGGCGGCATCCTGTCCGCTGCCGCCATAAATACGTTCCCACCCTTGGCCGTTTGTTTGGGCAACAGACAGCAACAGTAGGGTGAGTATATACAGGTACTTTTGCATGATGGTTTGGATTACTGGTCGGAGGAAATTCCTTTCGACAGTACAAAAGTGCAGGGAAGGGGCGGGCGTGTTAAAGACAAAAATTTGCATTTGTTGAATACTTTTTTGTGATTGTTCTATCTTGTGGCCTTGAAGCTTACAATGTTGAATTGAGCCATATTTTGCAATATTATGGCTTAATTGCTGATTAAACAGGCTTTAAATCTTGTTTGACTTGTTAAAAAACACCGCCAAGGTTAAAAAAAACCTCAATAATTAAAACAAAATACAATCATTTTGTTGAACAAATAACTTGAAAAAAATATGCAAAAAAGCGTTTTGACTGAAATCGTCCGCGCTCTTGAAAAGAAGGAGATTCGGGAGTTGAACAAGTGGCTTCAATCTCCCGCCCACAACCAACGGCAGGATGTGATTAAGTTGTTTGACTTTTTGGTAAAAAATCTGCCTAATGGCGACGAAGCCGCGGAAAAGACGAAAGCATGGAAAACTGTTTTCCCTTCACAGCCTTATGACGATGCATATATGCGGCAGGTAATGTACTTCCTTTTGAAGGCAATTGAAGAGTATTTGGTGTTTGTTGATGTGGCCAATGACCGGGTACAATATCAACTTGCCTTGTCGCGCATTTATCGAGAACGAAAGCTGGAGAAAGCCCATCGGCAGGCTTATCGTATCGGTCGGGAAAGCCTGAAAGACCAACCTTTACGCGACAACTACTTTTTGCGCAACCAGTTTCTTTTTGAACAAGATTACAGCCAATTGACCAATGTGGTTCAAAACGCATCTGCAAACCTTCAAGAATCGGCAGACGCACTGGAAAAGTGGTTTTTAGCGGAAAAACTCCACATCGCTTATGCCATGCTTGCGCACCGTTCAGTGTACAAAACAGCTACCTACGATGATGGGTTGCTTAGTGAGGTTTTGAAATATTGTGAAGACAAAACCATGTTGGAAGAACCTGCAATTGCTGTGTATTACTATGCTTATCAAGCCCTAACAAACCCTTCGGAAGAATCCTTCTTTGACAAATTGGAAAGCCTTATACATCATCAAGAAGGTCGTTTCACGCTCTCTGAATTCCGAACACTATATGTAGCCGCTATCAACTATTGTGTGCCGAAAATAAACCAAGGGCGACTTGAATTTTCCAGAAGGGCTTTTGACCTGTATCGAAAAGGGCTTGAATCTAAAGTTCTTTTAGAAAATGATGTTGTATCACGCTACACTTTTGGGAATGCCGTGGGCGCTGCATTGCGCTTGAGAGAATTCGGCTGGGCAGAAAAATTTATCGAAGACTTCCAACACCACCTTGACGAGAAAGAGCGCAACAGCATCGTTAACTTCAACCAATCAAGGGTGTTTTTTGAAAAAGGAGACTACGCTCAGGCGCAACGGCTTCTCAGGCAATTCGAATACGATGATGTACACCTGAACATCATCGCCAAGACAATGCTCCTAAAGATCTATTTCGAAACCGATGAGTACGACGCTTTTGAGTCACTGCTCGAAAGCCTGCGCACCTACCTGCAGCGAAAGGCAGCACTTGATGCCACCCGCAAAGCCTCCTACAAAAACATGATCAGCCTGATGAAAAAGCTCTTGCAACTCAACATCTTCTCCAAGGCCCAAAAAGAAACCTTCCGCGAACTAGTACAAAAAACCAACCCCCTTGCAGAAAGGGATTGGTTCTTGAAACAGTTGGAAAGAAAGTAGAAAAGATTTTTACGCCATTTTTCACCAAATGCCCACTTCGCGCTCAAGGCGAATGACCTTTTCAAGTTCAATTTTTGACTATTTTTTCAGATAAAACCACTTTGCAAGATACCCGACAAATTTTTTTTCAAAAAATATTACTTATTTTTCATGCAAAAAATTCAACAAACCTAACATTTATTAAAATATGGAGCCGTTAATTTTTACAAAAAACCATCATTTATTACTAAAATTCTTAAGAAAAAATCATTTTTTACGTAAATCGGCAGTCTTAAAAATTTCAACAAACCCAATTTTATGTCTTTTGCATGTGGTGTGACTTGTCGCACTTTTGTACTGTCAATAAGAACAAACGGTAGTTAAAGAGAAACAAGCGGCTGAAATTATTGACCACTGGTTCTGAAACTTTTCATGAGATTATATACGGGAAATCCGAACGCGGCGCAAACGAGCGCCGCGTTTTTTTTATGCCTATCCCAATGGTGGATACTGATAGTCTCACTTCGAGTAACTGATAGTCTCACTTGAAGTGAGACTATCAGTCGCTTCACCGCATCAACTCCTCAATAACTTTCCCAGTCGTAGCATTCGGTTCCATGATTCTCAACATAGCCGCCAGCGTTGGCGCAATGTCAGTAATGCTCACAGGCCTGTAAGTCAGACCTTGCTTCACGCGCCAGCCGTACCATACCAGCGGAACGTGGGTATCATAGGCGTACTGCGAACCGTGCGTAGTGCCCCCTTTCCCAAAAACTTTATCGTCTGCGTGCCAGGCAGGGTCTAGCACGTAAAGGATATCACCTGAACGGCGTGGATGGATGCCCCTACGTAACTCTGAAACGAATGGGTATTCGGGAGGCAACAGCTCAAGCTCCTGGCGTGTAACAACATCGTACACCCCCGGCATACTACGCAATTGATCGCTGATGACATGCGCCACATCCTCAGGCTTTAGGTCAAAATCTGTCAGCGCGTCCCAATTGAGCCAAATCTGTTGGTTTTCAATGGCTTGGATAAAATCTCCATTCAGCCCAAATACCGTTGAGAGCGACTTTTCCAACAAATCTTCCAACTTGCTTTCTGCAAAAACGCCTGCAGGTATACGCAGCTGGTTCATATGCACTGGTGTTTCGGCCCCCCCATGGTCAGCAGTGAGAAATATCAGCACATTGTTTTTGCCAAAATTTTTGTCCAAAAATTCAAAAAAGCGCGCCAGTTCAAGATCCATTCGCACGTACATGTCTTCCGTTTCCTGCGCGTGGATTCCAAACTGGTGGGCACAATAGTCTGTTGCAGAATAACTAAGGCATAGAAAATCAGGCCACTCGTCTGCACCCAGTTCCATACCTTCAATGGTTTTCATAGCAAAATCGGTAACGAGTGTGTTGCCATAAGGGGTGTAGCGCAATAATCCATAGTTGTCGCTTGCCCGTGCTGTAGCGAAATCATGCGGGAATCCCCCTTTGATGCTAGTATAAGTGGCATCAAAATTCCAATTCTCAAAACTCTCCGTGGGCGCATGGCCCATTACCCAGGTTTTGTTCAGGAAGGTATCAGGCCATCGGTGTGCGTTATAATCGCGCACCCATGGAGGAAGTCCCAGAGAGTCAGGGTAGTAGCTGGAAGTTATCCAGTTTCCGGAAGCGTCATCGAACCAGTAACAAGCGTTCGGTATATGGCCTGCCGGTAGAATGCCGCCCCGGTCTTTGAGGCACACAGCAGCTACTTTTGAGCGGAAGTTGTTGCTCAGGCGCAGTTCGTCGGTAATGGTACTGGAAAGCAGGGCGACGGGCGAATGCTGGCCGGTCTTAGGATCGGTTTTGGCGGTACCGCCTATTGTGCGAACAGCCTTGTCGGCAGTGCAGTAGCGTTTGATGCGAAGCTCGGGATCCCACCAATCGTTGCCGATAATACCATGGAGCGAAGGAGTTGTACCCGTGTAAATGGCGGCGTGGCCAGGACCAGTATAGGTTGGAACAAAGTTGAAATTCGTGTTTTCGCAGGAAAAACCTCCGTCGAGCAAACGTTTGAATCCGCCAGTACCGTAGTGGCGCTCATAGCGGTAAAGATAGTCGTAGCGCATTTGGTCAATTACGATGCCTACTATAATTTTTGGTCTGGAAGGCGTTGTGTTTTGAGCGTTTGCCGCATTTAAAGCAAATAAGATCAGAAGCACAAGCGCATTTAAAAGTCTCATAAAGAATGTTTTGTGTGAGTCAAAGGATATTTTAACCATCAATACCGTCGAGCCCCCGTTCCGGATCTCAAAAAGTGTGCGCCATTCTGAGCGTAGCGAATCCCGAGTGTTCGAGAGGATGCAGAAGGCTTTGTATGTGCAGACTATCTCTTCAGATTCTTCGCTACGCTCAGAATGACATGTGTGCATGGTATGTGTATCTGATACTTAGCAAGATTCAATCCGCCAGAAAATTCGGTACAGATTGAGGGCAAAGGTGGGGAAAAACATGCTTAGGAAAAGCCCTTCTAATGTTACCTTTGTGCAACGCACCACATTCTGAAAAAATGACCAACAACGAACAACTAAACTCGGAAGAACTTGAAATCTCCCTACCGGAAACCCCAAGCCCAGCCGCTCCCCCACAACTTGATGTTGACCCCGTGATGATCCGCGCCGAGCGCGTAAAGGCCGAAATAGGCCTGGTCATTGTCGGCCAGGAAGACATGCTTGATCTGCTTTTAGCCGCACTTTTCACCGGCGGCCACGTTTTGTTGGAAGGAGTGCCGGGCATTGCTAAAACACTGACTGCCAAATTGTTGGCTAGGACCTTACAAACTGAGTTTAGCCGCATCCAATTCACGCCCGATCTGATGCCTGCCGATGTGGTGGGCACACCGGTGTTCAATATGAAAGCTTCGGATTTCAACTTCAAAGCCGGACCGATTTTTTCCAATATTGTCCTGATTGACGAAATAAACCGCGCCCCGGCCAAGACACAAGCCTCGCTGTTCGAGGTAATGGAGGAGCGGCAAGTGACGGTGGACGGCACGACCTATCCTATGACTGAACCGTTTTTTGTAGTGGCCACACAAAACCCGATTGAGCAGGAGGGCACCTACAAGCTCCCTGAAGCACAACTCGACCGTTTTCTTTTCAAGGTTATTCTTTCCTACCCCAGCCTTGAGGAAGAACAATCCATCCTCCGTCGTTTTCGCAACGATTTTTCCGGAGTGCTTCGTGAGACGGTAAAACCCGTGCTTTCGCCTGCCGACATCGTTGACTGTCAGCGCATTATCGAGCAGGTGTACATCCGCGAAGAGCTGTTGGACTACATCGCGGCCATTGTTCACAGTACCAGAAGCAACGCTGACTTGTTCCTCGGTGCAAGCCCTCGTGCCTCGCTCTCGCTGATGAAAGCCTCCAAGGCCGTGGCTGCCATGTCCGGGCGCAATTTCGTTACGCCCGATGATATCCGCTATGTGTGTTACCCTGTGCTCAACCACCGCGTGATTCTTACGCCGGAAAGGGAGATGGAAGGATACACTACAAAGGAGGTGTTGGATGATATTGTGAAGAAGATTGAGGTGCCGAGGTAAATAAATTAAACTGCAGAGGCACAGAGGCGCAAAGCGTTGACGTTCGAACACTCTGTGCCTCTGCGGTTTATTTTTGCTACAGCATTTTTTCCATACAAACACTATTGTCCATTCCTTCGTAAGGGCCGTAGTTCGGGATGATCTCATACCCCGATTTTTGGTAAAGCCGGATTGCCTCAGGTTGTTTTTTCCCTGTTTCGAGGATACAACGGGTATAACCCAATTCCGCGGCCCAAGCCTCGAGTGCAGACAAAATCGCTCCTGCAATACCCTGTCCGCGATATTCCGGCAATACGAACATTCGTTTCACCTCCACCGAATCTTCGGAATAAGCCCTGAGGGCCCCACATCCCAGGGGTTGATTTTCCACATACGCCAGTAGGGCGTGGTTGATTTTATCTATCTTGTTGAACTGGGAATAAAACGCATGCTCATCTCCATCACGAACCGCCAAATCCTGGTCAAGCAGGGCCACCAATGTTCGAAAGTCGGGGTGCTCCGAATCGGTTCGAATGATTTTTATAACAATATTCATGGTGATTTACCCCTGTAAAAACTTTTGCAAGGAGATATTGACAAAGTAATTCCAGCCTTCCACAAAATTTTCCCGGGCAAAATCGGTGACGCTGGCCGGGAAAGTTTCCAAACCGCGATGGGTGAGCGTTAACAGGGTTTTACCGTCTTGTTCCGTCAGTAAAAAAGTTACGAAGGACTCCCCCTCGTATCCATCGTACCGCCAGCTGTAAGTCAATTTTCTACCTACTTCCACTTCCGTTATTTTGCAGATGTGCATGTATTGCAGCTCTGGAGAAGGCCCGCCAGGAAACCGGAATTCAAAGCCAAGTTCGGGCCGGAATTCCTTCAGGTCAAAGTACCATTGCGCCATTTGGTCACGGTCGGTAATGGCTTTCCAAATTTTTTCGGCGGGTACATTGAACGTGTGTTCAACTACCAGAGGCGGCGATGTTGTTTTTGTCATGGTTCAATCTTTTTTGTTTGTAAATCAGTAAGAAATTGCTCGAGTGCATGAAGCCTTTCCGTCCAAAACTGTTCATATTGTTTCACCCAGACGGATACCTCCTGTAATTTTTCGGGTTTCATTTCGCAAAAACGCTCCCGGCCTTGCTGCTTAATTTCCACCAGGCCACACTCGGCCAGAATTTTAAGGTGCTTGGAAATGGCTGGGCGACTCACCAAAAATTGATCTGATATTGCATTGACATTCATTGATTTATGCGCCAACATACTGATAATTGCCCGACGTGTTGGGTCGGCGATTGCCTGAAAAACGTCTCTTCGGATTTCCATTAAGTAACCATTTGGTTGCAAAAATATGAGAAACCATTTGGTTTCGCAAAATAATTTTTGAAATATTTTTTATTTTTAAAACTTTTTGTATTTTTATACTTCATTAAATCAATAAAAAATATGGATACCCTTGACAAAACTCAGTTCACACAATTCGTTACGGAAATCAAAACCAAAATTCGTGAGGCACAACTTGAGGCGCTTCAGGCAGTCAACAAACGTCTCATTGATCTCTATTGGAACTTAGGCAAAATGATTGTAGAGCGACAGGAGGCACATGGCTGGGGGAAATCAGTTGTGGAGCGCCTTTCTGTAGAGCTACAGTTGGAACTCACGGAAATTTCCGGGTATTCTGCTGCAAATCTTTGGAGAATGCGCAATTTTTATCTCATTTATAGAAAAAATGAATTTCTCGCACCGCTGGTGCGAGAAATTGGTTGGTCGCACAACATCATTATTTTTGAAAAATGCAAAGATGATCTCCAACGCGAATTCTATCTCCGAATGACTAAAAAATTCGGTTGGATAAAAAATGTATTGATTCATCAAGTCGAAAACCAATCCTACGAAAAGTATTTGCTCAACCAGACTTCCTTTGACCAAACACTACCCGAGTCATTGGCAAATCAGGCTAAATTGGCTGTCAAAGATGAATATACTTTTGACTTTTTGGGCCTTTCAGAAGAACACTCTGAGTACGAACTAGAGTTTGACCGCTACCTTTGCCCTTCAAAAAACGACCGCCATGCCACGCGCTGCAAGCATCTATATACTTCTTTTTGCACTTCTGCTTACCGGAACGGCCTTTGCTCAAAATCCCGCCGAGGCCAAACGCAACGGCGAGCGAGCCTTTGCCAGCAAACGTTGGCGCGATGCGCAAATGTTCCTCGCCCAATACCAGGAAGCCAAGCCCGGAGATTTTGGTGTGCTTACCAAACTTGGGATCGCGCTTTACCAACTTCGCCGAGGCGAGGAAGCGCGCCGTTACCTCGAATATGTGGCCGCCAAAGTACCCGGCAGCCAAGACCCCGAGCTTTTCTATTACCTCGCTCGCACCCTGCATGGACTTGCTGATTGGGAAAAAGCCATCGCCGCTTACAAATCATTTTTACGGGTCAGTAGTGAACGACATCCCCTCCGCGCAAACGTGATTGACAACATTCGCCGATGTGTAGCCGGGATGCAAGCCCTTCAAAATGAAGCCGTTGCCCTGGTGGAAAATCTCGGTGACCGCCTCAATTCGGCAGGCGACGAGTTTGCTCCAATCCCTTCCGTCAACCATGCCGACCGGTTTTATTTTGCCGCAGCCCGCCCTGGCAGTACAGGCGGCGAACGCAACGATGAGGGCTATGAAGATACCCAACGCGGCCATTATTGCAGCGATATGTACGCCGCTCAACTGACCAACAGTGGCTGGGAAATCCAAGGCGGACTTGGCGGACTGCTCAACACATCACGCTTTGAAGTACCGCTCGGTTTTAACGCCAATGGTCAAATCCTGTATTTTTTTCGGGGATTCACCTTGTACAGCGGCGAAATCTTTGCCGACACCGCTGCGCGGAAAGACGAATATTCAATCAATGCCCCAGCCTTCAAAAGCCCGATACTAGCCGAGGAAGGCGATTGCAACCCTTTCTTTTTCAATGACTTAACCATCGTATTTGCCAGTCGCAGGACTGGAGGTTATGGTGGCCTTGATCTTTGGTGGGCGGTTTGGGCCGACTCAAGCTGGGCTATGCCTGTCAATCTCGGGCCTGCCGTCAATTCATCATACGATGAGGATATGCCTTTCCTCGCCCGTGATGGTGCAACACTCTTTTTCAGCAGCAACCGTACCGAAAGCATGGGCGGTTTCGATGTTTTCAAAACAGTTTTTGAACCTAAAAAACGTGTGTGGCAGACAGCTGCCAATCTCGGTCTGCCCATCAATTCGCCCGACGATGATACATATTTCCGTCTCGCCGCTGATGGCCATTCGGCTTTTTTTGCATCTGACCGCTTGGGTGGAATGGGGCAGCGCGACCTTTACATTGCCTATTTTAAAGAAGGTCAACCGGAGCAGGGTGTCGGAGTACAAGCTGCACTTTTTGCCCAAGCCGACCCAGATGCTGGAGCGGAACAAGAAATACGCGAAATCGTAATCCCAACTTTGCCTTACAGTTCAGACAAAGATGTTTTGAGTATTGACAATCAAAAAGTTGTGGATCAAATTGCAGGGCTTGCCCGTAATCTTCCGCAAAGTTCAGTGTTGGTAACAGTGCATACAGACGCAACGGGACTGCCAAAATTTGAGCTTTACAACGGCATCAAACGTGCCGAAATCGTGGGAAAAGCACTTGCCGAACGCGGCGTACCGGCAACAAAAATCCTGCTGCGGAGTGTGGGGTCAAATTATCCGATTGCACGTGCAGTACTGGATGCAGCACCCAATCCAGCAGCACCAGGGCTGAATCGTCGCATAGACTTGCGACTGACGGCCACTGAGCCATTAGCGCTCAGCCTTCGCGTGGAACAACCCTTTGTTTCTGAAATAATGGATGCGCCAGGCGCCAACCGGATTGATGAAGCCACCGCAGGACTTATTTATAAAGCCGAAGCGGCCACCACCCGGCAAATACTGACCAACGACGCACTCTCCATGTTTGGCGATTTGATGATTGAAACCCAACCCGGCACCGGGGAATATCGCTACACAACTGGTATTTTCAAACGACACATCGAGGCAGCACAAGTGCGCAAAGAAGTTCAAAATCAAGGGTTTGAGGGGGCAATCGTGATGGCCTACCTTAACGGAATCCGAATCTCAAAGGCCGAGGCTGTAGCACTTGTGAAAAAGTATCCCGACCTTGCAGCCTACGTAAGAGGCTGAGAAAATAAGAGCGGGTGTTATCCGCTCCTTCTGCCTCAAGCCTCCTTCTGGACTTCTCTATTTAAATTTTGGGCAATCCACACATCCACCATCGCATCGCGTTCTTTCAAGAAAGTCTGCGCAACCTGAGATCAATGGGTAGTGTGGCGCCGAGTTCGCGATTTTTGTGCCGGGCAATAGTCAGAAAAATCAATCCTGAAAAAGATAAGGTAGTGGTAGAGCTTGGACCGGGTGACGGTGTGATTACGCGGTTCATTCTCAATCGTTTAAGTCCTGATGCACGGCTTGTTATTTTTGAAATCAACCCTGTTTTTATCAAAAAAATCCGCACCACCTTCCACGACCCGCGAATGACTATTGTACATGATACGGCAGAAAACATGGGGCAACATTTTCAGGAAATGGGTATCCAGGAAGTAGATTGTTTTGTGTCGGGCATTCCATTCGTCATGCTGCCCGAATCACTGACCGAAAGTATTACGAGAGAATGCCAGCGGTGGCTTAAGGAAGGAGGTCGGTTTATCCAGTTCCACTATTCCCCTTTGTTGTTGAGGCTATACCGCCGGGTGTTTCGCAATCTACATGTGGAAGTAGTGGCATTCAATATCCCGCCAGCCATTGTGATAAGCTGCGAAAAACTGCGGATTTAGGACAAATTTGATTTACGATTGACGATTACATGATTGTTGATTTTTGATGGAATGGAAGATTGAGAAAATTATGATGTAGGATGTAGTGCTCTGGCGGCAAATCATCCATAAAATATCGAAAAATCCCACATTCCATCAAAAATCAACAATCATGTAATCGTCATTCGTAAATCCAAAAAAATTGAAAATTTATGAAATATCTACTTTTCATCCTGCTCCTTAGCATTACCGCTTGCGACCCCAGCTACCTATTTGAAGAGGAAAAAACCATTCCGAACGGAGCGTGGTCTTACAGCGATACGCTTGATTTTAAGTTTACGGTGACCGATACCACTGCCCTCTACAATATCCTTGTAGACTTTACTTATGCCGATACGTTTCCCAATCAAAATATCTACGTGAAATTCTATACCCGATTCCCCGATGGAAAAAGGCTTAGCAAACCCCTCTCTTTCGACTTTTTTGACCCAATTGGAAACCCGGCTGGCAAATGTTCGGGCGGAGCATGCAGTGCTCAAATCCCAATCCAACAGAATGCTTTTTTTGAGAAAGCAGGTGAATACACCATCACTTTGCAGCAATTTGGTCGCCGCGACCCACTACCAGGAATGAAAACCATTGGCCTCTCTGTTGAAAAAGCGGGGAAGAAGTAGCAGTAGGCAGTAGGCAGTGGCAGTTGGCAGTGGCAGTAGCAGTAGACAGGGGCAGTAGCAGTGTACCGTGGCAGCTATAGTAAGTAGTTGCTATTGATAGCCAGCGAGATCAGATCGTCAATCGTTTATACATCATACATCATACATCATACATCATAGTTCATACATCCCCATGTACGCATATCTAAAAGGAGAAATTACCTACCGTTCCCCAGCCTTTATCACCTTGGAAGTCAATGGGATAGGCTTTCATGTGAACATCCCTTTGAGCACCTATACCGCTTTGCAGGGTCAGGATCGGAGCACAGTTTACACACATCTGATCGTAAAGGAAGACTCCCACACGCTCTACGGTTTTGCCACACAAGTGGAACGCGGAATGTTTGTGCAACTAATCGGTGTGACGGGCGTAGGGGCCACCACGGCTCAACTCATCCTTTCTTCCATGACCGTTGACGAGGTTCGAGCTGCCGTCATCGGAGAACAAGCCCATGTGCTGCAAAAAGTAAAAGGAATCGGCGCAAAAACAGCCAAACAGATCATACTAGACCTCAAAAGCAAACTCACCAAAGAAGCCCCGGACGCACCTTCGCTCCTGCCATCTATGGTGGACAACACTGTGCGCGAAGAAGCACTCTCGGCACTTATGTCACTGGGGTTCAACAGAATAGCGGTGCAAAAAGCGCTCAACGCTGTGATTCGCGACAATCCGAACGTCGCCAAAGTGGAGGATTTGATAAAACTGGCGCTGAAGGCGTTGGCAGTGTAAAGTTTCAAGTAACAAGTATCAAGTTGAAAGTTGCAAGGCTGGAAACTTGAAACTTGATACTTGATACTTGATACTTGATACTTGATACTTTCAACTTGATACTTGAAACTTAATTACTAATTATCGAATCGTCCGTAGCCGCCTCGCCAAAACTATTGACCAGCAGCAACACCACGCGGCGGTTCCATTTGCGGTTTTCGGGGGAATCCGTTTTGTCGTCGCCTTCATCTTTGTTTGCCATTACCGGGTTGCCCTCCCCAAAAACTTCCATCAGCATACGATCCACGCGGATTCCTTTGTAAGCCAGATAGTTGCGTGCAGAACGGGAGCGGCTGGCGGAGAGTCGGAGGTTGGCCTCCCGGCTTCCTACGCCATCGGCAAAGCCGTGAATTTTGAGTTTTAGTGCAGGGTTGTCGCGCAATTGTTCGTAAAAACGGTTGAGCACTGCCTTTGCATCGGGGGTGAGGCTGTAGCGACCAAACTCAAAATAGATCGTGTTGGTCGTTTCCTGCCGCTGCGGGTCATTCACATATACTGTACCATTTCGGAAATACGGACAACCTGCGCCACAGAGTACACGCTGTTCTTCTAAATCAATAATAAGCGCGTAGGGAAAACCTTTGGCAGCCACTTCTTTGCGGACTACTTCAGCCTCGTCGCGGGTTTTGAATGCTCCGGCGAAGTAGCGGTAAAGGCCAAGTTGGTCAGTGGTTTCCACGTAGTTTTCGATACCGCGCTCCGTGAAAAAAGAGGGCTTCATACGCTCCCCGTAAGCGGCTATTTGCACTCGAAAATCTTGCGCAAACAGTTTATTTTCAAAAATAAAAAAAGCCGTGAGGAAAATTATGGCAACGGAAAATCGAGTCATGGGTAAAGTTTTTGCGGTGAAAAACGGGGCAAAAATAGTGCAGATTCGATGCCCTGACACAATTCAATATTTGGACACTAAAAAATGCCGTGTCGGGACGGAATTTTGGTGGAACGGTCACGAATATTCATCAACCGGGTTACTCGAAGTCTCCCGCTCAATTAACCAGCCATCACAACCACCTCACTAACCCAAAATCCTGTCTGTGCGGTAGCAATTTATGCTTCGGAAAAAGCCGGAATCCATACTCGAACACACCCGCGGTGGGCGGCACAAAGGAGCAGGTGTAAAACACTTCTGCCGACTTGGATTTTTTTGAATCCAGTTCCTGCACCAGAAGAAATTCAAGTTCGGTCTCCGACAGGCGTTTGTAAAAAACCACCTCTAATCCAACATCCTCTGTACTCAAATCCTGAAGATTCAGCGTGGCGGTCGCTTCAAATTTTTCGCCGAGTGGCAAAGAGCGGTTAAAGGTATCGGGCGCCTGTAAATCAATCAGTTCGATGGCTTGCCAACTGCGACGGACGCGTGTTTTCCAGGCCGCAAATTCCTTGGCCAACGCGTATTTATTTTGCTTGAGTTGCTCGCTGCGCTGGGCGAGTTTGGAATAAAAACGGGTCTGGTAATCCTGAAGCATCCGAGCCATGACGAATTCCGGCGCGATTTCGGCGATGGTCTTTTTTATGTGACTGACCCAGCGTTTTGAAACACCGTTTTTATCCTGCTCGTAGTAGCTCGGCACGATGTCGTTCTCAAGCGTGTTGTAGATCGTCTCTGCGTCCAGCTCGTTTTGCAGCGCGGGTTGCTCGGGATAAGTATCTTTTTCTGGCAAAGCCCAACCTGCGCCAGGGCGATAGCCTTCACACCACCAGCCGTCGAGCACCGAAAAATTCATGACCCCGTTCATCACGGCTTTCATGCCAGAAGTGCCTGAGGCTTCTTTGGGTCGCGTGGGGTTATTGAGCCACACATCTACCCCTTGCACGAGCAGCTTTGCCATTTCCATGCTATAGTTTTCAAGGAAGATGACTTTACCCATGAATAGCGGGTTTTTTGTGACGTTGTAGACCAAACGTATAAACTCCTGGCCGCCTTTGTCAGCGGGGTGCGCCTTTCCGGCAAACAGGAAAATGACGGGACGATCCGGGTTATTCACGATCTCCGCAAGACGTTTTTCATTGCTAAAAAGCAACGTTGCGCGTTTGTAGGTCGCAAAACGCCGAGCAAAACCAAAAACGAGCGCATTGTCTTTGATTGCGTTCACAATTTCAAAGGTGCTCCGCGGGTTTTCCCCCCGACGCATCAGATCCTCAGCCAGGGATTTACGCACCCAGTCCAGTAGCCGTTTTTTCAAAAGGCGACGAATATCCATGAGTTCCCCATCAGGCACATCGTAGATTTTTTGCCAAAATTTCTTGTCCGTCTGGTTTTGTAAAATCTCCTTCCCCAATTTTTTCTCGTAAAAATCCAGCCACTCGCGCGCTACCCAGGTCGGGAAATGCACCGAATTGGTAACGTATCCAATATTGCTTTCAGCAAAATTGTAGTCGGGATTGAGCTCAGCAAACATCCGCTGGCTCACTTCCCCGTGCAGCCGACTCACGCCATTCATCTCCTGGCTGGTGCGGATGGCAAGATGGCTCACGTTGAAAAGTTCGAGCGGGTCTTGTGCATTCAATCTGCCCAGGCCGATGAGATTTTCCCAAGTGACGTCGAGGGCATAAGTGTACTCGAAAAGATAATCGCGCAAAAGAGCCTCCGAGAATGTATCATGCCCCGCCGGCACGGGCGTATGGGTGGTAAAAAGTTGGGTAGAACGCACCACCTCGAGGGCTTCCTCAAAACTTAAGCCATTGTCTTTCATGTAATTGCGCAAGCGTTCCAAGCCAAGGAACGCCGCGTGACCCTCGTTCAAGTGGTAGAGGTCGGGATTGATACCGATGGCTTTCAGCGCGCGAAGCCCGCCAATGCCGAGCAGTATTTCCTGGCGAAGCCGGTTCTCGTTGTCGCCGCCATAAAGTTGGTGTGTGATGTTCCGGTCTTCCCAGATATTGTCGTCAATATCCGTATCCAGAAGGTAAAGCGGCATACGACCAACGGGCAGTTGCCACACCTTCGCCCATACAGTTCGACCGCTTAGGTTGACGTGGATTTTAATCCATTCACCGCGCACATCGCGCACGGGTTGGAGCGGGAGCTGGGTGAATTTGACCGGGTCGTAATGGTGCAATTGCTCTCCGTTGTGGGAAATTCCCTGCTGGAAATAGCCATAACGGTAAAGCAGACCAACCGCCACAAAGTTGGCGTTCCGGTCACTAATTTCTTTCAGGTAGTCGCCAGCCAGAACGCCCAGACCGCCAGAATAGAGGCGCAGGCTTTGGTGAATGCCGTACTCCATGCAGAAGTAGCCAATTTGGGCGCCTGATTTAGCGGGCGCTTTGTCTATGTATTCGCGGAAAGATTTATGGACTCGTTTCATCTGCGCCACGAAATCTTTATCAACCAAAAGTTCGTTTGCACGCTCGATGCTCAGGTCTTCAAGCAGGGCTACCGGGTTGTATTGATGTGCTGCAAACTGTTGCGGGTCAATGCTTTGGAACAGTTCAGTGGCTTCATGATTCCAGCACCACCAGATATTTTGAGAGAGATCGGCTAGCGGCGCGAGGCCTTCGGGGAGTTTTGGTTCGATGAAAATGCGCTTGAGTTTCGCGCCACTTTGGGTCAGGTTGCCCACCATATGTGAGAGGTGTGAGATAGTGAGAGATGTGAGAAATTATGAACCCAGCCTTCGCTAAAGCTACGGCCGATGTTGTTGGCCCCGCCTACGCTAAAGCTACGGCCGATGTTGTTGGCCCCGCCTACGCTAAAGCTACGGCGGGTAAAGCGGGTGAAGCGCCAAAGGTAGGGCATTGGGCAGACTTGGTGTAATTTGAACACCACGCAACGCTTCTTACTCGCGCAAGCTGAACACCATCAACATGTTCACCTTTACAGGGCGGTTTTTGTACCTGCCGGGCGACCAAGTGGGCATTTCGCTGACGGCATCCATGCATCTTTGGGGAGTGGTGGCAGGCACCCATTCTGGAAATGGTTGGGCAGGCTCTACTGCTTCGATTTTGCCATCTTTGGTAACATAGAACTTGACATACAGAGAGTTTTGTGTCCCCTCACCCGGTTTTGCGAGCAGGTCGCCCAGCGAATTTTGCAGGTAATCATTCAAAGAAACCTTGCCGCCGGGAAACTCTGGGGCAACATCCGTGACAAGGAAAACCGTTTCGCCCATATCGTCCACAACCGGGGCGAGGTCAATTTTGGGCGTTTCCATGGGCTTGCCTTTCAGGTCGTAACCAGTGAATTGATGGTACCAACCCTTTCGCTCCAACTCCCGGACCCTCTTGATTTTTTCGGGACCGGGCTGGATGAAATGGTAATACGAAGCAGCCCCCAGCTGCTCCAGGTCTTGAGCATTTGCAAACAATGGCAATACTAGGAAAAAAGGGGCAATGGTGTGAAAAAGAAGGTGTTGCATGGGAATAGAGTTCTGTTTTTTTTGAACACTGGCGGCAGAACGCTCTTATTCTGGCTCTTGTTATTTGCGTATTAAAAAAAACCGATTCGCCCACATCCCCACTCGCGCTGCCCCGACTTTCCCCAGCAATTTCAAACCTTTTAATGTCAGGTGCTTTCCCGCCAATCGCGCCTTGTGCAATCGCACCGAATTCGCCGTCCAGCGCAGCGCAAAATCGTAGTAGCGTCGCGGGTAAGTCCGCTGAAAATCCAAATCCCGGTCTGTGCGCTGCTCCCAGGGCAAGCCCGATCCCGAGTACTCGGGACTACTCGCCTGTACTTCCTCATAAAGCCCGGTGCCTTTTATCGGATAGGCCACCGTGATGGTAAAAAGGTCAGGATTGGATGCCTTCAAATGTTGCACCGTCTCGTGTATATCTGCCTCCGTTTCACCCGGATAACCGAGCATAATAAAAGTACCCGCTTCGATGCCAATCTGCCGCGCCGTTTGAATCATTGACCGAACCTGCTGCACATCCACCCGGCGATCCATCGCGTCAATGATGCGCTGTGAGCCACTTTCTGCCCCGATCCACACGCGAAAGCACCCAGCTTCTTTCAATATTTCCAATACCTCCCTGTTCAGACGATCTGCGCGGGTGATACACTCGAATTGGACTTTTACTTCCCTTTTCATCAATTCGTCCCGGAATTCGCCGAGCCATTTATGGCTGATAGTGAATACATCGTCCACAAACCAAATCAAATCAAAATCATAGTTTTTTTGCAGCCAAACGATCTCGTCCACCACATTTCCCGGGCTTCTGCGGCGGTAACTTTGACCATACACCGCTGTACTACACCAGCGACAAGTATAGGGACAACCGCGCTGCGTACTAAGGCTCATGGCACTTTGGCCGTGCGCTTTTTTCCAGGCATCCAGATAAAGTTGAAGGTTGATTTTCAAGCGATTGGGGAACGGGAGCGTACCTAGATCGCGGATTTTTTCGCGTGCGGCAGTCTTGAAAACCAGTCCGTCTGACTGCAAAAAAGCGAGTCCGGGAATGTGAGCAAATGCCTGCCACCCTTGATCCCGCGAAAAAGAAGCCGCGCTTGCAGTAAGCGCAATCTCCAACATGGTCTGTTCGCCTTCGCCGAGTACAATCAAGTCGGCGCCATGCGTGAGATAATCCGCCACATTGTGTGTCACGTCTGGCCCGCCAAACACAAGAAGCGTATCACTCAATGTCTCCTGTGAACGAACAAAACGCGCGATTTCGAGCACGTTCAGTTTCGTCATCAAATTCACATACAGTGCCAAAACCCTTGGGCGAGTGGCAAGCAAATGGTTTTTAAAATGCGCTTTTGTGGAAAAAGTAGTGTCGAAAATGGTATTTTCTACCCCATGCAAATCAAGCCAGGCCGAGAGATAGAGCAGACCCAAGGGCGGGTAAGGCTTCATGATGGCCCTTTCTTTGGGGTCGTCGTCAAGAAAATATCCGTGAGAGAGCACTATATCCATTTCATTGTTTAAACTTGGGCAGGAAAATGAAGTCGAACGCAGAACATCTAAATTTTAGAATAATGAACCGCTTTTACTTCTTCTCCCTGCTTTCTTTTTTTTTCCTGAATGCCGTCTTTGCCCAGCCCATTCTCAAGCCATCTATCGGCTTGGATAGCCTGCCGACTCCTGAAACCCCGATTTGCAATATTCCGCTTTATTTGGATGGATTTGAAAGCTCCGGCCTGTCGGAAGGTGACACAATCCCTGATTTTCAACTCTATAATTTGGATGGGACTGCTTTTCATATTGCGGATGCGCTTGCATTGGGCAAACCCGTTTTATTGGTGAACGGTAATTATACCTGTCCTGTTTTCAGGACTAAAGTGCCTGTTATCAATCAGATTATTGCCGAATTTGGGACAGAAGTAATTACTTGCGTTATTTACACGGTTGAAGCGCACCCGGAAATTGACATCAGTCCCTATTTTGGGTACGTGAATACAGGTTCGCCCAATATCAATGCAGGTATTCTCTATCGCCAACCGAATACCTACGGAGAAAGACTTGACATTGTGGCAGATATGCTCGCCGAAATGAATATTCAAGCCCCGGTTTATGTGGATGGCCCATGCAATGAATGGTGGTCTGTTTTCGGCCCAGCGCCCAATAATGCTTACCTCATCAGCCCGGAAGGCATCGTGCTGGCAAAACATGGCTGGTTTCACCGTTCGCCCGACGATATGCTCTGCGATATCGAAAAATATCTTCAGCCCGCTACAGATTGCGGCAATTCAAGTGGGAATTTTGGTTCTTTTACCATTCAATGGGTAACAGACAGCATCGCTTACGGTTTACCAGGCGATCCGGTTTATGTGGAAACATTGCTTGAAAACCCGACCGCCTATCCGGTTAATATCGAGATAAAACGCATGATCGAAACGGTGCCTGCAGGATGGACCACGGCCATGTGCATAGATATTTGTTATGCTCCCACCGCTGATTATACGACCATCCAAATACCTCCTGGTAGCTCACAGTCCTTTATTATGGACTTTTTTACCAACCCTGATGAAGCCGGAGCAGGCATGGTGCAAATGGGCTTTCGCAATCTGGACCAATTGATGAATAAATTTACCCGCCGGATGTATGCCAGTACCCTTCTTTCGAATACTGGGGAAAATGAGTTAAGTCCGGAACTAAAACCAAGTATTTTTCCGCTCCCGGCGCAAGGAAAAGTGAACACCAGGATACCTTCAGAATGGTTCCAAAATTATCAGGATCTATCCTTGCAATTGTTTGACCTGAATGGCAAAACACTGATGACCACTCAGGTAAATGATTCGGTTTTATCTATTGAGCAGGGCAGTCTGCCCGCAGGTGTTTACCCGGTTCAAATTCTGGCGGACAAAAAGGTTCTTTACGAGGGGCGGATATTGTTTCAGTAAAAAAGTTTAGGCTCCGCGCTTGCTCATATTCAAAATTGCTTCCGAGAGGTCCTTATTAATGCCTTTTTCTTGTTCGAGCAATTTAGCAAGGCGGGCAATTTCTTCGCGGAGCCATGCGATTTCGGCTTGCAGGCGAGCCATGTCGCCTTCAGACAGGCTTATGGTTTGATATCGTTCTGCAGGTTCATTTAATAGGAGTTCTTCGCCGATAAAATATTCCCGGGACACGCCAAAAACCTCCTGTGCTTTTTGCAAGGGCTTGGGCGGTAATTTGTCCAATTTGTAGAGTCTTGGCAAATATGATTTGTCAACGCTCATGGCTTCGGCTATTTCTTCCGAGGAACGCTGGTCTCTCCTGACTAAAAGCAGCAATTTTTCTCCTTGTTTCATGCCCGGTTTTTTTGAAAAACGGCTTCAAGTTGAAATAAAATCCATTAATTTAATTTTTTTACAAAATAGTGGATTTTAAATTTTATAAAATCCACAAAATGGACTTATATTTGTTCCGACAAAGCAAACCTACGCTCTTATGTCGGAAAATGCACAAAACCATTTGAAAGTCGTCCACGAAATCGTGGCTTACCGTTACAGCGATGAGGAAAGCATCATGCTCGTAGGCGAGGCAGAAGTGAGCATCGAAATGCTGGCCGATGGCTCTGACCACACCGAAATCTACACCAACCTCCAGTCCGTCAGGGTAGACATTCTCTCTGCCTACGATCCACAGGGGCTTGATGTTTACCCCCATATTATTGTCTCGGAAGAATTAAAACGCCGCCTGGAAGTGACGGCGCTTGATCATTTTTTTCACCCGCCTAAAGTTCCGGTAGGGCTTCCAAAAAGGATTGTTGAATGGTGAATTCGCTCACGGCAGCAGGGAAGAAGAAGCCTCGGCCAAGGGGTTGGGGCTTTTGTTTTTTAGCTCCATGCAACCTTTTCCCATCCTATTGCCACTCATTGTCAAATGCACCTGCGTTATTGGGCCGACCGCACCCTAGTCGAAGCGTTCCTGATTACCCGCGATGAAACATTGTTCCGCCTTTTGTACAAGCGGCACAAGGACACCCTTTGGCGCCTGGCGTTGCGGCTCACAGGTGGCAACCATCTTGATTCTGAAGAAATAGTGCAAGATAGCTGGCTTCGGGCCGTGGAAAAATTGTCTCAATTTAGATGGGAATCGAGTCTCCGTACTTGGCTATCAGGCTTTGTGGTCATGCGAACAAAAGAACATTGGCGAAACCAACTTTCTGAAAATCAAAAATTTGAGCCCCTGGAATCTGCCATTTTCCAAACAATCGAGCCTCATTTTTCTCCTGAAAAACTCGACCTCGAAAATGCTTTTGCAGACTTGCCGCCAGGCTTTAGGGCTGTGCTAACCTTGCACGACTTGGAGGGTTTTCGCCATGAAGAAATCGCCGAAATGCTCGGCATTGCTATTGGAACCAGCAAAAGTCAACTTTCTCGGGCAAGGGCTGCTGTTAGAAAGTTGCTCGATTAAAACCCAAATTCAAACGCCATGCCGCAAGAAGATTTTCAATGGACTGATTCAGAAAAAACAGCGCTTCGGGATTTGTTTTCCGAAGAAAAAGCGCCGTCACAACTTTCATCTAAAATTATTGAAGCTATGAAAAAAGAAGCAATCCTTTCCATCCCAAAACCTTTGATTTCGGCCTCTGTGCCGGGCATTCTGACAGCAATTTTGTTGGCGGTTTCACTAACAGCAGTCGGCTATTTTGCAGGCAAATCCCAGACTGCGTCCACTGCTTTACCCGCTTCGGAAAAACCTCAATTTGCGCTGCTTGTCAAGGCAGATGATGTAGCACCTGCTGATCCCAGTCAACAGTTCCGCGAATATTCCGCCTGGGCCAATAATTTGAAAAAGGAACGTTGGTCCGATGGTGAAGCGCTACATGGCAAGGCCTGGCGCTTACACGAAACCAATGGCAACATCGAAATAATAGAACATACTTTGAAAACTTCAGCTGACGAACTCAGTGGCTACTTTCTCTACGAGGCCACTGATGCCGAAGAGGCCCTGAAAATTGCCCGTACCTGCCCCCACTTGAAATATTCAGGAACATTGGAACTTCGGGAAATTTACCGATAGGCTCATTTTGTCCATCCCGAACAATAACACGGACGGCCGACCTGTCTCATGATTTCATGGGCAGGTCGTGCTTTTTTCCAAAAATGGAAAAATCAGATTCGGATGTCCCTATTTAAAATACCGCCCCAACTCCCCCACCATCAACTCCCCTTCCTCTTCCTGCACAAAATGCCCCGCCTCCGGGCAACGCACAACCCGAGCCTCTGGAAATGCCCGCTCCCATTTATCCAGTTCATACGCCGGAACAAAAGTGTCTTTCATGCCCCAAAAGATGAGCCCCAGTTTGTCCTGGAGCAGCTGACGCTGTTGCCAGAGGTCGCCCCACCAGTCATTGGCGAGCAGGAGTTCCCGGGCAAAAGCATAGGTCGCCACTCGGGAGGCTGCATCCGGCCAGGCCATTTTGTAATGGCGGTGAACTTCTTTAGGCAGGTTCTTTTTTCGGTTGCCAAAGGCTGCGGGCATAATGACGTTAACCGGAAAATTGAACTGTTTGTACAGGACGCGGCCCAACCAGGAATCCATCATTTTTGCAGGTCCGTGGTAATGCGGGTCAGTATCCAGGCGCCACATCCAGCCGTTGAAAATGGAGATTTTGCGCACGTTTTCAGGATGGCGAATGGCTTGGCTCAGGCCAATGGAAAGCCCGAAATCGTTGGCGACGATGCAGATGTTTTTCAAATCAAGTTTTTCAATAAACTTAGCCAGTCGAGCGGAATGCGCGGCACAGGAATAGTCGGCCTCAGCGGGTTTGTCAGACAGCCCCATTCCGAGTAAGTCCGGCGCGACGCAGCGGAATTGCCCACGCAAGCCGCGCACCAAATCGCGCCAACCAAACGACCACTCGGGTGTACCGTGCGAAAAAAGGATAACCGGGCCACTGCCTTCGTCTATGAAGTGCATCTGGTGGCCGTCAATCTCTACAAAGCGGGATTGGAATGGGAAAAGGTCGCGGTTGACCCAATCAGAAGTAGGCATGGTTGTATTTTTTGATGAGTAACTTTTTCATGGAATCGAGGGGATAATCAGCGGGGTCTTGCAGCCAATGGAGGCAAACACCGTCAATGAGGGCGAACAACAGCATCGCTTCCTGCTGCGGTGATTCCGCGCTGAGTCGCCGAAAATTCTCGGTCAAATGCTTCACTATAAATTGATTGGCCGCCTCTATTTGTGCCCCAGCCACCTTGCTGACCTCCGCCTGGAATCGGACTTTCGTGACCAGTTGCCAGAATTTTTCGTTTTCCCGAATGGCGGTCAGCGAGCGTTCGATGTGTTGGAGAATGGCTCCGCGTGGGTCGGCGGTAGTCGCTGAATAGGGAGCCATGGTCTCGGCAATACGCGCCATACCTTCCTCAATGATGGCTGCCAAAAGCCCGGCTTTGTTTCCGAAGTGCCTGAAAATCAAGCCTTCGGACACCCCTGCTTCCTTGGCAATTTGGCTCGTGGGGCTGCGGTCGTAACCCTGTTCACCGAATATTTTAAGCGCCGTTTGGAGGATTGTGTCTTTGTTTGTCATATTACAAGTGAGTAATCACTCACAAAAATATATACAGTTTTCAAATTCTCAAGTAGGTGGGCAAAATTTATTTCGCCCTATGGGAATGAAAACTTTTTCAGTCATTTGTCCAACGGAAAAAGTCAAAAGTTTAAATCATGAGCAAACCCTCCTTCCTCTGCATCGCCAGTTATTTCAAAGGCAATGAATTTTTGCGGGGCATGAAATCCACCGGCGCTACAGTCTATCTCGTTACCTCTAAAAAACATGAGGACAAGCCTTGGGCACACGAGGCGCTTGACGATATTTTTTACGTGCAGCAAAACGACGAAAATGAATGGAACATGGAAGATACGGCTTCCGGACTGGCCTGGCTAATGCGCAACAAAAAGATAGACCGGATCGTGGCGATGGACGATTTCGACGTGGAAAAAGGTGCTTACCTCCGCGAGCATTTCCGCATTCCCGGCATGGGCCAAACAACCGCCAGGCACTTTCGCGACAAACTTGCCATGCGCATTGAGGCAAGAGATGCAGGCATTCCCGTACCTGCATTTACTCCACTTTTTAATGATGACGAGATCCGCCACTTCACGCAATCGGTACCCGCTCCATGGATCGTAAAACCGCGTGGCCAAGCTTCTGCTACTGGCATGAAAAAACTGCACAATCAGGCGGATCTTTGGGAACACCTCGAAACACTTGGCGACCAAAGACACCACTACCTCGTGGAGCAATTCAAGCCGGGCGATGTGTACCACGTAGACGCCCTTTCCGAAGGAGGCAAGGTCATTTTCGCAAGGGTATCGCAATACCTGTCCACACCTTTTGAGGTAGCACATGGAGGCGGTATTTTCCGAAGCGCAGTGGTTCCGTATGGTTCGGACGACGAAAAAAAATTGCTGAAACTAACCGCCAATGTAATGACTGCGTTTGGGATGCAATACAGTGCAAGCCATACAGAATTCATAAAAAATCACGAAACGGGTGCCTTTTATTTCCTGGAAACCTCCTCTCGTGTAGGAGGGGCGCACTTGGCCGAAATGGTGGAATATTCTTCCGGGATAAATCTTTGGTACGAATGGGCCAGACTCGAAGAAGCCGTGGCCACGGGCAAAAAGTACAACATGCCTAAAGTACGAGACGATTACGCAGGCATCATCGTCTCGCTGGCCCGACAGGAATGGCCCGATACGAGCCAATTCAACGACCCGGAAATCGCATGGCGCTTAACCGACAAAGAACATCATGTAGGCCTCATCGTGCAATCGAAAAAACACGCGCGCGTCCTTGAACTTTTAGACGATTATGCGCAACGTGTGCAGCGCGATTATCACGCCAGTGCCCCGGCACCGAAGAAACCGAATGTGTAGACAGGATTTACAGGATGAACAGGATTAATCCCCCTCTCCATCCTGCAAATCCTGTAAATCCTGTCAAAAAAACCCCTCTTGTCCAAACACTATCCATCCTATGCTCAGCATTGACCCAACGCAAATTGCCACCAAGGATTTGCACCAATACATTTTAGCGGCGGTAGCGCCCCGACCCATTGCATTTGCCAGCACCATTAGCACGGATGGAGTGCCGAACCTCGCGCCCTACAGTTTCTTTAATGCCTTCAGTAGCAACCCACCCATCTTGATTTTCTCCTCCAACCGTCGCGTGGCGAATAACACCACGAAAGACACCTTGAAAAATGTGGAGGACACTGGTGAAGTAGTGATCAACGTGGTTTCGCACAACATCTCTCGCCAAATGGCGCTGGCCAGCATTGAATATGGGCCAGAAGTGGATGAATTTATAAAAGCGGGGTTCACACCTTTGGCTAGCGAGCGTGTGCGCCCATTCAGAGTAGCCGAAAGTCCGGTGCAGATGGAATGCGTGGTAGACAAAATATTGCCGCTCGGCGAAGGCGGCGGAGCAGGAAACCTCATTTTTTGCAAGATTGTGATGATGCATATTTCAAATGAAATATTGAGCGATACAGGCCGTATTGACCCGCATAAAATTGACCTCATGGGACGAATGGGACGATTTTACTACGTGCGGGCAAGCGGCGCCGCCGTGGAAGAAATTGTGCAGGAAGTAACGCGCATCGGTATCGGCTTTGATGGTTTGCCACCCAGCATCCGCCATAGCAAAGTGCTGACTGGCAACGACTTGGCGCATTTAGCGAGTTTGCCAGCATTGCCTACACAGGAGGAATCTTTGTTGTTGATGGGAAATGACGAACGGGTGCAAAAAGCATTGGTAAGCGGGAATGCTCAACAGTTGTTGCATGAATACGCCAAGGAGGTTTTGGCCAAAAATGAGGTGATGCGCGGAGCGGCTTTGGCGGTATTGGGAGCCTGAAAGTACCCTGGAACGCTGTTCCGGGTATATTTTTAACAAACCCCCGGAACAGCGTTCCGGGACACTAAATCTTCCAACTTATGCAAAATTTCAAAACCTACCTGCTATTCACACTGCTCGCGGTATCTGTCTCCTGCAAACAGCCTGCTCCTCCTGATACTTCCTGCGATTACCTTAAAAACGAAGAAACGGGCATTAAAAATGGCGGCATCCGCCTCATCCCGCTTGATGGGGGCAAGTACAAAGTCTGGACCAAACGCATCGGAAACAACCCCAAAATCAAAGTCTTGCTCCTGCACGGCGGCCCTGCTTGCACCCACGAATATTGGGAGTGTATGGAGAGCTTTTTGCCACAGGAAGGCGTTGAATTTTACTACTACGACCAGCTCGGTTCGGCATATTCTGACCAGCCCACCGACACGAGCCTGTGGAATTTACCCCGTTTTGTAGAAGAAGTGGAGCAGGTGCGGCAGGCTTTGGGCCTGAACAAGGACAATTTTTATTTGCTCGGACATTCCTGGGGAGGCATTTTGGCCGCCCAATACGCCTTAAAATATCAAGACAATTTAAAAGGCTTGATCATTTCCAACATGATGATGAGTTGTCCCGATTACGGAAGATACGCCGACGAAGTTCTGGCCAAGCAAATGGATCCTGCCGTATTGGCCGAAGTGCGCGCGATAGAAGCTAAAGGCGATTTTGCCAACCCCCGTTACATGGAATTGCTGATGCCCCATTTTTACAACAAGCATATTTGCCGTATTCCATTGGAAAACTGGCCTGATCCGGTGAACCGCTCGTTTGCCAAGATCAACCAAACCATTTATGTCACCATGCAAGGCCCAAGTGAGTTTGGTATTTCTGGCAAACTGGAAAAATGGGATGTGACGGGTCAACTTCCAAATATCAAGGTGCCCACCCTCGTAATAGGGGCCACACACGATACGATGAACCCCGAGCACATGAAAATGGTGTCCGAGAAAGTGCAAAAAGGCCGTTTTCTGCTTTGTCCCGAAGGTAGCCATATGTGTATGTGGGATGATCAGGCGCATTATTTCCCTGGACTTGTTTCGTTTTTGAAAGATGTGGATGAGGGGAAAATGTGAGCGTACAAAAAAAACGGACTGCATAGAGTACCTACACAGCCCGTTTTTGAAAATGATGTTCAGGTCTATCTTGATTTGATCAATTTGCCTGATTGCAATAGATTGCCATTGGAATCGTACAAATTGGCAAAGTAAAGGCCTGGAGGCAAGTTCCCTGCACCACTCCAGGTGTGTGTGAACTCGCCTTCCGATAAATTGCCCGAGAAAGCAGTGGTGACATAACTACCCTGAGCATCATAAATGCGCACTGTAGCTTTCGTATCCTGATTCACCTTGAACTGGAAGGTAGTTTGATCCAGGAATGGATTCGGGTAGTTTTTCATCAGCACAGGTTTGGTGCTGAAGCCCAATACTCCTTGAAATACCTCGTTGGTGCCAACGAACACAGGCCCCCCGCATTCGCTGGTGCCACGGTGCGGTTCGAAAACATAAGGAAACGTAGTGTTGAAGGGCTTATCATTGCTTTCTACCCCAGTAGTGTAAGTCAAAACACCCACCAGATCGTTCGTCACCGGATTGGCTCCGCCAGCCGGATAGTCATCATACCACAAACCAATTGCAGCCAGCACTACGCCAGCAACCGCCTGCAATTCGATTCGCGTCACGTCATCTTCGAGGCGGCGGCCATTCGGAAAGCCATCCATGTTCGGAATGAATTGTATGTCTGTGTTGGCGTTATACGCAGGATCCGTCAGGCCCAACACTGCCGCTTGAATAAGTCCAAGCGTGCTGAATTTTGGGTCAGTACGGAGCGTCGCAGGCACGGCCATATTAAGCCTCAACATGTCTCCACCATTGGGCAAAAAGTTGTTGATGAACGGTTTGCCTAAGGATAAAGGACCTCCAGTTTTGCCAGTGGCAAGTTGATAAGGAGGCAAATTGGGCACACCCGTGTGGAATATTGGCCAAAGGTCCACGGAACGCGGTTTGCCAGCACCCGGCAACAGCAGTGTGCCAAATATGTTATCATCCAAGGCAGTTCCCGACAAAACAGGGTTTCCTTTCAAAGGGAAAAGACCGTCTTTGCCATTTCCAAAGTCGAAGGCTTGCAAGGAATTCCGTTGGATACGCAAAGGCCCAAATGCAGGTACTGCACCACCAAACTGCGAATCGTCCATGTACAATGCCAGTTCAGGATTGTAGAAATACTCATCCAAAGTAGTTTCGCCAATCTCCTGGTAAGGAGTCAAAGAATTCCAAAAATCCTTCTGACCAATTGGAATAACGGCTTCATTTGTCAAGGGCATTCCCAAACGCGATACTTGAGTCCAGGCACCACTGTAGGTTGGGTCGCCAGTAGATGAAAGTGTCCTGACCTGTTGGCGGCTGGCTGAAGCCCAAACTCCTATCGTGTAATCGCCATCCAAAATATTGGTTGGGGTAGCTGGAGCTCCTGCCTTGAGCAGTGTGGAAATATTCACTTGCAGCGCGATGGTGCTTACATTCAAACAGGCTAGCCCGTCAGTGGGAGTACCCCCATTTTGACGCGGAGCATCTCCAAGGTCAAAGATGCCACCCAGGTCTACGAAGAATGGATCGTCGGAAGTACCACAGAAAACCCTTTCACCGGTGGTAGCGCTCGTGACAGCATCGCCCATCAACGTAGCATAGGTTGTGTTGAGGCCAACAGGTGATTCGATTGAGCGTGGTCCGATGTTTGGTGGTGGCACTATGCCGTTTTGTACAATTGTAACAAAGGATTGTCCACCATCAATGCTGCGCTCGAGCTTATAAGTCGTTTTCAGGTTCTGTTTGCCCAAACGAATGTTGAAAAAAGTGGTCGGATCTTCATTTACCTGCGTGAATGTGAAACGATACGTGATTTCGTCGCCAGAGACGGAGGCGTCATTGTCCACGTGGATCTCGTAACGCACATTTTCCCCGAAGAAATTATAATTGGGTCCGCCGTGAGGAAGTTGGAGTGGGACGTATGTGGCAATAATCGTGATGGTGTTTATGTTGCCCGGTGTGCGAAACGCATACAGGTCTACATTATCGGCGAGGGGATCGTCGGCGATAAGTGGCGCCTCGCGGTGGCTGGAAGCCATGCTCGCCGTGATGCCAAGCACCCAGACGGAAGCCGCCAACAGGAAATTATTTATGGAACGATTCATCGTTAATTTTTTTTGTGATGGATGTTTGATAGTTGGTGATTTACTGCCCAACTTCCGTACCTCTCCAAGGAGTTGCCACGTAAGGGAAAGTAGTTTTAAAATGCTTGTCGTTATTGTTGACTCCGGTGCGGTAAGACAGCACGCCGACCAAATCAGTGGTGACCGGGTTGGGGCCGCCAGCTGTGTAATCGTCGTACCAAAGTCCAATAGCAGCCAAAGCCACGCCTGCAACTGCTTGCAATTCAATGACTGTCACGTCATCTTCCAGGCGTCTGCCATTCGGAAAACCATCCATGTTGGGGATGAACTGGATGTTGGTGTTTTGGTTGTAGGCTGGGTCAGTGAGGCCCAATACGGCGGCATTTACAATGCCTAGTGAGCTAAACTTTGGATCAGTACGGCTTGTGACTGGCACCGCCATATTAAGCCGAAGCATATCGCCACCGTTCGGCAGAAAGTTGTTTATAAACGGTTTACCGACCGCAAGAGGGTTGCCATTTTTACCCGTTGCAAGTTGATAAGGGGGCAAATTGGGCACGCCGGTATGGAATATAGGCCACAAATCCACCGAACGTGGTTTGCCCGCGCCCGGTAGCAACAGACCACCAAATATGGCAGGGTCAAATGCCGTACCGACCAAAGCCGGGTTGCCCTTTAACGGCCACAAGCCATCTTTCCCGTTCCGAAAATCAAAGCTTTGCAAGGCATTGCTCTGGACACGCAAAGGCGAAAAGGCAGGCACCGCTCCCCCAAACTGGGAGTCATCCATGTAAAGCGCCAGTTCAGGATTGAAGAAATAATTGTCCAGCGTGACATCAGCCAATTCATCATAAGGAGTGATGCGGTTCCAGTAATCCTTGTCGCCAATGGGTATTACCACCTCATTGGTCAGCGGCATGCCAATCCTGGAAACCTGTATCCAAGCGCCAGCATCATTGGGTTCAGCACCATTTGGTTGCAACGTACGCGTGGCCTGGCGGCTGGCCGAGGCCCATACGCCAATTGTATAATCGCCATCCAGAATATTGGTTGGGGTACCCGGAGCTCCTGCCTTTCGCAAGGTGGAAATAGGCACTTGAATAGCAATGGAATGCACGTTGAAAAAGCCAAGTCCATCGCGTGCCTGACCATCTTGACGTGGCATATCGCCGAGATCGAATACACCGCCCAGATCTACAAAGAAAGGGTCGTCGGCAGGTCCACAGTAGACTTTTTCGCCAGTGCTCGCAGTCATGATTGCAGCGGAGATGAGGGCTTCGTAGGTCGTGTTAAGCCCTGCACCCGATTCAATGGAGCGTGGCCCGATGTTCGGTGGTGGCACTATGCCGTTGCCCACGATGATGGTGAAAGAAGTGCCACCATTCATGCTGCGCTCAAGCGTGTAGGTGGTTTTCAGGTTTTGCTTGCCCAGCCGGATGTTGAAGAACGTGCTGGGGTCTTCGTTCACACGTGTGAACGTAAAACGGTACACGATCTCATCGCCAGCTGTAGCAGCATTGTTGTCAATGTGGATTTCGTAGCGGATGTTTTCGCCAAACGTGTAATAGTTTGGGCCTCCGAAGGCGAATTCCCCTGGAATGTAATTCGCAATGAGCGTGATGGTGTTCGGTGCATCTGGGCTGCGGAAAGCATAAAGATCTGTGTTGTCCGCCAAAGGGTCATTGGCGATGAGCGGTGCTTCCCTATGGCTGGAGGCGAATAACGCCGAGCAGCACAGACAAAGCAACGCCAACATAGAAGCCGAAGTGATGCTCCGTTTCGTGAAATTGGTCATGATTAGTTGAATTTGTGAAAAAATTAGAGAATGATGGCAAAGAGAAATGCCAGAATCATCTACGAATCGAACAGTGTTTTAGATTTTCCCATCTGCATGTTTTTTAAGAATACTGCTTAGGAACCTGTTCTCTAGGTTGGTCGATCGCACAAAGCTGCTTAGAAACCGAAAATGCAGGCAAGCCATTCCGCGAGTTTTCCCAACCTTTGCACCGTCCGACCCTCTATTCAATGGCAAAAAAAATCCTACAATTCCTCCTTTTCCTCGGCATCGGGGTCAGTATCATGGCTTGGGTGTTCAGCAGCCAAAATGACGCGTTCAAAGAACAGTGCAGGCTGGACGGCACACCGCTAGACCAGTGCAGTCTGACCGACAAACTATTACACGATTTTTCCACCGTAAACCTGTGGTGGATATTGGTGGTGTTGTTGGCCTTCACCGTGAGCAATATCTTCCGTGCACTGCGCTGGCAAATGTTGCTGGACCCAATGGGATACCGGGTAGGTTTTGCCAACTCGCTGCTCACCATTTTGCTCAGTTATTTTGCCAACCTTTTTCTTCCTCGAATGGGCGAAGTCGTGCGCGCCGGTTCACTTGCGCGCTACGAAAAGATTCCGGTAGAAAAAGTAATGGGTACCCTGGTTATTGACAGACTCATGGATTTCCTCTGCCTCGGCGCGGTGGTAGGGCTGGCTTTTTTACTCGAAGGCGACACGATTCTATCTTTCATTTCTCAGCGAAAAGAGGGCGATTCTGGGGGTGGTTTTTTCCAAAACCCTTATTTATTGGCGTTCCTTGGACTCTGCATTGTGGGAGCCTTGCTGATTTTTATTTTCAGGAACAAGCTTGCAAAAATCCCGTTGTTTCAAAAAATAGGAAAGCTGCTGAAAGGATTTCTCGATGGCCTGAAGAGTGTTTTCAAACTGAAAAACCCGGGCTTGTTTATTGTATATTCGGTCGGTATCTGGGTCATGTTTTACCTGCAATGTTGGTTCGGTCTTAAAGCATTCCCACCCACGGCGCATTTGGGAATGAGTGCCGCACTCATGGTTTTTGTATTTGGCACATTGGGCTTTGTGATCCCTTCGCCCGGTGGAATGGGGACATACCATGCACTATGCATCACGGGACTTGCAATCTACGGCATTGGTGGCAGCGACGGGTTTTCTTATGCGAACATCTCTTTTTTTGCGGTGCAGATTTTCTACAATTTTGCGGGAGGATTTCTGGCGCTGTGGCTTTTGCCAAAACTGAATAAAAGATCTGGTTGATGAGGGTTTATAGGGTTTATGAGGGTTGATAATTAGCACTCGAAAAAGTAAAGACTCTTTCATATCCGAGCGCAAATTATCAACCCTCATAAACCCTATAAACCATCATCAACTTTAAATTATACAACGTGCAACGAACAGACGTAAATACCCTCGGCGAATTTGGCCTCATTGACCACCTCACGCGCGATTTTCCGCTGCGCCAAGCCTCCACCATCAAAGGCGTGGGCGACGACGCTGCCGTCATCGAAAACGGCCCGCTCTGCACCGTGGTCAGCACCGACATGCTGGTGGAAGGCATTCATTTTGACCTTGCCTATACGCCGCTCAAACATTTGGGTTTCAAATCAGTGATCGTCAACCTCTCTGATATTTATGCGATGAATGCCATACCCCGGCAGATCATAGTATCGATTGCCATTTCCAATCGTTTCTCGGTGGAGGCTTTGGATGAACTTTACGCAGGCATCCGCGCTGCTTGCGAAGCCTACGAGGTAGACCTTGTGGGAGGCGACACTACTTCTTCGCCCAAGGGTATGACCATCAGCATCACAGCCATCGGGCAATGTGAAAAAGAATTGCTGGTGTACCGAAATGGTGCAAAACCCGGCGACCTTATCTGCATCACGGGCGAACTCGGCGGCGCCTATCTCGGCCTTCAAATTCTGGAAAGAGAAAAACAAATCTGGCAGGAAAACCCCGATTTGCAGCCCGATTTTGAAAATCAGACCTACGCCGTTGGTCGGCAACTCAAGCCCGAAGCGCGCCGCGACATGATCGAAGAGTTCCGAAAAATTGGCCTGAAACCAACCGCGATGATTGATATTTCTGACGGGCTAGCCTCTGAAATCTTCCACATTTGCAAGCAAAGCAAGGTGGGCGCACTCATCGAAGAAAGCGGTGTGCCCATCAATCAGGAAGCGCAAATGCTGGCCTTGAAATTCAAACTCGACCCCATTACCTGCGCCCTCAACGGTGGCGAGGATTACGAACTGCTCTTTACCATCCGTCCTGAAGACGTAGACAAGCTGAAATACCTGCCCGACATCTACATCGCCGGAGAAATTCTGGAGGCCAAGGATGGTATCAAACTGAACACGATGGGAGGGAACCTGCACGACATTAAAGCGCAGGGTTGGGCACATTTCTGAATGTCCAATGTCCAACAAGGAATGTCCAAGTGGGTGTTAAGTTTGGGATTTGTTGCAATTTGAAACCGGATAGCCAACATGAGTGACCAAGCGCGAAGCCCACTTGGACATTGGACATTCCTTGTTGGAAATTGGACATTTACAAACGGCCTATCTTCCCGCAGATTTTTTAATGAAAAACAACCGTATTCCCATCATTCTTGTCCTCGCTGCCATTGCCCTGATCGGGGCGATGTTCTATTACGTGTACGAATCCAACAAACCCAAGTTTGACTGGGAGGAAGGCAGTTGGAAAAAGAAGGGCTACGACGAAAAAAACGATCAGCCATACGGTACGCGCATTGCCCACAGTCTGCTTGAAAACTATTTTGAAGGGAAAAAACTTGTTGACATTCAAAAGGACGTTGCGAAAGAACTCCCATCTGACACCGTTTTTACCGGAAACAACTACGTCTTTATCGGCGAAGCGATGTACATGGATTCGCTGGGCACAAAACGGCTATTGGATTTTGTGGCTGCGGGCAACACAGCCTTCATCTCGAGCAAGACGATACCATTCGACTTAATGACCTTCGTCTATTTTGACGAATGCGAAGAAGCACCCTGGACCGATTACGGGATGTTTGAGGATAGTGTCGCCCATTTTTCATTACGTACCCCTACCCTGCCAGACAGCAGCACAAGCTTCTTTTTTGCAAAACAAAACAAGCCCCAAACCTATAATTGGCACTACATTGAATACTACCATTTTTGTGATTCGCTGTTACAGCATCCATTGGGTTATCTGAACAATGACTGGGTAAATTTCGCCCAATTCCCGCATGGGAAAGGCCGTTTCCTGTTGCATACCAACCCGATTGCATTTTCCAATTTCAGTCTGTTGCGCCCCGAAACGCGGCCTTATACTGCGGGTGTGCTTTCTCATCTTTCGGTGGGCGATATTTATTGGGATGCCGTGAGCCGTGTACCAGAAGCAGTTGGCCGCAAGCGCAATGGAGGCGGTTTTGGAAATCGCGGAGCCTCGGAAGAACACCTTTTGACTTACATTCTAAAACAGCCTGCGCTGGCATGGGCCTGGTATATGATCGCAGGGTTAGCGATCACATGGCTCATTTTTCGCGCCAAACGGCGGCAGCGGATTATCCCGGTGTTGCCAAAAAACGAGAACTCCTCCTACGAATTTATCAACACCATAGCCCACCTGCATTTTCGCGAAAAAAACTACGCCGGGCTTTCGAAGCAGAGCATGCGGCATTTTTTGGCGCAATTGCGCGAACGTTACGGTCTCGTAGCTCCTTTTGATCCCGAAACGGGCCTACCGCGTACCGACGACGATTACTTTCGCAAGCTCGCTCTCCTCTCTGAAGTGCCCGAACTGGAAACTCGCCGCGTTTTCGGCCTACATGCCAATACCATTAACTACGAGCCTACCGAAGAAATGGCCCTGGATTTACACCTCGCCATAGAGGCGTTTTTGAAAGCGGCCAAATAGGCCCCCTGTTTTTGAGTTTTTTTAAGGTAAATTTTTTTTCACCTTATTGTAAAAAGTACGCTTAGTTTCCATTTTACTTTTTTTCCTTTGCACTACCAAACATGGTCTGGATTCCTATTCCAGATTCAATGGTTTTTTTAAGTTTCTGATAGTTTCACAAATCTTACTCTCCTTTGTATGAAGATTCATCAACTAAAATTCTTTTTCGTACTTTCCTGTTTTTTCTTGTGGGGCAGCACTGTGTTGTTTGCTCAGCGGGCAATAACAGGCCAAGTCACCGATGTGGAAAACAATGAACCGCTCATAGGAGCAAGCATCATTGTTGAAGGCACTTCCATCGGCACCTCAACTGACTTTGAAGGCAATTACCGCCTGAGCGTACCGGAAACGGCTACTGCACTGCGAATTACGTACACTGGCTACGCTCCCCAAACGGTTGCCATTGGAACATCGAATGTCATGGATTTCAAAATGTCACAAGCGGCGGTTTTGGATGAAATGGTTGTGATCGGCTATGGCGTCGTAAAGCGCGAAGACTTAACCGGCTCGGTACAAACTGTCGGCACTAAAGATTTCAACAAAGGCGCTATTACCAGTCCGCAGGAATTGCTTGCCGGCAAAATCGCAGGCGTTCAAGTTACGACCAGTGCGGATCCAGGCGGCGGCGCTAGCATCCGCATTCGTGGCGGTTCTTCGCTCAGTGCCACCAACGACCCGCTCATCGTAATTGACGGAGTGCCTGTGGCCAGCGACAATACTTCGGGCACCCGCAATGCACTCAACCTCATCAATCCCAACGACGTGGAGACCATGACTGTGTTGAAGGACGCCTCGGCCACCGCTATCTATGGTTCAAGGGCGTCCAACGGGGTCATCCTGATCACAACGAAAAAGGGAAGCGCTGCCTACCGCGACCTGCGTGTTGCTTACACAGGCGGTGTAGCATTCAGTCAAATCGTGCAAAAGCCAGACGTACTTTCGGCAAATGAATACCGTGAGCTCATCGCAGATCAATTTGCTGACAACCACCCTGCTCATGACCTATTGGGCGATGCTAATACTGATTGGCAATCTGAAATTTACCAGACCGGGATAACACACGACCACAATTTGGCAGTAACTGGTGCAGTGGGTAGGTTCCCGTTCCGCGCTTCCTGGGGTGTCACGGATCGTACTGGTATCCTGAAAACGGACCGGTTCAAGCGCATCACAGGTGCGTTGAACTTAAATCCCTCATTTTTAAAGGGTGCATTGCAGTTCAATGTGAACCTGAAACTCGTGTCTGACCGCAACCACTTTGGCAACCGGGACGCGATTGGAGCAGCCATGCAATTTGACCCAACCCAAGCCACAAGGGTTGAAGACCAGACTTATGGCGGCTATTTTGCCTGGCTCAACAACGATGGCAAGCCAAACACACTTGGCACAGCCAACCCACTAGCCCTGCTTTATATGAAGGATGACGACTCGCATGTGGGCCGTTACATTGCCAGTGGATCGGTGGACTATCGCTTTTGGTTTTTGAAAGATCTTCGTGCTAACCTGAGTGTAAGCTATGACTACACGCATGGCCAAGGCACGGTTGTAATCCCTCGAAATGCGCCATTCTCACAAGGCAATGGTGGCGGGCGCGATGAGGCATACGACCAGTTAAAAAAGGACAAATTGCTTGAAACTTACCTTACCTATGCCAAATCAATTGGTTCTACCAGATTCGACATCATGGGTGGTTATTCTTATCAGCGATTCTTCCGCAATCCATTTTCTTTTGCAAATAGTGCAACGGGTGTTGTAATCCGGGAACCTGACGATGCTCCTAGAGAAAACATATTAATTTCGCTTTTCAGCCGGGCTAACGTGTCCTTTAATGACTTTATCTTCCTAACAGGATCGGTACGTCGCGACGGAACATCGCGTTTCCCGAATAATAAGTGGGGTTTGTTCCCGGCAGGGGCATTGGCTGTGAAGCTTGTTGACCGTGAGAACGCGGAGCTTTCAAACCTTAAGCTTCGCTTTGGTTATGGTGTCACGGGCCAGCAGGATATCAGCGATGACTTTTACCCGGCGCTGCCTCGCTACACCTCTAGCACAAACACTGCGCAATATCTATTTGGGAACGAATTTTACACCACGCTTCGCCCGGAAGGGTACGATGCTAAGCTCAAATGGGAGGAAACCACAACTTACAACGCTGCCATTGACTATGGCTTTTGGGCCAACCGTGTAACAGGTTCCCTCGAGGTTTACCTGCGCGAAACAAAGGACCTTATCAATTTCATTCCGACTGCTGCAGGTTCGAACCTGGACAATTTCGTCTTTTCCAATGTGGGTGACCTCGAAAATCGTGGTGTGGAATTCTCCATCAACGCCATCCCTTTCAAGCGTCCAAATGCATCATGGTCTATCGGTTTCAACATAGCTGCCAACGAGAATAAAATCACCCGTTTAACTGCCATAGATGATGCTAATTATCTGGGAGTTGCTACCGGTGATGATATTTCAGGTGGTGTAGGCAACAAGATTCAGATTCACAGCGTGGGTTATGCATCCAACTCATTTTTCGTGTACGAACAAGTGTATGATGCCGACGGCGTTCCGGTGGAAGGCTTGTACGTGGACCGCAATGGTGACGGCATCGTAACGCCCTCGGATCGTTACCATCTTGAAAAACGTGCTCCAGACTTCCTGATAGGTTTTTATACCGGGTTTGATATTGGGAAATTTGACCTGAGCCTGGCTGGCCGCTCTAACATCGGCAACTATATGTACAACAACAACCTGTCGAATAACGCCTTTTACAATCAAATTTATGGCAGCACGGGCGTTTTGCGAAACGTACTTTCGCCAACGAGCGAGATTGATTTCACGGTTCCGCAATATTTCAGCGATCACTTCATCCAGGATGCATCTTTCTTACGTATAGATCACATCACTGCAGGATACACGTTTGGAAAAATAGGCCGCAACATTTCGTCGCTGCGTATTTCGGCAACCGTTCAAAATCCGCTTCTTGTCACCAAGTACGATGGTCTTGATCCAGAAGTGTTTAGCGGAATTGACAACAATATTTACCCTCGTTCAAGGACGTATTTGATTGGCGTAAAAGCCGATTTCTAGCATTCAGACTTTGGACTATAAAGTCCCATTCATTCAAAATCTAATTTTCAACGAGATATGAAAATCTTGTCTTTAAAAACATTCGCACTTTTTGCCGGTTTGATGTTTCTCGCCGTGTCGTGCTTCAAAGACCTTGATACCATTCCCCTGGACGAGGACGTGATCACCTCTGCGGTGGTGTTTGACAAACCGGAGGCTTACAAGCAAGTGCTGGCCAAAATATATGCCGGCCTTGCCCTCAGCGGCCAACAAGGCCCTGCTGGGAATTCTGACATTTCAGGTCTTGACGAAGGCTTTTCTCCTTATGGGCGTCAATATTGGTTGGCCCAGGAGCTTACTACTGACGAAGCTGTAATCGCTTGGAATGATGGCACCCTCCAGGATTACCATCAGCAAGATTGGGATGCAAGCAGCGAGTTCGTTACGGCGATGTACAACCGTATTTTCTACCAGGTTTCGCTCTCCAATGAATACCTGCGAGAAACGACGCCTGATAAAGTAGACAGTCGCCCAGGTGTAAGCGCCGGGCTAAAATCTGATATCGTCAAGTATCGCGCCGAAGCTCGTTTTCTTCGCGCCTTGAGTTATTGGCACGCACTCGACATGTTTCGCAAGCCGCCGTTTGTGACTGAAAACGACCCTGTTGGCGCGTTTTTGCCACCGCAGGCAAGCCCGGACCAGTTGTTTACCTATATTGAAAGCGAGTTGAAAGCCATTGAATCGGATCTTGCAGCACCTCGCACCAATGAGTATGGCCGTGCCGACCAAGCCTGTGCCTGGATATTGCTGGCAAAACTATACCTGAATGCCGAGGTTTACACGGGTCGCAAACTGTACAGCGATTGCGCCACCTATTGCCAAAAAGTTATAGGCGCAGGATACACGCTCGACCCAGATTATGGTCACCTTTTCCTGGCCGATAACCACACGGCAGATGGCATCATTTTCCCTGTTGCTTATGACGGCAAATTCGCCCAGACTTATGGCGGTACCACCTTTATGGTTCATGCCTCAGTCGGTGGGAGCATGAGTGCTGCAGATTTTGGCATTGATGGTGGTTGGGCAGGCATACGCACTACGAGTGCGTTTGTAAATAAATTCCCAGTCATTGGCGGAGGCAGCGTTATTGTGGCACCCAACCCAGGCAATACTACTTACCCTGTCCTGTATGTTCCTGGTGGGTATCAAGGCTGGGACCCTTCCCTCCCTTCAGCTGCACAACTTGCTTCGGCTAACAACGACAACACCTACGAGGGCTACATCAACATTCCGGACGATCAAAAAGAGTTCAAGATCACGCTAGGCCCGAATTGGAGCAACAACCTCGGCGATGATGGTGGTGACGGCACCCTCGAACCTAATGGGGCAAACTTCGTAGTACCAGAAGGCGGTTTCTACAAGTTCAACGTAGACCTTAATGATCTCACTTACACGCTTGAAAAAACCACTTGGGGGCTTATTGGCGATGCCACTCCGGGAGGCTGGGGCTCTGACACGGACATGAGTTACGACCCTACCGATGGCTCTTGGGCTATCACCGTCAACCTGGTAGTGGGTGCATTTAAATTCCGGGCAAACGATGATTGGGCATTGAACTATGGCGACACTGGTACGGATGCACTTCTTGAACCAGGTGGTGACAACATTTCCAGCCCAGGCCCAGGCACTTACCTCATTAAACTTTACCTGGACAAGCCGGATTATACCTACTCCGTTGAGCGTCCGTCCTTCGACACCCGCGCGCTCTTTTACACCGATGGTCAGTCCCTGGACATTGCTGATATTTCGCAGTTCACAAATGGGTATGCCATCACTAAGTTTAAAAACAAAACTTCCACCGGCGCTACAGGTTCCGACCTGACCTTTGTTGATAATGACTTCCCTATGTTTCGTGTTGAAGATGCATATCTCATGTATGCAGAAGCGGTGCTCCGTGGTGGAGCTGGCGACTTGGGAACAGCACTTGATTACGTGAATGTAGTCCGTCAGCGTGCCTATGGCGACAATTCGGGCAACATAACTTCCGGCGAACTCACTTTGGCTTTCATCCTTGACGAGCGCGCCCGCGAATTCTACTGGGAATGTCACCGCCGTACGGATTTGATACGTTTTGGTCAATTCAGCCAATCCAGCTACTTGTGGCCTTGGAAAGGCGGTGTTCCTGATGGAGTTTCAACGTCCAGTCACCTGGATATTTTCCCAATTCCTGCTTCCGACCGTGGGGCAAATCCGAATTTGCAACAAAACAACGGTTATTAATAACAAGGTTGATAAAGGTTGATAAGGGATTATTGAGTTGATAATCAATCGTGATAAACCCTTATTATCCCTTATCAACTTCAAAAAAAATACAACAATGCAAAAAATACTCTCTTTAGCACTCGCTGCAATGTTTTTATTGGGTGCTTGCACCGAGAAAGACAAAGAACCCATTTTTGCTCCAGGAGCAGCACCTAGTATAACCAGCCCCTCCGGAGGCACTTCATATGTACTGACAGAAAGCACTGCGGGCGATATTTTTTCGCTCTTTTCCTGGTCAGCTGCTGATTTTGGTTACAAGGCAGGGGTGAATTACACGTTGCAACTTGATAAAGCAGGCAACAACTTCGCTGATCCGCTCGCAGTTGGCTCGGTGAACGCACTTGGCTTGAGCAATGTGACACAGGAAAAAATCAATGAATTGCTGATTATCGGCAAGGATTTGTTGGGTGGCGAAGAGGCCAACATCGAATTCCGAGTGGTAGCAAAAGTTAGCAGTGATGCATCAATACCAACTTTGGTATCCCAACCCATTACGCTCAAGATTACACCCTACCCAATCATTATCGTGTATGATTTCTTGCATGTGCCCGGCAGTTACCAAGGCTGGCGACCTGCCGACAGCAGCACAGTGATTTACTCTGCAAGGGGAGATGGCAAATTTGAAGGTTATATTTACTTTTCCATTTCAGATGCAAAGTTCAAATATACCGATGGCCCAACTTGGGCGGTTAACTATGGCGACAACGGCAACAATGGTACTCTTGAAGCTGGGGGCTCAGATATTCCCCTTACAGATGCAGGGCTATACAAGCTGAATGTGGATTTGAATGCCTTGACGCACAGCAATTTAAAAACCGACTGGGGTGTTATTGGTTCGGCCACTCCTGGGGGCTGGGACAGCGACCAGGACTTGATTTATGACGCTGCGACCAATACCCTGAAAGTCACCCTCGATTTGGTGGTGGGCGAACTCAAGTTCCGGGCAAATAACGACTGGGCACTCAATTTTGGCGACAATGATGCCAACAAAAAACTCGAATATGGAGGTGCCAACATTGCAGTTACTGAAGCGGGTAATTACACCATCGAACTCAATTTGAGCAAGGCGATTTACACTTACAAGATTACAAGAAACTAAGTAAGCGGGTAAAATAAACCGCAGAAGCACAGAGACGCAAAGGGTTGATTTTCAAACACTCCGCGCCTTTGCGCCTCTGCGATTTGTTAGCCCGCTCACTTAATTGCAACAAAAAGGGCTGCCTCGATTGTCGGGGCAGCCCTTTGCTTTTTTATGATATGAACCACAAATCATTTCCCCAACACCACGCCACGCGCGGCCCTGAAAACATTCCCTTCATACAATACACAATAATAAAGACCAACCGGCAATACGGGTATCTGGAATTGTAATTCTGAACCAGACGTTTGCTCAAATACTTGAGCGGCCACCAGCGTTCCATCCCTGTTTAATAACTTCACCAGCATCACATTATCAGAGGAAAACCAATCCGATTGAATGGTCAGAACCCTTTGCCCACTATCCGGCCAAACCTTGAAACCGGCAAACAGCGAAGGTCCTTTTACAGAAACAAGGTTCTCATATTCATGCGCCATGAAATCCATCCCTCCATCCGTCAGCAGGTTATTTTGAAAATCAAAATAGCTGGCATGTTCCTGGTGTGAACCTTGGCCCCACTGCGTCCAGCACGGCGATGAAAGCCAGGCTGGCTCCCAGTAAACCACTCCCTTTCCACCTTTATTAATTACTTCCTGGGTCATGTCTATCAGCCATTTGCGCTGATTTTCTGGGCTGACGGGAGCGTAGCTGGGGTGAATTTCATTGATGATATTGGAGGCGTTGTCGTTCCACTGTAATGTCCAGGGGTAGCCCGTTTCAAAAATCATCACTTCTTTGCCCGGATAATCCTGTCGAAGCTCGCTCACGATATTTCCGACATCTGCAATGCTTGTCGGCTTGTGCCAGGCCCAGTAATAGGAAAGCCCGATAACATCAAAATCCGTCACGCCATTGGCCCAAAAGCCCTCCATGAGCCAACCGGCATTTGAAGGCCCTGCTATATGCACCGCAACTTGAACGGATTTTCCAGTGGTATTTTCTACATCGCGAACCGCTTCGATGGCTCGATTGAAGAGTTGACTGTTTCGATTCCAATCCAAACTCCATCCTGCCGCATCCACAGAGGGTGAAAGCAAAATCCCTTTATTGGTTTCGTTGCCGATTTGAACCATTTCTGGCATGAGGCCTTCATTATTCAAGGCGAGCAAGGTTTTTGAAATATAGTTGTAAACCGAGTCTTTCAAAAGGGGCAAATTATCTACCACACCCAACCAGGCTGCCGGGACCACTTGATGGCTGGGATCGGCCCAATTGTCAGACAGATGGAAATCGAGCAACACGTTCATTCCCTGCGCTTTAGCCCTGAGGATGCTTTTTTTCACTTCTGGAAAATTGGAATATCTCTTGCCAGTATTCAGCGCGTCGTACCAGGATGGCGTATGCCAGAGCCTCAAGCGCACAAGATTGCAGTTGTGATCTTTAAAAATCTGGTACACGTCTTTTGCCTGGCCTTGTTCCATGTACATGACACCACAATCCTCCATTTCATTGACGTAGGAGAGGTCTGCGCCGAAGTAAAACGGTTGTGCAGTAATGGAAATAACGTTGAGGTAAATGACAAAAGCAAGGGTAGATTTGACTTGCATTATCTTTAATTGTGAAGTTGCATAGATAGGTTTCACGCAACGACGCGACGACGCAACGTTTATATTGTACTGATGTTCAAAACGTTGCGTCGTTGCGTGAAACCCCTAAAACGTTGCGGCGTTGCGGCGTTGCGTGAAACAAAAAACCGCAGCAATCATTTCAAAATAGCATTCCCTACCGCACATTCCAAACACCTTTTCTGGTCGCAATATCGTGTTTTCAAATGGATCAATGCCTGAGTCTGGAAAGCATGACGTGCAGGAACACCAAGTGATGCCCAGCCTGCCACAATAGTATTTGCTTCTGGTGGCAGTTCTTCAAGTAAACGGAGTGCGCGTTTTTGAGGTTCTTCCAATTCCTTTGTTTTCCCATAATGAAACAGGAAGGGTATGATGGTATTAATGACGATTAGATGAATAAAGTCGCGACCCAACGGTTTTTCTCGCTTTATGGAAAACTTGTCAAATAGAAAATGGTCGTACCAATAACTGCTTGGCCGCAATTCAAATACATTCTCGAGTTCACGCAAGTTTTTGGTTTCCAATATTTTAGAAAATAAATGTGCCGACTGATGAACCAACGCAGCAAACTGTGCCAGGCGAACTGTGGGGAAACTGGCAGGCCGCAGTCGCAGGAATTTCCACTGACTATACTGCAGGGGTTTCAAACCATATTTATGGGCCAAATGTCGGTACTCCCGTGCAAGGTGATTTGGCCAGTCATCCTTGTGTTTTTCTTCTAAAAAACCTGCCTGTCCGAAAAGAAGCGCTTCCACCTGAAGTTGATTTGACTTGTGTTTCGCTAAGATGCGCAATGGCAACGATCGGGCCAATGCCTCGTATGGGTCTGCGTTGACTTTTATGCCAAAATTCCGTGCGAGCAAACGGTAAAAAGCCTCATCCCAATGGTTTTCTGTATCTTGCAAGGCTTCAGCGATGGCAGTAGTTTTCAATTCCAGCCGCTCGACCATCAAGCGATCGAGCCAGTTAAGTCGTACAATGTCAGGCACTTGACGGAAAAAATGTTCGCAGGGAATCCATGCCTGTTCATGTTCGAGTCGTTCGTAGTTTTCTAATAGTTTAGGCGGGATCCGGCTTTTCAATTCAATGCATGGGATGCGTTCGCCGTTGCTGCGGATGATGGGCTGATCTTCTTCAAATACGACATGTAGCACTACATTGTCGTATGCTGTGTCGTTGCTATGACCGTGGGCAAGCCATTCAGAACTGCGGAGGTGCATCTCTACATTTCCGGCCCAAATGGTGTCGTCAATTCTGAGCCGGGCATTAAAAAAATCGGGGCCTGCGTGGGTGTTTTGCTCCCCGACATGTTGAATTTCAATAGATTGGGTTTCTGTCGTAAGTAGATTTTTAGCGTCGAAGCGGCGGCTTCGCCACAGGAAGTGGAGGAAAGATTCTCGCATGGTAGTTTTCATTTTTTTACCCGCCTTCGCGCTTGGTGCTTTGGCGAATTGGTCATTGATATGGATACATCATTTTGGGGGATTTCGGTTTGGGGTTTGAAAGGCGCACTTAGTGCAGTCCAAGCAGGGTGCCACTTGGGCTAATCAAAGTTAAGAAAAAATTGAGAAATTAAAGGGTTGTCTTTAAAACATTTTAAGCATACCCATCCTACGCTTGAAGCCGTGGGACAGGTATCGAGAGAATTCCTCGTCCAATTCCCCGTTCCTTCCGAACTTTGCCCTCGTTATGAATCAGCCAATCGCAACTTTCCCGAACGAAACTTATCTCAAAGGCCTTCGAGACGCTGATGCCAGCGTTGTTGATGCGCTTTACAATGAGTTTCGTCTGCCCGTATCAAGAGCTGTGGAATCGGCTGGTGGCAGTTATGCAGATGGAAACACCTTTTTCCGCGTGGCGTTGATCCAAACAGCCAGGATCACGCATGCCGGAAATTATCCTGATGATGTACCTATTTACCTTTACCTAAAAAACCTCGCGGTTGCACAATACCGGGATTGGTTGAATGAAAAAGGACAGGAATTGTCGCCGTTGACAAATCTTACAGAAGAGGAAATTCCAGTCCTGAATACACTGCCAGACAAGGCGGCATTAGCGGAAATGCGCCAACAAATCCGCGCAAAACGCCTTTTCACGAAGCTCTCTGTTGACGACCAACGACAAATCCTGAGCTTGGCAAACGCGCTTGCAGAAGCACAACCCGAAGCGCAACCAACAGAAATCGGCCACTACGCAACTAGTATCGAACGATATAAGAACCTCCTGGAGGTGCGTGGAGTTGAATGGGAAAAACCGCTTCCTAACTGGGTAGTCACACCACTTACTGATGCACAATTCCACCAAACCTGGACGGGATGCGAAGCCTTGGAACGCCGCCTTTATTCTAGCCAAATACCAGAATCAAGCGAGAATAAATCCATCAGGGCTGCATTTATAATCTTAGTGACCCTTACAATAGGATACGCTGCTTTCACATGGTTTTTCCGTGATAGAACACCGGCTGAGGTATATGATAACAATTTCAAACCACCGGCTGGGATATTGGAAGACATGGAGACTCGATACGCCAAGGATAGCATTTCACCCATTAGACCGGAGGCTTGCACCATTGCATTCGCAGAAGCCGATGCCCATTACAAAAAGCGCGAATGGCGCGAAGCCGCAACCTGGTTGGCAACCATGATGGCCGACTCGCTGAGCATGTGTCAATCTGATGCGTTTTTTTACCTGGCAATTGTTGGGCTTCAGATGGACAAGCCTGAACTTACTATAGAATGCATCGCTAAAATCGAAGATTTAGACCGTTTTGGAGAAGAAATTTATTGGTATATGGCTTTGGCTTACGTCAAAATGGCAGCTTTAGACCCGGCCGAAAAGGACATTGCACGACGGGCAGTAGAACGAGCCTTATCAAATACCGAAATACCTGAACGCCGTGCCCAGGCGGAAAAAATGCTCGAAGAACTCTCAGAATGACACCTCTCATCTCAAAATATTTCCCCAATCTCAATCCTGGACAACTCGCTCAATTTGAGCAACTTGAACCGCTTTACCGCGAATGGAATGAAAAAATTAACGTCATTTCCCGCCAGGATATCGAGAACCTAGAAGAACGGCATATTCTTCACTCCCTCGCAATTGTTAAAGTGATCCAGTTCGTACCGGGTTCAACTTTGTTAGATCTCGGAACAGGAGGAGGTTTCCCTGGCATTCCGCTTGCTATCTTTTTCCCTGAATCCCAATTTGTTTTGGTGGACGGAACCGGCAAGAAAATCCGCGTAGTGCAGGAGATAGCCAAGGCACTTGGGCTCGAAAACGTGACGGCCATACATGGCCGCGCTGAGGAAATAAAAATGAATGGCCAGTTCGATTTCGTTATTTCCAGAGGTGTCGCAAGCCTTGACAAATTGCTTGTCTGGAGCCAAAAATTTTTGAAGAAAAAACATGTTCATTTATTGCCAAACGGTATTCTTGCATTAAAAGGGGGCGATTTGAAATCTGAAATCCGTGATCTTCCTGGCAAAGGCAAGGATTACACGGAAGTTTTCCCAATCCGAAACTTTTTTCGCGAAGCTTTTTTTGACGAAAAATGGGTGGTATACGTGCAAGGGTGAAGCACAGGCAGTGCCAGATTTAAGAAGCAGCAGGCGGTACAGTACGATCCTGCCCACTGCTAACTGCCGCTGCCTGCTGCCATTGAATCACCGATCGTATTTGTGCAAGTCGTAGCGCTCAATGATGCCAATCAATTTCTCTGCATAAGTTCGGTCGGTTGCGTAGCCAACTGACTTTAGCCCGTAAGCCCAAGCTCGATAATCCTTTCCATGGCGCTTTAGTTTGGCATATCGGCCGGATGCAAGCAATTGACTATGCGCCCGCCAGCTTTCCCAAGGATTGGGAAATTTTTTAAAAAAGTCTTTGTGTGTATCATCCGTAAAATTTGAACAGTGCCCTTTTCTGCAATTTTTTGAAAAGCACTTCATGCCAAAATGGTTATTATTTGATTTTGCAAGTTTGCTGGTACCTGCACGACTTTCTATCAGCCCTTGGGCAAGGCTGATGCTTGCAGGTATCCCGAATTGCTTCATTTCCCCAATAGCGATTTTATGGAATCGTTCGATATAATCAAGAGACTGAGCACTAAGCAATTCGTCAGCGGCAACAGGTGCTGCGTCATTTTTCCTGACTTTTTGTTTTTTCTTTTTAGGGATTTCTTCCTCTCCAACAACATCCAATGTCGTTTCTTGAGCCAAATAGTTAGGTGGGGATTCCGTCCTGGTCAGCAAACCAGATTCACCATCTGGACCGAGCAGTAAAAAGCCAGTACCTGCCAAAATACATAGCTGGATTGCGGTCTTTTTTCGGAATAAGCCAAAAGACCATCTATTGACCTGGAAGCGCAAGGCAACCCAACTTCGGCGAAAACGAAGCCAAACCAATTGAATCAGCTTAGGCAAAGGCATGTTTTCAGGCGATTCCCAAACAAATGTGCTTGGCATGTAGCTCGATTTTTTCGAACGGCTTTGGCTGGCACTTTGCGTTGCACTTCCTTGCTGCTTGGTGCTGTTTTCGGTCTCGAAATACCATTTGTTCTTTCCCATGGCGGTAATTAGTTAAAAATTGTGTTGGTAGAAGAAGTGCATTGCGAGCCTTCCTGTATTTGCTCGCCATCCAAGTTTTTCGGGCGAGCAAAATTACACACAATTTGTGTTTAATGCATTTTATTTTAAAACAAATTTAAAACATTTTTTTGAATAATAAAAATTATAAACTTTATAATATTGAATTTCAATAGGTTTTGGTCAAAACTTAAACCACAATTTAAAACAAAAAATTGATACTTTTTAACAATCCTGAAATCACCATACTAGGTTTTCTTCTCCTGTTTTGGGAATAAACAGCAATTGACGCTTCCAGTCCAACCCAGTGCCAAACTTTTGCGCCAAGTAGGCAGCGTTTGGGACGGTATGCCCGTTATTTGGGAAACCGCGCTCCGGACGAGCATTGCTCACCATCCAACGAGAATCAACACCATGGACATTGCCCTTAATTTGGAAAGTGTAGAACGCGACTTCGTGGAAGCCCTCACCCGTCAGGAGCGCTGGGCACAGCAACAGGTCTACGAAGAACATTATGGCAAAATGATGGGAATCTGTTTGCGCTATTCCGGTTCGCGAGATGAGGCACTCGATCTTCTCCACGAGGCATTTATCAAGATTTTTCAAAACATCGCCCGCTACAAACCTGGAACCTCTCTTGGAGCTTGGATTAGGACAATAGTCGTAAATACCTGCATTGATTATTACCGTAGGAATACGAGGCGCCGCACAGAGGATATTGATTCGATTAACTCAATCTCATCCGACGTACCCGATGTTCTGAGCAACCTGACTGAACGCGAAATCCTGGATGCAGTGCAACAGCTTTCCCCTGCCTACCGTGCCGTTTTCAACCTGTATGTTGTTGAAGGTTATTCGCACAAAGAAATCGGAGAAGCTTTAGACATAACTGAAAGTACTTCACGGAGTAACCTTGTAAAAGCTCGATTGAAACTTCAGGAAATTTTCGCCAATCGTCGAATGGAATTTGACTTGAAATGAATTCAAAAAAAATGGACTTGCAGAAATTTGACTCGACCCTTAAATCGGCATTAGATAAAATCGAAGTGCCTTTCGATCCCGGTTCCTGGGCTGCGCTCGAAAGCCGTCTCGATGCACTGCCCGACCCCGGTGCTATTGACAATCAATTGCGGCCTTCGCTGGAACGCCTCCAAACGCCCTATGATGGCGAGTCTTGGTCTTTGCTCTCCAATCGAATGGATTCAATTGTCCGTGTTCGACGCTTGCGACTGACCAAGCTGGCCGAAGCGGCAATATTCTTATTGCTCCTTCTTAATTTAAGCGGTTTCCTAGGCATCATTGGATCGGTTACAAACCCTGCCCCCGTTAAAAAAGAGTTTACTGAGCCTATTGCTAAAAGCCGGGAATTAAAATCTAAAAAGCAGGTTTTGCTAAAGACCTTACCCAATCAAGCGACCACTCCGGAAGTTCAAAATCTTGCCCAGCAATTGGTTAGCCTTGTACAAGGTCTGGCTGATTCGTTTACTTCAGACTCCGAAAATGATGGTATAAATACCGCGGCTAATCTTCCTCAATCTACTCGCACACAGGCATCGCTGTTAGACCCAGCCAACTTTTACCAACAATCAGGCATCGTTAAATTTCTAGTAGGGCCGAATTTGCCTGCTGCCACAATTGAACCTGTTTTGTTCGCCTCTTCCAACATTATCATTCCTGGGATTGAACTTTCTAATACTGTGAAACCCAGTCGTTTGTATGCCGCATCCTTTGGCACTTTCGAGAAGAATAATTTGCGTGATGGTGCTCACGATGACAAAAAAAACGGTTTTGGTGGAGGGCTTGCAATTGGATTTAGGAAAGGGAATTGGGGAGTGGAAGCAGGCTTGAGCTATTCCCAGAAAAATTATCAACCAAAACGCGAAAATGTGGTGTACCAAAACGACCCATTTAATGGCGTTTCGGTTTATTATATTGATAATGTAGATGCAGATGTTTTTTCTTTGCCTGTGAAAGCCACCCGCCGAATTGTCAAAGTAGGCAAAACCTCTGCCCATGCCGTAGCTGGTATAACCGCTAATTTCGCAACAAGTAAAAATTACGCATCTAACACGGTGCATTACCCACCGGCTAATCCACAACCCAATCCAAATCCAACTCCAGCTCCCTCAACAACCCTGGCATATGGCAAAGGTTTGCTTGAAAACGGTGGCCTCCCGCACAATGCCTACGCTACAGCTGATCTTGGCGTTCGGGTAGAACAAGTGCTTGGAAAACGGTACACAGCCTTTGTAGAACCCATTTTCCGTCAGTCTATTGGCGGCGGAGGTCTGGGCCCAAATTCTGGGAGGCTCAACACATTTTCATTAAATGCGGGTGTGATGGCGAGTCTTTAATAATAAATGCGGCAGCTCTAAAACCAGCCCCAACTTTTTACTTGCCGTTTGAAACTTTCTACTTCCAATTTTTCTGGTCAATTAACCTACCTTTGCCCGCCTTTTGGCAGACATTGACCATGAAGAAATTGTTTTTACCCGCCTTTGTCAAGGCTGCTGCGGGTATCCTTGCCCTTAGCTTCTGCGCAATTTTTTTGCATTGCGGCAAAAAAGAGGACCGAAAAAAGGAAGACAAATTGCTGGCAAGGGTTTATGACAGAAACCTCTATCTCTCTGATTTAGAAGGTGTTGTGCCTGAAGGCACTGCCTCCACAGACAGTGTGCTGCTTGTCTCGGCTTCGGTGCAACGATGGCTGGGCGAACAGTTGATGATGTATGAGGCTGAACGAAATATACCTAAAGACCTGAACATTGACGAACTCGTGCGCAGTTACCGCGCAAGTCTCATTCGCTTCAATTTTGAAGAACAATTGATTGCCGAAAAACTTGACAGTACTGTATCGGAGGATGAATTGCGGGCCTATTATGAAAATAACAAGGATCAATTTCAACTTGAAAGCACGATTTTAAAATGTTTATTGCTCAAACTCTCGTCCCAGGCTCCACAAAACGAAATAAACAAACTTTGGTACAGCCGCAACCCTGCCGATTTTGCAAAACTAAATTCCTTTGCAAAGCAATGGGCATCGTTGGCACTGCTCGACGCTGAAAAATGGTACACCTTGCAAGAAGTATCTGCGCTGCTCCCTAAAGGAACCTTGACTTCCGAAAATGCCGGGTCCAGACGAGACGGAACACTTTCTGATGGCGACTTTCGATATTATTACCGGGTGATAGAAGCAGTACAGGGAAAAACAACCGCTCCGTTTGACTACGCAAAAGACCAGGCCTTGAAAATAATCCTTCACAAGCGCAAACAAGAACTTCTGGAAAAGTGGAAAACTGATCTCTACCAAAAAGAATTGCGGAGAGAGAATATTAAGATTATGCAATAGGTTGTGTTTGAGGGGTTTGAAGGGTTCGAATCGCCTCAAACCCTTCAAACCCCTCAAACTCTTCAAACCCCTCAAACTCTTCAAACCCTTCAAACCCCTCAAACAACTCAAACCCTACAAACACATTCGATATTCAATGAAAAATACCATTCTATCCATTTCAGTTTTGTTTTTTCCGTTGGGGCTGTTTGCTCAAAATGACAAAGCAATGATCGACCGGGTTGTAGCAACCATTGGCGGCGAGATTATTTTGCTGAGCGAGGTGCAAGAGCAATACAGTTTTGCAAAAAAAGACCAACCTGATTTGAAAGAAGATTACCAATGTTTGGTACTTCAAAATCTGATTGTACAAAAACTGCTTATTAATCAGGCGAAACTGGACTCTGTGGAAGTGACAGAGGAGGAAGTTGCCGTGCAAATAGATTCACGCATCGAACGGCTTCGTGCATATTTCAACCAAGACGACCTTGCCATTGAAGAGTTTTATGGTCAGAGTGTTTCTGAAATGAAATCGCAACTCAACCTTGATATGCGCAACCAACTCCTGGCCGAACGAATGCAAGGGAAAATCACGGAGAAAGCAACAATCACCCCTTTAGAGGTTCAGCGCTTTTTTAGCAAAATCCCGAATGACTCGCTTCCTTATTTTAATGCTGAAGTAGAAATCCGGGAAATCGTTTACAAACCAAAAGTGAACCCCGAGGAACAGGCAAAGGCACGTCAACGTATTGAAGATCTGCGAAAACGGATCGCAGACCAGGGCGAAGATTTTGCCGAATTGGCCAAAAAATACAGCGACGATCTCGGAAGTGGCGCTCAGGGTGGGGATTTGGGTTTTCAGAAGCGCGGCTCTTTTGTATCTGACTTTGAGGCTATGGCTTACAAGTTGGAAACCAACCAGTTAAGCCCAATTGTTGAGACAGAGTTTGGCTTTCACATAATACAACTTTTGGAGCGTCGGGGCAATCTCATTCATTGTCGGCACATCCTGATTAAACCAGAAATAACCGAAGCCGACATGGAACAGGCGAAGTCAAAACTCGATTCGCTTTGCCAATATATCAAGGAGGGGAAGATTACATTTACCGAAGCAGTGAAAAAATACGGCGATAAAAACCAGCAGAGTTACAACAATGACGGTCGGGTGGTAAATCCAAGAACGGGCAATTCCTTTTTTGAAGTTGCCGACTTGGAGACCAGCACATTTTTCGCCATTGACGGTGTCAATGAAGGCGAAATCGCCGAGCCTATTCGGTTTAAAGGCCCGGACGGTACCGAAATGTATAGAATAGTGCAACTTGTAAGCCGCTCAAAACCGCACAAGGCTGATCTAAAGCTTGATTACGGCAAAATCCAATCCGCCGCACTTGAACAAAAGAAAGGAGATTACACCGAAAAATGGGTGCTAGAAAAATTGAATTCCACCTACCTCGGTGTCAGCGATTTGTTCCAAAATTGCCCTAACCTGGCAGAAATGATCAGTATATCTGCAGCGCGGAGGCAGTAGAGAAATTGGGATATTGGGATATTGAGATATTATCCCAATATCCCAATATCCCAATATCCCAATATCTTGACCTCCAGGCGCATAAACACATTACGCCACACATTTACTACCATGAAATTTTTGCAAAATATAAGCCCCCTATTGTTCGGCAGCCTGCTAAAACCGGCGAAACACTGCACCACTACACGTGTTTCGGGTCTTGCGTTAGGCCTGGTGTTCGGTTTAGCCACCATAGCCCCCCTCTCCATATCGGCTCAAACACCCGATACCATCCTCCCTTCGCTCGACTATACACAACAAAAAGAATACGAAATTGGTGGTGTACGTGTCACGGGCGTCCAATTTGCCGACGCAAATACGCTCATTTCACTTTCTGGTCTCCGAGTTGGCAGCAAGGTTCGAGTACCTGGCACTGACTTCAGTAATGCAGTGCGCACACTCTGGAATCTGAGGCTTTTTACCGATGTGCGTATCATCCAGGAACGAACTGTAGGTGAGGTGGTTTTCCTGGAAATCGCTGTGAAAGAACTGCCGCGCTACACACGCCACTCCTTCGTCGGAGTGAAAAAGAGCAAGCACGACGACCTGAATGGTATCATCAACAAGTTTCTGCAAAAAGGTTCCATCCTTACAGACAACGTGAAGGCTACGCTCGTCCATAAGTTGGAGGAGTTTTATCTTGAAAAAGGTTATCAGAACGCTCGTGTTCAAATAAACTCCTATTCCGACGACCGCGCTGTCAATGCCTCCCGGCTGGAATTTGTAATTAAACCGGGTAAAAAGATCAAAATCAAGGACATTCGTTTTACGGGCAATGACCACGTAAAATCAAGAGTTTTGCGCAAAAAAATGAAAGAAACGCACCGAAAGCGCAAACTTTTCAAAAAATCGAAACTTGTGCGCGATCTCTACGAGGAGGACAAGCGCAAGATCGAATCTTACTATAACAACGTCGGTTACCGGGACGCAAGGATTACAAAAGACAGCATTTGGCGCAACAAAAAAGGCCAAATTATGATCCAAATGAATATCGATGAAGGCCACCGGTATTATTTCCGCAACATCCGCTGGAAAGGCAACACGCTGTACGAAACCAAGTACCTCGACCAAGTGCTGGGCATAAAAAAAGGCGATGTTTTCAATCAGGACCTGTTGGATACAAGGCTCTCGTTTAGCCAGGACGGACGCGATATTTCTTCGCTTTACCTTGACAATGGTTACCTGTTTTTCCGGGTTGATCCAGTAGAAACCGCCATCGAGAACGATTCAATTGACCTTGAGCTCCGTATTTACGAAGGCCCACAAGCCACCATTGACCGGGTAATCATCAACGGAAACGACCGCACCCACGAGCACATCATCCGGCGTGAGCTGTTCACCCGTCCGGGCGATAAATTCAGTCGCGCCGACATCATCCGTTCACAACGTGAAATTGTAAACCTGGGTTATTTCAACCCCGAAGCACTCGGAATCAACACGCCGGTTAACCCGGATCGTGGTACGGTAGACATTGAATACACGGTAGAAGAAAAACCTTCGGACCAACTCGAACTCTCGGCTGGCTACCAACCGGCAACGGCATTCAGCAGGGGCGGCGTAATTGGCACTTTGGGGGTCACATTCAACAACTTCTCCATCCGAAACATCAAAAACAGGGAGGCCTGGAATCCGCTCCCGCAAGGTGATGGCCAACGCTTCAGCCTAAGAGGCCAGACCGCTGGCGACCGGTACCAGTCTTATAATGTCTCGTTCACGGAGCCTTGGATGGGTGGCAAAAAACCCAATTCGATGACCGTTGCTGGTTTTTACAATCGTTTTGCTTCAGGTTTTCCGGGATCAGAAAGTTTCCAGAAACTTGAAATCTTGCAAGGGTCGGTTGGCTTTGGTACACGCTTGAAATGGCCCGACGACAACTTCATTCTCCGCGCGGATCTCGATATTCAAGCAATGAAACTGACCAACGCCCTCTCATTCGCTTTCCGGGATGATTTGGGCCGCGTTGTTTCCAATGGTATTGTACGCAACTTTAGCCTTGGTATCACGTTCGCGCGCAACAGCATCAACGATCCTATTTTCCCGAAACAAGGCTCGCTTATTTCTCTGAAGATGAATGCCACGCCACCATACTCGTGGTTTAAGGACAAAGAATTCTACAATACAGCAAGTGTCGGGGATATTTACAAATATGCCGAGTACCTCAAATGGCGCATAGATGCCGAATGGTACACCACCCTGGTGGGCAAGCTTGTGCTGAAAACCCAGGCCAAAATGGGCATCCTCAGCCGCTGGAGTGATAAGACGAGTCTCAGCCCCTTCGAGCGCTTTGAACTCGGTGGCGACGGTCTGAACAACCAAAACTTTGGCCTCAATGCACGCGATATTATCAGTCTCCGCGGTTATGCCACCAGCGACATCATGGCTCGATACCCGGGCGGCGCAGGTGTGTTCAATAAATATACCGTGGAACTGCGATACCCAATTTCACTCAATCCACAGAGCACAATTTTTGTAACAGCCTTTGCACAGGGCGGCAACGCATGGGGACGCGCCCAGGATTTCAACCCATTCGATATAAAACGTTCGGTGGGCTTGGGCCTTCGTGTGTTCCTGCCAATGTTCGGTACACTTGGCTTTGACTATGGTATCGGTATTGATAAGCCGGAATTCTACCCCAGCCGCAAATTCAGCGACTACGCCAGGTTTAATATTGTTTTGGGCTTCGAGCCGGATTAAATTATGAAGTGATGAAGTGATAGCCAAGGGGGCAAGTAATGAATCTCATTACTTGCCCCTTGCTTTTCCATAAACATGAGTCAGCCATTTAGAACTCTACCCGCCAACTGAAATTAGGAATCGTACCCAGTTGAAATTTCGACTCAACCTTGTCTGTGTAAGGATCGTAATAATGGTAAGCCAGATTCTGCTGACCGGTCAGATTCTGTAAATCGAGAGCAAAAGTGCTGTTGCGGCGATTGCCGAGGTTTTTGCGCCAATACACACGCAGGTCGAGTCGGAAATAGTCGGGATTGCTGCGATAATATCCCCTGGTTTCATCAATAATCGTGGTTCGCTGACCCTGTGAGGCCGGGAGATCAATGTCAGCTTCGCGCACACCGCCTGTCCAAACCGCCCTGGCATTCAGGCCGATGGTGCGTTCCTTGCCCGGACGTTTCTCGCGCTGCCATTCTTTGCCGAAGGTAAGGTTACTGATAAAGCCCATGTCCCAACGGGTAGGAACCCAATCTTTTGTCGTGGAACTGCTGTTCTGAGTGAATTTTGATTCGAAAACACTCGCGTTGGCGAGCAAAAACCAACCCTCGCTCAAGTTCCGTTCCAAATTGAGCTCGAAGCCTTGGTTGAGCCCTAGCCCGTACGTTGGCTCGACTTGATTGTTCCTGTGCACGAATTCGCTGCTGTTTAAAGGTGAATATCGTTCGTTGTTAAAATAGGGAACGTTGTTCATGCCTTGCCGGTAAATGGAAGCCCTGAATTGCCATACACGGGCAAGATTTAGGGAGTATCCAATCTCAATCTTTTGGGATTGACTTTCTTTGGGATATGCAGACTGCCACTCTTGTGCATAAATTCCTGCTGCCAAGGAGAGCCGTTGACGCTCATTTAGTTTTCGGGTAAAACTAAATCGTGGTTGGTAGGAGGTTTTATTCCCAGAGAGTAGTGGATAGATAGCACCTCTAAACACGCTGTGAAGCCCCAAGGTGCTCAGGTTTTTTTGGTTGCGACTTCTTTTTGAAATCTGCACCCAAGGCTGAAGCATGACAAAACCCTTTGCAAAAGCTCTTGGCTGTGTTGCACCTGGATAATCACTGGCGACATCAAATTTTGATTCCTGGATCTGTGCTCCAATCTGGACTTGAAACATCTTTCCAATGCGATTGGACAGAGTAACGGACCCCGATAACCTGGACTCGTCCATGTCATCAGAATTGTTTCCTTCCTGGAAAATTGGCGAATCGGAACGGCGAATCGAGTGCTGGCCGGATGCGGCAATACTGGTCTTGATCCAAGCTTTTTTTCCCAATGGCGTCCAATTCGACACCCCCAGCACCCCCGTTCTCGATTCAAAATCAATGTCAAAAAAATCTTTGTAGGCTTTTATTTCTGTGCTGTCGGTTTTGTGGCGAAAGATGTTTTCACTCAACCCACCGAGTCCGAACACCGACCAGTTTCCGCCGCGTTTGCCCTTAAAATTCAGGTTAAAGGAAAAGTCTTGAAAATGAATCTGCTCATCGCCAAACGACACGCCCAGCTGGCCCAACAAGCCCACTGTGGAGTAGCGGTAATTGACCAGATAGGCATTTTTACCCTTGTTGCCTATCGGCCCTTCAGCGGCCAAATCCAGTCCTATTAACCCGGCTTGTGCCGTGAACTCGTGCTGGCGATTGTTGCCGCGCCGGAGATTCATATCCATTATGCCCCCCAGCGCATCACCGTAACCTGCGGGCATTGCCCCGGTAAGCAGGGAACTATTGTCGAGCAGTTGCGCCGAAAACATCAGGATACCGCCGCTTGCAGCAGCAGGCCGGTCGCTAAAAGTGCCTGCATTGGGCAGGTGGTTTGGGTTCACGATGTCAACCCCTTCGAGTCGCCAGCGCACTGAAGCCGGACTGTTGCCACGAATGCTCAGGCTGTTGGTACCGTCGTCGGTTTGCGACACGCCGGGATACGCTGTTGCAAGTCGGGCGGGATCGAAAAACATTGCCGGGAAGCGAAGGGTTTGGTCGCGGGTAAGCGGGATTTCGCCCAGGGGAAGTATCTGACGGCGGCCAGGCTGCGTAGCCGAAATGGTCACTTCAGCCAGTTGGGCCGCTGACCGACGTAAGGCAACTTCGAACACCTGTTCCTTTCCTGCCGCAACGTTTACTTCTGCAATAGTTTGACTTTCAAAACCTATTGCTGTAATTTCTACGTGATAATACCCGGCCCGGATTTTTTCAAAAACAAATTCACCCAGAGGGTTTGTAGCCAAAGAAACGGGGGTAGCCCCGCCTCGGCTGAAACGCAGTGCTACCGTGGCACCCGTCACTGCAGTTCCATTGTCAGCATCACGGACGGTGCCGCGTATTGTCTGGGCCTGGGCAAGCAGGGAATGGAGGATGAGAAAAGCGATCGCGAGTATTTGTAATGCTATTTTCATGGCTGCAATTTTTCGATTAAGAAATAGGGGAAATGAGATAGCCCGGAATGCGTTTCCGAGAAATTGCTAAATGTGATTGTTCAAAAGTGTTGTAACACAAGTGGCGACATGGCTTATCAGCCATGCCGCCACTTATATTATAGGTTCAGATCAAACCTTATCCCCCAGCAGCCACCTCAGGCGTTGCTACAGAATACAAAAACGCCCCCATCAACCCGAGCGCCACAATCCAGTATGCGGCATTGATAAGCAAATTAGTCATGGTATTCCGCTGAAACAAACCATTGGAAATCAAGACCAGAGCGGCAGGCAAGCCCGTGGAATACGCGCCATGAAAAAAGCCGTGTACAAACTGACTCATGCCCGGCTCGGTATGGCTTGCATAGCCATTCATGCGCCATGCAAGGAAAAGTGAAATGGCTGTAGAAAGGCCAAAAATCATAGCCATGTTGCCTCCTTTCATAGACTCCTCCGTGAAGCCCAGAGACTTCATCCAGGCACCCCCAAAAACTTTAGGATGATACCAGACAAAACCGAGCACCATAGGGATCAGACCTGCGATTACAATTGCTAGATACGAGTTCATAAAAAGTTAGTTAAGTGAAAAATGAAAGACAAGGCTTTTGAAGTTGGTTGCAAATCAAGTGCTATTTTGAGATACAGCCAAATAAAAATCCTGATCTCCCTTAATTTTCCCGTCTTAATCCTAACTTCTTAAGCTATTCTATCCCTTCTTCTTGCCCGACGCTACCGCTTCTCCTTCAAATTCGATGCGCGGGTCATTTATATGAATCATTGATTCCAACTCATATACGTTTCTATAGCCATAGCCGTACAAGTTGATAAAAGTCGGAATATTCAGGGCAAGAGAAATGGGTTTTTTGTTTTCTGTTCCGCCAGAACGGGCAGTGCCGGGAGGTGGAGCGATTTTTGAAGCAAAAAACATCTCATCCCCTTTAAAATTATTGTTGCAATAAATCAGAACAGTCGTTTCAGGGCTGGGTATCACGCCCGCCAGATTTGCAATGGTAAAATCTGAAAAATTCAGATGTTTTGCTCCTTTTACATGCTTCAGGTTGTAAAATTGCTGGGTTCGGGTATCCAGGATGATCGTATTCGGTTGTTTGGCCAATTCCAGAAAACGATCCAAATTAACAAGGCGGGATTTACGGTAAGGTTGTACTTCAGCAGCCAGCGCAACAAATGCATCAAAATCAACGATTTCGGAAGGCTGCTCTGCCAATTGGTTGATATGCTCCAAATTAGAAGGCAATAAACCAGCTACTGCTAAGGAGTAGGCTTCCTCCGTTTGTTGTGCACAGGACAATGCAACGAGATTCAGGAATAAACCGGTAATGATGAATGATTTTAACATAACTAAGTAATTTAAGAAGATGAATGAATGTCTTTCGACAACAAAATTCTATCTCGTTTGAGACCGAATTGCCCACACTTGGTGAAACACAGTTTTCACTTGGTGAAACCCCGAAAACACCCGGATTGCCGGGGTACCTTTGTATCCTTATGAGGAGATACACCTACGTTGGATCTTTGCTCGCAGTCTTTTTAACTGGCGTGGCAGGCGAAAGCCTTGCACAGGCCTTACCCATACAACCAGAAACGAAACACAGCAATAACCCGAACACAATATTCCAGCAAAAGGCTGATCGCCTGGAAACGGCATTGAGGAAAAATGATCCTTACGAAATAGCCCTCGCTTACGAACAATTAGGCCAGGAATCCCTGCAAAATGGCGACTATGCCAAGGCAGAAGCGTATTTTTCCAAAGCAAAGGATGGGTTTGAAAAAACTGGCAAGCCGGAGGATCTTGTGCGTTGCCTCCGTGGGTTGGCACAAAGCCAGGAAATGCAATTTAAAAAGCGGGAAGCCCTGAGCAATTACAGGCAATCCAGCAATACCGTATTGCTCCCTGCGCCCAATATGTCCCAAACCCTCAGTATGAATGATGCCAAACGCATTCAATTTGAAGCAAATCCGGATTCTCAGGCCAGATTTGCCACAGACAACCTTAGCCTGCTAAAAGAGGAAGGCAACCAGGAGGAGATGGCCAAATCATACAGTCAACTGGCTGATATCAACCTCCTTCAAAATGATATTCCAGCGGCCGTCAAAAATTATCAGTCAGCCATTGATGTAGCCGATAATATGGGCGAGGCCATCAAATATGCGCAACAACTTTCCAATGTTTATTCTAATACCGGGCAATTTTCAGAGGCCATAGCAGTGCAAAAAAAGGTGCTCCAAAGAGCGGATATTCAGGAAAATGCGTCTGGGAAAATTGCCGTTATCCAAAACCTGGCGACCATCTATGCAGGCAACGCAGACAGTAATAGTGAGGCAATGCGGTTGTTCCGTGAAAGCTATGAACTGGCCATCAAGGAGAACAGAACGCTGGATGCCAAACAAAGTCTGGAAGGCATGATTGATCTCTATCGAAAGCAAGGAGAAATTGCCCGGTGCATTGAATTGTACAGCAAGTTTGTCGTTCAGTTAGATAGTATGCTGCCGGAAGATCGTACGTTGATAGATGTAAAATTGATGGAAGCAACCGAAGCCAAAATTGAACAATTGGAACTGGAAAAAGCCCTAAAAGATCAGTTGATCGAGCGTAAAAACTGGTTCAATGCTTTCCTGATTGGCGCATCCTTTTTATTGTTGCTTTTAGCAATATTGATTGCACGTGCTTTATGGGCAATCAAACAAAAGAATAAAAAAATAGCATTACAATCGCTTCGGCGAGAGATGAATCCCCATTTTATCTTCAATAGCCTCAATAGTGTGAATCAGTTTATAGCCCAAAACAACGAATTGGCTGCGAACAAATACCTCAGTTCATATTCACAATTGATGCGTTCTATGATGGAACATAGCAATAAGGATTTTGTATCGCTCAGTGATGAGCTGGAAATGATCAGAAAATACCTCGACCTTGAAAAACAACGATTTACGGATCAATTTGATTTCCACATTCAATTGGACGAAACCCTTGATACCGATGCCGTGGAAATACCAAACATGGTTATTCAGCCGCACCTCGAAAATGCTATCTGGCACGGACTCCGATACAAAGAAACCAAAGGAAGATTAGACCTGCGAATACGCCGAATCGGCGAAAAACTTCAGATAGAAATTGAAGATAACGGCATCGGAATGGCACAAAGCAAGGCATTAAAAACCCGAAACCAAAAAGCACATACTTCGCGTGGTATGCACAATACCCAGGAGCGCATAGTATTGCTCAACCAATTGTATAGAAAACAAATTTCTACCCGAATCGCTGAAAAAGTACTGCCTGAAACAGGGACCTTAATAACCATAGAACATCGACTGTCATGAAGATAAGGAGCATCCTTGTGGAAGATGAATCTGCGGCCCGTGAAGCCCTCAAAAGCTATCTGACAAAATACTGTCCTCAGATAGAACTGATCGGAGAGGCGCAAAACATCCGGGAAGCGGTGCCTATGGTTCATGAACTCCTTCCCCAACTGCTTTTTCTGGACGTAGAAATGCCTTTTGGCAATGCCTTTGATGTGCTTGAAGCCTGCAAAGACTTGTCTTTTGAAACCATTTTCGTCACCGCATTTTCGGAGTATTCGCTGCGCGCTTTAAATATGAGTGCAGCCTATTATCTGCTCAAGCCAATCAGTATAGAGGAACTGATTACTGCGGTCAACAAGGTCCATCAGGGGGTGCTTCAAAAGGAGCGCTTTAACCGCAATCAGATCATCATTGATAATTTTCAGGCAAAAGCGCCCGAACGGTACCAATTGATTTTACCTACCCTGGAAGGATTTGAAGTGGTCAAACTTTCAGAAATAATCCGGCTCAAAGCCAATGGCAATTTCACCGATGTGCACCTCACGGATGGGAGAAAAAAAATGGTTTGCCGTTTCCTGAAATATTTCGCTGATCTGCTGCCGCATCCTTTTTTGCGCGTCCACAAAACGCACATGATCAATACGGATTTCGTTAAGGCTTACCACAAGGGTGGAGGAGGGTACATAACGATGTTCGACAATGCGGAAGTGGAATTATCGCCCAATTACAAAGAGGCTTTTTTAGAGCGGTTTCAAAACCTGAAGTAATAGATATAATTTTAAACACTTCCCCTAAAACTGAAAATAAATAAAAGCATTCGCCCCAAAACTCCCAAAAAACGCAATCAGCCACAAAACCGTAGCAAACAGCACCAGCCGCAACACAGGCCGCTCTACCTGGCGTTCATTCCACCTGAAGCGGAAATCAGATACTTCCACGGCAAGCAGAATGCTGATGAGCAGCACGCCTTTTACTACCTGAAATTTATTGATCACCGCTCCAAAAGAGAAGCCTTCCCCCGAAAAAATCCCTCCCAGCACCGTATTGGCCGTGGCAAAACTATCGCCCCCCGCCAGTCCGATACTGCCGCTGCGGAAATAAACCCAGGCCAACAGCGTGAGCGCATACACCGTCGCCATTTCCGCGCCGCCTGAAACGAAGCCTGGTAATCGAAACACCCGCACCACCCTCCGCCAAACGGGTGAAACCGCACGCTGCCCAATGAGGAACAAGCCGTGCAGAAATCCCCAAAACACAAAAGCCCAGTTGGCGCCATGCCAAAGCCCGCCGAGCAGCATGGTGAGCATATTGTTTTTATAGGTAGCGAGCTTGCCCCCACGGTTTCCTCCGAGCGGGATATACAGGTAATCGCGCAACCAGGAAGAAAGGGAGATATGCCAGCGCGTCCAGAATTCGCTGAAACTGCGGGAGAAATACGGCGTTCGGAAATTTTCCGGGAAATGGAAACCCATCATGCGTGCCAGCCCGATGGCAATGTCAGAATAACCCGAAAAATCGCAGTAAATCTGAAACGAGTAAAAAACCACCCCGATGAGCAGGTGCATCGAACCAAAAGTTTCGGGCGATTGAAAACATTGGTCTACAAACGGCGCAAGGGAATCGGCAATAGCAATTTTTTTAAAAAAGCCCCACAATACCCGCCCCAGACCAGAATGCCAGGCCCGCCACTCGAACTTTTTATCCTCTTTCATCTGGTATAAAAAATCCGCCGCCCGCACGATTGGGCCAGCCACGAGTTGCGGAAACAGTGCTATAAACGTGGCAAATTTCAACAAGGAAGGCTCCAACTTAATCTCTCTTCGGTACACATCAATGGTGTACGACATGCTCTGAAAGGTGTAAAATGAAATGCCTACAGGAAGTATGATGTTCAAGGTCGTCCAGGAAGGCGTCATCCCCAGGGAAGTAATCAGCGCAGCGAGGTTATCAGCAAAAAACCCGAAGTATTTGAAAAAGCCCAAAAAACCCAGATTCATTACCATGCTGAATACGAGCACCACTTTACGCTCCATGCCCCAAGACGCAACCCATGCTGTCTTTCGGCCAAAAAACTGGAGCACCGGGCTGCCGTTTTTGCAGATTTCACGGATCTCGGATGGCCTGTCTAAGTAACTGAGCCACAGTCCAAACCACCAATCCAGCACGGTCGAAAACAGGATGAGCGAGAGGAATCGCCAATCCCACCAGCCATAAAAAACATAGCTCGCCAATAGACATACCCAAGTCCGCATTCGCCCTTTCGTGCCGAAATAGAGCGGGAAGAACAGGCTAATAAAAATCAGGAAAGCCAGGGAGTTAAAAACCATCGCGCTGAGCCGAATTTATAGTGTGCCAGAAGGTAACTGCTTAGCACGCTTAGGCGCGATACTCTGGGATGACCACAAAGTTATATTTTTGCCGTTCATTTTTCCCACATGATGAATCGCAAAAACATTTTCGCACTCGCAGCACTGGTACTTGTAGCATTGGCCGTCTGGTATTTCTTCCCAAAAAAGGAAAGCGCTCCAGCCTCCCAGGTTGCTCAAGAACTTCAAGGCGACCCTCAACTCACTGAACTTACCGCGCAGTTGGTAAAGGACCCCAACAACGACACGCTGCTCTACCTCCGCGCCACGGCTTATTATAAACTCGACGCTTTTGACGAGGCCATGGCCGACCTTGAGCGCGCTATGAAACGCGACTCCATGCAGCCTGCTTATTACCACTTGCTGGCAGATATACTGCTCGATTACGCACGCCCCAACGATTCCCGCAAAGCCATCGAAGTGCTCAAACTTGCGGCACAACGATTCCCGGATCGCATCTCTACTTTGCTCAAGCTCAGTGAGTTCCAACTCATCGTTCGAAAGCACAACGATGCGCTCGCCACGCTCGACAAGGTTCTCCAACGCGACCCCCAAAACGCTGAAGCATTCTACATGGCCGGCCGGGTAGCACTTGATAAAGGCGACACGACCAATGCTGTCGCATCGCTTCAGAAATCAGTGAAAATTGACGTTGACAATGCAGATGCCTGGTTTTTTTTAGGACGCATTTTTAGCCAACGGAACAACCCCGTGGCCTTGCAATATTTCGACAATGCCCTCCGGGTAGACTCTACTTATCTCGAAGCGCAAGAGTTCAAGGCAGTGTTTTACAAGCGCCGCGGCGAATTTGAAAAGGCCTTTGAATTATACCGTGATCTCATTCTGCGCGACCCCGATTATGCAAACGCCTACTTCGATATGGGTGTGATTTACCTCGAATTGGATTCGTTTTCAAAGGCTTACGACAATTTCAACATCGCCACAAAAGTGGATCCCATCTTTGTCAAAGCATATTATTACCGAGGCATAGCATCGGAAAAATTGGGCAACCTGGAAGGCGCTTTGGCTGATTACAAACAAGCCAGCGGGATGTCGCCAGAATACCAGGAAGCGCAGGAAGCCAAGGCGCGGTTGGAGAAAAAATGAGGGATTGGGGGATTTGGTTATTTGGGGATTTGGTTATTTGTTGCACCGGGGCCTGGTATTTGTGCCAGCCATCGGAAAATACAATACCAAGCTCTGGCGCAACAAATAACCAATTCCCCAAATAACCAAATCCCCAACCCATTGAAATTGTTTTAAAAAGTGCCGAATTATAAACAATTTCAAAAAACGGTCTTACTTTTGCCCAAATTTTGACCCACCTTGCTCCAGTACGACGAATTTGGTTTCGTGGAAGAATGGGAAGTTGAAAGCCCAGCTGCCGCCGCTGATGACGCTCCTCCGTCCGAGCCTCATGTGCCTATGCGCGAGCAATTCCCGGAGGCTGGCAGCAACTACCTCGGCGGCTCCTCCGACGGCTGGGAATATCGAACGGCTTTTACGGGTTCGCGTTTGGGGTTTGCCTACGAAATGCTGAAGCAATTTTTAATGGAGGAAGGTTACGCAGACGTGCCCCTCCCGGAAACAGCCGCGGATCTCAAACTTTTCAAAAAACCCCGGCTCGCCCAACTCCAAATGTTCGCCGATCGAGGCTACGCCCACAATCCAATCAAAATCCTTTTCCCCAACCAGCGCAATACCTTGATTCTCTGCGTTTACAACGAACAGGAGCCAGGGCACCTTTTGCGGTTTCATGGGGTGGCTTGAAATATCCAATATCCAACAAGGAATTTCCAATGTCCAAGGGCTGCGCTAAACTTGGACATTGGAAATTCCTTGTTGGATATTGGATATTCCCTTGGACATTCCTTGTTGGATATTGGACATTTTTTTTCTTCTCGTGTGCAATTCTGCCCAATGCCACATCTCTACCCCGCACAAATTTTCTCACCGAAAACTATCTAACTTATGAAGGTCACTCTCTTCCTCTCCTCTCTTTGGCTGTTGTTAGTCTCTCTTTTTTCTACTGTTGAAAATGCCCACTTGACCGGAACGGTCAAAGACCTGAAAGGCGAAGCGCTCATTGGCGTAAGTGTTACTGTCCAAAAAGACCGAAAGCTTATAAAAGGCGCAATGACCGATGTCAATGGCAAGTATCGTATCGAACTCGAGCCAGGTTCATACCAGGTCGAATTTTCTTACACAGGTTTTATTACGCAACGCATTGCGGAGGTAAAAGTGGAATCTGGCAAAGACAATCTGTTAGATGTATTGCTCGAAAGCGGGGCAACTCTTGACGAAGTGGTAGTGACCAATGCGAAAATGAAGAAATCTGGGGAAGGATTTGGCGCGCTTGGTGCTGCCCCTGCAAGCGCATCCGCGCGTGTCACCGATACAAGGTCAAAATCTGAAAAGACTGCAAAACCTGCCAGTACTATAGGAAAAACAGTGGCCAAATCTGCCGATCCTGCCGCATCCAAACCTGCCCCGAGAGAAAGAAAATCTGATGCCCGTCGCGATGCCCCAGAGTCTATAGTCGTGGATGGTGTGGACAAAAAAGTAGAAATCGCCTTTGATGCTGAGACATACGAAGAAAGAATCATTCTCTCAGAACATGATACGCCCAGCAGTGGCACTCCTGCCCAACCTGCGCCGCGCGCCGGACTCCTCACCGCTGGCGAATGGAACGACCTCCACAATTGGAACCGCCACTGGGTAGACCTCCTTGCCGATGGCGAAACTGACTCCTATCAGAAAATGTACGGCTTTTACCCGCGCCAACGCTACACCGTAATATTGACCAACGAAAACGATTTCCCTATCGCTGATGCTGTAGCCCAGCTGAAATCATCTGATGGCAAGCTCCTCTGGGAAGCCCGCACTGACAACACGGGCAAAGCAGAACTCTGGGCTGCTCTTTTCACGCCTGAAAAAGAAACCGCCAGGCTCCGCGCTGAAATTTGGCTGCATGGCAATAAACACGAGATTTCCACACTCATACCCGCTGCCGGTGGCTTCAACCATTTGAAAATCAAGGCTGAATGCAGTGCCCCAAAAAACGTGGACATCGTGTGGGCTGTAGATGCAACCGGCAGCATGGGCGACGAAATTGAATACCTGAAAACTGAATTGCTTGACGTGATCGGACGCGCCAAAAGCCGCAATCCCGAACTTTCCTACCGGATGGGCACGGTATTCTACCGCGACAAAGGCGACGAATACATCACCAAGAGCAGCGGACTTTCGTCTGATATTCCTAAAACGGTGGAGTTTATCCAAAAACAGTTTGCCGGCGGCGGCGGCGACTATCCCGAAGCGGTACACAGCGCACTTGAAGAAGCTGTTTTTAGTCAAAAATGGAGCGAAAACGCCGTAGCGCGGATTTGTTTTCTGGTACTCGATGCCAGTCCGCACCAAACACCCGAAGTCAATGCCAGTCTTCAAAAAAGCATCCGCGAAGCCGCCCGTCTGGGCATTCGCATCGTGCCGGTGGCTGCCAGCGGCATCCAGAAAGACACCGAGTTCCTGATGAAATTCTTTGGACTTGCAACAAACGGCAGCTATGTTTTCCTTACAGATCATTCGGGCATCGGTGGGAAACACCTGGAGCCTACCACAGATGAATACAAAGTGGAGCCGCTCAACAGTTTACTCGTGCGCCTCATTACCGAATACACCAGTGTTGAAACTTGTGAAGGCAAGTCCGAGATCCGCTTCGATCCCGAGGCATCGGGAGATCCACAGCAGCAACCTGGTCCAGTCATCCATGCCCTGTATTATCCCAATCCTGCTGTTGACCAATTTACGCTTGAGTTGCCATTCGTGGTACAATCCGTTACGATTTATGACTCGGAAGGGAAATCTGTGCGCAAACTGGAGAATCCAGTTGAAGGACCTAATATGGTCTTAATCAATGATTTAGCAGCAGGATTTTACACTATTCGTATCCTGAATAACGGTCTTATGCAAAGCGGAAAATTGATGGTGGTGAAAGGTTGAAAAATTTTGCTCCGAAGTATCGAGCAAACAAATACCTTTGTAACGAAAATTCGCTAAACGCGGTTTTCGTACCATCCCACTGTAAATTTAACGCTTTCTACCACATTATGTCAGCAGCAGCAGAAGTCTCTACGATACTCAAGGGCGGCGAATTCCTCATCCGCGACAGTCACCCGGAAGATGTTTTTATCCCTGAAGAACTGAATGAGGAGCAACTCATGGTCAAACAAATGGCCGTTGATTTCCTGAACAACGAGATTGCTCCCAACCGTCAAAAAATTGAAAAACAAGAACCGGGACTTTCTCCGGCCTTGCTCAAAAAGATGGGAGACCTTGGTCTGCTCGGAGCCCACATGCCAGCCATTTACGGCGGCACAGAGATGGATACAAACACGAATACCGTCATCGCAGATGTTTTTGGCCCAATGGGTTCGTTTAGCGTACCATTTGCTGCCCACACGGGTATCGGGATGCTGCCGATTCTATATTTTGGCACAGAAGCGCAAAAGCAGAAATACCTGCCAGCGCTCATTACCGGAGATCTGAAAGCAGCCTATTGCCTCACAGAGCCAGGTTCAGGCTCCGATGCGCTGAATGCAAAAACCCGCGCCGACCTCAGCGCAGATGGTTCGCACTACCTCGTAACGGGGCAAAAAATGTGGATTTCCAACGCCGGTTTTGCCGACATTTTCATTGTTTTTGCAAAGGTGGGCGGAGAGAAATTCACGGGCTTTGTGGTGGATGCACATTCTACTGGAATTACGTTGGGCGCAGAGGAAGACAAACTGGGTATCAAAGGTTCTTCCACCCGACAGGTGTTTTTTGAAAACGTAAAAGTCCCTGCAGAAAATGTTTTGGGCGAAATCGGCAAAGGACACCTCATTGCCTTCAACGCACTCAACATCGGCCGCTTCAAACTCGGCGTGATGTGTATCGGCGGCAACAAAGAAGTAATCAACATGGCAGTAGGTTATGCCAACGAGCGCATACAATTTGGTCAGCCAATTGGCAATTTTGGCGCCATCCAATACAAATTGGCCGAAATGGCTATCCGCAATTTTGCCGCCGAAAGTGCCGCTTACCGCACTTCGCAGTGTATGCAGGACAAAAAAGCCGAGGAATCTGCCGAAGGAAAATCATTCGGACAGGCCACTTTGGAATCCGCAGAGGAATACGCCATCGAATGTTCCATATTAAAAGTTTTTGGCTCAGAAGTAACCGATTATTGCGTAGACGAGAACGTGCAAATCCACGGTGGCATCGGCTTCAGCGAAGAGTATCCCGCTGCCAGAGCTTACCGCGACAGCCGTATCAACCGCATCTACGAAGGCACCAACGAGATCAACCGGATGCTGATGGTGGACCAACTTTTCAAACGGGCGCTCAAAGGCCAGTTGGACATTGTTGGCCCGGCTTGGGCTGTACAAAAAGAACTGACTTCCATGCCCTCCATGGAACGCCTCGAAGGCGATTATGCACAGGAGATCAAAGCCGTTTCGGACTTCAAAAAAGTCATCCTGATGGTGGCCGGAGGTGCAGCCAAAATGCAAATGGACGGCAAACTCAACCTCAAGGAAGAACAAGAAGTGCTGATGAACTGCGCCGATATGTTCATTGATCTTTACGCCGCTGAATCTATGCTGCTCCGTGTCCAAAAACTGGTGGGGATGAAAAAAGAACAACCACAGGAAGTGTACGACGCCATGCTTCAGGTTTTCCTGCACGACGCGACGGCACGAATGACCAGAAACGCGACCGATGCGCTGGCCTCTTTCGCTGAAGGCGACTTGCTTAAGACCTTCTTACTTGGGGTTAAAAGATTTACCAAGTATCCGCCTGTGAATGTGAAAGTTAAACGGCGGCTGGTGGCGGAAGCGCTGCGCAAGGCGGGGGGCTGGTGTTTCTGAAGAATTGAGATATTAGGATATTGAGATATTATTAGGTTCGCCGCGCCGGGTTTCTGGCGCGGCGAACTTTTTTTGGCAGATCAATAAACTTGTTTGAAAAAATCCTCCCGGTATAACCTGCCTATTGGAATCTCCACCCCATTTACCTCAACATCCAGGGCCGTAAAGGCCGTGATCTTATTTCTGGCCACGATAAAGGATTTATGCACCCGGATAAAGCGATCTGTGGGTAGTTCTTTAAAAAAATTGCCAATGGAAACTTTAGTCATGATTTTTTGGGTTGGCAATACGATCCTCGAGTAGTCTTTTATGCCCTCTACAAAAAGGATATCATCCAGTAATATTCGGATCGTTTTGCGATCGGCTTTGACAAAAATGGAGGCATCATTGTCAGCAACCGGGACCGTGGCGGGCGGCACCTGCTGCTCCAGATATTTTTCGATGGCTTTTAAAAACCGGGCGAACGGAATGGGTTTCACGAGATAATCCAGAACATTCAGGTCGAATCCCTCAACGGCGTATTCCCGGTATGCCGTGGTAATGATGACAGCGGGTTTGTTTTGAAGCGTGCCGATGAGTTCCATTCCATTAATCTCCGGCATTTCTATATCCATGAATAGCAGCGCTGGTTGAAGCGTTTTGATCTGCGCAAGCGCCTCCACCGGGTTGGTGGATTTGCCACAAACCTCGAAGGCACTCAACTTTGACAAATGCTGTTCGATGACTTTGATGGCCAGTGGCTCATCGTCAACGATGAAACACTTAATTTTTTTCATCGCGGATCTTAATTTCAAGCCGCACCTTGTAGGTATTTGGCTGATTATCAATGTTCAATTCATGCCGGCTCGGGTATAGCAGGGACAAGCGCTGCTGTATGTTTTGCAGGCCAAGTCCCCCGGTATGCTTGTTGCGCTCCTGGCCGTTTTTTTTGGTGTTGCTAATTTGAAAAACCAATTTCTCATCGTCGGCATACAGCTGAATTTCCACTCGGAACAAGCCATCCTTATCCGGGCCACCGTGTTTGAAACAGTTTTCCGCAAAAGGCAGCAACAGGAGCGGCGCCACTTTCAGGGCGTCATTTTGTACCACAATGTCGGTTTCAATACGCAAATGATCTCCATACCGCAATTGCTCAAGCCCTATGTAATTATTCAAAAGTTGCACTTCTTTGGATAGTGGTACTTTATCCATATTGGCCCGATAAACCAGGTAATCCAACAGTTCAGTAAGTTTTAAAATACTATCGGCAGTAAGGTCTGATTTGATTAGTGCGAGGCTATACAGGTTGTTCAGAGAATTGAACAAAAAATGCGGATGCAGCTGGCCTTTGAGCAACTTGATTTCTGCTTCTGCTTTCGATTTCACCAGTTCAAGATTCGCTTTTCGTTCCCTCCGGTAATCTCCTATGATATAAATACAAACAGCCAGTGCAATGATGGCATAATCGCGGATTACATTGGACAATACCTTGGTAACCGGTACTTTGCCTGAATAACCTTGGAAATAATTGAGTAATTCCAGCCATTTTACCCGTCCGTAAAAAACAAAAATGGCCACCACAATCGAAGTAAAAATGAAAAGCCCCCATCGTTCGGTTTTCAAAAATCGCGGCACGGCATAAAAAGCAATGAAATAGGTCGAAATCATCAATACCGGCAGCGACAAAAGCGTTGAGCGGAAGAAACGCAGATTTTCTCCTGTGCGCAGGTGCATCAGATTGGCGAAGTACTCCGAAACGACGTACAGAAGCCAGAATAACAGGTGGGTAGATATAGTTCTTATTTGCAATTTCAATATAAAATGGTTTTGATTGACGATTAAAAAACGTACATCAAAGTAAAAACACGCTGCCTTCTCCCTCCCTAAAAGTATAGCATCAACAGTTTCCAGTAGATCAACGGCATGTTTACACCCTTCACATTGAAAAACAGTTGTTGCTCTACCCTGCCCGGCAGTTGTTATACTTTCCAAATTTCAGGCTAAAAGTGCGAATAGGTTTGTACAAAATTTGTTCACCAAAACTTTTTAGTCATGAAAAACAAAGTAATGCATCTCTTCTCTTTCACCGCCATGCTGTTGCTGGCCAGTTCCTTTGTCACACAGCCAGTTCCGGTCGAAGCGCTTTCCACAACCCGGGACGACAAAGCATCACCTCCCATCGGTGGAGCCTGGGTAATATTCGCCGGCAAAACAGGGGGCGAGCTTACCAAACAGGAAATCAGCAACCAAACCGAATTAAAGGTAGATGGCTGTGACAAAGGCGCCCGGATTACAGGATTCACACTGCATGTCACGAAAGCTGGCAAAACGAGCACCCTGGCAACCAGCTCCAGCCAACTGACCGCTGAAATGCGCAGCAAACTAAAAAGCCTGGTAAAAGGCGACGAATTCGAGTTCCGGAGCGCCAAGGCGATCATGTCCAACGGCAGAGATGTGGTAGATGTGCGGGGGAGCAAGTTTAAGGTAGTGTAGAAAGGGGAAATACAAATCGAAGTTAACATGAGTCATTCTGAATTTTCAGGGTGACTCATGTAGACTTGCTCCACTTAAGTCAATCGTGTTTTAATCTTATCCGGCTTCCGCAACACCTTCTTATCAGCCGCTTTTAATCTACGTTCCACTTTTTTAACATCCTCCGCAGGCGGTAGGTTTTCAGGTTTTACGCCGCGCTCCTGTAGAATTTCACGCACAGCAAGGTTGTTGTCCACATGTTCTCGCTGGATGGCGGGTTGGCCGTGCAGGTCCTTGTCTACCACATTGTGATGCGTGAGCTCAGCAGCGAAGTCTTTGGCCTTGATGGTGAGCGTGGGCAGGAAATCAGCAAGCGGACGCCCGTCTGGCACTGCGAGTTTATGCTTCATGTCTTGAGTGCTGCGCCCACCAAACAAAGCCTTGTCACCTTCAGAACGAATGATACCAAAGCCTTGTTCATCCACGCCGCGTTCGTAAATTACACCGGAGAGTTTACTTTCGGTTTTAGAGAGTTTGTCCCTGGCAATCACGCGATCAAGGTCGAGCAAACGTTGCTCAATAAGCTCCTGCCGGCGGGTCTGTACGGCAAAATAGGTTTGCGCAAAGGCGATTTCGGGCTTTTTAGTCGGGTCACCGTTTTGGGCGATGAGGTAGCAGGCATAACGGGTGAGTGCCATGTCTTCGATCCGGCGTTGCGATCCGCTGCCAAGCTCGACCATTTTCCCGACGTCAGCAAAATGGTGTTCAACTTTCTCACCAGCTCCTGAGCAGGCGTTTTTAGCCTTTTCGATGGCGTTGAGAAAGTTATCCCATTTGGCGTAACCGAGAATGACTTGGAGTTCTCGCGCGCTCCAACATTCCGTGTTTTCGATGAGGTAGCAGGCCTGCTCGAATTTGAGGAAGAGTTCGTCAATAAGTTCTTTTTTCATGGTTGTTTGAATTTCTTTCTACAAAACTACAATTTGTTTTTAATTTATCGCAAAAATGTTTTGAATTTCTGTCTATTTAAAATGGCTTTTATTTGACTTTGCAAGCAGCGCAACAGATTCAGTCCTTCAACATAAAATGATGCACTAAATTTGCAGAGCCAAGAACGAACAGCCATGTCAAAGAAAAAAGCAAAACCCACTTCACCCGCTTCACCCGCCGTAGCCTCGGCGAAGGCGGGCCGCACCAAGACTTCCACCGAACCTTTCCATCTCCAAAACTGGTTCCTGCTGGCCCTTGGCGGGCTGCTCCTGGCAGTTTTAGCTGCCTTCAGCGGTGCCTTCAGCCACGAGTTCGTTTCCTGGGACGACCATGTATACGTATACGAAAACCCCCAAATCCTGAATGCCACTGCGGCAAATTTCAAAGCTTTTGGCACGCAGGTCGTATCGCTGAATTACCACCCGCTCACCATGTGGTCATTATGGCTGAATTCGGCAATTTTCGGTGCAGGCGCAAAGTCGTTCATCGTGACCAATGTGTTGATACACTGGCTCAATGCGGGGCTGTTGTGCTGGCTCGTTTGGCTCCTCACAGGACGGCAATACCGCTCAGTTGCATTGCTGACGGCGTTGCTTTTCGCCATCCACCCCTTGCGGGCGGAATCGGTGGTATGGGTATCGGAGCGCAAGGATGTGCTGTACGTTTTTTTCTTCCTTGCGGGTTGTATTTCCTACTGGCGGTATCTCGAAACGCAGCGCAGCACAAAACTTTGGATCGCATTGATTTTCATGCTTTTATCCTGCCTTTCCAAAGGGGTGGCGGTAGTGTTCCCCTTGGTTTGCCTGCTAATGGATTACTGGCACGGAAGGAAATTTGGAGTTAATTGGATCGTGGAAAAAATCCCCTTGTTTGCGCTCTCACTGCTCTTTGGCCTCATCGCGTTGGATGTGCAACGAGGCGGTGATTTTCATGGATTATTGACGCTTTCAACGGAAAAAACAAAAGCACTTTCAACAGTATTCGGACTCGACAAAAAAATCCTTTTCGCAGGCTACGGCTACATGATGTATTTCGTGAAAACATTTCTGCCGCTTGACCTGTGTACGTTTTACCCTTATCCAACGGAAGTGGAATTGCAGGGAGGAGTCTATATTGGTGGCGCGATTTTTATGCTGGCTTCTTTGGCTTTGGCTGTTTGGAGTGCTCGTCGCACGAAGTTATTTGCCTTTGGATTCGGATGGATTTTTGCCACCGTGATCCTGGTCTTGCAATTCGTGTCGGTGGGCGTGGTCATCATGGCTGACCGCTATTTTTACCTGCCTTCTGCGGGCGTTTTCTTCATGCTGACATACGCAGCAGAAGTTTACGTTTTAAAGAACAAACCAGCCTTGCGGAATATCTGGTGGGCAATCATTGGCCTGTTCGCGCTATGGTGTCTTTGGCTGAGCCGCGCCCAAACCAAAACCTGGAAAAACTCCGAGACCCTTTGGCAACAAGTACTTCGTTACTATCCCGCTGAAGACCAGGCGCTTGAATCTTTGGCCAATTGGTACGGCAAGGTAAACCGCGTGCCAGAAGCAGAACAAATGCTTGAACGCGCCGTGAAAGACGGCTGCACCCGTCCGAATGTGTACAGCGCCTTGGCGAACTGCATCGCCATCAAAGCCAGTGCCGCAAAGGATGCTTCGGCACAACGCGCCTTCCAGGACCGGGCCTTTTCGCTTTATGCCCAATCCATCGCGCTAAACCCGAACAACGCCGACACTTATTTCAACCGAGCCTTGACCGCGCTCGTGGTTTATCCAGAACGCGCCCTTGCTGATCTTGATACAGCGGCCACATTGGCTCCACACAAATCATTGCAATTCAAGCAAATGCGGGGTACTGTGTTTAATAACCTGAAGCGGTACACCGAGGCGGAACAGGTTTTGACCGAGGTGATTGGAACGATGGAAAAATCACCACAAACGCTCAAAATAGTGGAAGAAAGGCAGCGTTATTCGGATGCTTATCTCGAGCGCGCAGTGTCGAAGTTTAATAATGGAAACCGACCGGGTGGACTTGCTGACGCGGAAAAATCGGTGAGTATTGCGCCGCAGAATCAACGGGCGGTGGATTTGTTGGGGCGGATGAGAGCGATCAATGGGCAGTAGGCAGTAGCAGTAGGCAGTAGGCAGTAGGCAGTAGGCAGTATGTCGCGCCTCGGAACTCAAACCCAATTTTCATGGTTTAGGTCACCTGTTTACAAATCACCCTTCATCTAAGGTGAATTTGCATAAGCACACTGTATTCGCAAAGCCGCATAGCGGCGACATTATGGTAAAAAAATCAACCAAAGAAAAAATCCAGTTCAAAGGAAAAGACTTGCTCTTCCTCGGATTCTCCGAAGGCAAAATCCTCGGCATTACCCTTGAAATCGCCAACGCAAGTTTCGCAGAAGTCAACAAACAAAAAACGCTGACCACCTTGAACCGGGTGCGCAAAAACCCGGAAGCATACCTCAAAGATGCCACCCTGGCGCCTTTGGCCAAAGCCATCATGGAAGCCAAACAAGAGGCCGCCGCGAAATCTACCATCGAATTGAAGGAAGAGGCCGACGCTTACACCATATTCGGAAAAGACGGGATTGAAGAAGGCGCGCTGAACCAAATGAATATCGCCATGCGCCTGCCCGTGACGGTGGCTGGCGCCCTGATGCCCGATGCGCATCAAGGTTATGGCTTGCCGATTGGTGGCGTGTTGGCTACAAAAAACGCCATCATCCCTTATGGCGTGGGCGTGGACATTGGTTGTCGAATGGCCTTGTCGGTATTCGATATTCCAGAAAAACATTTTTTTGACAACCGTTCTTTTTACAAGCGCGAACTGATTGCCTACACGGCATTTGGTGCAGGTATCGGATTCAAAGGGAAAGACCGAGCTTACCATAATGTGCTGGACCGCAAGGAGTTTGAGATGAATGCTTTGCTGCGCAGCCTTCAAGACAAGGCTTTTACGCAATTGGGTTCGTCAGGCGGTGGCAATCACTTTGTGGAATGGGGCATTATTGATTTTGCCGAAAAAGATGTAGCGCTGAACATTGAAAAAGGCCGTTATCTCGCTTTGTTGACGCACTCTGGTTCCCGCGGATTGGGCGCAACGCTGGCAGGGCACTACACCCGCATTGCCAAAGAACAATGCAAACTGCCTGCTTATGCAGCCAACCTTGCCTATCTGGATTTGAACAGCGAGGCCGGACAGGAGTACTGGCTTGCAATGAACCTTGCGGGCGATTACGCATCAGCCTGTCACGAAGTGATCCACCGCAAACTGACCAAAGCCATCGGCGCGACCGTGCTGGCCAAAGTGGAAAACCACCACAATTTTGCCTGGAAGGAAATGCTGAACGGTGAGGAAGTGATTGTACACCGCAAAGGCGCGACCCCGGCAGGTGAAGGCGTGATGGGAATAATCCCGGGCTCGATGACCGCCCCGGGATTTCTGGTTCGTGGCAAGGGTGAGGTCTCGGCGATAAACTCGGCTTCCCATGGCGCAGGTCGTCAGATGAGCCGTACCCAGGCCATTAAAAACGTGAGCAAAGCCGATCTTCGGAACATCCTGCAAGACGTGGGCGTATCCTTGATCGGAGGGGGACTGGATGAAGCGCCAATGGCGTACAAGGACATCCATCAGGTGATGGCAGCGCAAACGGAATTGGTGGAAGTCGTTGCCAGGTTTTCTCCAAAAATGGTGCGTATGGCTGACGACGGGAGTCGGGAAGATTGATAAATAGTTTGTGAAATACGCATTCCGGAAAATAATTGAGCCGCCTCCTGACAAATCGGGAGGCGGCTCTTTATTAGAAGTTATTTGAAAGGATGTCGTTAAAATTCAACGTACCAGCATCAATTTCAAAACCTGCACTTTATCACCCGATTGTACCCGAAGGTAATAACACCCTGAAATCTGCTCCGAAAGATCAAAATTGAGCAGCGAAGAACTCGTGCTTTCCTCCCAAATCAATTGCCCTGCTGCGTTGAATATTTCTGCCCGATCGCAGACCAAACCCTCGTCCATCCGAAGTTCAAAAAGACCCTTGGAAGGATTGGGGTACACCGTCATGCCAGGTATTTGCAAAACTTCTGCTTCTTCCGGCAAATATTGATTGTTTCCGACTTCCCCGATATACAAGGCATCAATGGCCATATCGCCACGGGAACCCGGGCCAGTAGTACCCTTGATTCTGATTTTGGTATGATCGGTTTTGAAGGGCAAAAGGTCAATGATCGCCTTGGTCCATTGATTGCCTTGGTTGCCTGCCAGGGTCCAAACCGTTACCCAGTTAAGTTCATTGTCAAGGCTGATTTCTACTGCAAGCGAACCAGTTTGGTTGCCATACATGTGGTAGTAAAATTCAAAAACGGGATTTGACATAGGGGTAAGCGTTAGACATTTGCTTGTTTTTAGCATCGCGGTTTTGTTTGGGGAGTTATTACCCGATGCTTTGGTGTACCAATAATGGGTACCGTGATAGGCAGCGTTTGGCCCGGTTTGGGAGCTTGGCGTAGCGCCCGATTGGCGGGTCCAGTTGAAGTTGTCTATTCCGGTTACCTGTTCAAAAATACCCAGGTTTAAGTCCACACTACTAGCCCAAGGAAACGCCGTTTGGTAAGCAGTACAAGTGATCGTGGGCTGTGTGATGCTCACCGTTTTGGTGGTGCTACAAGTGTTTAGATCTGTGATGGTTACAGTGTACATGCCAGCTGCAAGATTGGTGACTGAAGCGGTGGTGGCGCCATTTGACCATAGATAATTGTACGGATAGCGCCCGCCCATTGCCTGTGCAGTAGCCGCTCCGGTGGATTCTCCATAAACCAGGACATTGGTTTGCCCCGTGGTGGCATACAGCAAATTAGGGCTGTATGAAGGAAGTGTTGCAATCACGGAACACCCATTGGCAGACGTGGCTGTAACGGTGTAGAGGCCTGGTGTCAGTCCCGTGATATAGTTGGAAGTAGCGCCGTTTGACCAGGCATAAGTTACTGGAGCAACGAAATTCCCAAAAGGTGTCAAAAGGATTTGACCATCGGCATTGCCGTGACAGGAAATGTCCAGGAATTCAGAAGTCAGGGAGAGGTTGCAAGCACTTCCGGGGTCATTGTATACTGCAATACTATCAAAAGCAACGTCGCCCAATTGCGCACCGGTCACTATCAGACGAATTTGCAGGGCTGCGGCTGTTTTGTACGCGCTCAGATCACAAGTGACAGTTTGCCATCCATTTCCTTGATCGCCTGCGACGTAAAAGAGCGCATTGTTTGGCGGTGGGCCTTGAAACGTATGTCCGCCATCCAAGCTGACTTGTGCACCTACTTCACCCACCTCTGTACCATAAGCGTGATAGCGGAAAGTTACCTTCGGAGAATCTTGTCCCCTCAAATCAATACAGGGACTGATAAATACTGCCGAGCCGCCATATTGACCACTATTGAGCGCATCAAAGTGTGCATAGCCATTGCCCGAAAATGCTTGCTCCGGCCCCGTAGTATTGGGTGCAACAGCACCCGTGCCATGGACAATGTCGACAAAATCCCCAAAACCTTCATATTCCTTGTTGATCCATCCGTCAAGGCCGTTTTCAAAGTCAAATACCACTGGCAGTTGGGTAATTGGATTGTCACACCCTGAAGGATGCGCACAGCCTACCAGGTAATTCCGATCTGTAATGGCCGTATAGGCCATACGGTTCATTTGACCAACGGTGAAATGGTTGCGGCATTGTTTCTGCGCGTAGGACATATGGTTTCCGACATCCGGCAAATAGGCCTGGTTGTTTAAGTCCAGTGCAATGCCGAAATAGGTGCAATTGGAAGTGCTGGTAGTGTACAAGTTTGGGTCAGCAGGCGTATCACATACATCATCGCCGGCGCTTAGGCAATTCGTGCCGTTCACCAATTCATCGGTAGTGCCGAGGTTGGTTTTGCCGTGGGTGTGATATAAGCCCATGTAATGCCCCATCTCATGGATAAACACCTTGCTGTCGAACAGATTAGCACCGGCTTTAGACAAAATAATTCGATCTGCACTGGGCGGAAGGTAGGAATAGCCTCCCAAAGAGGATCCATTGGCAGTGACGGTGCCAAAGGCATAGACATTGATTACGTTTGGAACATCATACGCGCTTAGTTGCGGCTCTTCCGTAATGTCAAAATAATGCAACGGGGTGTTAACAAAAGTTGTGAACGAACTGCATTCGTAAAACTGAATTCGGTAAGGCAGGAAAAGGGCATTGAGTTCGCCCATCCATTCGCTGATGTTTGCTTCGCGCAGGCCTTTTGGAGAAGTGGAATAGGGGATACACTCCTGAAATTGAACCGGCACCCAATGTATGGAAGCACCGTAACGGTCATCAGCCACTTGTGTTATATCGAATGCCTGGCGGGCTTCCCTGGTTTGCGTGAGGTATTCGATTTGTGCTGGAGTAGGGTTGGTTCCGCAGTCTTGAGCGGATACTTGTGTTTGAGTAAAAATTGCAATTCCACAAAAGAGGAATGCTTTAATAAATTGATTCATAAAGTGTTAAAAAATCGGTGAAAAAATCGGGGGGAATAGGTTGGTCATATGGGTCATGGAGACCTATGGTATGTATACAAGTTTCATAAAATACCATAGTGAGCGTCGTGACAATTTTTTTGACAGGATTAACAGGATGTACAGGATAGGTCGGCTTCGCCGACTCCGAAGTATGAATTTAGTTAAGAGACAATCGCCCCAAATCAATGATCGGAGCAAGTCGGCGATGCCGACCTATCCTGTACATCCTGTTAATCCTGTCAAAAAACATATCGGTCAACAGTCAAAAAAAGATGTGTACATACCATAGGTCTCCACCGAAATCAAAAGCATCAAATTTTCTTCACATAAAACCGGCCAGGCCCCTGCTCCAAAAATTGTAAAGGATTGGTATTCAGTGCGCGATCTGCTTGAACAGGCGGTACAATCAGGCTGTTTTTGACCACAAAACCGTATTTGTGCGTAGCCTCCACACCATCCAGGCTTTTTAGCCAAAGTTCCACGGTGTAGTTTCCGTCTTTCATGTCGGCTTTCATAAAAAAGTCTCTCGAACCGGGTTTGGCCACAGGGAATTTGTGGAAAGTGCAATCGGATCTTTCCCATTTTCCATTATGGGTTTGGATATCCCCTTCTTCAAAGCCGTTTCCAGAATTTGGGATGCTGTGCGCGGCCACCATTTTACCGTCTCTGTATAGTTTTACCAGGTATTTGTATTCTCTTTTTCCATCCCATTGCGCTTGGTTTACGATGGTAGTAGTTTGGTGCGTTAGGTAAAAATTGAAAATGAAATGCCCGTCGGGACCAAATTCCACCCGCCCCCAGTCTTGCCAGGGACCTTTGAGGAAATAGAAATCATGTACAGGAGCATACGGGTCCGGGTTGTTCTGCTTTTCTACCTGGAAAGGGAAGGTGTGAAAATGCTTGGTACCCGCCCAAAACCGAAGCTCATAACTACCTTCTGTCAGCGTGGCGTAGGATTTATAGTCATACCCTTCCAGCACTTCCATGTCGTAAAAAGGCGCCGTAGCTAGTTTGGCCTCATAATGCATGGTTTCTTTGAGGACATTTGCTTTAGTATCCCAAACTTCCATCCGAAGCAATGGGGTTTTGTTGGAATAACTCTCATAACGAACCGGGGTACCATCCTTGGCCTTTTTGGGCAGAAATGATACCTGAATATTGTTCAGTTTCATCTGTCCATTGGTAATGTTGAAATACCAACTTCCTCCCGACAGGAGGCTCGCCCAAGCGATAGAAGGGGCAAACGGCTCGGATTCAAAATCCAAATCAACTTCAGATGCCTTGTACTTTTCATCTGCGCCAGGTTTTGCCCTATTCGCTTGAGCGGGCTCTCGTGTGCTTCCAATAGATTTCTCAGGTGTTAGTTTTGGGCTGCGAGAATCAGCTGACTCCGGCGCCGGTTTTTCGGAAGCAGGTGTTGTTTTTTGCTGTTCGGATTTAGCGGGCTTTTCAATTGGTTTTTCTGTCGCGGGTTTATCTTTTTTGTCCTTCAGCAAATCCTTGGCTTTGTTGAGATTGCCTATTTGTGCGGAAAGACTAAGCGAGCATAGAATTGTGAGCAGAAAAAGGGTTGATTTTTTAAAAATCGGAGACATAAAAAAGGTGTTTAAATCGGTGAAAAAAGGATGACCTGACCATAGCGATTCGGTCGCCATGACTGCCTGTGTACTTACAGGTTAAATACAATCGAAAGGGCTGTTGGGAGCTTTGAGGTATCCGTGGGAGGGCGCGACAAAAGTAATGACCCATGCGGCGCTTCAAAGGCTGGCGTGACCAACGCAAGGGTCGCTTGAGCGAACGATGGGGATGCCTTAGTCTGGGGGAATGTTAAACCGTAAAATGTAAAACAGGAGAACCGCAAAATGCAAAACCGCACACCCTGATCCGAAGAAATCCAAAACTCTTCTATTCCCGAAACCAAACCCCTCTTAGTTTTAAATTTTGCGGTTCTCCTGTTTTACATTTTGCGGTTTAAATTACTATACGTTCACCTTCCCCAACAATTCCAAAAGCTGCGTCTTCTTCCGCTGCGCTACAGGCAAAACCGCCCCATCGCTCATTTCCACTTCTCCGGAAAAACGATTGTAATAGCGCCGCAGGTGGTCCACATTAATCAGATGCGATTTGTGAATTCGCTCAAAATGATAAGGTGAAAACAGCGTTTCCAAGTCTTTGAGGGTTTTAGCCACCAGCAATTTACGTTGGTCGTCAAAGTGTACCGTGGTGTAGTTGCCATCCGATGCGCAGCGGACAATGTTTTTTACATAATGCAAATGGATGCCATCGGCAGTGGCCAGGGCGATTCGCGCATTGGCAGTAGTGCCACCGCTCATTTGCTGCATAAAGCGCCGAACCTGCTCCTGCATTTCCGTCTGACGGCCACGAGTGGCTTTTTCTACTGCGGCTTGTAATTCCTGGGCATCAATGGGTTTAAGCAAATAATCCAGGGGCGCGAATTTGATGGCACGCAAGGCGTATTCGCTGTACGCAGTGGTAAAAATAATCTTCAGGTCCTCGAAATTGATTTTCTGCAACAAGTCAAAACCCGAGCCATCTGTTAGTTGGATATCCAGAAACAACAAACTTGCATGAGGATGACTGCCAACCACCTCAACGCCTTCTGCCACTGAACTGGCCTCCGCCACCACCGTGATTTGTGGACAATGCAGATTTATCTCCAGAGCCAGGGACGCTCTTGCTGCCGGTTCGTCGTCAATGATGATGGCGTTAATCATGGTTCGGTTGATTGCTTTGAAAAGGGATATGTAGCACAACCTCTGTCCCGGTAGGCTTGTCATGTTCGTACAGATCGTGAATTTGCAAGGCCGGAGTTTCGTTCGTTTTGTTGCGAAGCAGTTGCAGACGTTCCATGGTGATTTGGGTAGCCAGGGGTTTGTGCGGGTCGCGCAATTTCAATTGTGCGGAAGCGGCCCGGCCCACGCCCGTGTCGCGTATGGTGGCGATGATTTCGATGCCAGAAAGTTGGAAGTCAACCGATATATTTCCAGCCCCTTTTTTGGGCGCTACGCCGTGAATCACGGCATTTTCCACAAAGGGTTGTAACAACATGGATGGGATCAAAATTTCCATTGGATTTAGCAGTGGAGAGGCTTCAATTTGGAACTTGAACTTGTCCGGGTACCTGATTTGCGACAACTGCAGGTAAATTCGCAGCAATTCCATTTCCTGATCCAAGGGAATAAGGACGTCAGAATAATCCAGATTCATCCTCAAAAGCCGGGCGAATTTACCAATAAACGCATTGGCCTCCACCACTCTTTCCTGCCCGTAATATCCTTTTATGGTATTCAGGGCATTGAAAATAAAGTGCGGGTTCATTTGCAGACGGAGGGCCAGCATTTTCAGGTCGGCGTTTTTCTTTTGCAGCTCGGCCTTTTCGCGACTGGTTTCCATCAAGGTCCGTTCCACCTCGTAGCCCTGGCGAAGCCGGTTCTCCCGCCATTTTATGTAACCCGCCACAAGCGCCAGGAGCAGGCTGCCCAATAAAATGAAGAACCAGGTTTGCATCCAAAAAGGAGGTTGTACCTGAATTTGAACTGTGGCCGCTTCAGCGCAGACCTCTCCTGCGCCGTTCACTGTGCGTACTTCAAAGGTGTAATTCCCTGGTCGGAGGCTGGCGAATTCGATCGCTTCATTGGTCGTTTCACGCCACATTGTATCCAATCCCTGAAGCCGGTAACGATAGCGTATATACTGCGGCTCACGATAAGAAAGCCCTTCGAATTCAATGCTCAAAGAACCCTGCGCATAGTTCATAATCAAGGTATTATCTTCATCAAGGGCTTGGGGTTTGTTATTAATGCGCACGGATTTTATCAAGGCTGGCGGGGAGGGCGGCGATTGCAGAAGAATGCTTTTGGGTAAAGCAAGCAGTCCATCATCTTTGCCAATATACACTTGATTTCCAATGACTTCCACGGCATTGATCTTGTCCCAACCTAAGCCAAGTACACCCCAGAAATTGGTCAATTGCAATTTGCCTGGCTCCCCCTGGACCCGAAACAGCCCGCTGGCCGAGCCGATCCAAATCTTGTTTTCCGCATCGCGGCAAAGGTCCCGGCAGATCACCGCACCGAATTGGTTGCTGATGGATATGCTGTCCGTTACCCGACCTTGCTGGATCACAAACAATCCCTTCGATTCGCTCAATACCCACAGTTTTTGGTTCATCTTGTCAAAATCCATGTCCTTTATGCTGTGAGCCAGCACCCTTTTTTCTGTGCTGCCAGGTTCCATGACAAACAAACCGTTGTGTGTACCAACCCAGACCAGATTGCGCTCGTCGAATTCAATTTTTTCAACCTTATAGCCTTTAAACCTGGTAATCTTGGGCATTCCGTATAAGGGGTTTGAATCCAAAATATTGGATACCGTCCCGGCGGGCAGCATTTTTTTCTGGGCCAGTTTTTGAGGGATTTCAAATAGCCCGTTCAACCCGGCCCAATAGTCGCCGTTATAGTCTATATTGATATCGGAGGCTCGATGCACCAACAATTTTTCGACTCCGTTGCGAATGACCAGCGTCCCCGCTTTCCCAATGACCAGCGTGGTGCCATCTTCTAAATGGCGAATGTTTCTGATGTTTTTATTGGTGACGTTTTTTTGGAAAATGACTTTGGATTGAATTCTGTTGTCCTCAAAAACAGCATATGCACTGCCTTCCGATCCAATCCATAGTCGGTTTTGAGGATCCCTGCTGAGGCAAATTATCCGTTTGTGCACCAGTCCATCTTCCAAGGAATACTGAACAATATCAGGGTCTGGGACATAAAACAGCCCCTCCTCAAAAGTTGAAAACCAGAGTCCGTCTTCCCGGTCTTTCATAATTGAAGAAACGGAGCGGCCAGACAGATATGTTTTTTCTTTTTTCAAGGATTGATAATCAAATACGATGGCTCCGTTGCGAGTGCCTGTCCAGAGTTTATTACCGATTTTTTTGATGAAAATGTATTGATTCCCTTCTTCCAGGGCTGTGAAAACGTGCAATACCCGGCCGGAAACCCGGTCCAAAAAATAAAGGCTTCTATCGGAAGTGATGATGAGCGTATCGCCTGAGGTGATGGCCTGAATAGTTTGCATGAGCGTGGGCATGGTCGCAATCACGCTATAACCTTCCGGTTTTATCAGGCCAAAATTCCGCCCGCCTCCACCGATTGAATTTTCGGGGTTTTCCCAGGCTACTACCACGCCATTTTCTGTTGTGCGCTCTTCTATCTCCATGCGCTCCATATCAATCAGGATGGTTTTAAACCCTCCGCAATAGACCATGCGGCCATCTTGTTGTTGAAATAGTTTGATTACCAGGCCTTTGAGGTCGCAGCGTTTCAGGAATGGCAGATTGTTTTCATTGTATAGTGTACCATTATGAAAAAAACCAGTTTTGCCGTTGAGCGTAGCAAACCATATTCGCCCCGCATGGTCTTCGCAAAGGTTGAAAACCTCATTGTCGGGCATACCGTGGGAAGTGTTGTAATGAACAAAGGATTGTCCGTCAAAACGACTCACACCCACGTCCGAGCTGGCCCAGATATAGCCTTTGCTGTCCTGAAAAACGGAATAGATGTAGTTGGAGGGCAGGCCTTCGCTGGTCTGATAGTTTTTGGAGAAGGGTTGCTGGGCAGTCAGGACTTGCGTTGACAGAAAAAAGAAAGTGAAAATGAGGTTTTTGCACAGCATTAGAGGGGTGAAGGTAGGGGCTTGAGTAAATAAATCCAGTGCGTTAAATAAGTACGGACTATCGGAAAAGCGACATACTGATACATTTTTAATAATTGCCTGGTCGCTTTTAGGAGTGTAATGTCGCGTCCCACACTTCATTCGTCTCTATGATCGTTTGGCGATTCGTTTTTTCGATGAAATTCAGATTGGGTTTCAATTGAAAAGGCCAATTTTGCACCCGAGTCCTTCAAATAACCAAATCCCCAGATAAACAAATCCACTATCCATGAAACTTCCCAAAGCAGAAATACTCATCCTTCTGGCATTCCTGGCCTTTATGGCCTTTTGGGCTATGTCCAAATGTACCGAACGTCGTGCTGATTCCGTTCGCCGGGATCGCAATGTTGAAGATACTGATAGTGAAGAACGCCCTGTCAAGCGCGATACGGTAGTGGTACAGTCTGCACCGAAAACACCATCGAACCAAATCGAAGAAAACCCCGCCGTTCCGCCTGTGACACAATCGGCGCCAACCGCTGTACCCGCCCCTCGACCAGGCGTAGCGCCCAGACGCCCTTCGCTTTCCACCGAAACCCCTGCAGCTGCGCCGCCGCCCAGCACAAGCGGCTCCACCCTGTTTGTCACCATTGATGGTTTGAAAGTGCGGAAAGAACCCGGCCTGAAAGGCGAAACCGTTGCGGAACTCAAACTATATGAACCAGTTACGTTCCTCAACAAAAAAACCGACTGGACACAGGAAATCAGTCTCGGCTACGAGAAAGTGACCGACCACTGGGTAAAAGTGCGCACCCAATCCGGCAAAGAGGGCTGGGTGTTTGGCGCTGGTGTGCATTATTATAAAATGAAGCGACATGGAGTGCTGGAGGATAAAAAACCAGTCGAAACCACCTCCAAAAAGAAAAACTAATGCCCTTAAAATCCTTTCTCCCGGGCATTCTTTGGCTTGGAATCATCACTTTTTTGTCCGTTACTTCCAAGCTCCAGGTACCCAAATTTCAATTGTTTTCAGCCGACAAACTTGGGCATGCCGGAGCGTATGCCCTGCTTGTTTGGCTTTTGGCATGGGGTGTTTGGAAATCGAAAAATCAGGCTATATCTCGGATGGAAATGTTCCTCCTATTTTGTTTCGCAGCCGCTTACGGCGCACTGATGGAATGGGTGCAAGGCACGTCTTTTCCCAACAGGTTTTTTGAATTCGATGATATGCTGGCCAATGCAGCCGGGGCGTTTTTAGCGGTGATGCTCGTTATTCCATTATCCAAAATTCTAGGCCCAAAGTCCAATGTCTAATATCCTAATATCCAATATCTAAGCTCATGGCTCTCATTCTTCCTTGTCGCGAATTCACGCCCCAATTCGGCGCCAACTGTTTCCTCGCCGAAAACGCCACCATCATCGGAGACGTAACGATGGGCGACGAATGCTCGGTCTGGTTCCAGGCCGTTGTTCGCGGCGACGTTAACTTTATCCGAATCGGCAACAAAGTCAATATTCAGGACGGAGCCATCCTGCACGGTACCTACCAGAAATGCGGCACCACCATTGGCAACAACGTCAGCATTGGCCACCGGGCGCTGGTACACGGCTGTACGCTGCACGATAATGTGCTGGTGGGCATGGGAGCCATTATCATGGATCAGGCTGTCGTGGAAGATAACTGCCTCATTGCGGCAGGGGCGGTGGTACTGGAAAACACGGTTTGCTATGCAGGGGGCGTGTACGCGGGAGTCCCGGCCAGACGGGTGAAAGAGCTCACACCCGAGTTGTTCAAAGGCCAGATCGAGCGTATTGCGAACAACTATGTTTTTTATTCGTCTTGGTTTAAGTAGTTAATTTTGTCTTTCACAAAACTACCTATACCATGCGCACAACAATGCTACTAGGTTTCGCGGCACTGCTTTTTTTCAACCTGAGCTGCGACCCCAAAAAAGACCCCGTAACCCCGCAAGAGCAGGATTTTTCCTGTATCAAATTGTTCGACGATCAGGGCCAGAGCTTAGGGTTGCACGGGAGTTGCACCAGTTCCAATGACTGGGGAAAAATTACCCTGAGCGGCACTGAACAGGCTTTATTGGATTTTAGCGATACGGTCAGTCTGAACGGCACGGAAGTTGGCACAATCACGCAACTGGCTGTAGCGCCTTGTCCTGTGAAGATTGATGCTGTATTGCACCTGTATTTAATCGGGGCGCTCCCGGATCAACCAGTAAAATTAAAACTCGCTATAGTGGATGAGTCGCTCAATGTGGTGCATCAATTGGCCATTCGAACCAATACGGGCGGCGGACTTGCCCTACACATTGACCCCAACAAGTTTGAGTCTGGGAAATACTACCGTTTGTATTATCGGATCAGCGCGAGCGGAGCGTCATCGCTTTATGAAGGGTACGGAAATTTTCTGGTCTGCAATACCTATATTGATGGGGTGAATACTACCATCGAGGCGGACTGTTTGTGAATCTTTTTGATTGACGATTAATAGATTACATGATTGTTGATTTTTGATGGCATGTAAGATTTGCGATGGCCGATGTACCACACTTCGCCCATAATTACATCGTCCCTCACATCAAAAATCAACAATCATGTAATCTATTAATCGTCAATCAAAAACCTTCAACACTTAGATATATCCCCACGCTTACGCATCAAAGCTCACCACTACCCGCTTCGTAATCGGGTGCGATTGGCAGGTCAGGACATAGCCCAATTCCACTTCGTCTGGCTCAAGACCGTAATTGACATCCATTTCCACTTTGCCCTCCAGAATGCGCGCTTTGCAGGTGCTGCATACGCCCCCCTTGCAGGAAAATGGCAGGTCGGCCCCGGCGCGCATGGCTGCGTCGAGAAGCGTAGACCCATCTGAAGGAAGATCAAAATCGAACTGAGCACCGTCTTGTATGACCGTGATAGAAGCTTCGAAAGCTTCTCTGGGTTTGCTGGTCGAGGCGGCTTTGGTTTTTATGCCAACAGTGGTAAACAACTCAAAATGAACACTTTTGGGGTTCGCTCCGATTTCAGCGAGTGTGTCTTTTACCTCAAAAACCATTTCTTCCGGACCGCATAGGAAAAAAGCATCCACCTCCTTGGGATCAAAGAAGTGTTTGCCAAAACGGCGACATTTGATTGCGTCAATACGACCCTTGAAAAGTTCGTTTCCAAGCGATTCACGGCTCAGGATATGGTGAATAGAAAGGCGATCGGGGTGGAGGTTTTTAAGTTCTTCCAGTTGTTCGCGGAAAATGATGCTGTCAAAAGAGCGGTTTCCGTAAAAGAGGATGAAACGGCTGCGCGGTTCCTGAAAAAGTGTACTGCGAATGATGCTCATCACGGGCGTGATGCCGCTGCCCGCTACAAAGGCGACGTAGAGTTTTTCGTTTTCAGGACTAAGTTCGGTGAAAAAATGCCCTTGTGGAGGCATCACGTCCAGCCAATCACCCACTTTCAATTGCTCATTGGCCCAGGTACTGAAAAGCCCGCTATCTACTTTTTTTACTGCCACACGCAAGTCGTTTTCGTGGGTTCCGGTACAAATGGAGTAGGAACGCCGCACTTCTTCGCCGTTAATGACAACTTTTATCGTGAGGTGCTGCCCATGTTTAAAACGAAACGCCCCGCGTTCGTTTTCGGGCAGTTCAAACGAAATGGAAACCGTGTCGGCGGTCTCACGGCGCAAATCGCGCACTTTAAGTTTGTGAAATTGAAAAGCCATTGGTTGGGCTTTTGAGTTGCAGACCTACGAGCTTTTTAAAAACCTCGTAGGTCTTTCAACAACAGCGATTGGAACACAAAAAGTGTACCCCGGTATTTCGAGATACACTTTTTGAGGAGGATTGGCGAACTGGAAAACTGTTGATTTGTTTATTTGAGGATTTGGTTATTTGTTTTGTCTGAGCTTGAGATTTGTGACTAGCGTCAAAACAGATACCAAGCTCAGGCAAAACAAATAACCAAATCCTCAATTAACCAAATCCACAAATTACGCAGCGATTGCGTTCACATGACGCATCAAGCCACTCTTGAGGTTAGCGGCTTTGTTGCGGTGGATGTTGCCACGCTTGGCCAGACGGTCAATCATACTCACGACTTTAGGAAGAAACTTCTCAGCTTCGGCCTTTTCTTTCAGTTCGCGCAGGTTCTTGATGGCCGTACGGGTTGATTTTTTGTAGTAGCGATTCTCCAAACGACGCTTGTCGTTCTGGCGGATGCGCTTGAGTGCTGACTTGTGGTGTGCCATATTTTACAGCGAAAATGGTGCTTTTTGTAAAAAACTGTTCGGTTTTCGTTTTGGGCGGGCAAAGGTAGGATTTCTACCGCGAAAAAGAAACACGAGGTTTAAAAAAATTCCCGGAAAGAGATTTTATACACCAGATTTTAGCCGCTGCAACCCGAAAGGGTCGACATGCAAGATGTCAATACAAATTGGTTTCAAACTGTTTCCTACCTTTGCCCGCCCAAACCTGTCAAAGTCCGGTTTTCAAATTCAAAAATTTCTATGAAACGAGTCGTCGTCACTGGCATAGGCGCAATCACCCCCATCGGCAACAATGTATCCGCGTTTTTGGGCGGGTTGCAACGCGGCTTAAGCGGAGCAGGCCCTATCACCCAATTCGATGCCAGCCTGTTCAAGACCCAATTTGCCTGTGAGGTGAAGGGTTTTGTGCCTGAAGATTTTATGGATCGTAAAGAAGTGAGGCGTGTTGACCGCTTTACTCAGTTCGCGCTCGTGACAGCTGAAGAAGCACTGAAAGACTCAGGTCTCGACTTGGAAAAGATCAACAAACAGCGTACAGGTGTGATTTGGGCTTCCGGCATTGGCGGTCTGCACACCTTGGAAAAAGAAATTGAGGACTACGTGAAAGGCAACGGCACTCCACGCCACAATCCTTTTCTCATCCCTAAAATGATCACCAACATGGGCGCGGGCATGATTTCCATCCAGTATGGGTTCATGGGCATCAACTACGCCACGGTTTCGGCCTGCGCTTCTTCGAGCCATGCCATCATCAATGCCGCCGATTATATCCGACTTGGCAAAGCCGACATCATGGTGACGGGTGGTTCAGAAGCAACCATTGCTGCCACGGCAGTTGGAGGTTTTACCAACATGAAGGCGATGAGCGAACGCAATGACGACCCGGCCACGGCTTCGCGTCCCTACGACAAAGACCGCGACGGTTTTGTGTTGGGGGAAGGTGGTGGGGCGCTGATTTTGGAGGAGTACGAACACGCAAAAAAGCGTGGCGCCCGCATTTACGCCGAATACGCGGGCGGCGCCATGACCAACGATGCATACCACATCTCTGCCCCACACCCGGAAGGCATTGGCGTTGTCAATGTGCTGAACCTGGTGCTGGAAGACGCTGGCATGACTACTGCTGACATTGACTACATCAACACCCACGGCACGTCCACCCCATTGGGTGATGTGGCAGAATTAAAGGCAATCAGCAAGGTGTTTGGCGATCAGGTAAACAAGATCAACGTTTCGGCTACCAAGGGCATGACCGGGCATTTGCTCGGCGCGGCAGGCGCGGTGGAAGCCATAGCAGGTATTCTCGCGATGAAACACGGTTTTGTTCCGCCTACCATCAACCATTTTACGGACGATCCGGAAATTGACCCGGCGTTCAACCTTACATACAACGAGGCCCAACAACGCAAGGTGAAAGCGGTGCTCAGCAACACTTTCGGCTTTGGTGGGCACAATGCATCCATCGTCTTCAAACAAGTTTGAGGGCTTAATAAAAGCGAAAGGGATCCACTCGACTTAGTTCGTCAAACTTCCCGTCCCGATGATTCGGGGCCGGAAGTTGGATAAGTCGGATTCCCTGCTTTAAAAACTTGATTCTGTGCGATTTATCCGAAGATTTTACAATTATTACTTTCATCCAGACCGGGAATTGGCCCGCCGCTTAAGTCAGTTGATTGGATTCACGCCAGTGCGTTTGCAGTTGTTCAAACTGGCGTTTTTTCACAAAAGCACCTTTGCTTCAAAAGACTACGCAATCGCCAACAACGAGCGGCTCGAATTCCTCGGCGACGCGGTCTTGAGTACCATTGTGGGCGAGTATTTGTTCAAAAAGTACCCCAATTCAGATGAGGGTTTTTTGACAAAAATGCGTTCGAAAATCGTGAAGCGGCACTCACTCGATGAAATTGCCGACCGTATGGGGCTTGATCTTTTTTTAGCCAATTACAATCAGACCCGGCTTTCTAAATCCATGCTCGGAAATGCACTCGAAGCACTCGTGGGTGCGGTATACATCGAACAAGGTTATGAAGGCACCAAGACTTTTGTCGTCCGTCGCATCCTTCGCAAATACCTGGATATCCATGAGTTAGAGGGATTTGACGATAACTACAAAAGCCAACTGTTGGAATGGTGCCAGAAAAATGGCCGACAGATTGAATACAAAGTAGTGGCGAAATACAAAAGCGAAAAGCGCGACAAATTCAAAGTTGCCGTGTTTGTGGATGGTAAAAAAGTGGGCACTGCCGATGATTTCAATAAAAAAAGCGCTGAACAACTTGCCAGCGAACGCGCCATGACCTCACTTGGAATGCTCAGTGGCAATGGTGTGCCCCCTCCTATTGACCAAGACTACGACGAGGAATAATATTTAATGTGGCCAATGTGATAAATGTGGGCAATGTGCTGACTAGCTCACATTGACCACATTGGCCACATTAAACACATTGGCCACATTAAATTTAATTTCCCCCTTCACTTTCTACGTTTTCCAAGCGGCGGCGTGTCTCATCCAGTAGCCGGCGCTGGTTCTCTTGTTCAACAAGGTTAGCCTCTTGCGATTGCTCATTGTTGACAATATCCTGTTTTGCTTTTTGGATTCTCGACTCCCAGGTTTCAATGCTGTTGCGGAGGTTTTGGTTGTCTTTATCTAGTTTTTTCTGCTTGTTTTCCAACTCTTTCAGTTGGTTTTCCTGTGCCTTCAACTCTTTGCCAATGGCAGCGCGGCGCACATCAAAGTAGCATTGGCGAAGCGAACGCACCATTTCTTCAGTCCGGTTTCGATTGTCGCGGCGATTGAGGAAGTAGGATCCGGCATCCAGCCAAACATTGAGCGCTGTCCTATCCCCATCTTTTTCGATGGTGGAGTAAAGGGCAAACACATCGTCGCCCATAAAGGCTGCACTGAGTTTGGTGGCTGCCCATTCACCTTTGCTCTTTTTGAGTTTTGCATTGAAATTATCTTTTGCAAACTTTTTCCAGACATCTTCTACAACACTGGCTTCGGTGTTTGCAAACTCCATGCGGAAACCCGGTCGGCTACCAAACGACATCATCCGTTCTGTCTCGCGCACAAGATCAAATTGGGCGCTCAAGTTCAAAGCAAGGCCCACGAAAAGCAGCAGGAGAGGGAGGTTTTTTTTGTTCATAATTTCTTGATTTATAAAAATTTAAGTGGTTTGTTTTGCCGGGTTTGAAACCGTTGCACAAGAAAAAAATGCCATTCAATTTATGAAGCAAAAACGTGCAGAAACCTAACAAAGGTAAAACACCCACGTCCCTCAAAGTCACAACACAAAAGAAAAATAAGCGGGCGGCAGGCAAAACGAGCCGCCAAATGAAGTTTCTTTGTGCCCTTTACCCGCCGTAGCCTTGGCGAAGGAGGGGTCACATTGACCACATTCAACACATTGACCACATTATCATAACATGGCAAAGATTTTAATCGTTGACGACGAAGTGCCCATCCGCCGCACACTACGCGATATTCTTGAATTTGAAGGCTACGAAGTTGATGAAGCTTCCGACGGGCTGGAGTGCATATCAAAGGTCCAAAAGGAAAAATACGATGTCATCATCACCGACATCAAAATGCCTCGCATGGACGGGATCGAGGCGCTTGAGCGCCTTCAAATCCTCTCGCCCGAAACTCCGGTCATCATGGTAAGCGGCCACGGAACGATTGATACCGCTGTGGAAGCCGTGAAAAAAGGAGCATTCGACTTCATATCAAAACCACCGGACCTTAACCGAATGCTCATTACGGTGCGCAACGCACTCGACCGCAGCGAATTAGTAAACACCACCCAAGTGCTGCGCAAACAAGTGAAGAGCAGCAAGGGCGTGAACATGATAGGCGACAGTGGCCCAATCCTCGCCATCAAAAAAATGCTCGAAAAAGTGGCGCCTACTGAAAGTCGGGTACTCATTACAGGGCAAAATGGCACGGGAAAAGAACTCGTAGCACGCTGGATACACGAAAAAAGCAACCGTGCTGATGGGCCTATTGTGGAGGTTAATTGTGCAGCCATTCCGGCAGAATTGATTGAGAGTGAACTGTTTGGTCACAAAAAAGGGTCCTTCACAGGCGCTATTGCCGACCGCCCCGGCAAGTTCGAATCTGCCAACGGTGGCACCCTTTTCCTCGATGAAATCGGCGATATGAGTCTCGACGCTCAGGCCAAAGTATTACGCGCTTTGCAGGAAAGCCGCATCACTCGCGTGGGCGACACCAAGGAAATAAAGGTGGACGTGCGCGTGTTGGCTGCCACCAACAAAGACCTCCGGGCTGAAATAGCTGGCGGTCGTTTCCGTGAAGACCTCTACCACCGCCTCGCCGTCATTGTCGTGCAGGTACCCTCCCTCAACGAACGCCGAGAAGACATTCCACTCCTCATCGAACACTTCAACCGCCGCATCGCCGACGATTATGGCCATCCGCCCAAATCGTTTACACCTTCGGCCATTATTGCTTTGCAGGACTACAACTGGACGGGTAATATTCGCGAACTCGCCAACGTAATCGAACGGCTTTTTATCCTTTGCGAGCAAACAGTGACGGAGGAGGATGTGCGGCTGTATGTATATCCAAATAAGTAGAATTATGGACAATAGGACTAAAGACATTGGGCAAATTACCCGGAGACCATAGCTTTAGTCCAATTTCTTTAGTCCTATAGTCCAAAACCATATTAACTTTTCGTTTCGCAAAAGCCTCTCAGAAGTGGCCTATTTTTGCGGTCATTTTTGACAAAAAAAAGGATTTCACCAAACATGAAAAAACTGCTCCTCGCCGCCTTGTTTCTCCCCGCCTCCTTGTGGGCTTTCCAAAAAAACACTGCTGCAAAACCTGCTCAAGCACCCGCCAAAAACAATGGCACGGTTACACTCACTTGTCGTCTTTATGGCACTCAACAGAGTGCCGAAAAGGTGTATTTATATGAAAATTTAGGCCTCGCCAAGCAAATTGTGGCCAGTGCTGAAAAAAGCGGGGCCGACAGTGCTTACGTCCTCACAGTACCTGCTGGTCCGGCGCGTTTTTATAGCGTCGGAGCAAACGAGCAATCTACCGCCAAAATCATTTTGGGTGAGGAAAAACAAGTGACATTGTGGGGCAATACCCAATTCATGAACAAAGCCCGTACGGTCAACTCCTCTGCCAATAAAGCGTTGGAAACCCTTCAAGAACGACTCACACAATTCGCGAGTGAAAGCGTGCAGGCACGGGCACAGTTCAATCAATCCACGGGTAACATACGTCGTAATATGGAAGACAAAGTGGCGCAACTTGCCCAGCGCAAAATGCGCTTCCTCGACTCGCTCAAAACGGCTAACCCCCTCCTTTGGCGTATGGCTAGCCTCCAGCTCACGCCCGACTATGCCGGGCAGGGTGGCACTGAGGCCGAGTTTTACGGCAAGGAATTTTTCCGTTGGGCCGACCTGAGCGACCAAGGTTTTGAGCAAATCCCGGATGTGTATAACGCATTTGAAACTTATATCGCTTCGCAGTTCCAACTTGGCACCCCGCACGAGCGAGCAATCGCAATGGCAGAAACTCAACTCCAAAAAATACCCTCAGGAAGTATTACGTATCGCATGGCAATGGGCGGCATTGTGGCCGCTTTGAAGGGCAACAATAGCCCGCAATACCCTGTGATGGCTAAAAAATATATTGATCTTTATAACTTAAAAAATCTTGGCGAAATACCCGCCATGGAGATGGAACTTAGAAAAGCCTCCACATTCATGACGGGTTTTGAAGCGCCCGACCTTGTGGGTATGACTCCAGACAGTAGCCAGTATTCGCTTAAAAAAATGCGCGGAAAAGTGGTGCTTATTGACTTCTGGGCTAGCTGGTGCGGTCCATGCCGCAAGGAAAACCCCAATGTTGTGGCCAGTTACAACAAATATCACGATAAGGGCTTCGATGTACTGGGTGTTAGCCTCGACCGCGAAATCAATGCCTGGCGAAATGCCATCAAACAAGACGGCTTGCCTTGGCACCATATCAGTGATCTTAAGGGCTGGCAAAGCGCCCATGCGGCGCTCTATTCGGTCACTTCCATCCCACAGACACTGCTTGTTGACCGCGAAGGAAAAATCATTGCCCGGAATTTGCGCGGGGAGCAATTGGGTGCCAAACTTGAGGAGATATTTGCGAAGGGTAAGTGATTTTTGGCAGGTTTGAATGGGTGGAGGAGTTGTGGTCGAAGCAGGAAATTTTCACAAACTATTTGGCAGCGTGTCATTGTCCTACACCTGGCTCATTGCCTGGGCTGCGGGTTATATTCGTGTTCAATTGTAAATAGAGTATCCTCATTGAGGCAGTTCCTCAACCAAGGCAGATACAGCATTGGCTGAGCCAGGGGGCCTGGAACGAACTACCCCACATTAATAGCCCTTTGAGCGGGCAAAAGTGGATGCCAAGAAGCGGCTCAAGACGCAAGATGGAGCAGCATGCTGTTACCTGAATCTCGCGGATGAACAATGAGCGGTATTAGAAGCCCTGGTTTTCCCCCTATGGACGAATTAGTACCGGTCAAGCAAGTGTTTGACGCGGTGTTTTATGTCCTGTTTCGTTAGGGATTATTCCCTGTTTTCGTGTTGAATATGGCGCTCCTTTTGGCAAACCGACCCGGCAAGCCTGCCCGGGCCTCTACCTGTTGCTTTGCGCTTTGGGCATCCGGGTAAAATTAATTCCGCCACGCAGTGCAACCAAAAATGCCAAAGTAGAGCGCAATCCAATCCTACACGATTCCAGTCTGAAGGCCTTGAACTCAATAGAATATTTGAACACCTCGCTCAAGGTTCTTGAAAACAATCCTTCCGCAGCCAAGGCGCAACTTCCATGGTTGGACAAAAAACCCGGCAGGACATGCATATCAGGGAAGAGAAAGCACCCTCTGTTTTGATCCCATCAATTTACCCAGGATATTTAAGGACAATCGAGCTGAAATCCCAGGATCAATCCCGGGTACAAACTTCTCAAAGAAAAGATTCGTTCTTTGTCTTAATGTCAGTGAACTTCCTGTAATCTTTACAGCGGTTCTTATCAAGTAATCTTTAGGTCCGACCACAACCCGTCAAACCCCTCAAACCCTTCAAACTCATCCAAACCAAGCCATGGCTCAAATGAACTGGGTTTTTCTCGACGATTTTGGAGGTCGCCACCGTGTGGGACTATACCATGGCGACCGTACGGGACATGTCATGGTTCATTGCAACATGCGGGTGGTGCAAATTGATTTTTCGGTGAAAGACACCAAGATGTACTCGTTTTTTATCGAAGACGAACTTTGTGAACTTATTCTGGAGAAGAAAGATGGCGTGTTCGGCTATGAATTCCGGGTGAACAAAAAAGTGGACACGCCGCGCAACCGCGTCCGCCGGGTAAAAGATGGTCAGATGCGCAAATACCTGGCGTTGATGGTGGGTGGAATGGTGTTGGTGCTGGCCATTGTGTTTTTCAGCCTTCGATGGTTTGGCCAAACACAGGAAGCCAAGCGAATGGCAGCCACCAGTGTCGTAGGTAAATACAGCAAGGAAAATATGAAACGCCTTGTGGCAGATGGCAAACGAACCGTGGCAAGGTTGCACCTCGTACAAGATGAAAAACCCGGCTCGCAGAAAATCACCTATGCACTGCTTGCGGTTGATAGCTTGATGGAGCAAGGAGATTTTGTAGTGAAGAACACGAACCCCATCATATTACCCAATGGTTTCCCGTTCAGCGAGGGCGACGAGTTTGACGCCATCTATTTGCCCAGCGACCCGCAGGTACATCGGGTAGATTTTTTTCAGCCAACACGAAATACCACAACAACTTACCTGCGGTTGGCAACCCAGGCGGAGCAAAAATTCAATCCGGCAGTGTCACCCGGAAAAAACGTCTGTCGCGTACTCACTGCTGCGGAAATGGCTGGCTGGACAAGCCTTGCCCATTTTATTTTTCAGGAAAAAACACCGAAAGAGAACGCCCGCCATAATCGCGATTCGTACGCGCGTTTGCTGCGAGCGCCCGAACTTGCAAAAGAGATTCAGGCTGGATGTTGGGATAAGTGATTGATATTCTCAGTCAAAAAGTGATAGTCTCACTTTGAGTGAGACTATCACTCTACGCTCCTATTTTTTCTTCAACCCCTCCAAAAACTCCTCCACCAACATAGTGTCTTCCCCCTCCGCTTTGGCAAGTTCCAGCGAGCGTTTAGCGGCTTTTCTTGCTGCTTTTTTCTTGCCCATTTTGGCCCAAACCTTGGCAAGGGTGTATTGAGTATAGGAAGTTTCTTGTAGAGAAATAGCCTTTTTAACCCAGCCAAGCGCGATTCGCAGATAATCAGGCTCCCTCAGTTCTTCCGCAAAAATCGAGGCCATTTCGTTGAGTTCATCAGGGTCGTCGGAAGGATAGCGGCTGTAATGGTCAATAGCAGACCTGGCAAAATTCTCCTGGTCGCTGCGCTGGCGATAATAATCCAGTCGGTAGCGGGAGGCCAGTACCTCACCACCTTCCGGATAAACTGTTCCATAAAGCCGTTGCACCTCGCCAAGTTGTAGCCCGGGGTGACTTTGCAGGTAGCCCTCGAACACGGTTTCTATTTTGACTTTCACCTCGCGGTTGCCAAATTTTTCTTCAAAAATGGGGCGGTTCTTGAGCAAAAACTGGAAGCCCGCGGAATACGGGTCGTCAATGTGCCGCATCAGCAGGTCCATATTTTCGGGCGTTCCTAAATCCGCTTCTGTTTTCAAAAAATCGTTGGCAAGGCTGCCTGCGTCAGGGTCGTAGGAAGCTGTTTTGGCCTCCAAATATTTCAGCAAAAACTCCCTGCGGCGATTGCCGGAAGCGTATTTCTTTTCAAGCGCGGCTAGATTACGGCTCGTATCCAACGCCGTGGTGCCCAATGCGATCAGTTCCTGCGGATTATGGTAACCTGCCGAGCGGTGTTGCACTTCCCCTGAACCGTCGAGGAAAAGTAGCGTGGGGTACACCCAAATATTATATCGGCTGGAAATGTCGACCCCTTCTCCGCGCTCCATGTCAAATTTGATGCTCACAAAGTTTTTATTGAAAAACGCCCCTGCTGACGAATCTGGAAACACCTCTTTCGACATCACTTTGCAGGGACCGCACCAGGAGGTGAAGGCATCCAAAAAGACCTGTTTCCCTTGGGATTTGGCCTTGGCAAGGGTTTCGGCAAAAGTGCCATGCTCGAAGTGGATGCCTTGGGCGGGAAGGGTGTGTGGCAGAAGCAGTAGGCCGTTGACGGCGACCGCAAACAGAACTTGCCTCTGTCGGCCCAAAGAGGAAAAAAGGCTACAAAAAGGGGTCTGGAATATCATGGTTGGATATTTTTTGAGGCAAAAATAGGGTGTAAACTTTTCGAAAGATTAAAACTTTCTGAAAGTTCGATAACTGAAAAAACACCCCTGACGTACATTCGCCCAGCAAAGCATCGAAAACCAATGCAATCTCCCGTCTTCATCAGCAACGTCAGGCACGCGCCTTTGGCCGCCCATTTGGTCATTGGCCGCAGGGACGAGCTCCAAAAAAATAGCCGACGCCCTCGAAACGGGCAACGATCTCCTGCTGCTCAACGGTATGGGCGGCGTGGGTAAAACCACGCTCGCCGGCTTTTATATGGAGCGCTATGCCGCTCGTTATCAGCACATTGCCTGGATTTCCTGCTCCGGCGATTTCAGGAGCGACCTCGTGAACCAACTCAACCGACAGCGCATACCCGGTTTGCCCGACACCGAAAACGTGCCCGAACTCTTTGCCGCCATGCTGCTCAGTATGGAAGATTTGCCCGGCCCCAACCTGCTCATTGCCGATAACCTGAACACTGAGACGCAGATAGATGACCTTGTGCAGTACAAGCCTCAATTCCCCCGCAACTGGAAAATGCTGCTCACCGCACGTTGCAATACAGGAGCATTCCCCGATCACGCCATTGGAGTATTGAGCGAAGTTGAGGCTACAGCATTATTCTCCCGTCACTACCAGCTGCGCGCTGGCGATACCGACACGCAATGCAAAGAATTACTGCTTAAAGTAGGTCGCCACACCCTCGCTGTGGAGTTTATTGCCAAAACCCTGGCACAATTGCCCAACTGGAATCTTGAGCGGATGCTGCGGCACTTCAACGAGAAGGGCCTCGCCGACCTTGGCACAGCTGCAAGTGTAAGCACCGCCCACAGTAAGGACATGCGGGTGTTGATGGAAGATTACCTCCGCGCTATTTTTGAAGTAAACCTTGGCGCGCTGGGCGAACGCTCCGGCGAATTGCTGGCGCAGTTGGCCATGTTTCCAGCGCAGCCGCATCCTTTCAAGTTGCTTTGCCAGGTGCTGGGCTGTGACGAAGAAGCCGAGCAAGATTCGCTTGCTGCATCGCTTAATCATTTAAAAAACAATGGATTATTAGAAGACCTTGGAGTAGATGGCTGGTACTTGCACCCCTTGCTGCAGGAAGTGGCTCGGCATAAATGGCCGCCGAGTTATGAGGCTGCAGCTCCGATATTGGACAGGTTGGAAAATGCTTTAGACAACTGGGCACTACCCGAAAGCCTGGTACTGATGCCATACGCCGCAGTGCTGATGGAGCAGCTAAAGTTCGAAGATGCGAGGCTGGCGGGGATTTGCTGGAGTATTTCTATTCGATACTACGACATTGGTGACTTTTTGAATAGTGAGCGGTTTATTAGAGAGGCTAGCCGCCTTTTTGACGTCGCAGGAGAAAAGCGTTTTCATGCCTCAACCTTACAGCGATTAGGAGGTTTGACAATGGCACAAGGTAGACTTGACGAAGCCTTGTTTTTTTTCAAACAAGAGAATAAGATAAAAGAAGAACTTCACAAAGCCAATCCAGAATCTGAAGATTTGAAAAATGTATTGGCTATTTCCTACTCAAAATTGGGCGACATCCTTCAAGCACAGGACAAGATGGACGAGGCAATGATCTTTTTTGAAAAATATTATCAACTTAATGAAGAGCTCTACGCTGCCAACCCCCACTCGGAAACCCTAAAAGACGGACTCTCCATTTCATACGAAAGGTTGGGCTCTATCTTTAGGGAACAGGGCAAGATGGACGAAGCATTGATCTTTTTTGAAAAATACAATCAACTTCGGGAGGAACTCTCCGCCGCTAACCCGCACTCGGAAAACGTAAAATACGGACTGGCCATTTCTTACCTCAAATTAGGCTCCATCTTTCAGACGCAGGGCAAGATGGAGGAGGCTTTGCGTTTTTTTGAAAAACGAGCCAAACTCAGTGAAGAACTCTACGCTACCAACCCGGCTAGAGCAGATTTGTGGTACGGATTGGCTACTTCATACATCTGGATTGGCCACACCCATAATCAAATGAATAATTCTGAGCTTGCAGTACCGCACTTCCAAAAGGCATTGCCACTGTTGGAACAACTCTGCGAGCGTACGCCTATCCCAGAGTACCTCGGTCAGTTAGAGTGGGTGCGAAAGGCATTAGGATAGGGAGGCGCTTTCACCACAAAAAGTTTTTTTGCCACTAATTACACTAATTTCCACGAATATTGATAACAATTAGTGCGAATTAGTGTAATTAGTGGCAACCTAAAAAAACCTTCATTAAAAAACTTTTTGTGGTAAAAGTCGCAAATGATTACCTTCGCCCAAACAAAACCCACCATGGCACGACGCAAATCCTCTTCCAACTCCAGCGGCTTTCTTTTTAAAACAGGCATTTTCGCTGCGCTGGCGGGGCTGGCTTTTTTCCTGTTCAACCAATTTGGTGGCAAGAAGTCCGACCAGCCCATAGACACCAAGCCGCCGATAGAGCTTCCAGGCGATGCCCCCCAATCGGAAATCCAAAATCCAAAATCCAAAATCGAAAGTCAGGTGCCTGAGGAGATTTTCCCCGCATCCTCTGGCGAAGTAGTTCGCCATACCTGGTTCACCCTCGGCTACTCCGAAGACCACGAACAAGCCGAGTGGGTCGCCTATGAGCTCACCCGTGAGCGCCTCAACGAAAAATGGGCCGAGCGCCCCAATTCCTTCCGTCCTGACCCGGAGGTACGCACCGAAAGTGCTACCCCGCGTGATTACAGCGGCAGCGGCTACGACAAAGGCCACCTCTGCCCTGCCGCCGATATGGCCTTCGATGCCGCGGCCATTGACGAAACGTTTTTTATGAGCAACATGAGTCCGCAGGTTCCCGCCTTCAACATGGGCGTCTGGCGCGAACTCGAAGAACTCACCCGCGATTGGGCGCGACGCTTCAACCAACTGTATGTGGTGACTGGACCCGTGCTCACGCAGCCCGGCCAAGGCCAGATTGGTTTTAGCAAAGTGACCGTCCCGAGCTATTATTACAAAGTCCTGCTCGCTCCGGACCAACAAAAAGCCATCGCGTTTATCCTTCCAAATCAGGTGAGTGAGAAGCCTGTAATAGATTTCGCATGTTCAATTGACAAGGTGGAAAACAGCACCGGGATTGATTTTTTTCCACAACTGCTTAAGGGGCTTGGGGAGGAATTAGAAGGCTCGCTCGACAAGGATGCCTGGCCGATCAACAAGAAGCGGTATGAGGAACGGGTGAAAGTGTGGAATGTGCGGAGATGACAAGTGTCTGGGTTTATCCACCATTCGTTTTTTTTGATTTACGATTGCCGATTACATGATTGTTGATTTTTGATGTGAGGGACGAAGTAATTATTGGTGAAGTTTGGTACATCGGCCATCGCAAATCTTACATGCCATCAAAAATCAACAATCATGTAATCGGCAATCATCAATCAAACCCACCATGTACCTTTGGCCGACCCATCCAGCAAAAATTTGCCATGCTAAAAAATACCCTCTTACCCTTCGCGGCCTTATTCTACTGCTTCATGATGCTCGCCTGCGACGGCTATACTCCCGTGCCAAAACCCCGCGCTTACCCGCGCGTCGTTTATCCTGAAAAGGCGTACAAAGCTTTTGAAGCGGGCTACTGCAATTTCACGTTTGAGCAACCTGTTTATGCAAAAATAGAGCAGGACACGGCCTATTTTGACGAAAAACCCAAGGACGAATGCTGGTTCAACATCGTTGTGCCGGAGCTGAATGCCAAAATTTATTGCAGTTATTACCCCATTCGTTCGCGGGCTGATTTAGACAAATTCGTATCCGATGCCTTCGAGATGACGAACAAACACACTGTGAAAGCCACGTACATAGACGAGCAGCCAGTGCATCGCCCAGCCGACCATGTGCATGGCGTGATCTTCAATGTGGAAGGCCCGGCGGCTTCATCCTACCAGTTTTTTCTGACGGATTCGACCAGGCATTTTGTGCGTGGAGCGCTGTATTTCAACACAATAGCGCGGCCAGATTCACTGGCGCCCGTGGTGGCGTTTATGCGGGAAGATTTGAACAGAATGGTGGAGACGTTGAAGTGGAAGTGAGTTTGAATTGTTTGAGATCACAAACAGATCCAAAAATTCAAACCCTTCAAACAGTCTTCAACTGCTCAACCAATTTCTCCGCCATTCCAAAGCTGGTACTGGAGGAAAGTCGCGTCCGGCGCAGCTGATCTTCGATTTCACAGGCGGCAAACGCGTGGTAATTACCGCTTGTATCCCGCTCGCAGTAAACGCCGAGCGGAAGTTGGCAGCCACCTTCCATGAGTTGGAGCACACGTCGTTCTACATTCGTACAGGAGGAGACTTCTGAGTGGTGTAATTGCTTCAAAATAAGGCGAGTAGGCGTGTCGTCGCGATTGGTTTGCCAGGCCAACACACCTTGAGCCGGAGCTGGTACAAATTCGCGCGGAGGCAATTCCAGCACTTTAAAATCCGACATATCCAAGCCCAAGCGCTCCACCCCTGCTGCGGCCAGAAAAATAGCGTCGAAATCACCTGCACGGAGTTTTTCGAGTCGGGTGGGAACGTTACCGCGAATATCCTTTAAATGTACATCGGGGCGATAGGCCAGCAATTGCGCTTTGCGCCGATTGGCCGAGGTACCAACTGTGACCTTGGGCGCCAGTTTCAAAAGTGCTTTTTCCGCATAAGATTCCTTTCGAATGATAAGCAAATCCGAAGGATTGTGTCGGTACGAAACGGCTGTAATACAAAGACCTTCCGGTTGACTTGTGGGCAGGTCTTTCATGGAATGCACCGCCAGGTCCACTTCCCCGCGGAGGAGCGCGTCTTCAATTTCTTTGGTAAAAAATCCTTTGCCTTCCAACTTGTCGAACCCGAGGTGCTGCACCAAATCGCCCTGAGTTTTGATAATGACCAATTCACTTTCCACGCCAATGCGGGCGAGTTCTGCCTGGGTAAATGCTGCCTGCCAAAGGGCGAGTTTGCTGCCACGGGTACCTATTCTTAACATGACGCGAAGGTAAGTGCCTAAGCACAAATCGTTTCTATAAAACAATTAGGTACAGCAGGAGACATAGTAGTGATCTTCAACACTATGTCTCCTACTGTGCCTATGTGTTTTATAGAAACTTTGAGCGCAATTTTACATCTGAAACACCTTGAGCGTGTTTTTATGGACGTAAAATACCCGTTTTTGAATCTCGTCTACTTGATAAAGCGGGCGGGCGTTGTCGAATACGAGTTTGTCAGCCTCCCCACCTTGATCTTTGCTGACTTTAATAAGCACGTTTTTGCCTTTGGCACTTACGGCTTCATCGGTGAGGTAATAGGCGAAATCGCGGCCTTCCTTGAAGGCGTTATATCGGGATGGAGGCATCAGCGTAAAGACCGTTCCAAGCGCTGCAGCGGAGGCCTTTTCAGATTTTGAATTATTGGCTTCCAAATTGCAAGTTCCTGGCCGTCCCCAGCGAACGGTTCTTGCGCCTTCCATATCCTCGCGAACCCTCACGCCAGCAATGGCCATACCCGCAAAGGCAGTTCGAAAAAGTAAGCCCGTAGGATCAAAGGCTTTGGGGTAATATTTGTGGGTAGCTGCACCAGTTTCAGGCTCTAAAATGACGTACTCCTTGTCGCTCGACATGAAGTAAGCTTTTTCGCGGATTTCAAAAATATCGAATGCATAAGGGTCTTTCAAATCAACTTTTATTTCGAGCGCCACTTTAGGGTTTTTGTCAGGGTTGACGAGCAGGAGTTTTTGCAGGGTCAATACAACGAGGTTTTTCCGAACAGGATCGTAAGAGATACGGTCGCTCAGGCTGAGTTTCATCTTCCAGCGTTTCAGGCCTGAACCTTTGGCAGGAACAAATCGGATACGGTCGGCGGCTACCAACACATCGCCCTTGGCAAAATGAAACCGATCAACGCCACTTTCGTCTGGGGTGTCGTCTCCGTTTTCTTCGCCTTCTTCCGTCTCGATGAGTTGGGGTTTTTTCCAGCGCGGCGAGCCATCTTTGCCGAGTTGCATGGCTTTGTAGCCAGATTCGTAGGTAATGAGGTAACCTTCTTCATTGGGCAACACTTCCACCACACGCCGGCCTTCAAAATCACTTTTCCAAATTGGCTCACCTGTGCCATAGTGGTAGAGGTTGCAGCCTTTGCGATGGACGACGGTAAGAAATTTGGGGTGGGTGTCGAGCCAACGAACTGCGGCGTCCGCTTTGATTTCTTCCTTCCACGCGGGTTTTCCCGTGGCAATGTTCCAGGCCGATATTTTTTTACCTTTTGGTCTCGAGATTGCTCCTTCGATGGCGGGACCTGCTTCGGCCTCTGCCACGAGCAGGATTTTCCCTTCAGGGCTGAGCATCAATTCGGCAGCAGATATTTTTTCTGTCCATAGCATTTTCCCGGTATCACTTTTAAGGCAAATGAGGTTTCGTTTGTGGCGGTAAAACAAATAGCCATCGGGAGATACGAGCGAGCTGCCAAGGGGAATTTCGATGTCATTGTCGTCATTGGCTTCGGCAGCGGCTTGGCCTTCGGGACTCATGTCTACAAATTCTACGACGCTATTTTTCAACACGTCGGCATTCCAAAGCACCTTATTTTCGGACATGCTAACCAGATAGAGCCGTACCATCCCTTTAGCGACTGTGCGCAGGAGAACACTGTTGATCTCGGGGATTACTTCGTAGGATTCTACTGTTTTATAGCCGTCGCGGTCTTTGTCCATCAACACTTGGCCGCTGCGGCAGTCCATCAGGTTTTCACGCACCAGTATGTAGGGCGTCAAGTTGAGCATGTAAAAATCGGTTCCTTCTTCCATAGCGGCCACCAACTTGCTGGAAGCGCGTTTGGCCGTCCAAGCTACTTTATGGGTTTCAGGGTCGATGCCGATGAAGGCACTTTCGGTTTGGATGATCGGGACGCCGGCAAAATCCTGGAGCACGATTTTTTGGGCATTGCCCGTCAATTCTACTGACCAATCGGCAGTTCGTTGAGCGAAAACGGAGCCAGAGATGCTGGAAATCAGCACGGCAATCATTAGGTTATAGCGCATGGTTGGGAGGAAATTTTGGTTTTGAAAATTTGAGTAGTGTTTGGTAAACGCCGACTTTATAGCAGATAGTTTCAAGCCATCCGGGAATAATTTGTGGTGTTTTATGAAATTTTCAGGATTTCCGTGAACTGGCTGACGCAACTGATTTCAATCCTCCGTTTTGAACCCAATGGCCCGGCGTTTTTCCCAACTGGGGGAGCTGGGTTCGAGGACCGCGATTTCAGCGCTGCGGGATTGGTTTTCTTCGCCGAGCCAGCGGAGAACCTCGTGGATGTCAGCGATGTCTTTGCCTGTTTTGGCTTCCAGTTCGGCCATTTTTTCGGCTAATTCTGCGAAAGTGAGGGCGAAATGGCGCATGGCAACAAAGGCACGCATGATGGCGATGTTGACATGAATTGCTTTTTCGCTATTTAATACAGTCGACAACATAGCTACGCCCTGTTCGGTAAAAGCAAAGGGCATATAACGACGGCCTCCCTGATTTGAGGTGCCAAAATTGCACCTCAAAATTGCCCACTCTTCCCGTGTAAGTTCAAACATAAAATCATCGGGGAATCGTCTGATATTTCGCTTTACAGAGCGTTTCAAATATTTGGTTTCCAGATCATAGAGGGCAGCCAGATCGAAATCTAGCATCACACGCTTACCGCGCAGCGCATGGATTTTGGATTGGATAATGTGTGTTTCCATTGGTTACTTTGATTTTTAGAGTCGTTAGAGGGTTAGGATAACGACATGTCCTTTATCAAAGTTAAGTAATAATCATCATAATCTGCAAGGGTTATCTCATCACAATTTGTGATGAGATAAAGTCTCTCACTCCTTACTCCAAGGTGCCGCATTCCGCTTTTTCCCGCTCAAAAACAGGTACATCGCCGGAATGACAAACAAGGTGAGCACAAGAGAGAACAACAGTCCGCCCACTACCACCACACCGAGACCGATACGGCTGGTACTCGCCGCGCCCAGGGAAAGCGCAATCGGCAAAGCACCAAGCGCTGTGGCCAGCGTAGTCATGAGGATCGGGCGCAGGCGGGCCTGGGCAGCTTCCCAAACAGCCTCTCTTTTGGGCATTCCCGAATCGCGTTTTTGGTTGGCAAATTCGACGATCAAAATCCCGTTTTTTGTTACCAAACCAATGAGCATGATCATGCCAATTTGGGAAAAGATGTTGAAGGTGTTGCCCGTAATGGAAAGGCTGAGGTATGCACCTGCGATGGCGAGCGGCACGGTAAGCATTATGATCAGCGGGTCGCGAAAACTCTCAAACTGTGCTGCTAGAATAAGGTAAATGAGCATGAGCGCCAGCATGAACGCATAGGAAGTGTTGCCGCTGCTCTCGCGAAAATCGCGGGAAGGGCCGCTAAGGTCGGTCTCGAAAGAACCGTCGAGCACCTTGGCAGCAATGCTGTCCATCACGGCAAGGCCTTCGCCGAGTGTTTTGCCGGGTGCTGGCGCGGCGCTGATAGTGGCTGATTTGTAGCGGTTGTGATGGTAAAGTTGTGGTGGATTGCTGGTTTCTTCGAAGCGCACGATATTGTCGAGTTGTACCATTTCGCCTCGGTTACTACGTACATAAAGTGCGGCAAGATCGAGCGGTTCGTCGCGGTTGGCACGATCCACCTGGCCGATCACCTGATACTGTCGGCCATTTTGGAGAAAGTAGCCAAAACGCCGCCCGGAAAGCGCGAGTTGCAAGGTTTGGCTCACGTCAAGTACACTCACACCCAATTCTGCTGCTTTCAGGCGGTCAATGATGACTTGAAGTTCTGGTTTGTTGAATTTCAAATTCACGTCCACATTTGCAAAAACAGGGTTTTTTCGAGCTTCTTCGAGGAATTTTGGGACGACGGTTTCCAGTTTTTCAAAATCCAAAGTCTGTATCACGTACTGAATGGGCAGTCCGCGCCCAAAGCCAACGGTGATGGTCTCTTCCTGACTGGGGAACATCCGTGCTTCGGGCATTTTTTTAGTCATGGCCAGCAACTGGTTGTAAACCTGCATTTGGCTACGCGCTCGATCTTGAGGGTCGGTGAGCAACAGGCTGACGAAGCCCGAGTTGGTACTTCCCGTACCAAAACCAGGTGCTGCAATACCGAATACCATTCTGTGCTCAGGGATCGAGTCCATGACCTTTTTCGAAAGGCCATAGATGATTCTTTCCATGTTATCGTAGTCTGTACCTTCCGGTGCGGTCACGGTGGTACGGATAATACTGCGATCTTCCAGCGGTGCGAGTTCGCTTTTAATTGTACCCTGGAAATACCATATCAGCCCAAAACAAGCAGTGAGGATGACCAAACTTATCCATTTAAAGCCCATAAAAGAACGCAGCGCATTGCCGTACACCCGGTCCATGCCTTTAAAAAAGGGTTCAGTAGCGTGGTAAAATCTGCCGTGCTTTGTGATGTTGCCCCCCAGTTTTACATTCAACACGGGGGTTAAAGTCAGTGAAACAAAAGCGGAAATCAGCACGGCGCCCGCCACAACAATACCAAACTCCCGGAACAGTCGCCCGGTAAAACCCTGTAGGAAAATGACCGGGATGAACACCACCGCGAGCGTTATGGACGTGCTTATGACTGCGAAAAAAATCTCCTTGGTGCCTTCTCGCGCGGCCGTCCATTTATCCATACCAGCCTCTCGTTTTTTGAAAATATTTTCCGTGACCACAATACCATCGTCTACCACAAGACCCGTTGCAAGTACAATGGCGAGCAGCGTTAACACATTGATACTGAAGCCAAAAAGCCACATCAGGAAGAACGCACCAATGAGTGAAACGGGGATGTCAATGAGCGGTCGGAGTGCAATGATCCAGTCGCGGAAAAACAGGTAAATGATAAGCACTACAAGCCCAATGGCGATGAAAAGGGTTTCCGTGACCTCGCTAATGGCTCGGCGCACAAAACGGCTTTTATCAATGCCAACGCTCATCACAATGTCGGATGGGAGGTCTTTTTGAATCTGTGCGTATCGGCGGTAAAATTCGTCGGTGATCTCCACCCAGTTGCTGCCCGGCTGCGGAATTACCGCCAGCGACACACCTTGTACGAGGTTGCGCCGCGCTCCAGTCTCCTCATTATCAGGGCCTAACACGGCCTCGCCAATGTCTTTGAAACGAATCGTGCTGCTGCCAACTTGCCGGATAATCATTTCGTTGAATTCCTCCTCTGTTTGCAATCGGCCAAAGGTTTTCACCGTCAGTTCAGTCGCATCGCCGCGCAATTTGCCTCCAGGGAGTTCCACATTTTCACGGTTGAGTGCCGAGAGCACATCTTGCGCCGTGAGTCCGTATGCGCTCATTTTAGCAGGATCCATCCAGAGGCGCATGGAGGGGAGTTTGGAGCCAAACACATTGACTGCCGAAACACCTGGTATGGTTTGTATTTTCTCGCGAATGACGTTTTCGGCGTAGTCCGAGAGTTCCATGATGCTGCGCGTACTGCTCTGAATAGGCACAAACAGGATGGGGTCGCCGCTAGCGTCAGCCTTTGTTACAACAGGTGGCGCGTCAATATCTTGGGGGAGGTTGCGTTGGGCCTGGCTCACCTTGTCGCGCACGTCGTTGGCAGCCTGCTCGAGGTCCACGCTAAGGTCAAACTCGACGGTGATATTGCTGTTGCCAAGCGCAGAGGAACTGGAAATGGTTCGAATGCCCGCGATGCCGTTGATGGCGCGCTCAAGCGGTTCAGTTACCTGACTTTCAATGACTTCCGCGTTTGCACCCGTGTAGTTGGTGCGCACCGTGATGTTGGGCGGGTCAATGGCGGGGTATTCGCGCACCCCTAGAAAAGTATAGCCCACGACACCAAAAAATATGATGAGGATACTCATCACGGTGGCGAAGACGGGGCGGCGGAGGGAGAAGTCGGGTAAACTCATGGGATTGATTCGATTGGACGATTGATTCGATTGATTTTCAAAACGCGAAGATCGAATTAGGGTTGAAATGATAGACAATTAATCTCCAGAAGATGCAGATTCCCCCCTCCTATTCTTCAAATCAATATTGACCAAAATAGCCGCCGATAAGAAAAACAGCGAGCCTATTTTGTCGGTTTCCACAAAGTCGTTCATCAGCATCAGAATGTTGATGAGTACAAAACATAGCAAGGCCGACAAAAGTGCGACCCTTGTACTTCGCTCCCGGGTAAGGTGGTAAACAGATTCCCCTTTCAGCATCACTACCACACAAAAGAGCAGGAAAAAGAGCAGTCCCGGCAGGCCTTGTTCAACAGCCACCATCAGAAAATAGTTGTGCGTGCTCGAGCGCTCCGGATTGTCAGAAACATAGGTGCGGAAACTGGTGACCGTATAGTTTTTGTAGTGGGTGTAAAAAGTAGCAGGGCCAAAACCCAGCAAAGGCCGCTCCTGAATCATATAAGTTGCGGCCACCCAACGGTACACGCGCTCCATGGTGGAGATGTCTTCCAACTTTGTGGTGGCTTCCAGAAGCCGGTCAAATCGTTGGTGCGAAATAGTTTTTTCGTAGTCAGGGGCAAACAAAAGCCAGTTGTCTCGGGTACCAAGAAAGGTAAAAAACAAAGCAAGACCCAAGGCGCCCGCTACCAAAGCGGCTTTCATCAATCGCCAGCGGACTACCCAATAAACACCAATCGTCAGGACCAGCGCACCATACGCCGCCCGGGTATACGCGAAATAAATGCCCACCAATAAAACCAACACCCCAATGATCAAAAACCACCATGCTCCCGAAAATCGCCTATACCAATAGCTGCCATACCAGGCAAAAGGCAGGAAAATTGCCAGCAGACAGGCGTACATTACGTGATTGCGAAAGAAGGGATGCAGGCAACCATTGATGCTCTCGAAAGAAAAACCATAACCCGCGTGCCGCCAAATTACCGTGAGCGTAGCAAAAAACAAGGGCACAAAAAACCACCACATCAGTGCTTTGAAATCGCGCTCTGTATTCAGGAAACGCGCCGCCCAAAAGTAAAACACTACCACATACCAACCTTTGGCCAACAAGGATTTAAAGGAAATGAGAAAATTTTGAGACGTGGCAACACAAACCGTTAGCCAAAACAAATGGGCGAAAAGGGCGAGCGTGACAGGGTGGCGGAAAATACGTACATCTACCTGTCGCCAGTTTCGAGAAAACCAGGCCAAACCAGCCAAAGTAAGCAACCACATCAAAGGTTCGGAAGGCAGATCAGTAGCCAAACCGCCCGGCAACGATACTTCCGTGGAGAGCGGGATGCAGCCCATCATCAGAAAAAAAACCTTCCGAACATCCACCAACGCCAACCAGATCATTGCCAAACCTGCCGGGAGCAAGGTCAGCCAGGTCATTTCAAACCACAGGCCCGCAAAAATGGCGAGGAGACTTGTTGCAACAAATGCTGCCACCAGCCGCCCTTGAGGGTGTCCTTTAGGAATTCCTGTTAGCGTTGAAAGTTTCAAGTTTGAAAATTAAGAGAGGGGTCAAAATTGGGGAATATTTCACGCAAAGTTATTTCACGCAACGCCGCAACGACGCAACGTTTGGTTTTTTAGAAGATTCTCGTTGTGTAAATTAGCGTTGCGTCGTTGCGTGAAAATTAGCGTTGCGTCGTTGCGGCGTTGCGTGAAATAACCTTGCGGCGTTGCGTGAAACATCTTAATACTATTGCAATTCCTTCCAATTCACGTCCCGGTATGCATCCGCCAAAAATGCCGCAAAAAGCGTAAAAAGAAAAGCCGCCACCACCGCTCCAATCACGATAATGCTACGGCGCGGGCGGTTTTTCATCAAGGGCGGCTCCGCCATTTCTACCGTTTGAATCGAGGGGATATTGGTATTGTACGCCGCCAGAATCTGGTTGTAGCGTTCTAAATCGTAGCTTAATTGCTTACGCGCCTGGTTGTGCAAATCATTAGCCACGGCGACCGCACTAATCCCTTCGTTATAGTCGCGAATGGTGAGGTTATCGCTTTTGACATTTGGAGAGAGGAGCATTTGGCGCTGACGGACAGCACCTCGAAGGTTGGCTTTGATGTATTCGATGGTATCTAGTGGTATCAGCGGATTTCCATCCAGTATTTCGAGACGAGCGGTGTTGCGTGCGATGTCTTCTTCTGCCCTTGTGAGTTGTCTGGAGAGCTGATTGCCTTGTTCGCCCCCGCCGTAGATTCTGTAGCGGTTTTGCACAATGCGCACGCTGTCGCCTAGCCGTGACAGCTCGACGGTCTTTCGCTTCAGGTTTGAATCGAAAGAGGCCAGGAGTTTGGCCTGACTATCCTTTGTTAGCCGCTGTGCAATTTCGTCAATTTTCTCACGGGCGGCATTGGCCATATCGGAAGCCAATTGCGGGTCAGTGTCTTCGATGGTCAGTTCGATGGCATCATTGCGGTTTTTCTGCACCACATACAGATCTCGGAACCTCAGCCGCGCCCAATACCTGCCTTCGTGGCTCGCCGTATCAATGTCGTAATGCTTGAACAGCCCAAAACGCCCGATCATGTAATCCACCAGTTCGTTGCTGGCAGCAATTTCCAGGATACGATCCACGTCCTTGTCTGTGCCGAAATACTCGGTCACCTTGCTCATCCCGCCAAAAATAAGTTCAGGCTTGGAAAGGTCCTGGTTGCTGGGGTAAAAGATGGTGGTGGCCTTGTAATAAGTGTCCATCCACAGTGCAATACCAATGCTGCCAACGAGCGCGATGAGGCAAGCATTGCGGAGGGCTTTTCTCCATCGGTAAATCGTCCCCAAAACACCGAGGAGGTTGTCGCGGTTGCTCATAATTGAATTTTAAACAAGGCGCAAAAGTAAGAAATCTGGTTGCCAAAAAATGGCCTGAAAATCAAGCCTTGGCAAAGCAACCATTCTTTTCATAAGCGCGTCATTGCCCCACTCTTAATCCGCCTGCCGGGCACCAACACCGGTAAATTTATTTGAACCATCCTGCTTTTTTGAAAATGACGAAGAAGAACAGCCTTCTCGCGGCTATCGCCCTGCTTTCCGTTTGTGCACTGTATGCTTTCGCTTACCCCGAAGTTGTGCGCGAAAACGTGCTTACGATCCTTTTCCCGGATGGCGAACGGCCATTAGCAGTAGGCAGTGGCAGTCGGCAGTTGCAGTCTGCAGCACCCAATACTGCCCAGAGCCTACTGCCCCTGCCAACTGCTACTGCTACTACTACTGCTGCCACTCCCCCCGACACCTTCCCTCCCCTGAGCGAGCGTTACGACGATTTTATCAATGCTGGTGGCAGCAACCCCGTAGACCTGCGCGACCCAAAGGCCATTGATCGGCAAGTAGAATACGACGCGGCCTCTAATATGTATATCATCACCGAGCGGATTGGCGAGGATTTTTACCGCGCGCCTACTTACATGACCTTTGATGAATACGTGCAATGGCGCGACGACCAGCAGCAACGGGAATATTTCGACCGGCTCCAAGGTGTGGTTTCCGCAGATGGCAAAAGTGCAGACGGTACATTAGACCCTGTGTCAAAATTCAATTTCAAAACCTCGCTCATTGATCGCCTTTTTGGTGGCACCAATGTAGACATCAAGCCGCAGGGTAATATCAACCTGACTTTTGGATACGACTGGCAGAAAATACAAAACCCTATCCTGACCCTTCGTCAGCAAACCAACGGGAACTTCGATTTTGACATGGACATCAACATGAGCGCCCAGGGAAAAATCGGGGAAAAACTTAACCTCAACTTCAATTACAATACGCAGGCGACCTTCGATTTTGACAATCAGATGAAGATCAACTACGACACGAAGGGATTTTCTGAAGACGAGATTATCCAAAACGTAGAAGCCGGCAACGTATCCATGCCCCTCCGCTCCAACCTGATCAAAGGAGCACAAAACTTGTTTGGCATCAAGACAGAAATGAAATTCGGCCACCTGCGCACTACCCTTGTGGCAAGCCAACAGCGTTCCAGACAACAAAGCATCAAAATTCAAGGCGGCTCCCAGGTGCAAACCTTTGAGAAGCCGATTGACGAATACGACGAGAACCGCCACTTTTTTATCAGCCAGTGGAACCGCAACGAGTTTGAACCGGCAATGAAATGCCTTCCAGTGCCGCAGTCGCTTTTCAACATCACCCGTATGGAGGTGTGGATCACGAACGACAAACAAGAGTTTCAAAATACCCGTGACGTATTGCCGCTCACCGAATTGGCAGAACCCGACTCGGTCAGAGATGATTGGAAAATTCCTGTCCCCCCAGGCAGAGACATCACTGGCAAAGGGCTTCCGGCCAACCAAAACAACAAGATTTACAGCACTATTTTATCTGAACTAAGCAATGACTCTACGTTGCGCTTTAGCGATCAGGTAGTGAGCAGACTCACCGGGCCAGTTTTCCAACTAAGGCAGATCAGGGATTTTGAAAAAATGAATGCCCGCCTGCTTTCTTCTCAAGAATTCACCTATCACGATCAACTCGGCTTTATCAGCATTAACCTCAACGTACAGCCCGACCAGGTAGTGGGTGTGGCGCTTTCGTATACCTACAACGGTGTGCCGTACAAAATCGGCGAATTTTCGGACGAGGTGCCCAAGAAAAGTTCAGTTGACACCCTGAAAACCAACGTGCTTTTCTTGAAAATGCTGAAAAGCACTACGGCCAACGTCCGGTATCCCATTTGGGACCTGATGATGAAAAACGTGTACGCGGTGGGTACAGCCAACGTGGATCCGCAAGAATTCCGATTTGATGTTTACTACGAAGATCCGGGCAAGGGACAAAAGCGTTTTCTCGATGGCCCGCTTATTCCTGCCGGTTTGAGAAGCCGCCCTTTGCTTCAGGTTTTCAATCTTGACAACCTCAACCTGCAAGGCGATCCTGGCCCCGATGGCATTTTTGACTTTGTACCGGGCCTAACCATCAATCTGCGATCGGGGCGTATTATGTTCCCCGTGCTGGAGCCGTTTGGCAGTGATCTGTACGGCAAAATTGTAGAGGCAAATGGCGCTCCCTATCCCCCAATAGATTCGGCCAAATTTTTTAACCAGTTGATCTACCAGCAACTATACGACAGCACCACGTTTGTGGCGCGGGAATACCAGCATTTGAACCGATTCATGTTGCGTGGTACTTACAAATCGAGCGTCTCGTCAGAAATCTCCCTCGGTACGTTCAACCTGCCTCCTGGTTCGGTGCGTGTCACCGCAGGCGGATCACCGCTGCGCGAGGGTATTGATTATTCGATTGACTATAACATCGGTAAGGTGCGCATCCTGAACGATGCGATCCTTCAATCAGGGCAGAGTGTGAACGTCAGTTTTGAAGACAACACGTTTTTTGGTTTCCAAAGTCGAAGTATGATTGGGGCGCGTTTTGACTATGCGTTCAACAAAGACTTGAACGTCGGAGCCACATTTATGAATTTGTTCGAGCGCCCGCTCACCCAAAAAGTAAACTTTGGCGACGACCCTATCAACAACAAGGTGTACGGCCTCGATTTTAGTATTTCAAAAGATGCACCCTGGCTCACCAAACTTATTGACAGACTCCCGCTCATATCCACCAAAGAGGCTTCTACTATCTCGGCACAGGCCGAGGTAGCGGTGTTACAACCGGGCCACAACCGCGCCGTAAACCAAGGGGGCGACAAAGGTGGCACTGTGTATATTGATGATTTTGAGGGAAGTACGGCCAATATTCCACTTACCAACCAATTCAACCAATGGATCATTGCATCTGTGCCTCGGGACGATGATAATGCGCTCGTAAAGCTGTTCCCCGAATCTGACCCGACCAATACTTCGCTTTCATTAGGCGCAAACCGCGCGGGACTTTCCTGGTTTATCTCCGACCCCAGTGCACGCGACGGAAACGACAATGTGGATCCGTACACACGCCTCATTCAATACCAGGACATTTTCCCAAACCGCCAGCTCACTCCTTTTGAGCAATCGAGCCTGCGCCCGCTTGATGTGACGATTTATCCCCGCGAGCGCGGCCCTTACAATTTTGAGATTCCAACAGGTTACGCCACCTCCGCGGGCCTCAATACCAACGGGGAACTCAATTTGCCCAAAACTCGCTGGGCGGGTTTTATGAAAGAGTTGAATACCAACGACTTTGAAGCGTCCAATATCGAATTCATCGAATTTTGGATGCTCAATCCCTACATGGAAAAGACGGATGGCGAAGCGGTTTCGGACGCAGGCGAAATGTATATTGACCTCGGCTCCATTTCAGAAGACGTGATGCGCGATTCGAGGCAGTTTTTTGAAAACGGACTCCCAACAGGGACGAACGCTGTAGCCACCGATGAGTCGCCTTGGGGCCGTGTGCCGATCGAGGCGCCCGTGGTGAATGCGTTTGACAACAATGAGGCAAGCCGCATTCAGCAAGACGTGGGCCTTGACGGGCTTGACAATGATTTAGAAAGAAGTTTTGGCGACATAGGGGATTGGTACAACCTCATCCAAAGCACCCCGGACAATATCCTTTCGCCCAATTTCAAAACCTCGGTGAATGCCGACCCTTCCAACGACGATTTTGTCTATTTTCGGGATGCCTCCTTCCCGCAAGCACCCTCAGGCCCGGGCCTTTTGAATCGCTACCGCAAATTCAACAACCAACAGGGCAACTCGCCGGTAAACCAATCAGACAACCAAAACCCTTCCAGCACAAACTATCCCGACCAGGAAGACCTCAACCGCGACCGTTCGCTAAACGAGACCGAGGCCTATTTCCGCTACAAAATTGACCTGAAAAAAACCTTCCAGAACGGCCAGGAAGTCATTGACGAAAACGACCCCGCCATCGCTGACTACATCACAAATACCGTTACTTTCACTAAGGACAGCCGCGAATACGTTTGGTACCGATTCAAAATTCCACTCGACGATGTAAAGCGGCAGAGCGTAGGCGGCATCGAAGATTTCCGCTCCGTTCGTTTCATCCGTATGTTTTGGAGAGGCTTTGAAGAGCGCACTACTTTCCGTTTTGCGACGCTTGAGCTGGGCAGGAACCAATGGCGGCGTTTCAAGCAAACATTGGGCTGTTCGGACGACCCCGTTGTCAAGCCGATTCCATTCGACGTGAACGCGGTAAATATTGAGGAAAATTCAGCCCGTCAGCCCTTCAATTACACCATCCCTTTTGGCATTCAGCGCGAGCAGTCGGTGGGAGCGTTCCCCGATATTTTACAGAATGAGCAATCGCTTTCGATGAACATTTGCGAACTCCCATTCTGCGACGCGCGGGCGGTTTTCAAAAGCCTGAATATGGATTTGCGTCAATTCAAGCGCATTAAGATGTTCGCACATGGCGAGGAAACAATGGAGCAACTCGATTCGAGCGATCTCAAGATCTTTATTCGCATGGGCTCGGACTACACACGGAACTATTACGAGTACGAACTTCCACTCGTAATTTCGGATCCTGCTGTTTTGAACGGCAACCCAGACAGCAAAGAATACAAGGATGAAGTGTGGAAAAATGAATTCGATTTCCCGCTCGAGCTCCTGACAGAGGTAAAAAAACAGCGAAATGCCGACCCCGTTCATGATCCTTTGAAACCTTACTTGGGTTTCGACCCTGAAAACCCAGAGGCGCGCATACGTATTTTTGGCAATCCAAACCTGGGATACGTTAAGGGCATCATGATTGGGGTGCGCAACAGCGACCCGGAAAAATTGAATCACTGCGTTGAGGTATGGGTTAATGAGTTGCGACTCAGCGGTTTAAACGAAAAAGGTGGTTTTGCCGGCTTGGCCAGGGTGGATATGAAATTGGCCGACCTTGGAGGAGTGGCAGTTGCGGCGAATTACACAGGTATCGGATGGGGAAGTATCGAAGAAAAACTGGCGCAGCGCCAACGGGAGGAGGTCCTTCAGTTCGATGTCTCCACGAATATTGAACTCGGCAAACTCCTTCCGGAAAAATCGGGCATAAAAATCCCCTTCTACGCGCAATACTCCAACGTGACACGCACTCCCGAATACGACCCCTATGATCTCGATATCAAACTGAAGGATAAAATCCGCGAAACCGCCGATGCCACTGAGCGTGCAACTATCCGCGAGAGCGCAAAAGACGTGACTGTGGTGAAGGGCTACAATTTCACCAACGTACGCAAAGAACGCCGAGGCAAACCGCGCAAAATCCCGCTCCCCTGGAACATCGAAAACTTCAGCGTCACCTATGCCTACAACGAACAGGAAAAACGCTCGCCGTTTATCCTCAGCGACCGCCAAAAACAGTACAAAGGTGGTTTGGATTGGCAGTACGGCACGGGCATTAAGCCCATCACGCCTTTCAAAAAGTTGATCAAAAAGGACAAGTACCTGAAACTCATTTCTGAATTCAATTTCAACCCGTTGCCTAATACCTATGGGTTCAGTACGAATTTGGAGCGTTTTGAGGGAATTACGACCTACCGTTTTGCGGGCGAGGATCCCGCACTGAATACTTATTACAACCGCCGTTTCACCTGGGAGCGCAACTATGATCTTGGCTGGGACCTCACCAAAGCCCTTCGCTTTAGTTTCAATGCCAATGCCAAAAGCCTGATTGACGAACCGCTCGAATACGATCCTGAAACTGGAATCCGAGTCACCCGACAACAGCGCCGCGACAGCATTCTTACCAACCTCAAAACGCTTGGTCGCCCAAAGGCTTATACCCACAATGCCAGCCTCAGCTGGACCCTGCCTTTCAAGCAGATCCCCATGTTGGATTTTATCAGCATGAAGGCATCCTATACAGCAGGTTACACCTGGACGGCGCAGTCGTTGAAACTTCAACAGCTGATCATGGACCAAAGCAGTCCTTACCTCAACGTGCTGAACTCACAAAGCCTCGGTCACACCATTCAAAACAACAATGTCCGGCAGATAAATGGCGACTTCAACATGGAGACGCTGTACAACAAAAGCAAATACCTTTCTAAAATCAACAAACCCGGAAAAGCTGGCGTTGGTGCTGGCAACCCTGGCGGAAAAAATAACGGAAAACCACCAGGACGCGGAGGCCGTGGAGACGAGGGCGACGGCATACCTGGCCCTGGCGGCAACAAGCCTGGAACGGGTAATAATCCTGCCGGTGGTGGAAAAGAGGGTGGTGGCAAAGCTCCGGGTGGTGTACCCGATCGCAACGACCCAACAGCCCCAACTCCTCCCGGCAAAATTGACCCGGGTACTGGTGCCCCACTTCCTGGTGGCCCGGTGGGCATTGATCCCTTGACAGGCCGACCCAACCGCGTGCGCCCAAATCCTTCCGGCACGGATCCAGCGGATCCGACTGCCCCCGATGCAGGTGGCAAAGACAAGGATGGAAAAGACAAAAAGCCGAAAGCCAGTAAGCCAAAAGAAGATCGCGTACCAACCCTGGCCGAGCGCATTGCTCTGCGCCCGCTCATGCTGGTGCGCAAAGCTCGATTCACATACTCCGAAAACCGGAACAACGTGATACCAGGCTTTACGCCCGAAACCCACCTCATGGGATTGAGCGAAGGATTTGATTCGCCCGGATGGGCATTTGTGGCTGGTTATCAGGAGGCTGACAGGGCTTATCTGGATAAATTAGGTGCTGCGGGGAACATTACGCATCGCCCGGAGCTCAACCAACAGGTAATGAAAAACTACACGCAGAACTTGGACATGGGCGTAACCATCGAGCCCTTCACCGATTTCCGAGTGGAATTGACAGCCAACAAACAGTACAGCCGCAACAGTACAGAATTGTACAAAGATCAGATTTTCAATATAGACCCTGACTCGGTAGGGTTTGAGCACCGTGCTGCCCGGGATCTAGGCAGTTATACCATCTCGTTCCTTTCAATGAATACGATGTTCAACAAGGACATCGCCGGGCTTTTCGCTCGATTCGAATCGTACCGTCCTATTGTCTCAGCGCGTTTGGCGCTTGAAAACGGGCTTCCTTTGGATTCCGATCACGCCATTGACGATGGGTATAAAAAAGGTTACGGGCGCATACACCAGGAGGTGCTCATCCCTGCTTTTTTGGCTGCGTACACCAAAAAAGACCCCAATAGCGTGGGGCTCAATATTTTCAAAACCATGCCCGCTCCCAACTGGAAGTTGACATACAACGGCTTGTCCAAACTGGGCAATTTGAAAAACGTTTTCTCCAGCATTCAAATCTCGCACGGCTACCGGAACACGCTCACGGTGAATGCCTACAATACGGATATATTCTACAACAGCGCCAATCCGTATGACACCAACAACGATAACTACAACCTGAATTTCAACTACACCGCCAGGTATGAAATCCCGCAGGTGGTTATCAACGAACAGTTCCAGCCACTGTTTGGCATTGACGTCAAATTGAAAAACGAAATGACGTTCAAGGCCGATGTCAAAAGAGCGCGGACGCTCTCCATGTCATTCATTGATTACCAGTTGTCTGAAACAAAGAGCAGTGGTTATACATTAGGCTTTGGATACCGTATCAAAAATGTCAATATCCCATTCCTCACGGGCAAAAAGAAACTGGACGGCAAATCCAAAAAGAAAAGCAAGAAAAAGAAGAAAGCGACCACTCCGCCTACACCTCCGCCTTCAAGCGGTGGTGCTGCTCCAACGTCCAACGATCTGGTCTTCAAGTTCGACTTCGAGGTACGTGACGACATTACGATCGCCCATATTCTCGACAGCCCGAACGCGGCCCAGCCTACCCGCGGCGCGCGCACCATCAGCATTAACCCACAGGTGGAATACGCGCTCAACAAACGGCTCAAACTGCGGCTCTTTGCCGACTACCGCAAAACAGTGCCCAAAACCTCGCAGTCGTTCCCGATTACTACTTTGAATACAGGGGTGACGGTGCAGTTTTCGTTGAATTAAAATTATAAAACCGCAAAATGTAAAACAGGAAAACCGCAAAATGTAAAATCAATAAGAGTACTCGCTTCTTGGTTTTATGTTTTGCGGTTTTTTGGATTAAACCCATCTCCTTTTTCATCTTTGATTCCCTCGTTTTCTATCCCGATGCTTCGGGATTGGAAGGCGAGGGAATTTTTATTTACCTAAAAATATGCTGCCTAAATCCGACAAACCAGGTTAAATTTCCCCCCTCTGATTTGGCGCTTTGGAAGGCTTGATTATATTTGCCCTGCCTTGACACGAACCTTGCCAAATGGTTCTTGGTATATTTATAGTGTATGTATGATTTTATGACCGCACTAAGCGGTTTTTAGCAACAACCTGACAACTACCGACGAGAATTTGAGTCCGCTCTCAGTGGCCTTTTTGTTCATCCGAACCGACGCACCTTCGTTTTCTTCGACCTAATCCGAATTTAATGTGCAAGCGTTTCTAAAGTTCAGCGCTCGTTCATTCAGCATGATTTTTCGATGCTATTTTCCGTGTGGCGCACTGCGCCGCAGCGCTGGTGTCTTGCCCCGAAGTCAAGGTGGGGCGGACAAAATTTACTCTTTTTCAAAAACCATTGCAACCGAAGTTACAATGCGTAGAACAATCTTTAAAACAATTTTCAAATGTTACACAAAACTTTCTTTTGTAAGAAATGGGGGGCAATACTCCTATCTCTGTTTATCTTTTTATCACTAAATCCCTTGCACGCTCAATCGCCGGGGACTTGCTCACCAATTTATTTTGAAGTTTGCAGGATTCTTCCGAACTTAAACTCATACCTTCCAAATCCAACCAACCCTGGGACTTTTCATGGATATTATAAAGTAAAGCTGAAGTCAAGCACCGGCCTTTTGCCAAACGCTTGGAACGTGAATTATTTGGCATTTAGCGGGAAGATTTCCGTAAATGGGTTTACATCTCGCATCAACATTGACCTAACGAATCAATTTTCGCAAACGATCGCTGGTTCACCCAACCCATTCTTTCAGTATTTAAGTGTTTCAGAAGATGGTGAAGTTGATTGGACGGTGGGATTGGCCGACGATTGCACGAGCGGCGAGCCAGGAATAAACCTTGATCTTCCCGATGGAGCTTTTGAGGTGGAGTTGTTTACAATAGTTGTAGACGGCGTGCCTGGAGATTTTGTAAACTTTACCGGCGACAACCCTATTGTAACTTGGGTTGCCGATGTAAAAGATTGCAACCTTTACTACTGTAACGGCACAATGCCTGTGTTGGGCTGTACGAACCCAGCGAATCTTTTGATTCCTTTTCCTTCCCCTGCTATCTGTAACAACCCAGAAAAGACTGTCACTTTTGAACTTGAAATTATCCCCCCCGGCACTCGCCTGATTCAAGTGAAGTTAAACAATCTTGTCTCTAGCCAATTTGTTCCGAAGTGTGATATGGTTATCCATATCCAGCCACAAATGAACGGAATCAACAACCTCGACCTTGAACCTATAGAAGCTAATGGAGGGCCGCAGATACAACTTTCCAAAAAGAGGAAAAACCAAGACGGCTCTTTTGACATTTATGTTCTGTTTACAGCATTCAACCCTGGGCCTACTACTACTGCACCCATGCTTACTATAGTTGTAAGCGGGCAGTTCAACCTGTCCCAAGGAACAAACCTTATATGTTCCATGTCGCCCGGGAGAGGGGTTTTCTCAAGTATGCCGCAAACAATATGCTCTTTGACCGGGACAACGAACACGTTGACAATCCCCGGCTACGGAGCGTGTCCCAACATGATCAATGTGACCCCGACCCGCTACGTCGGCGCAGGTTGTACGCTTGGCGTAAAATATACGATCACGCATAAAGCAGCCGCGCCGATCGGCCTTTCTGATATAAAACTGCTCTTTGCATTTAAACTCACAAACAACAACAACTCTCCAGGGACGCCAACCACAACTTTACCGTGCCAGTCATGCGGTTCGCTGTCGTACAATGCAACTGCTGATATCTGGGAGTATAGTTATGTGCAAACTACCCCTCTAAGCTTGACAACTGGGGCGGAGGTGACAGTTCCTTTTAACTTGAGCATAGATTGCATTGAATATTACGTTATCTATGCGGAAGCAACTCCGATAAGTGGGTCTACCTGCGCGATGGGAGTAACTTTCGATCTCAACCAATGGCCTGCATGTGATCCCTCAGTGCAAGGAAGTATAAGTATAGACAATGGTAGCTCTATAACACTTGCACCTGTTTATAAAGTGACTCTGGAAAGCACTTCTGACCCAAGTTATTCAATGTTCACTGATGAAGACTGCAAGCAAGATTATTCGTTTTGTCCTGATCCGGCGAAAGCTCCTTTTCAACTTCGATTAGAGACTTCTTCACCCAATGCATACCTGTGTGGCGTTACCACTTATGACCTCGTCCTGATAAGCAAGCACATCCTAAATATTGCACCGCTCATTGGGGCAAAAACGTTGATTGCTGCTGACGCATCCACACCTAATCCAAGCAGTCAAGGCATTACACCTTTTGATATAGTCGAGATTAGGAAATGTATTTTAGGGATTGAACCCGATTTTGGTCAGTTTGGTGCCCCTTCGTGGTGGTATTTTAGAGACGATTACACATTTAATCCCCTTCCATTACTTTTCAACCCGCCTTATACGGGCTCCAATATTAGTGCTGTCCCACCGAACGGGTTGGGCAGTTACGGGAACTTTTTTGCCGTCAAAGTGGGAGATGTAAACCATACCTGCGATTGCGGGATGAGGCCTGGAGGTAGTGAACAGGCACAACCTTTCTTGAAAGCCTCAACTTCTGAAATAGCGCATGAGGCCAATCAGGTGCATATCCCGGTCTGGTCTGATGCACCGTTCAACCTGATTGCAGCGCAGGCAGGTTTTCGGTTTGACCCCGCTTTGTTGAGCCTGAAAGCGGTTGTCCCGAACCCTGACCTCGATATTCTCGACCATAATTTTGGTACAAATAACAGCGCAGAAGGGGAAATAAGGTTCGCTTGGTCATCAATGGATGGCCAAACGATTTTGCCAATGAAGGGGTTGCTCTTTACGCTTCAGTTTGAGGTGAAAGAAAAGCCTGAGGAGCCTTCTGGCCCACTCGTTTGGACGTCTGAGGATATCCTTCAAAGCCTTGTTTATCAAGAGGACGGGTCAGAGCACCCGATACGTTTACATTGGGAAGAAAAGGGGCGGGAGCGTTCTCCTTCGCTTGGTCTGGTGCTCAGCCCCAACCCATTTAAGGAGCGAATGACGGCCTTTATTTTTGCTGAAAACCCTGTAAAGGCAACTTTTTGGCTTTCTGATGGGAAGAGATTCATTTCTCAACAAACGGTCGAACTGAAATCTGGTGAGAACACGGTAGAGTTGCAAACTGTCGCCTCCATGCAACCAGGAGTTTATTTCCTGAACATCGAAGCCGATGGCCAAAGGCTTCAACGAAGGGTAGTGAAGATTTAAATCCGCTCATCCAGTCCGTCCTGCGGTACAGAGCCGCAGGACGGACATATCTTTCTAGCATAATTTTCATGAAAAATATATTCCTCCTTACCCTCGCCATAATTTGGATTGCGGGTACAAGTGTCGCCCAAAGCCGACTCTATGTCAACCCCTTAGCTAACGGCCAAAACAATGGGTCTACGTGGACCAATGCTTTTGCCGACCTGCACCATGCTCTTGTCACCGCTCAAACAGGCGATGAAGTCTGGGTAGCCGAGGGCGAATACCGTCCAGACACCGCCTCAAATCGTGACCGCTCCTTTGTGCTCAAAAGCGGTGTGAAACTTTACGGGGGTTTCAACGGCACCGAGGCGAGTTTGGCACAGCGTGATATCACAGCACATCCTACTGTGCTCAGCGGCAACATTGGAAACCCTGCCGACAGTACTGACAATTCCTACACGATCTTGTACATGGCCTATCCGGATACCAGCACGCGCTTGGACGGACTTGATTTTCGGCATGGGTATGCCGTCAGCGATACCCACTTTTTCAATCTTTCACCTGTTTTGAGTGGGGGAGCAGTGTATGTATTGGCACAGAATGGCAAGGCCTTGCCAGTTTTCGTCAACTGCATGTTCAGGGATAATGTTGCAAAATCTAGAGGGGGTGCCATTTTTGTGCACGGCCAGAATAGCACGGGTAGCACACCTATATTCCGGAATTGCTTGTTCTACAATAACAAAGCACAGTATGCAGGAGGAGCCTTGTACATTTCGGGCGGCAACAACCTTGACCGGGGCATAGAGTTTGACCATTGTCGCTTTGAGTCGAATACTGCAGGGTCTTTTGGCGGTGCGATAAGCATGGAAAATGCCTTTGGCAGTGAGACGCTCAATTTTCTCTCCTGCAAAGTTACGCACAGCCACACCAACATTTTTGGAGGCTTTATGTACATGATAAAGTCGGGGATCAATCCTTCTAAAATTACCATTGACAGTTGCGAAATATCGAAAAACACCTGCAATGCGGGCCCAAGCGGGTTATATGTGACATCAAATGGTGTCAATTTTCAAACGGTATTCAAATTGCGCAATTCAAAAGTGTTCGACAATTCTGAATCCCCATTTTCAAACGGTGGAGTGATTTCATTGGGCGAATATGCCCATTTTTCCTCTTCCATCATTGACACATTTATAGTTTTTGGGAATATTGTCTATGACAACAAAACTAGCTTTTCTGTCATTGGGCTTAACTCCAATAATGCTTGGGCTAAGGTTGAGAAGAACCTGGTTTATAATAATGGTAGGATACAAAGCAACGCAGGAGGTGGAATTTTTGTCAGTGGAAGACAAATTGAAATAAGCGAAAACATTTGCTATGAGAATACGTCGCTTCCTCTTTTTGGAGGAATTCGCGCATTTTCTGATTCCAAGCTCCAAATCCATGATAACATCCTTTATGGCAATACTTTTTTGGGTCAAGCGGGTACCTATTATAGCACGAGTATTCTGGGTACAGGAGTAAGCACAATTTTTGGATATACGGATAGTGCACAGGTTTTTAACAATACTTTTTGCAAAAACACTACATGGGTAACAGGTCAAATAAACAACTCGCCTGTTCCACGAAAGGTTTACACAAACAATGTCTTCCTTGATAACAGGGATTTTTTGACTGGAGATATCACAATACCTGTAAGTCTTGGACAAGATTCTTCTTACTTTTCCCACAACCTGATGGACGTGGATTGTGGCACCATTCCCAAGCGTGTGGCCTGCGGCCCCAACAACCTCTTCAACCTCGACCCCCTCTTCCGCGACACCGCCAACCACGACTACTCCCTCCTCCCTTGCTCCCCCCTCATCAACGCAGGCTCCAACGCCTCAGCTGCGGGTATCCTAATCGATATCGCGGGCAATCCCCGCATCCTCGAAGGCACGGTGGACATCGGCGCTTACGAGGCCCCTGCATTCGCCTTGGCCGCCGCGCCGCAGGTGCAACCTGCCTGCATCGGTGCGTCCAATGGGAGCATCAGCATCCTGCCTGAGCACGGCTGCGAGCCGCTGGTATATGCCTGGTCGCCCAATGCGGGCAACGGCCCGGAACTCAACGGCCTGCCTCCGGGAAATTTCATATTCACAATAACCGACGGCAGCGGCCGACAAATCATGGACACCGTGGTGGTGGCATCGGCCCCTCAGCCATCCCTAGCCCTTACTTCCACCGATGTACAGTGCGGAACCACTTCAGGCGGGTCGCTCTCGGCCTCCGTCACGAGCGGCACGGCGCCCTTCCAGTACACGTGGTTACCCAATGCTTCAGACACTTCCAACTTAAGCCATCTCTCCCCCGGTTCATACGCCCTCATGGTAGTGGACGCCAACGGCTGCCAGGACTCCGCCTCCGCCAGCATCGCGCTGCTGGGCATGCTCACCCTCATGGTGGACGGCAAAACCATCTCCTGTTACAATGCTGCCGACGGCTGGCTCTCTGCTTCACCTGTTACGGGAGCGGCACCCTTCTCTTGGGGCTGGCAGGGATGGCTGGGCACGGATTCTATCGCACAACCGCTTGGGCCGGGCATGTATGCGGTCACGGTCAGCGATGCCTTTGGCTGCACGGCTGCTTTTTCTTTCCCACCCATGGATCAGCCCGATTCGCTCTGGGCTACGGTCGGCACGAACGACCAGACTGACCTCATCATGCCCAACGGCACGGCGGTGGTGACCACCATTTCTGGCGGCACGTCTCCGTTCGACTACCTCTGGGAACCTGGCGGAAGCACTACACAGGCCATCGCTGGCCTCACAGCGGGCAGTTACACCGTGACGGTGACAGATAACAACGGCTGTCAGGTGGTGGTACAGGCGGTGGTGGATTTGATGGTCGGCACGGAAGAAGCGGAGGGACAGGCATTTGTGGTATACCCAAACCCGGCAGTGGATTGGGTGAAGGTGCTGCTGCCAAAATCAATGGAAAAATGTTCCGTGGAGCTTTCCGACATGACGGGGAAAGTCTTGCGCTCAAGCATTTTGGCGGCAGCCTCGGCTCCCTGCACTATTGACCTTATCGGGCTGCCGAGCGGCAACTATGTGATGACGGTACGGAATGGCACTGGGAAAGAGATGTTTGTAGGGAAAGTGACGAAGATGAAATAATTGTAAAACCGCAAAATGTAAAACCAAGAAGCGAGCACGCCTAGTGGTTTTACATTTTGCGGTTTTCCTGTTTTAAATTTTGCGGTTTAATACATTTCATTTCAGCACCTGCTTCAGCGCCTTCACACTCGCCTGGTTATCAGCCGTATAAAAAGCCTCATAAATGTCAAGTTTTTCCCGGCGACTTAAGTGGAAACTGAGCGATGCCTCACGGTTTTTGCGCACTGGGCGGTAGTGAAAACGCACCATTTCTACCCGGTTGCCGCCCATTGCATCGTTCAGGAGCGCCAGCGCGTTGTCTTGTTCAAAGTCTTGAATGTCCGTCATATTGCCGCCGGCTGCTTCTGCCGGGGTAAACATGTTTTCAAAAACACCCTTATCGTCGCTGGGTATTATTGCGTGGATCTTGTCCCAGCAACGTATCTGTACAAAGACCACACCGCCCGTGTTTTCGCGAATCCAGTCTTTAAAAACATGCGCGAAACGGATGGACATTCCCAGTCCATAGTTGTCGCGGAAACCAGCATCAAGGGCTTCTATGGAGGGGCTGGTTGGCAACCACACGTTGGGTAGGATGAAAGGGTAGGTACAGCTCATCCGCATGACACTGCTGAATGCCAGGCTATCGGCCTGCTGCTTAGCAAAAAATCTTCCAAAGTCTACCCCGTCTATTTCTACCTGTGCGGCCAAACGCCCTGCATTGGGGCGCATGAGGTAGCTTACGCCTTGTGGACTTATCAGCATCCTCCGTGCATCGTTCAGCACAAATGGGCTGGCGATGAGCATGGGGATTTTGGCCTCGATCTCAGGTTGCCGGTATTCAGAAGTTTTTCGCAAAAAAAAGCCGCCCGTGTTTTCGTTCAATTGGTGTTCAAAAAGGTAGCCCCGGTCCTTTCGGTAGGAAAAATTGCCAGAACGGAAACTGGAAATCGGGAAAAACAGATCGTTCGAAACAACAGCGAAACTGATGGCATTGAGCAGGTCTTTACCCATGTCCTCTACCAGGCTCGGGTCTTGCGGGGCAAGGCGGTCGCCTTCAGCATGTCGGAGCATTGCTTCCCGGATGTGGGCAGCGCCGAGCAAACCACCAGATGCCCCGGTGATGAGGGCCGTTTGACGCAAGAGTTTGCCCCCTGTGGCGATGTCTGCTTTTTGGAGCGTCTGCATCGTCCAGAGTGCCGAACGGTGGCCGCCTCCGCTGACACATACGAGTAAGAGTTTTGGGCGCGGGTTCTCGGGTGTTCGGTTTTTGGCCAGCCAGTTTTCCAGTATCTTAATGGTGGCGGCGTGGTCGCTGGCAATATTTTGAGGCGAGCCAATTTTTTCAATTGCAGCGTAGTTGTACACTGCGCGATTTTCTTTTTGATAATCAAGGCCGTAGGCGCGGTTACGGTAATTGAAAAAACCCCAGCCTGTCAGCAAATTCACCGTAAATATCAGTCCCAAAAACACGGCAGTGCCCCACTGGCGAAACCAAAAACGAATGGCTCCATAAAGCCCCATCACGATGCTTGCAAAAAGATACAGGGTAGCCCCTGCCGGAATCCGCGCCCAAGTGCTGTCCATGAACGCGCCTTGCACCATAAGCAAAAAGAGCGCGGCAATCAGCACTACCACGGCATTCCAGTGGTTTTGGCGGAATACCTCCTCCAGTACCCGAGGATCGTAGTGTGCAACGCTGCGCACCAAACGCGGGTGACAACGTTCTGTCAGATAGGTGTCCACCCGCCAGCGTGTAACGCCCATTTGTATTTCGCGGACGCTGGGCAGTCGTTGACTGAAAAGCAAACGCCCTCCTGGGCGGGGAGTCCAGTTGAAAGAATTCAGGTCTTTGTTGGTCAGGTGGAAATAAGCCGCCAGAACTCCCGTAATGGCTGCTGTGCCGGAAAGGAAACCCGCGATGTTCCAGCCTATTTCTGGAGTGGAAGTGAGTTCGTCGTGCGATTGAAACCAAATGGTACAAACGAACCACACGGCCAAATAAGCCAAAGGAATGAGGCTGTTATTGAGGCAAAACTTGGTAAACGGCGCAGCCAATGTGGCTAAAAAAGGAAAACGGTTGGAACAGAGCAGGTAGGCTGTGAGGTGCCAGGTCATTACCAGTCCGCCAAAAGCCAGCCCATTCAGAAAAAAACTCCAAAAGTTGACTTGTCCGTGATACTCCGGGGTGAGCATGAGGTAGTGCATCCCAAAAAAACGCCCAACCAGCCCGGTGCTGAATGCCGCCAAAACGAACCACACCAGCAACAAAACCAAGTGGTTGCGCAGGTGCAGCACCAGCAGGCGAACGGGAAAGGAGTAGTAGATTTGGTGGAAAATGGTCACGTTTTTGGAGTGCTGATTTTCAAGTTGATAAAGGCAAATATGGGAGCTTTGCAGGGCTTAGGCGAGAACGTTAAAATACCGGAAAACGTTTGCTGAGAAGTGTTATATGTCATAAAACTTTTGCCATATTGCCAAACCGCCCCATTTCGCACTTTGCGAAATGGGGCGGTGGTTATAAAATCAAATATTTCCTTGCTATCAATTCTGCTTCTGAAGTTGGTTGGGAGGCTGATTCGCTTCTTTCTTCTTTTTGTTTTCCAGCATTTTCCTAATAAGCGCCTTTTTTTGCTGTTCTGTAAACTCGGGCTTTGAGCCATTGGGGCTAGTGAGGACTGGGCCGCCGCTGGATTTGCCGCTCTCAGGTGGCGGGGCTAGCATGCCCTGATTCATAGGCGGTAGTTGCATGCCAGACTGCCCTGTTGATTGAGGCTTTTGGCTGCCGGGTGGCGGCTCTGTCATGCCGGGTGGAAGGCGGTTTTCCCGGATTTGCATATTGATCTTATCCCTGCTGCTGCCAGCGTCGTGTCCTCCCAAAATAGGCGCGATAGCCAAGCCCACCAAACAGGTTAGTTTGATCAAAATGTTCATTGAAGGGCCGGAGGTATCTTTGAAAGGATCGCCAACCGTATCGCCCGTGACTGCGGCTTTGTGTGGCTCAGAGCCTTTGTAGTACATCTGGCCGTTGATTTCAACGCCTTTTTCAAACGATTTTTTCGCGTTATCCCAGGCGCCACCAGCGTTCGACTGGAAAATTGCCCACATTACACCGCTCACCGTAACACCAGCCATGTAACCGCCGAGCGCTTCGGGGCCCATAATGAAGCCAACTAAAATAGGAGTGATGATGGTGATAAGGCCCGGAGCGAGCATTTCGCGGAGCGCGGCTTTGGTAGAAATGTCCACACATTTGCTGTATTCCGCCTTGCCAGTGCCTTCGAGTAGGCCCGGGATTTCGCGGAACTGACGGCGCACTTCTTCCACCATGTCCATCGCAGCTCTGCCCACGCTCTGCATGGCCAATGCACTGAATACCACCGGGATCATGCCGCCGAGGAAAAGCGCGGCAAGCACTTTTGCTTTGAAAATATTGATGCCTTCGATGCCTGTGAAATCAACATATGCAGCGAACAGTGCGAGCGCGGTCAAGGCAGCAGAAGCAATGGCAAAACCTTTGCCGATGGCTGCTGTGGTATTGCCCACAGAGTCGAGTACATCGGTGCGGTTGCGCACTTCTTTGGGCAGTTCGCTCATTTCGGCGATACCACCAGCATTGTCGGCAATGGGGCCAAAAGCGTCAATGGCCAACTGCATGGCTGTGGTAGCCATCATCGCTGAAGCCGCAATGGCTACACCGTAGAATCCTGCCAGTTCGTATGCAGACCAGATTGCGCCAGAGAACAGCACGATGGGCATCCAGGTAGACATCATGCCCGTAGCCAAACCAGCGATGACGTTGGTTGCGTGGCCGGTGCCGGATTGACGCACAATGTTCATGACAGGCTTTTTACCCAAGCCAGTGTAGTATTCGGTAATGGCCGAGATCAGGGAGCCTACGATGAGGCCCACCATGGTTGCATTAAAAACGTTGGTGCTGCTGATGGTCTGCAAGCCTTGACCAAAGAAACGCATGTTCATGGTTTCGGGCAGCATCCACTTGATTACTGGGAAACAAACCACCGCAGTAAGGATAACACTCACCCAGTTGCCATTATTGAGGGCGCGCTGAACCATATTTGAATCGGCCTCGACACCGTCTTTAATCCGCACAAATTGCATCCCCACAATGGAGAACAGGATGCCGAGTCCAGCGATCATTACAGGCAAAAGAATGGGGCCGATGCCTCCAAATATGTCTGTAATGCCACCAGAATCCCGTATCACCGAGTTGCCAAGTACCATGGCAGCGAGTACCGTTGCTACATAAGAGCCAAACAAGTCGGCGCCCATACCAGCCACGTCGCCCACATTGTCGCCCACGTTATCGGCGATGGTCGCAGGGTTGCGCGGATCGTCTTCCGGGATGCCTGCCTCTACTTTGCCTACTAGGTCAGCACCCACGTCGGCTGCTTTGGTGTAAATGCCACCGCCAACACGGGCAAAAAGTGCGATGGACTCAGCACCCAGCGAAAAACCCGCAAGTACTTCGAGTACCCGCGACATGGTGTGCCAGCCATCCGTACCGTACGTGCCGCCCATAAAGAATACATAGAAAACCGCGAATAAGGCGCTCAAACCCAGTACTGCCAGTCCTGCTACGCCGAGGCCCATTACCGAGCCGCCTTTGAACGAAACTTTGAGTGCCTGTGTGAGACTTGTGCGAGCGGCTTGGGTGGTGCGCACATTGGCTTTTGTAGCCACGCGCATACCAAGGTTGCCGGCCAGGGCCGAGAAAAATGCACCAATGACAAAAGCCACCACGATGAGCGGGTGACTCGTTTCGGCCTGTGTGCTCAGCCAGCCGAGCAGCAGGCCAGCCACTACGACGTATATGCCGAGAATGCGGTATTCCGCTTTGAGAAAAGCCAAAGCACCGTCGGCGATGTGTTTGGCAATGCTTTGCATCTTTTCGTCGCCCGCGTCTTGTTTGGTCACCCACTTTTGGAGAATAAACATATACACGAGACCAACGACCCCGAAGATTGGTAATAAGTAAACCAGAGAGCTCATCCCTAAAAATTTGTTTTGACGTGAAAGTTTGTAAAAAACGGGTGCAAAAGTAGAGAAAGAATCTTTCTGGGCACAGGAAAGTTGAAAGTTCGCTTCGACTTCATTTTAACATGCGGTCAACAACTAAAACTTCCGGGTCGTTTTTGATATATTCGGGGACTTGAGTGCCGGTTCGATCTTTGAAAACTGCGAATTTTATACCACGTTGTTTCAATTCTCGGAACAAGTTTTCATCTGGGCAACCCTCATACACGCTCCGGTTGCAGTAAAACATCGCGTCTATTTCTTCCAGCCCATGGGCATTTAACAGCACATAGCCTTCAGGTACCAATTGATCCAATTCCCTGTAAACCAATATATTTCCTTGTCTGATCTCCAACTCGGCGGCTGGCGCCATAGCAGTGTCTACACGCAAGACGTGGTAAGAATAAAGTACGCCGGGGCGCATGGAGGCAATGACGAGTGCATACAATACCAAGAAGGTGGGTATCCAGGGGCGGCGCAATGCGCTGAAATTGCCCAAGAATTTATCTGCAAAAACTCCCATGGCCACATAAACCAAGGGTGCCACGCAAAAAGTGTAGGAGATCACCTTGGTCTGGGCAACAAATGAAAAGAAGAAATAGGGCAGAAAAATAAGGATTCCAAAAGGCAGGAGTAAACGTGCCGGGGGTTTCGGGCCACCCCAGAAGGCCGCCACCAGACCCAAGGGTACTGCCGCCCAAAGTTTGGGACCAAAATGTTCGTCCAAAAGTTCAAAATAGAAATTCCAGTCGCCTCTATGTCCTTCTACCACTTTCCAAATGTGTTTTGCATTGTACGCCATTTCGAAGGCGTATTCTTTTGGGAATTTCCAGTAAGCATATATCTGCCAGGGCAATACCACCAACAATGTGAGGCCAAAAGACCACAGCATGTGGAGGTAGGTGCGAGGCCGGTTCCAATCCGCAGAGGCGAAAAGCCATGCTAACCAGGCGCCAAACACCAGACCGCCGGTCAGCCATTTACAAAGAATCGCACAGCCCGAAAACAGCCCCGCCAACAATGCCCAACGCAATTTTTCCTTCCCGGAAGCCGCGTATTCAAAAAATGCCCACGCACTACAGCCCACATAAAATGAGAATGCCACATCGTTGTGGTCCATGCCATAAGTTCCCGTGGTGAGTTGTAGTTGGAAGAAAGCAAAAGTCCAAAGCAACGCTGCATAGTAACCCGCGTTTTTGCTGAACAAGATGGCCCCGATCCGATAAATCGGCAGCACCATCAACGACCCCATGATTACACTTGGCAAGCGCAAGGCCCATTCATTTACACCAAAAATCTTCATGCTCAAGGCCATTTGCCAGAGAAACAAAGGTTGTTTGTGCAGCCAAATGTGGCAATGCGCCCAGTCTTTGTCGTAATTTGGCAATGGCAGATCAACGCGCAGCATTGGCTTGAACGGGTATTCCATCATGTTCTTTGCCACGAGTGCATGAAACCGCTCGTCCCAGAGGTGCAAATAAGTATCAAGATAGGTAATACAAAAGCGCAACAAAAATGCTGCGACGAAGAGTGAAAACAGGGCGAGTTTGTCGCGCCCTTGTTGCCAAAACAAAAAACTTAGCAGTGCGGCGATTACTGTTCCAGAAAATAAATATTGCCAAGAATCCATGCCGGAAAAGTAGGGTGAAAACCCAATTGGGTAGGAGTGTTTATTCCAGAAATTGTGAGATAGAAGTACCCTCTAATTTTGTAAAACAAAGATCGTCCCTGCGCCCAAGGGCATGCCCTGTGAGGTTTTCAGCCAATAATGGTACGCCCCGTTTGTTAGTTCGCCGCGGTCAATTCGTAGCTGCGTACCGGTAAAGGCAATCGAGTACTGTTTTTTCCCTGAGTTATCAAACAGCTCAAAGACCATGCTTTGTACAGCCGGCAATTGACCATTGATGGTCAGGAGTGTTGACTCGCGAAAAGGATTGGGGGAAATTCGGAGGATGGGCTCTTCCTTTGGAGGTGTTTTAACATCAGTAGTAGCCGAGCTGGTACGGTAAATGCCATCCCGTTCCTGAGGCGAAAAAAGGTACTGTGCGGGGTTGAGTGAAAAATTGACATTGGCCGAACCGTCGGTGGGCAGTGGAGCATAAATGTCAAAGGATTGCCCTCCATCTGCCGACACCAATGCGCAGTTTGGGGTATCATCGTAGGCAAAAACCAAACCATCGTCGTTGACGACCGGATTGTAAACAAGGTATTCGTTGAAGGGAGGGATCGAATCCCAGGTCAAGCCGCCATCAAATGACTTGAAAAGTGCAGAGGGAATGCCGCTCGTAACATATAGCCCTCCATTGGAGGCAAGATAAGGGCTACCCGAAAACCCGTGGTCAGCAATTTTTACCCAGGATTGAGCCTCGTCGAAAGATTTGTGAACACCGTCTGTCCGCGTAGAAAGCAGACTGCCGTCTGGCATAAAAAGAAGGTTTTCAAGATAAAAATTGGGGCGTTCCAGCCAGTTTTGGCCACCATCGTTCGAAATATAAAATCCGTTCCAATGACGAACGAAAACGGCGCCTGTTTGAGGGCTGATCCAAAGGCGGTTAAAATTGTATTCGGTTAATTTGGGCACTTGAAGCACCGTGTACGACTGGCCTTCATCCGTAAATTTCAGGAAATTAAACCCTGTCCAAAGATACCAACTGCCATCAGGAGCAGCTTGAAGGGAATGATGGCCTATTAAATTAGAAAAATAATTTACCGCTTCCCACTTCAATTGCCAGGTATCTCCGCCGTCAATGCTGTAAAAAAGCCCATCGGGGGTAAGCGCCAGCATACGGGTGTCGTCCAGGTGCTTCAAGGTTAGAACATCAGAGCTCAAAATCCCGTTGGCCGAAAAATGCCATGTTGCCCCGTCATCATCTGATCGGTGCAAACTTCCGCCATATCCGCGCAGCGCAAAAACCGATCCCTCGGGTGTGGAATAAAAAAGGTTGAGTTCGTTTTGACCGCCATCGGTTAGTGGTAGCCAGGTTAAGCCATTGTCGTCGGAATATTTTGACATAAACCATTCAAAAGCAAACACCCGGCCCGTGATGCTTACTCCAACTGATACTTCCCGCTCCGAATTTGGAAGCATCGGATCAATACTCGTCCAACTCAGGCCATTATCCAAAGAACGCCAGAGAAGGTCCCGCGCACCCATAAAAATGACTCCATTTGGCCCAAAAGACCACTGGTACGGGTGCGATAATGCCGAGTCTTCAAACAGTACGGACCAGCTAAAGCCATTGTCCGATGAGACCCACACAGTACTTGCATTCACCGCATTTTGCCAGGCATATACATCGCCCGTGTTCGGGTTGAAGACAAAACCACCTGATGCGTCTGTAATATTGGTAACCGTCTGCCAGCTGCCGCCGTTGTCAATAGAGCGCTTGATGCCGCCTGGCGTACCAATTAAAATCTCTCCTCCTGGCAATGCATAAATAGTCTCGTGCGAAATGGTGCTGATTTCGCTCCAGGTTTCGCCGTTGTCCGTGGATTGGTGCAACTTGTTGTGCTTACCCGCGTACAAGTTGCCATCCGCCCCAGCAACCAATGGCCATGACCATGAATCGGCAGGTGTCAAGGGCATTTTCTGCCATTGATGACCACCATCCGAAGAGCGGTAAAGGTCGGGGTAGAACTTTTTTCTCATAAACAAATAGCCTTGTTTGCCGGGAAAGACAAGGCCGCCCCCTCCGGGAGGTCCTCCCAATTTCTGCCAGGATTGTGCTGGGAGAAACAATGGAAAAACAAAGAAAACAAAGATTAAAAAACGGTAAACGGGTTTCATACATGGGTGTTTTTGTGAAATAATCAAGTACTTAGGAGCAGTAAAACTACACTGTTTTTTAGTGCGGATCAAGGACGCTGAACCACACGGATCATACGGTTATCTTTGCAGTTAAAAAACATGGTCGCACTCTTCAGATTGCTTTTCGCCGCCCTCCTGGTCGGATTATTCATTACCGGAATCTTTTATTTCATTGCCAACATATTGAGCAGCGTTGCCTTCAATCCTGCATCGCGGGCCTGGAAAGAATTGCTTGCCAAACTGCGTGGGCGCTTGAATAATCGTGATAAATTACGCACCAAGGGGATGCCCGAACTGCTTATCACCTGCGATGCCGAAACCCTCACACATCTTTCCTTGAAGCCAAAAATCCTGAAAAAAGCTGGCTGGCGCGACCCCATTTTTGAAGGCTTTTTCAGCACTATTTACCAGGAACCATTAATGGTATTTGCCGGACAAAAAAGCGGGAAGACCTCAGTAGTTGTTGCAAAGACTAGCGATAAAGAGTTCGTTTTCAGACAAAAAGGAAAAGAAACAGCTATTTGGAAGGACGACAAACCTTTCGCTGTATTGGTAGATGGCCTGCTTCTTTCCAGCGACAAACAAAGCCAGCTGTTGGCAAAATTGGAGACCGATCCCGAACTCCGCCAATGGCCCGTGTTGCTTGGTCAAAGTGAGGCTGCTACGATTACCAATGGGCAGCGTGCCGTATCGCCCATCCCTCGGGCGGTTACCTTGCTGCGCAATCTCTCGCCGGAAGAGGAGCAGACGCTGCTGCTATTGGCAGTAGTGCAGGGACTGAAATAAATGTCCAATGTCCAACAAGGATTAAAATGTCCAATGTCCAACAAGGAATTTCCAATGTCCAAGTTGGCGTTGTGCATAGCCACTCAATCGAATTCTTGCCATTTAAGCACTACAAATGCCAAACCCAGGGCTTATTTGGACATTGGAAATTCCTTGTTGGACATTGGACATTTTAATCCTTGTTGGACATTGGACATTTTTTTACCAGCCACCCAACCCTTCCGCCCACCCCTGCGTAATGGATTCTGAACACAAACAAATAAACACACCGTACGCTTTCGCCGGAGACCAAAAGAGGCCTCCGGCGGAGATTTTAAACCGCAAAATGTAAAACAGGAAAATGTAAAACCGCAAAATCGAACGCCCCAAAATCTTAAGCACAAATTCAAATTGTAAAACAACCTTGAACCTCGACCCGAAACTTCTACAAGCAGCCCATAAAGGCGACCGCAAAGCACAATACGCGCTTTACCGCTCGTGCTTTCCGGTACTTATGGCGGTGTGTATGCGCTATCGGCGCAACCAACAAGATGCGGTGTCGGCGGTGAACAGCGGGTTTCTCAAAATAATCCAAAACCTTGACCGGTACAAACGCGATGAGGTGCCATTTGAAGCCTGGATTCGGCGGATTATGATTAATACGGTGATTGACGAATTCCGCCGCGAAAAGAAATGGCGCCAGCTGACTGTGTTCACCGAAGATATAGAGCGGGCCTATCCCAGCGAACCGATTGATTGGAACGAAGCCGACCAACGTCTTGATATTCAACATCTTGAAGCCTTGTTACAACGACTTCCGCCCATGACCCAGAAGGTTTTTAATCTCTTTGCAATTGATGGATTCAGTCACCAGGAAATCAGCGATATGCTCGGTATGAGCGAAGGCACGTCTAAATGGCATGTCAGCACTGCGCGGGCCCAGCTGCAATCCTGGATAAAAGCGGAAATGGTGGTTGGGTGAGGTTATTTGTTGATTTGGGGTACCAGAACCAAATCCACAAATAACCAAATAACCAAATAACCAAATAACCAAATAACCAAATCCCCAATTGACCGAATCCTTAATTAACCCAATACCCACTCACTCAGAAGATGGAAAATATAGACGACCTGATGCGACAAAAATTTGACTCCGACGATCCGGGGGAGCGTTTCGAGTTCCGTGAGGAATACTGGGAACAGGCCCAAGCCTTGCTCGAAAAGGAGGAGGGCAAACGTGGCAGGCGATTTTGGCTCATTATCGGGCTGGTACTGGCTTTGGCATTGCTTACCTGGTTGTTGCTAATGCAAGGCTCAGATGGAAGTTTGTCAGAAAAAAAAGCAGGAGAGAAAGCGCCAACGGTGGCTAATGAAAAACCGGAACGGCCAAACTATGCCGATGGAAAAGATACTTTGAGTGGGCAAACAATGCAATCATCAAACGCAAGGGAACAAACAAATGATGGAATCAGACAAGGGGATGAAAACATGTCAATCTCCCCAATTCCAATAGCACCAACCGGAAGCAAAATACCGGAAAGGACAAGGCATGGTAACACAGGTAATAAATCAATTTCAAACACGGATGCAGGGACTACAATAAGCCTAGCAGACGCAGAAATTTCACGACAAATTCTGGCAGGTAAAAATGATGCGGTAAACACTGGCGGTATAGATATCGCCCGGAAAGAAACCACCAAACCTGACGACAATTCACCATTCACCACTCCACCATTCACCAATCCACCCGCCGAAGCCACAGCGAAGGAGGGTCCACCAATCACCATCCCAATCTTCACCATTCCAACGCCTTTGTATCCAATGCCCTTGCCTGAGCGGATTTTTCAGATCCAGAAACGGCCCACTCTAGCCAAGGAGCCAATTGCAGCGAAAATAAAGCCTGTAAAAGACAAAGGTTTTTCGTTTGGATTATCAGTGGCCGGAGCAGCGTATCAGCAGTCTGACACTGTCGGACGTTGGGCAGCTTGGACTGTGGGTGCTTTTGGGGATTACCAATTGAATAAAAGCTGGTCTTTTATGTTGGGAGTACAAACCCGTTTTGTGCCTGGTCACATGGCACAGGCAGATTCATCCAATCCCAATCTGGTAGAGAACCTGCGTTATTCGTTTGGCTACCAAAGTGAGGAATGGAGGCTAGAAACCCGCGGGTTGCACTTCCTCGAAGTGCCGATTTCTGCGCATTGGCACAAAGGTTCCTGGGGTCTGGAAGCGGGTGGTGCAGCTGGCATGCTTCTCGGTGTCCAAAATCGTACGGAACACACAACGGAGTCTTCTTTGGAAACTCCAAAAACCACGGTCAAAAGGTTTGTAAAAGGGAATTTCAAACCTTACAACCAGCGATATTTCTCGGCCTTCGCCGGGGCGGAGTATCGCCTGAACAATCGGTTTTCCTTAATGACAAGGGCACAGTATCGTTTTACGCCAGTATTCAAGACTTTAGGAGAAGGCCTGAAAAACAATGGTTTAGGGAATGTTGAATTGGGGCTTAGGCTTCGTTTGTTTTAATAAATTGCTCCTTATGAGAAAAATAACCAAGCACCTAATCCATAATAAACCGCAGAGGCACAGAGGCGCGGAGCGTGTGAAAATCAATACTCTGCGCCGCTGCGCCTCTGCGGTTTATTATGTTCGACTGCTTATTCCAATAACGTTCGCCACCATTATATGGTCGGCTTGCAGCAAGTCCGAGCCACCCGATGGTGGATTTGGTTCTCCAGTTTTTTCTGTTGGAATTGAAGCTCCACCTGATTCAGGAGTTGGCTTGACCGCAGGCCTGGATGGGACATATCTGTTTACCCGGGTTGAACGAGGTTCTGACGGCACCAGTCCATTGGTGATGTCAGGCGCATTTGCCGACGCCTCGTGTCCCGCAGGCGATTGTCCGGGTAGCGTGAAGTTTGAATTTACAAATGAATGGTTGGAGAACTTTGTTCGCCCTGATTCAATTTTTGCCATTGACCAATCTTGGGAGTATAAGTCGCCGCTCAGCGACAGTTTTGCCCTGCATACCGTGTCCATCCAATGGGTTAAGACTGATGGATCAGTTCTTCGTTCAGACCTTCTGGTTCAACCTCAGGATACATTCGGGTCTTTGTCGTACTTCACTATTTTGGCCTCGGAACCCTGGGAAGTCAACGAACGTGGTGAGAAGACCTGGAAAATGAATGTAGACTTTTCTTGTTGGTTGCTTGATCCGATTCAGGGTCAGGAGCGAAAAGTAATAGGCAGCGGCGTAATTGCGGTTGGGTATCGGTAAGTCGTAACCGGTTAATGAAGGTTTATAAAGGTTGATATTACACTCAGAAAGCAAAGACTTGGCCTTTTTCGAGTGCAAAAAATAAACCCTTATGAACTTTATAAACCTTCATCAACCACATGGGATTGCCACCTATTATGTTTGCACCATGACACGCACCAAAACAGACATCCTCGTGCTCGGTTCCGGCATTGCCGGGCTTACGTTTGCCATCAAAGCTTCCCGACTTTTTCCTGACCGACAAATTCTTGTACTCACAAAAACAGTTGAAGGGGAGAGTAACACACGCTACGCCCAAGGTGGCGTAGCTGCCGTTTGGGATCTTGAAAAAGACAATTTTGAAAAACATATTGCGGATACCCTGGATGCTGGCGACGGACTTTGCAAGACAGACATCGTGCGCATTGTAGTGGAAGAAGGCCCGGAACGGGTACGCGAAATCATCGGCTGGGGCGCTCAGTTCGACAAAGGAAAAGGCTCCTCCGAATACGATCTTGCCCGGGAAGGCGGCCATTCCGAACACCGGATACTCCATTATAAAGACCTCACAGGCTGGGAAATGCAGCGCACCCTCATGGAGGAAGCCAAACAATGCCCCAATATCACCATCTCCGAACATTGTTTTGCGCTTGACCTCATCACACAGCACCACTTGGGGCGCATGGTCATCCGCGTTACACCGGGCATAGAGTGCTACGGCTGTTACGCGCTCAACAAGCAAAATGGCGACATTGATACCATCCTGGCCCGGGTTACAGTGCTATGTACTGGCGGCGCAGGGCAGGTGTATAAATCCACTACCAATCCCCTCATTGCAACTGGCGACGGGGTAGCAATGGCCTACCGCGCCAAAGGCAGGGTGGAGGGCATGGAATTTATTCAATTCCACCCAACCGCACTTTACAATCCGGCGGGTGATAACCCTTCGTTCCTTGTGTCAGAAGCAGTGCGAGGATTTGGCGGAATCTTAAAAACGGCTGAAGGCGAGGAGTTTATGCAACATTACGATCCACGCCTCTCACTCGCACCGCGTGATATTGTGGCACGAGCCATTGACTCCGAAATGAAAAAAAGAGGCACGGAGTGTATGTATCTGGACTGCCGCCATTTGAACAAGGAAGACTTTCTGGCGCACTTCCCCACTATTTATGAAAAATGCAAAAGCATTGGCATTGACCCGATGATGAACATGATTCCTATTGTACCAGCCTGCCACTACACTTGCGGGGGCGTTTTGGTGGACGAATACGGCCATACCAGCATCCATCGGCTGTACGCTGCTGGTGAATGTACGAGCACCGGCTTGCATGGCGCCAATCGTTTGGCCTCCAACTCATTGCTCGAAGGCATGGTGTTTGCCCACCGCGTGGCGCATGATTTGGTCGGAAAATTGGATGCCTGGGAATTACAGGAGGGCATTCCAGACTGGAACGCTGAGGGCACTACAGATCCTCAAGAAATGGTGCTTATAACGCAAGGACTAAAGGAATTGCGGGAAATAATGTCCTACTACGTCGGCATTGTGCGTTCAAATGTGCGTCTAAAACGCGCGCTCGACCGCCTATTTCTGTTGTACCAGGAGACGGAGGAACTTTACAAAACAACCACCATCAGCCCACAATTGATGGAACTCCGCAACCTCATTACGGTGGCGTATCTCATTACCCGCTCGGCCTCTCACCGCCGCGAAAGCAGGGGCTTGCATTACACTACAGATTACCCGGAACAACTGCCTTTTGTGGAGCATTCAGTGCTTTAGGGATGCGATGCTGGTGGAACACGGAAGAGACGGATTCCACCACCCTATTTCGACATATTTTCATATTTCGCCAAATCCGCATTTCCTTTCTCCGTTTCGCCCAGTTTTAAATAGCAATTGCCTCTGGCACGATACACTCTTGCGAAGGTGGTATCCAGCTCGATCGCCCGAGAAAAGTCGGCTATTGCATCCTGGTTGCGCTCCAGATTGGCGTATGAAAGGCCGCGATTGTACAATTCTGGCACCTCCGTAGGGTAATGTTCCAGAAATTTCGTGAGGTCGGCTACGGATTCCTCGTAATTTTTCAGCATACCCAAAATGTTGCCCCTGAATTTGTAGGCCTGATATAACTCGGGGTTTTTCTGCAAGGCCATGCTGAAATCTTTGACCGCTTTTTGCGCATCGCTGGCTTTGCCGTAAGCCATTCCACGCCATAGATAAGCTTTGCCAAAATTGTCGCCCGTGGCAGCTATCGCCTTGTTTATCAACGTAGTAGTGTCCTTCCAATCGCGGATGCGAAGGACAGAGGTGACGAGCCAAATAAAAGACAGGCCCAGAATCAAGGCCCAGGCGGTGCCTGACCAAGCGGGTCGTTTTTCTTTCAAATAATCGGGCAGCGAAGCCAGCACAACAAAAATACCGAGGCCGGCGAGGTAATTGTAACGGTCGGAACGAAGCTCGAAGGTGCCGAAGGTGGACCATGGCAGCGACAGCACAATATTGGACAGGTAAAACAAAATGCCAATCCAGAGTAGCGGCATTGCCCGACGGCTGCGCCACGCGGCAAAAAGTATTCCCAACAAGATTATTGGAGAAGCCAGATAATCCCAGCTCCAGGCCCCGTTTGTTTTTTCAAATGGATACCAGATGCTGAGGCCGGTGGGTGCAAGTAATTTTTTCCAATAAAAAAGTATGGTATGACAAACCATGAAACCCCGGTCGAGCAAACTGAAATCAGCGGGTTGATCGAGTTGGCCTGCATGTGTGCGGGAGTAAAGTGTGAGAATACCAAAAAGAAGCGAAATGAGGAAAAAGGGCACTTTTTCGAGCAAAACCTTTTGGCTGAAGCTGCGTTTTTTCCACAAATCGAGCACCAGCAGTGTGAGCGGCAGGGTAACGGCAGCCGATTTGGCGAGGCAGGCAAGCAGAAACATGGTAAGCGCGAGCCAGTAGTTTTTGCCATAACCGCCCTTTTCGTCCTTGGTGTGCCGCAGGTAATAGTTCATAGCCAGTAGGCAGAACATGGAAAAGAGCGGTGTGCTAAATCCGGCGATCCAGGCTACCGCTTCCACATTGAGCGGGTGGATAGCGAAAAACAGGGCGACAATGGCCGAGACAGTTAGTTTGAAGTCAAGCTTCTGAAAGACCCTGAATACCAGCACGACATTGATGGCGTGAACAATGGCAGAGAGAATGTGGTAATAGTTCGCGCTTTCCTTACCAAGGATGTAGGCGATCTGATAGCCGATCCAGGTGAGCGGGGCGTACATCCCGAGGTTGAAACCGCTAAAAATCAGAAAGTCTTTGACTGCAGGATTGTCAACGGTAGCGGTGTGGTCGTCCATACCTACCATTTGATTGCCAAATCCCGTGCTGTACAGGGCAAAGGCCACTATGGCCAAGGCCCAGGGGAGCCATTTTTCTGTGGAATCAGAAATGCCGGTGGTTGATTGCTGGCCAGATTTTTTGGGTTGGGGTGCTGTTTTTTTCGCCATGGCTCGTGCTTTTTGAAAATGCAGGGGCGAAGGTCGTAAATCAACTATGAACGATGAACGATAAAGTATGAACGATGTGGCCATATTCGCACTTTGCTGGCGGTAGTCTACTTGCCCGTCAAGTCCCAGCAAGTGAATACGAAAGAGGTTTACCTTGACCACATTAATCCTATTGGCCACATTTACCTATGATCCAGAACATCATATTCGACTTTGGAAACGTCCTTTTTGACCTTGATCTGGCTGCTTTTGAGCGGGAAATGAAAAACCTGTGGGGCGAAAACTTTTCCATTGCCAAAGAAAAACTGCTCCGGGAGCGGGTGTTTGAACTGTACGAAACGGGCGGGCTAAGCACGTCAGAATTTGTAGAAAAGCTTTCCCGGGCTTCTGAGATTCCGCTTAGGCCGGAACAGATTATTGCCGCCTGGAACGCCATTTTCATTGGTATGCCGCAGCACCGCTTTGAACTGCTACTGCGCTTGCGCCAGCGGTATAAAGTGTTTTTGCTCAGCAATATAAATGATCTCCACGAACGCTGGATTGCCGACTACATGCTGCGCGAACACGGCCTGCCAGACTACGAATCCCTGCACTTCGACGGGGTGTATTTCTCCCACCTCATTCGTTTGCGAAAGCCAATGCCCGAAGTATTTGAGTACGTGCTGGCCGATGCTGAAATGTTGGCAGCGCAGACGGTATTTTTTGATGATTTGCCAGAAAATGTGGAGGCTGCGCGGCGAGTTGGCATTCAAGGTGTTTGGCACGAGCCGGGTACGGAGATTGGGGAGCGGCTGGTGGAAATGCAGTTGTTGCCGCCACTGACTTCTGCACCAATCCTATGAGGTTTTCAAAACCTCATAGGATTGAAATGCTATGCAACCCTCATTTTTTCATGATTTGAATACTCCTCATCTTTTTCCCGGCCACTCCCAAGGTCAATATATAGTTCCCCACAGGAAGATGCCCCGGGCAGTTAAGGCTCAGCGTATGTTCCCCTTGTTCAAAAGATTGATTTTGAACAAGATTCTCTGCCAATTTTCCCTGCAGGTCGAACAAATGAACACTCACTGGCGCTGGCTCGGCAAGCCCGAATTGAAGGCTAAATTGTTCAGCTATGGGATTGGGGTAGGCCAGAAGGCTGGGATAATTAGGCGCACTTGGATTTAAGACGCCAACATTCAGATCCAGGATGAAACGAAAAATATGTTTGAAAGTGGTACCAGTAAGTTTCCGGGCTGAAACCGTTGCTTTATTTCCAATGAGCGACAATGCTCTTGGGCGCATTCCAGGGTCTATCATTCTAAAAACACCGTTCACGCCAAACGTCAGGTCTCTTTGGCCATTGGGCAGCAATTGAGCCAGGGCCAGGTTTCCAAGCGTTGCATTGGAAGACCAGTTTACAGTAAGGATTTTGCCATCGGGCCTTATAGATATTCCAACGCCTTCATTTGCTTCTGGCAGATACTGCACACCCTGTTCGCCGAAGTAATTATCGCGGGAACCATCGCTGTGATAGCGCACTACAATTGCCTGATTGTCAGGGCCAGTGTCGCCAGCAAGTACAATTTTCCCATCGGTTTGAAGCGCTAATCCATAAGCGTTGCTATTGCCATGGATCGGGTCAATAACCATCCCGTCCTCTCCAAAAGTGTCGTCAAGGGCACCATTGGGGAGAATGCGCACCATGAAAATATTCCAGCTTGGGTAGCCAATCGAACCGGCAAAAATCAATTTATGATCGGGCTGTTCAAGCATGGCTATGGGTACTTCATGGGCATAATTTGGAAGGTCAATTTTGAGTCGCCCATTTGTGGCAAACGAGCTGTCAATGATGCCATCCGGCAGGAAACGAACTGCGGAAAAAGTGCTTGAATTTGCCCCGTATTCATCCCCAAAAACGACTACCCTACCATCAGCCTGCCCAAAAACATTGTGATTCAAAAAGTGGCTGACAAAGGTCTGTGCTATGCCGTCCACGCCAAAACTTGTATCCAGGTTACCAAGAGTATCAAAACGCGCTGCGAAGGCAGTAAGTCCAACCGTGTTTTCACTAACCAATAAAACTTTCCCATCCTTTTGCAGAGAAACCCCGATCTCAAACCCATCTGATTCAATAAAGGTTTTTGAGAACGAGGTCTCCCGCAGCCCGGCATCGTCATATTTTTCAAGTCCTACATGGTTTGTAATACTTCCTCCAAGAATTATTTTACCATTCGGAAGCCCCACAAAATCAATACCGAAAGGGTTGCCACTCATTCCATAGAGGCCTGCAATTACCTTTCCATTTACGCCAAAAGTAGTATCAAGTGCAAGCGTTTGGCTGCTCAGGGAGCTAAGCAAACAAGCAAGGAATAAACAAAGCGCGATCTTTTTCATAAGGGAATAATTTTGTTTTTGATGAAATCATGTGGACAAAAGTGGGAGGAGGGAGCACAGAATTTCTATAACACTTTTTGACTATAATTCCCAAGCTGGACGGCGAGCCATTCAATGCCATTTAATTATTTGATTTTCAATTTTTTAGGTCGAAAAAACGCCCGAAAAAAAGTCCAAAAAAACTCGCCTTCGGGTTTCTTTTAGCGAGTAGAACACCGTACCTTTGCACACATTTTTCAAAGAAAATAGTTGAATTAGGACTCGCAACGCATGACAGAAGATTCAGCACTCGACCCAAAACAAAAACGCACTCCCGCAAACGATTATGGCGCAAGTAGTATCACGGCCCTGGAGGGTCTTGAAGCCGTGCGCAAACGTCCGGGCATGTACATCGGCAGCACCGATATCAAAGGCCTCCACCACCTTGTATGGGAGGTCGTAGACAACTCGATTGACGAACATTTGGCAGGCCACTGCACTCATATCGAAGTGGTTATCCAATCCGACAACTCCATTAAAGTCACCGACGATGGGCGCGGTATCCCAACGGGGATGCACGAAAAATTGCAAAAATCAGCACTAGAAGTCGTGATGACTGTGCTGCACGCCGGCGGCAAATTCGACAAGGATTCTTACAAAGTTTCTGGCGGTTTGCACGGCGTAGGTGTTTCTTGCGTGAACGCACTCTCCATTATGCTTCACGCGGAGGTACACCGCGAAGGGAAAGTTTTTGAACAGGAATACAGTCAGGGAAAGCCGAAATACGATGTGCGCGAAATCGGCACTACCAAACTCCGCGGCACCACGATCACTTTTTTGCCCGACCCGGAGATTTTTGAGACCGCCGAGTACAAGTTCGACATTCTGGCGCATCGCCTGCGGGAACTCTCTTACCTGAATAAAGGCCTCCGCCTCTCGCTCGTGGACGAGCGTGAAAAAGAAGACGATGGCAGCTTCAAAACCGAACTCTTTTACTCTGAGGGCGGCTTGCAGGAATTTGTCATCTATCTCGACGAGGCCAAAACCAACCTGATTGACAAGCCCATTTACATCAGCACCCGCGAGGAAGGCGTGGACGTAGAGGTGGCGATGATATACAACACCTCGTACTCCGAGAACGTGGTGGCTTTTGTAAACAACATCAGTACCCGCGACGGCGGCACCCACGTGAGCGGATTCCGTCGCGCCCTAACCCGTGAATTCAAAAAGTACGGCGACGACAACGGTTTTTTCAAGAAAGTAACTTTTGCCATTTCTGGCGAGGACTTCATGGAGGGCCTTACCGCGGTCGTTTCGGTGAAAGTGCCGGAACCTCAGTTCAAAGGCCAAACAAAGGGTGAACTCGGCAACTCCGAAGTGCTCGGCATCGTGAGTCGCTGCGTGGGCGACGCGCTGAAACAATTTTTGGAAGAAAACCCCAACCCTGCCCGACGTATCATCGAAAAAGTGGTGTTGGCGGCAACCGCCCGAAATGCTGCCCGCAAGGCCCGCGAGATGGTGCAGCGGAAAGGCGCGCTTACTGGCAGCGGTCTACCCGGCAAACTCGCCGACTGTGCCAGCCGAAGCCCCGAAGAAAGCGAAGTATTCCTCGTCGAGGGCGACTCCGCAGGTGGCACGGCCAAGCAAGGGCGCGACCGCCACACACAAGCCATTCTTCCGCTTCGAGGTAAAATCCTGAACGTAGAAAAAGCCCTGGAGCATAAGATTTACGAGAACGAGGAGATCAAGAACATATTTACGGCACTTGGTGTAAGCATCAGTGAGAACGATGAAGGCCATCGGATTCTGAATACTGAAAAACTCCGCTACCACAAGGTGGTCATCATGTGCGACGCCGACATTGACGGCTCGCACATCACCACGCTGATTTTGACCTTCTTTTTCCGTTATATGCGCGAACTGATCGAGAAAGGCCATATTTACATTGCGCAGCCACCACTTTACCTCGTTAAAAAGGGCAAAAACCAACGCTATGCCTGGAACGATGTCGAACGCAAGGCGGCACAACTAGAATTTAGTGGTGGGAAGGAAGACGACGATTCCGTAAAAGTGCAGCGTTACAAGGGTCTTGGTGAAATGAACGCCGAACAACTTTGGGAAACGACCATGGACCCCAAAACCCGCATCCTTAAAATCGCCACAATTGACGATGCCAATGAGGCCGACCGTATGTTCGCCATGCTGATGGGGGATGAGGTGCCGCCACGCAGGGCGTTTATTGAGGCGAATGCGAAATATGCGAGGATTGATGTGTAGAAGTGATTCATCCGAAAATTATATCAAGCCGCCGCCAAGTCATCATGTCTCAGCGGCGGCTTTTTTTATGCTTCAACACCCCGTTCCGCCACATATTCCAGCACATCCCCCGGCTGGCAATCCAGCGCTTTGCAGATGGCTTCAAGCGTACCAAATCGGATGGCTTTGGCTTTGCCCGTTTTAAGGATGGAGAGATTGGCGAGTGTGATGTCCACCTTGGAAGCCAGTTCCGTGAGCGACATTTTGCGCTTGGCCATCATCACATCTACATTTACAATGATTGGCATGGCTCAGATGGTTAGGTCTTGTTCTTGTTGAAGTTGTGTGCCGCTGCGGAAAACATCCGCCAGCGCAAATATAACGAGGCTTAATATCCCTCCATAAACAAGTTCCTGACTTAAAATCGGAATAGGAGAAAGTTGAAGATTGTGCCCCGGCAGCTGCGATACAATAGCTTTGAACTGCACTTCTGCTAACAATCCCATAAATGGATACAGTAGTACGGCCAAAGCGATGAGACGAATTCGCCTCGTGTTTTCATCGCGGAACATCACCTGACGATCGAGATTGCGGAAAATTCGGTACATCTGGTACATCACAATAATGGCAAGAAACCAGACCATTTTTTGACATAAAATATAAAACATGTGCCTGAATTGAAAAAAGGAAAGCAGGCTTGAAAAGTCAAGCAGTACGAGTTTCCGCTCGCCAAAATTGTAGATTTTGTAGCTGTCATTCCCGTCTGAAAGAGGTAGGACGGTTGGGCCGTAGTCGCCTTGAGTACCCACATACCCCCGGACAAAAGGTCCGTCGCTGGTGATGCCAAAATAGGAAGAAAGGTTTAAGAGGAGTATGAGGCATCCTCCAGCCGTAAGTGCAAGGAAAGTGTAACGAAGCACTTTTGGAGAGACTATTATTTCTTTCGCTTTCATAGATCAACTTTTTTATGTTGGTGAGAAGATGGAGCAAAGGTGTGGGATGTTTTTCTATTTTGCAAATAAAATTTATTGATAAACGGTAAATATTTTCTGTTGGTTAAATTTTTAGCAAGACATGCATTCATCTATCTTTACAGCATTTGCTGAATTTCAATGAATTATCAGGCATTTCGCCAGCCAAAAAAATAACGCCGCGTTTGGTCAAAGACTCAAACGCGGCGTTTCTTTTGGCTTAATTAGCAGCCCCTGCCAGAAGCGAAATATTAAGAAGGCAGTTACTTAGCCAATACAATCCTCTGCATAATTGCCTCTTCTCCGGCTTGCACACTTAGCAGGTACAAGCCATTCGTGAGGTTATGCATAGGGAAGGAGATGTTGTTCTGGCCTTCGATTGCCGGAACCACCTGTTGCAGCACCAATCTGCCAGCAAGATCCCTCAACTGAAGGGTCGTTTCCAGGTTGCCGGTAGCATCAAACTGAATATTGACATGATCAGTAGCAGGATTCGGACCGGATAGTCAGGTTTCATTTATCATTCATCCGATATTTTCGCCTTCCAAAACTTGACAAAACCACCGTTTGCCGAAAAAATAAAACTGGGAACTGGCTACCTTGCGACTTTCGGCGACGTTTTGTCTAATCTCCAGTCACAGATCTATCAGTCGCCAATCTATTATCTCCAATCACCATGCCAACCCTCCTTTGTCCTAAAGAGCTTCGGCGGGTAAACAGGTAAACAATCACACTTTCAATGATCCTTTCCATTCAAGATGTCGTAAAAACCTACGGCGACTATATGGCTGTCAACCACGTTAGCCTCGACGTGCAAAAAGGCAGCGTTTTCGGGATGCTCGGCCCCAACGGCGCGGGCAAGACCTCACTCATCCGGATGATTACGACCATCACTGCGCCCGATTCGGGGACGATTTATCTGGATGGTGCAAAACTTCATTCCCGCTCCCCCGAACAAATAGGTTATATGCCCGAGGAGCGCGGCCTGTACAAAAAGATGAAAGTCGGTGAGCAACTCCTCTATCTCGCCCAACTCAAAGGCTTGACCAAAGCCCAGGCACAACAGGAGATTGACCTGTGGTTCGAGAAATTCGAAATCAAGGACTGGTGGAACAAAAAAGTGGAAGACCTCTCCAAAGGCATGCAGCAGAAAATCCAGTTTATCGCCACGGTGCTGCACAAACCCAAACTACTCATCCTCGATGAGCCGTTCACAGGCCTCGACCCTATTAATACCAATTTGATAAAAGATGAAATAGGCCAACTAAACGCGGCGGGCACAAGCATCATTTTTAGCACCCACCGTATGGAACAAGTGGAAGAAATGTGCGACCACATTGTGCTCATCAACAAGGGGAAAAACGTGTTGTATGGCGAGGTGCAGACCATTAAAAATGAATACAAGCAAAACCTTTATCGCGTTGAAACTGCTGGAGAACCACCCACTGATTTGCCCGATCGTTTCGCCGTGGTGAAGGCTGAAAAGAACGCACTCACCTTCAAACTTGACAACGATGCACAAAGCAACGACCTCCTCAAATTGTTTTTGCAAAAAGGCACTCGGGTCACCCGTTTTGAGGAGATTTTGCCCACTTTTAATGAAATTTTTATTCAACGAGTAGCAGAAACAGAGGATTGATTCGATTTGAGTGATTGGTACGATTGATTCGATTGGGGGATATCTAGGTAATCCTACTTGCTGCAATTGCAATAATCCACCAATCGAACCAATCGAATCAATCCACCAATCGAAACAATCGTCCGAATCGAACCAATCAAATCAATTTTTGACATGTCCAAACTTTCCTTAATCATACGGCGCGAATACCTGACGCGCGTCCGCAAAAAATCCTTCATCATTGGTACGCTCCTGGCTCCCGTGGGCTTGCTGGTGTACATGCTCGTGATTATTGGCTTGTCCAGTTATCAAGGCAGCGATGAGATCAAAGTCGCCGTGCTCGATGAAGCCAAAATGGTAAGCCCGCTTCCGGATGAAAAGGGTGTTCGGTTTATACCATCGGGCAACAAAACCCTTGAGGCACTCAAAACCGAAGTGACCGAAAAAAAACTGGACGGAGTATTGCGCATTCCCCCTTTGGGCAATTTTCAACAAAAAGACCACACGATTTTTTATTATTCAGACGAGAAACTCGCACCTGAAAAGAGCGGCCAGATCGAAAAGCGGATTGCCGCGAAAATCAAAGCGTTTAAGATGGATTCGCTCAAACTCGACGCTGAGCGATTGAAACTCTTGGAATCAGACGTTTCCATAGACCCTGAAGGGATCAAAAGCGACCAGGAGGACGATCAAAGCAAATACACTGCCGGGGTGGGGATTGCAGTTGGTGGAATCATGACGTTTCTGTTGTTTTTCATGGTGCTTATGTACGGACAAATGGTCATGAAATCCGTAATGGAAGAAAAAACCAACCGCATTGTAGAGGTCATGATGTCGTCGGTTCGGCCATTCGATTTGATGATGGGCAAAATTATTGGCGCCGGATTGGTGGGTTTGACACAGGTAGTGGCATGGGTGGTGTTGAGCGGCGCGGTTTCGTTCATCGTTCCGCTCGTGATGGGCTTTGATGCAGGTCAGATGCAGGCGCCCATGACTTCAGGCGATGCTACCATTGATCCTGAACTCATGCAGGATACGGGTATGCGCATCATGGCCGAATTGAGCAGGCAAAATTGGCCGCTCCTCATCGGATCTTTTATCATCTATTTTCTAGGTGGGTATTTCATCTATTCTTCCATGTTTGCGGCCATTGGTTCAGCCATGGGCGACGATACAGGGGAAGGCCAGGCGCTGACTTTGCCCGCCACACTTCCACTGATTCTTGCTTTTTACATCGTTTCTATGGCTGGCTGGCGCAATCCCGACAGCAACCTGATGGTTTTCTCTTCCATCTTCCCGCTTTTTTCACCCATTGCGATGCCGTTTCGATTGGCCTTCAATCCACCCTGGTGGCAAGTGGCGCTTTCCCTTACACTCGTGATTGCTTCTGCGATATTTTTTGTCTGGCTTGCCGGACGGATTTACCGCGTAGGTATCCTGATGTATGGTAAAAAAGTGACGTTGAAGGAGATGTGGAAATGGACATTTTACAACGGGTAGGTTTTTTTAACCACAAAAGGCTCATTAACCACAAAAGGCACAAAAGGACACAAAAGGGTCTAACGACACAGGGTGTTAAAAATCAGCACCCTGTGTCGTTAGACCCTTTTGTGCCTTTTGTGGTTAATGAGCCTTTTGTGGTTAATGAGCCTTTTGTGGTTAATGAAGTGCTCCATGCTTTACCCTTCTTTAGATTTATTGCATAATACTTGATGGTCTCATGGGGCTTGTCCGGGCTGACCTTTGTGTCGTTCTCCAGCGGAATTTCACGAACATCCTACTCGTACAGGTGAAAATTGTCAAACCTAAATCAATCTAAAAAATTTCAACATTATGCAACAGAAAGGCATTAAAATCGACAACCCCATTGACCCCAACTTCTTCTTCCATATCTGCTCGCCAAAAACGGCCCCGATCGTTCGGACTATGCAACGTTCGACCGTTTTATCCAGACTGTGCCAGATGCGGCAGTAGCGGAATTTAAAACCGCGTTGAGCGAGCAATACATGGATGAAACCATTCACCGGCATGTGCTCCGCCAACCCTTTGGCTATGCGGGCGATTTCCTGATTATTGATAAAATCTACACCAAGCACTGTTCCGATAACTTTGGAAAATGGGACCAATACTTTCACCGCCACGCGGCGCCGAAGGCCGTGCGCAATCGTAAAGATTATTTCAAGCAAAACATGGTCCGCATCCTCCGCGAGCGGAAAGGTCAAGCCACTTCGCTGCTCAACATGGCCAGCAGCCCAGCCCGAATGATCGCCCTTGCCATGCAAGCGGGATTCCCACGGTCTAAAGTGCAGGTCGGGAAAGAATCAGAAGGGGTGAATTTGTTTATGCACCTTAGGGTTTGAGGTAGATTTGAGGTGACACCTCCTCGTGCCTCGGAGATGTCACCTCAAATCCCAAATTCTGGGCTATTTTTGCACCGTGATTCCGCCCAAGCAAGTGCAAGAAATCCTCGACGCCACACGCATCGAGGAGGTTGTGGAAGATTTCGTGACGCTCAAGCGCCGCGGGGTCAACATGATCGGGCTTTGCCCATTCCACGGGGAGCGCACGCCCTCGTTCAACGTGAACCCGGCGCGCAATATTTTCAAGTGTTTTGGCTGTGGAAAAGCAGGCGACGCGATCACGTTTTTGAAGGAGCACGAGAACCTGACCTATCCTGAAGCCCTGCGCTGGCTGGCCCGGAAATACAACATTGAAATTCAAGAAGTGGAGCGTACGCCAGAGCAAATGGCGGAGGCCCAACTGGCTGATTCCCTGTATATTGTCAACGATTTCGGGCTTCAACATTTCCAGAAACAACTCTTTGAAACCGACGAAGGAAAGTCAGTCGCACTTTCCTATTTCCGCAAACGCGGACTGCGGGAAGAAACCATCCGCGCTTTTGGGCTCGGCTACGCGCCCGACGAGCGCGATCTCCTCTTGCGTAAAGCCAAAAGTGCTGGGCACAACCTGGAATTGCTGAAAAAAGTGGGCCTCTGCAGTCAGGATGGTTCGCGCGATTTTTTCCGGGCTCGGGTCATGTTTGCCATTCACAATCTTTCGGGGAAAGTGGCGGCTTTTGCAGGCCGTACCATGTCGTCCGACAAAACCGTTCCCAAGTACATCAATAGCCCCGAGACCGAAATCTACGTTAAAAACAAAATCCTTTACGGGGCTTTTCAGGCCAAAAAAGCCATCCGTCAATTGGATGAATGTTTGCTCGTAGAAGGCTATATGGATGTGATTTCCTTGTACCAGGCAGGCATTGAAAACGTGGTTGCTTCGAGTGGCACTTCACTCACGGAAGGGCAGTTGCAACTCATCCGCCGCAACACATCCAATCTCAAAATTTTGTATGATGGCGACCCGGCGGGCATCAAAGCCGCCTTGCGCGGGCTTGACCTTGCGCTGGAGCAGGACTTGAACGTAAAAATCTGCCTATTGCCCGATGGTCATGACCCGGATTCGTACGTGCAGGAATTTGGCGGGGAACAGTTTATTAAATACACCACCGAAAACGCCAAGGATTTCATCTTTTTCAAGACCGACCTGCTGCTGGAAGAAACCAAGGGCGACCCGATCAAACGCGCAGGTTTGGTGAAAGACATTGTAGGCAGCATTGCCAAAATCCCGGATACCATCAAGCGCAGCGTATATCTGAGAGAGTGCTCTACGCTGCTAGAAGTGCCGGAGCAAGCACTGTACAGCGAGGCCAACAAACTCATTACCAATATTTTAAAGAAGCGGGAAGAAAAAGCAGCCCGGCAACCAGGCGCGGCTTCCGATGTGCCGCCCTCTGCGCCACCTATGTGGGGTGGGGACGAATTTTTTCCTGCTGATATGGGTGGGTATTTCCCGCCGAGTGAGGCCGGAGAGCTCCCGCCCGATTGGGAAAATCCACAATCAAACGCTCCTTCTGCTGAAAGAAAGACTGGGTCGGAGTTTCAGGAGCGCGACATTGTACGCTTGCTGATCTTGTATGGCCAGCATATTTTGCCGGAGGAAAACATCACAGTAGGCGAGTATTTGCTGACCGATATTGAGGAATCTTTGGGTGATTTTGATAACCCGCTTTATGGCAAAATCGCCGCAGAATGCCACGCCTTGCTTGTGGAAGGGAAGGTTTTTGACCAACATTATTTCATTCAACACGAATCTGGCGAAGTGGCAAACCTGGCCATTGACCTGCTCGCCGAACCTTGGGAGTTTTCCCCCAACTGGGAAGCCATGTGGAATTACCCGCTCCAAAACCAGCCGATGCCAGAACGCAACTTTACGCTCGATATGCGCCAGGCACTCGATCGGTTCAAACTGCGTAAAGTACAGAAAATGTGTGCGTTAAACCTGACCCGCGTACAGACCGCTTCCAAATCTGGCGACCACGAAGCGATGATGCGATTCATGAAAATCCAGCAAAAACTGAACGAAACGCGGAACGAGATTGCGTTGCGGACGGGGACGGTGGTGCTGGTGAAGTGAGAAAATATTTACCGCAGAGACGCGGAGGCACAGAGTACGGTTTTCTGAAACATCTCTGCGCCTCCGCGTCTCTGCTGTTTAACCTCTATTAAATGCAACTCACCATTCTAGGCAATTCCTCTGGTGGCCCTTTCCACGGGCGACACTATACAGCGCAAGTTTTACAAGTAGATAATCAGGTATTTCTGATTGATTGCGGCGAAGGCACGCAGATGCAGATATTCAAATATCGCGTCAAGGTGGACACTTGCAAACAGATCTTTATCAGCCACTTACACGGCGACCATGTGTTTGGCTTGATTGGATTGATCACCAATTGGAGCCATAAAAAGCGTACAGAAACCCTGCACATTTTCTCCCCGCCGGGTTTGCAGGAGCTGATAGAGACGACCATTCGAGTGTGCGGGGTCAGGCTAAGTTTTGAAATAGAATTTCATGTGGTAGACGCCAGCATTTCGGCAAAGGTTTTTGAAACCCCGAAGGTGGAAGTCTGGACAATTCCACTGCATCACCGCAGCCCTACCTCCGGCTGGCTTTTTCGAGAAAAGCCGAAACCCCGAAACATTCGTCCTGAAAAAATAGAAGAATACGGCATTCCTTTTGGCGCCATCCCAGCCATTAAAGCAGGAGCAGATTTTGAATTGCCCGATGGCCGCCTAGTACCCAATGCTGCATTGACACTCGATCCGCATCCGCAAGCTTCTTACGCTTTTTGCAGCGATACGGCTTTTTCAGAGTCCGTTGCCGAGATCGTTCGTGGGGTGGATTTGCTTTACCATGAGGCCACTTTTACAAACGAAAACGCCCAGGAAGCCGAGACTTTTTTCCACGCTACTGCTGCCCAGGCTGCGGAAATAGCGCGGCGTGCGGGTGTAAAGCGGCTGATTCTGGGGCATATATCGGGTCGGTATCCTGATACGGCGCAGCATTTGGCGGAGGCGAGGGCGGTGTTTGAAAATGTGGAGATTGCGGTGGAAGGGGGGAGATGGGAGATGGGGTCGGATAAATTACAATGAGCCACCCAGAATGAACGGGGCGGCTCAGCTGATCAGCATTTCCATTTTGATCAAATTATTCCTATGTGTTTGAGCAGGTAGGTGCCGCCCACGCAGACAATCAATAGCGCGATGAAAGCGAGGGTTTGCTTGAAGTCGCTCCCCCTACGGCGCTCTTCAATGTCATAAGCTTTCTGCATTAAGTCGTAGCGGTGGTACATTTGCCCCCAGTACATGGGGTTTTGTTGGTTCGTGTCGTCTGCGCCTTGTGTTTTCATAGAGCGTCGGTAGTTGATGGCATCCCAGTCATCCATCCCGTCTTCGTACTTGTTCGCACGGAATAGGATGGAGAGAAGCCAAAAGGCTGCTGCGAGGCCAAGGGCCCCAAAAAAAATTGTCCCTATCATAATTGCAGGCTGTTTAATCGGTGAAAAAAACAACCGCTGAGCTCATGCGGTAGGTCAAATGTCACCCCCGCCTTGCAAAGTCAAAAGAGATTTACTGAAAAAAACGCCAAAAACCATTTTGGAGAAATTTCTTCTATTTTTCTTTAATCGCATCTGAAACAATCCTGAAATTTCAAGTAGGTTTCTTGAAATTTTAGGGCATCATTTCCAACCTATGTCACGACGTACTCGCCCTCAAATAGAGTTAGAAGATTTTCGCCAGAAACTCTACGGCGAATTTGTTGCAAAATTTGATCTGCAGCCCAAAGAGGGGCGACTCGCCAGCTACAAAGATCTCTTGCGATTCAATAAGATTGGCGATACCACACTTTGGCGGGCTTTTACAAATGCAAAAGAGATGGAAAAAGAAAATGCCGAAGACAGGTTGGAGGCCACGGCAGCCTGCGCAACGGCCTACGAATACTTGGCCAAGTATTGGCAGGTGAGCGACGAATGTGTGTTCACCTATATCGGTTTGGAAATGGAAGAACCCGGAAACAAAGACAATGGGATGGCCTTGCATCCAAGATTTCCAAAAGAAGAGGTAGCCAAATGCCTTGCGCAATGCCAAGAGGACATTCGGATTATCGATACCTACCCTTCTTTCATGCTGGACGATGAAGACAACCCCGATGAGATAAATTTTTTGGACTGGGCGAATCAATCAGGTAAGAAAGTAAGGCTCTTGGTACTTAATCCATCTGGGCGCGGCATTGACCTTCGGATTAATGCTGCTATCAACAAACCCAACTTGTTCGAGATGCCCGTCACGGCTTTTCGAATAAAATTGGTAGAGGTTTTTCGGAATCTGATGGTTTTTTCAAAAGAGAACCCAAATTTGTTGGAAGTCAAATTGATGGATGATCTGCCTGCTTTCCATGGGATCATCATGCCAGCATGTGGGTATTTTGGGTTTCACTTCTCCCACAAACTGTCGCACAAGGCCACCTTTATCGAAGTCAAGGGGAAAAACCTGCTATACAAAGATTCGTTGCAGCACTTTGAACATATCTGGAATAGCCCGGAAAGGGCATTCAAGCTTGATCAAGGTTCATTCGACAAGATAGAAAGCGCGCTAGCGCAAAAGAACCATGTTTGGGAATCCCTCAAAGGGCGATGGGAAGTCTATTTTCAAGATAAATGGAAAGAGGACACTTCGAGCCCGGTGAGCAAAATTTCAAGGGCAGTTATTGAAATTGACCCGCCCTTCAACAGTGGACCAATGTCTGCAAGGCTTTATTTTCAAGACGCAGATATGAACCGCTTGCGGCTTTTTGATGGTCAAGTGCGATTTGAACGGCTAAAGGAAGGGGAGTTCGCATTTTTGGTTTTTTCTGATCGCAAATACCTTTCAATCCGCTTGATAGTGCGCTGTATTTTGGGAGAAAGGCTTTATGGGCATTGGGTCTTGATCAATTCGCAAGACTTGAACAGCAGTGCCTGCATACTGACCAAGGCCAACCAACACAAGCCTGTTGCACCAGCATTCGACATCCCCATAGAGAAGGGCGTTATAAGCACTCTCGCTCTCAGGAACAGGCATTCCTTCAGTCTGGCAGCCTTTGCCGAAGTTTGCAAAACGCACACATCAAACAAAAAGATTGAAAATTATGAAGGACCTTATGAGATGTACGCATATGGGATGCAAAGCGTCCAGCAAAAAAATGGCACGAAGTTAAAAAAAGGCATCCAGCTGAACTGCATCCACATTGCCAGCTACGGCTTTGTGCGCTACAAATCTCTAAGGACTGAAGCTAAAGGCGTTGCTTCGATAAATGAAAACAATCTGTATCTGACTCTCACCGATGACGATCGGAATTACAGGGTTGGGTACTTTATCTTCTACACAAAAGATAGGCAGGTCAAAGAGAACGGGGTGCTGGCGGGCATTTTTCTGGGGATCAGCTTAAGAGACCAACTGCCTGTGGCCCGGCGAATTGTACTAGTCAAATCAAAAACTGAGTTTGACGATGTGCAGCCAAACTTTATCGTGGCAAATTCAGACGAATACAAAAACCTAGATGAAGGCATCAAAAAAGCCCTTTCGGGTCGGATAAAAAACCTGATTGGGTTCCTTCGATCCAACAGTGGCATTTTCAACTTAACGGAGTTGTTCGCAGATTGGAAAGGGAGCAAGATTTTTGAAGAGAATGAATTTTTCGAATTTGCTTGCTTTTACGCCGAAAAAGGGGACAAGCAAAAAGCCATTCAACTGTTTGAAAGAGCAGTTGAGTTTGGATTTTACGATCTTGAAAAATTTGAAGAGGCCATTGAAAAAAGCCCTGTTCGCCAAGAAATTTTGTCGGACGAGGATTATCTTTCCATAAAAAGGCTTATCACCGAAGGAGATTGAAAATGGCATGCTTCTAAACCCGTACCTTTGCGCCCCGCTATGCTATCTCTCTCCAACATATATATCCAATACGGCGACCGCATCCTGCTTGATCGCGTGAATTTTGTGCTCAAACCCGGTGAGCGCGTGGGGCTCGTTGGCCGAAATGGCGCAGGCAAATCCACATTGCTCAAGATCATCGCCCATGAAATGTCGCCCCAGGAAGGCGAGGTTGTAGTGCCAAGTCACTTCACCCTCGGCTACCTGCACCAAGACATGCTAATGCCGAAAGGCAAGACGGTGATTGATGAGGCAATGACGGCTTTTTCCGAAATCCTCGAGCTCGAAAAAGAACTCCACCGCGTCAGCGACGAACTTGCCGTACGCGAAGATTATGAGTCGGACGATTACCACAAGCTCATCGAACAGATGGGCGACATCACCGAACACCTCCACCACCTGGGCGGCGCCACCAGCGAAGCCGATGCTGAGAGAGTACTCAGTGGGCTTGGTTTTCAATCGTCAGATATGAAGCGTTTGACCGACGAGTTTAGTGGCGGTTGGCAAATGCGTATTGAATTGGCCAAAATACTGCTCCGCCAACCCGACCTGCTGCTGCTCGACGAGCCGACGAACCACCTCGATATTGAAAGTATTCTTTGGCTCGAAAACTGGCTGTTCAATTACGCGGGCATGGTCATCGTAATCAGCCACGACCGGCGTTTCCTCGACAACGTGACCAACCGCACGGCGGAAATCGTGCTAGGAAAAATACACGACTACAAAGTGCCTTACTCCAGATACGTGGAACTCAGCACTGATCGCCGTGAACTGGCCCAGAACGCATATGAAAACCAGCAGCGCCTGATTGCTGACCGCGAACGCACCATCAATCGTTTTATGGCGAAGGCCACGAAAACCAAAATGGCGCAGTCCATGCAAAAGCAATTGGACAAAATGGAGCGCATCGAGATAGACGACATGGATACCTCCACCATGAAACTCCGTTTCCCCGATGCTCCGCGTAGTGGAGAGGTAACGGCCAAAGTGGAACATTTGACGAAACGATACGGCACCGTGAAAGTCCTGGAAAACGTTGATTTTCAAATGCTTCGCGGCGAACGAGTGGCTTTTGTGGGGCAAAACGGGCAGGGTAAAACCACCCTTGCCAAAATACTCGTCGGGCAAGAACCCGCCACCTCAGGCAAATCCACGCTCGGCCACAACGTGACCGTGGGCTACTACGCCCAAAACCAGGCGGAGACACTTGACCCCAAAATCACCTTGCTGCAAACCCTCGAACAAAACTGCCCGGAAGAAATGCGCACCAGGGTCCGCAGTATTCTCGGGGCCTTTCTTTTTAGCGGGAAAGACGTGGACAAAAAAGTGGCAGCCCTTTCCGGTGGCGAGCGCGCGCGCCTGGCATTGGCTTGTATGCTGCTCCGCCCTTTCAACCTGCTCCTGCTCGACGAGCCGACCAACCACTTGGACATGCTTTCCAAAGACGTGCTGAAGCAAGCCCTCGCAGACTACAACGGTACACTCCTTGTCGTCAGCCACGACCGGGAATTTTTGTCCGGGTTGACCAACCGCACCATAGAATTCCGTGATGGACACTTGAAAGAATACCTCGGCGACGTGAATTATTTCCTCGAAAAGCGCCAGTTGGACAACATGCGCGAGGTGGAAAAACGGACAGCGGCGAACAATCAACAGCCTACACTAAACGGAACAATTTTCAGAAATGAGGTGCCTCAAAAAATTGTCGCTTCTATTTCGCCAGAAGAAAAAAAGCAACTGGAGCGGGCCGTTCAAAAACAGGAAAAGCGGATTGCCGAACTGGAAGGAGAAATTGGCAAGTGGGAACAAAAATTGGCCGAACCTGATTTTTACAGCAAGCCCGGCGCCAATGCCGATTTGAAGAAATACGGCGATCTCAAAACGGAACTAGGCAAAGTATATGGGGAGTGGGAAGCGGCGGTGGAAAAGTTGGGGTGAGAAATGTGACCTCAAGTTAAAATCGGCCACAATTTGGGATTGAATCTGAAAAACTTCGAAAAAATGGCCCTCAAAAAGTTGGTGCTCCGCTCCATGTTTTGTATTTTTAATATCCAAAACAAAACCCAGCACCAATGGAAATCCAAATCATACAATCGAAAATCCACACCCTTCGTGGCCAGCGTATAATGCTGGATTTTGACTTGGCAGCACTTTACGAAGTAGAAGCCCGTGTCCTCAACCAAGCTGTAAAACGAAATCTAAGGCGATTCCCTGAAGACTTTATGTTTCAACTTTCAGCAGAAGAATGGGAGGAGTTGCGACGCACATTGACTTCCAAACCAGATACCTCATCACAAATTGTGATGAGGTATCCAAAAGACAGAGGTCTACGATACGTACCATACGCATTCACCGAACAGGGCGTGGCCATGCTTTCGTCAGTATTGCGGAGTGATAAGGCCATAGAGGTCAACATTGCTATTATGAGAGCATTCCTCGCATTGCGACATTTCGCGCTCACCTACTCCGAGCTTTCCGCTAAAGTGGGCGAATTAGAAAAAGAACTAGCTGATGTAAACGAAGTGCTGCACTGGCTCGGCCAGGAAAATCAGTCCCGTGCCGATGAAATTGCTGGTCTGCAAATCACGTCTAAAGATTGGGAAACGCGACGCCCCATTGGCTTCTAAAAGGAATAACTACTTTTTATTTTGGCCCTGAAAAAGTTGGCATAATCTCCAAGGTTTTGTATTTTTATAATTCAGAGCAAAACCATCATACCAATGGAAACTCAAATCATCCAATCAAAAATCCACACTCTGCGTGGTCAGCGTGTAATGTTGGATTTTGACCTCGCCGATTTGTACGAAGTTGAAACCCGTGCCTTGAAACAAGCGGTGCGTCGTAATGCCCGGCGATTCCCATTTGATTTCATGTTTGAATTAACGGAAAAGGAGATGAACCAACTGGTATCACAAAATGTGATACCAGCAAAAAAGCACTTTGGTGGCGCTGCCCCATTTGCTTTTACAGAGCAAGGCGTTGCTATGCTTTCAGCCACCTTACGAAGTGATAAAGCAATTGATGTCAACATCGCTATCATGCGAGCATTCGTCGCACTGCGACATTTCGCGCTCACCTACTCCGAGCTTTCCGCTAAAGTGGGCGAATTAGAAAAAGAACTAGCTGATGTAAACGAAGTGCTGCATTGGCTCGGCCAGGAAAATCAGTCCCGTGCCGATGAAATTGCTGGTCTGCAAATCACGTCTAAAGATTGGGAAACGCGACGCCCCATTGGCTTCTAACCATGTTTACGAACCTTAGAAAGTTTCGTAAACGTGGACAACTCAAGGCCGTGCCACCTTCTCCTGTTTCTTATTCTTCAATTTCTCGTTCAAAAACTTAGTCATCAGTGTGTAGAGGTGGATTTTAGCATTGCCTCCACCGATGCCGTGATTTCGATTGGGATAGATCATAGTGTCAAATTGCTTGTTCTTAGCAATCAGTTCGTTGGCCATTTCTGCGGTGTTTTGGAAATGCACGTTGTCGTCGGCGAGGCCATGCACGAGCAGGTAGCTGCCCTCCAATTTTTCTGCAAAATTTGTCGGCGAATTCTCCTCGTACCCCAGTTCGTTTTCCTCATGTGTTTGCATGTAGCGCTCAGTGTACACCGAGTCGTACCATTTCCAGTTCGTCACTGGCGCCACGGCGATGGCGGCCTCAAAAACATCATTGCCCTTCAGGATGCAATTGGTGCTCATATAGCCGCCGTAACTCCAACCAAAAATGCCAATGCGCTCTGCATCCACAAAATCCAGGGTGCCCAGATGCTTCGCAGCTTCTATCTGGTCAATCACCTCGTAATGACCTAATTGCTTGTACGTCATCTTTTTAAACTCCTCACCACGGGCGCCGGTGCCTCGATTGTCCACACAGGCTACTACATAACCTTGCTGGGCGAGCATCTGGAACCACCAGTAATTAATGCCTTTCCAGGCATCTGTCACTTGCTGGCTGCCGGGGCCACCGTATACGAACATCAGCACGGGAAGTTTCTGATTTTGAAACGCTGGCGCGGTCGGTTTTATCATCCAACCGTTCAATTCTACCTTGTCGGAGGTTTTAAAATCAAAGAACTCAACCGGTATGGTACCGTATTCCGTTTGTTTGCCGAGGAGATCAGCGTTTTGTTCCAAAGAGCGCAACAATTTCCCTTTCCGATCGCACACGGCGTATTGGGGTGGGGTATTTGCAGTGGAAAAACTATGCACAAAGTAGTCGAAGGTGCTGCTCCATTGCGCACCGTTCGTGCCTTCAGGCTTGTTTATTTTCTTTGGCTTTTTGCCTTTCAAATTGGTTTCAAAAAGTTCCCGTGCCATTGGACTTTTGCTCGCCGCCTGGAAATAGACTTTGCTGTTTTTCTCGTCAATCCCGTAGAAAGCAGTCACGTCAAAATTCCCTTTCGTGATTGCGGCCACTTCTTTCCCGGCCATATCATATTTATAAAGGTGATTAAACCCGCTTTTTTCGCTTTGCATCACAAATCCTGAACCGTCGGAGAGAAATATAACATCATGTAAATCAAGGTAATACTTGCTTTTTTCCTCGTGCAAAACAGCGCAAACACCCGAGCCTGGTTCGGCCAGCAGCAATCGTTGGGTGCTTTGGTGGCGGTTCATCCAGGTTAGGCAGAGTTTTCCAGACGTTGTCCAAAGTATGCGGGGGAGGTAATCATCGAGACGACCATTCTTTCGCTCACGGTCTGGGATGTTGACTTCCACTGTGGTGCCGCTTTTGAGCTCGTAAATATGCGCCGTCACAAGGGCGTTTTTCTCTCCCACTTTTGGATATTTGAACGTGACAGGCTCAGGGTAATTTCCGCCGCGAAACATATCCATGGTCATCTCCGGCACCTCGCGCTCGTCGAAGCGGAGATAGGCCAAGTATTGTCCATCAGGACTCCATTGGAATGCCCGTACGAGTTCAAATTCTTCCTCATATACCCAATCTGAGGCGCCATTGATGATTGCATTTTGCTTGCCGTCATTGGTCACACGGGTGATATTGCCAGCGTCTAAGTCTTTGAAATACAGGTCATTTTTTAGTATAAAACCCACTTTGGAGCCATCTGGCGAAAAGGTGGCATAGCGTTGTTTCTTCAGACGTCTGGTTTTGTCAATGTACTCCACCTTGTCTTCGTAGAGTTGCATAAGATTTTTCGTTTTTAGATCGAAAATGAAAAAATCGGCTTCTGTGCTCCAACGGAAAATCGGGGTTGAATTGGTAGTCAATAAAATTTTGGATTCATCCGGGCTGAATGAATAGCCATCAAATGCGCCTTTCCAGGCGGGCACATCTGTCATTATGACGGCAGCGTCGAAGATGGTGCCGGAGCGTTCGCCTGTGCGAAGATCATATTGGGCAATGGCCGTCCCTTCCAGTCGTGTGAAGTGCACGCCATCTTTTTGAAAATTGAAACCAGGAATTCCTTTGGAGGAAAAGGTGCCTTTTTGCCAGATGTCTTCCAGCGTGATTGGCTTGGGGGCAATGTCTGTCTGTGCCAAGGCTTCGACAGATGAAAAGGCAAAAAGTGCGAGATAAAGAGATAAACTTGAGATGATGTGCCGCATGTGTACAGGTTTGTCCGGCCAAAAATAGTGTATTAAGAAGGACTCCTACCATTACCCGTAGAAACACCTGATTTTTAGTACCGGGTATTTCTACCCTTTTCTACCGCCCTACACCTGTCACACCTTTGAAGCATCAATTGTAACATCAGACAGAAAACATTCTTTTTAAATCTGTAGGACATTACAAGGGATAACAACTTTTCACCTTTTTCAAACTTTAAAATTTAAGACATCATGAAGAACGCAAATCAATTTTGCCTTGCTCTAACGGCGGCCTTTTTCTTCGCCCTTTTAGCAACACCAATGTCAGCCCAGATCGCTCCCGGTTCGGCAGCCGTGAAACCAACGTCAACCACTTCTACTTCCACTGCAACAACAACACCAACAACATCAGTTGATCAGGCTGCAGCGGATATGAAGACTTTGTTCACCAAATGGGAAGCATCCTACAACGCCGAAAAGAGCGCAGAACTGGCTAAACATGTTGCCAAAGAAGTTACTGTAGCGGAGCCTGGTGGAGCTACCCAGGTAATGTCTAAAAGTGAATTTGTCGGCAACCTTGAAAACGATTTTATTGATGCAGGCAAAGACGAAATTGACCTCACTATTACAAGCGTAGTCATTCAACCTGACGGTAAGGTAATGGTTGTTGGCACTTACACCGATAAGGAATTGGATGCCAAAGGGAATGTGATCGCTGAAACATCTGGGGATTTCATAGATGTAGTTTCAAAAGAAGATGGTGCTTGGAAGATCAGCGAAATTACCGTAGTCCCCGATAAGAACTAATCACTTGCTGGGCGTTTAGAAATACGTCTATTAAAGCATAACAGACAATTAATTCGCCCCTGTTGTTAAAATAACCACAGGGGCGAATCTTTTACTGACTACGGCCCCCCGTTATTCATTCCCCTTCCAAACCCGCAGCACATTCCCATTGCAAATCTTACGTACCTCATCGTCCGAATATCCTCTGCGCAGCAGTTCGGCAATGAGATTGGGAAAATCATCCACGTCGTCCAAATCAGGCGGAAGCGCGAGGCCAACGCCATCAAAATCAGAGCCAAGCCCCACATAATCAATGCCCACCAGTTTTTTGATGTGGTCAATATGGTCGGCTACTTCGCTTACTGAAATCCAGAACGGCTCGCCGTTTTTCTTGCCAAATTCTTTGTAAAATGCCAATGCTTCAGGGCCATGCTCCGGGATCTTCCGGGATTCGCGTTCTTCATCGGCCTTTTTCCAGGCATCCCGGACTTTCCCTCCCAAAAAATATTGGCTGAAAGGGACTTGCACCACGCCGCCCGTTTTTGCAATAGCCCGGATCAGGCTATCTGGCAGATTTCGTTCAAAGCCCGGCGTGAAATGCCGACAGGCCGAGTGCGTTGCGATAAGCGGTTTTGTGGCTACTTCCAACACATCCATAATGGCCTCGTCAGAAAGGTGACTTACATCTACCATGATACCTACCCGATTCATTTCTCGTACCACTTCACGGCCGTACTCGCTCAGTCCGTGGTGTGTGTGTAGTGTGTCGTAGGAGGAATCGGAAATGTGATTGTCTTTGCCATGTGTCAAGGTAACATAGCGGATGCCGCGCTGATGGAAGTAGGCCACGTCTTCGATTTTGTCCAGCGGAGAGCCGTTTTCCATCCCCATCGGGAGCGAAACGATGCCTTTTTTGAAATTGACCATAATGTCATCGGCGCGTGGGGCGAGGGCGAATTTGTCGGGATAATCCTTCACAATGGCGTACACCATTTCAATGAGCGAATCGGCCACTTGTTTCGAGCGCCCAGGCTCGTTTTGAAAATGGGCGGGAATGTAAATAGACATGAAAGGCCCATATAGCCCGCCTTTTTTGGCGCGTTCCCAGTCGAAATCACCGTCGGGGTTTTTCATCGCAAAGGCTGTGTAGCCGGGGGTGTACCATTTTTTGTACTCCACCAAATGCCATGGAAAATCAATGTGCGTATCCACGATTGGGGTGGTAGTGAGCAGTGCGTGTGCGCGGCGGAGGTACTCGTCTTGTGGTTTGTTTTCGGAGCAGGAGAAGAGGGCTAGGAAGCCAAAAAACAACAAAGTGGTGCGATGCATAGAAAAGTGGTTGAAATGTGGAGTAATGAAGAAGTAGCGCGAGAACAAACCAAACCGCGGAGGCGCAGAGACGCAGAGGGTTGATTTTCACATCCTCTGCGTCTCTGCGCCTCCGCGGTTAATTTTTGCTTCATTACTTGTTGAGGCGAATGTAGGGCACTTTTGTCACCAAATCCACCCCACCCGCAACTCAAATACCTCCGCAACATGGCGGTGGGCTTTCAAAGTACTACCCACCAACACATGCCGACCAAAACGATAATACAAGCCATACCTTTGGTAAATGGCATCTGTGATCCGCGATGGATTGTAAAAATAAGGACCCAAATGCGTGGTGAAACGAACCTTGCCCACCAGCAATTCATGACCGAGCAACAGTCCGCCTTTCCAGGCAGTTGTATTGTCGAATTGGCGGTCGAGCAGTATACGATCATATCCATCGTGAACAAATTCAATTCCAGCAGAAAGGGCTGACATACGGCCCACCCTGCGTCCCAACATCCATTGCGCTCCGTATATGATGCCAGGTTTTATCGTTGGAAAACCCGGTTGCGCGGGCACGTTTTTTACCGAGCCAGCAGCCAAAATGTAGTAGAAGTTTTTGGGCTGCGTTTTCCAGTCCTGGTTCTTTTCCGGCTTTTTCATCGAAGCGGTTTGAAAAGCATATTGTAAGCCCAAATTGAAGGTTGGGAAATTCATGCCTTTGTTCGGGCTTTTCATGCCGCCATTGGAAATGTGGTTGTAATTGAAACTGCTTGTGGCTTGCCAATGCTTGTTTACCTTGAAGTAAACATTGGCGTTCAACATGGCCCAAAAGCTCACAGGCAGGCTAAAAAAGAGGTTGGTAGGATTGCTTGTCTCGTGGTACACTTTTGACACGTAAGCCGCTCCCAAGCCCAATTGTACGCTGCCATACAAGCGGCCCCAGGGCCTGATTAACGGCTCCACATACGGTACAAAAGCGATGCTGTGCCCTAGCACAGCAGGGTTGTCAAAATCAAAATAATACGCCGCGAAGCCTCGTTTGGCAATCAGCCCTGTTTCCCTGACTTCCTTCTCACCCGCCAAAAGCCAATGCGCATTGACCTCAAATCCATAAGGATTGGAGTGCGAAACATCTATCAATTCCCGCGAGTGGGCAATGATAAATCCTCGATGCCACTTGCCGCCTACTTGAAACGGATGCTGCGAATCCCCATTTTGAGCCGGGGATGACAATGGTAAAGCCAGAAGTAAAAGCAGGTATTTAACCATTTACAAACTTTTTGGGCGAAAAAGTAGAGAAAAATACTTAAAAATATAGCATAACGTAAAAATACGTTATTTAACCAAAAAAATAGTTGCAAGTGAAAATAATACGTTGCACCTTTGCAACCAGTTGGTTATTCGGTGATTTGGGGATTTAGTTATTCGAGTACTCCAGCTTGGTCACCCAAATAGCCAAATACACAAATCAACAATCATGCATAAATTGACAAAAGCAGAAGAGGACGTAATGCAGCTCCTGTGGGAGGTAGGCCGAGGCACTGTGAGCGATTTACTTGATCGATGTGCCGAGCCTAAGCCACCACACAGCACCGTTTCAAGTGTGGTGCGCATCCTGGAAAAAAAGGGATTTGTGGGGCACAAAGCCTACGGCAAAACCCACGAGTATTTTCCCTTGGTAGAACGCGAGGCCTATGGTAGGCGTTCACTGGGAGATTTGCTGCGCAATTATTTTGACGGCTCAGTGCCGCGGCTTGTGTCGCATTTGGCGGAGGAGGAAAAACTGAGCAAAGATGAATTGGATGATTTATTGAAAATCCTTGAAAAATAAGCGGTTATGAAAGACAATCTTCTCTTTTTGGTCTCATTTTGCTGCGCAAAACTTTTTGCGCAGCAAGTTGCTGATACGGCTTTTGTCTTTCCCATTCAACACCCAAAATACGAGTCGGGAAAGGGCAGTCTCGTGATGATTGACGCGGCGCATCACAATTTTCACACGCTTGTCGGACGCTATGCGCCATTTGGCAAAGTGCTGCAAAATGATGGTTATCAACTGGTTTCCAACCCTATCCCCTTTACTGAAAAATCCTTGCTGGAATGCCGGATTTTGGTGATTTCCAACCCCTTGGATAGTTCTAATACGGCTGGCCGTTGGCGTTTGCCCAATCCTTCAGCGTTCAGTGCAGCAGAAATTTCAGCAGTGCACGACTGGGTCAAATCAGGTGGAAGGCTTTTGCTCATTGCCGATCACATGCCTTTTGCGGGCGCGGCGCAATCTTTGGCTGCGGCCTTCGGTTTTGAGTTTTTAAATTGTTTTGCCATGGATAATCGCAGTCGAAGTTTGGAACGATTTTATAAAGGGAATCAAACACTGCTCGAAAACGAAATAACGCAAGGTCTTGATACCGTAGTGAGCTTTACAGGGAGCGCTTTTCGGATTCCCAAGGCTGCAAAACCCATTCTGAAGTTGAAAAATTACACGCTTTTATCACCTGATATGGCCTGGCAATTTGAAGAAAACACCCCGGCCTTGAGCGGCGATGGTTTTTGCCAAGGCGCCTATATGAATTACGGAAAAGGCAAAATAGTGGTGATGGGCGAGGCAGCTATGTTCACGGCACAACTCGCAGGACCGAACCGTACACCAACAGGTATCAACCACCCGGAAGCGCGCCAAAATGGCCAACTCTTGCTCAACATCATTCACTGGCTCGATCAATAAACTCCTGTCCTACGGCTTGAAGCCGTAGGACAGGTTAACCTTGGCTTCTATGACCATATTTCTGCTCAAGCTAACCCTTTGCTGGGGCTTTTTCGCCCTGCTTTACACACTTCTGTTACGGCATGAGACCTTTTTCCGTGGCAATCGCGCTTACCTGCTCGGTACGGCAGTGCTCGGAATTTTGTTGGCGGCTTTGCCAGCAGATCAAATGCCCGTACCAGTTGATGAGGGTGGTTTGCCTGTGCTGACTTTGCCAGAATTCACGGTCGGGATTCAACAGGTGGAGGCAGCCACCAATACCTGGCAAAATTTGGGTTTTCTTTGGATGGTGTATTGGGCGGGGCTATTGTTTTTAGCAGCCCGTATGTGTTGGGGGCTTTATAAAATCGTGCTAATGGCGGTACGAGGGCAGTCCCGTCGGCTCCCGGATGGCTGTCTTCTGATTGAGACAAACGAGGCCAAAGTGCCGTTTTCGTTTTTTAAGTGGGTGTTCGTGCCCGCATCGATCCAACTTTCGGAAAGTTTAGAACTTTCCGAAAGTTCAGGCACACTCATGATCGCCCACGAACGTGCCCACGCCCATGGCTGGCACAGCGCAGATGTATTATTCGCCGAGATTTTGTGCGTCGTGTTTTGGTTTCACCCCTTGGCGCACTGGTATCGAACAGCATTGCGCACCGTTCACGAATACCTGGCCGATGCTGCCGCGTCGCGCCAAGCTGACAGAAAACAATATGGCCTGTTGTTGATAGGGCAATCGCAGTCCGGAATGCCGGTTGCCTTCGCAAATCATTTTTTTCAATCACCACTCAAACAAAGACTCGTTATGTTGACGAAAAAAGCATCTGCTCCTTTGAGAGCACTCAAATTTGGCCTGCTGGCCCCAGTCGCGCTCTTGTTTGCCATGTTGTTCCGGCAAGCCCCGGCCATCGCGCAGGCCGTGGACGAAAAGCACCTTGAATTTGTGCGCGAATTGGAATCCAAAAACTGGATGCGGACGGACACCGTTGTTACGTTTGACCCTAATACCTACGAAGAGACCATGAAGATTGTCCGTAACAATTTAGCACCAGAAGTTGATGGAAGCGGCAAGCTCGTGTACCATTACACGGAGGTGCAGCCTCAATATCCTGGTGGGCAAGAGGCTTTGGTTAAATATCTGGCAGACAATCTTAAATATCCTGAATTGGCGCAAAAAAACAAAGTGGAAGGCACTGTCAACGTCCTTTTTGTCGTAGATGAAATGGGGAATGTGCTTCGCCCAATAGGTCAAACCTATGAGCACCAGCCAAGTGAATCCAAACTTTCGTTCATCCCTGAGGCTGTTCGAGTTGTGCAGGCAATGCCCAAATGGATTCCTGCGCAACACAAAGGAAAGCCCGTGCGCTGTTCCATGAATCTGCCTGTGAAATTTAGTTTAGGGACCAAGCCTGTTGAAGGGAATGCTTCTCCAGATGCCACTGGCAAAACAACTTTAGTGGAGCCGCTTTTTCCCGGCGACCTGTTCAAGTTTCTCCTCGAAAATGTCAAGTATCCCGAAACGGCACGTAAGGCCAATGCAGAAGGCAAAGTATTCGTTGAATTTATGGTTAAAGAAGATGGTTCTCTAGCCGATTTCAAACAAGTCAACACCAATATATCGGTGCATCCAGATCTGGTGGCCGAGGCCATTCGGGTTGTCAAGATAATGCCCAAATGGAAACCCGCCGTTCAAGATGGGAAGGTTGTAAAAGTGAAATATACGCTGCCAATCAGTTTTAAACTAGATGGCCCCAAGGAACTGAACGAAGTGGATGCTCAACCTGAATATCCGGGCGGTCAACCAGAATTGTACAAGTTGTTGACTAACAATGTTAAATACCCTGAAGCAGCCAAAAAGGCTGGCGAGGAAGGAATGGTGGTCATTGTATTTGTTGTAGAAACCAACGGCAGTTTGAGCAGTTTTGAGTCTGTAAAAACTGCCCGTCAAGACTTTGTGGATGAGGTGATTCGGGTGTTAAAACTGAGTCCCACCTGGAAGCCGGCCATGAAAAATGGAAAAGCCGTGAAAGTGAAATACACCCTGCCGTTTAAGTTCAAATTGTCGAACGACAAAGAGTAAAAGTTGAATGGCGATCTTTTTTAAGGGCGACAAATTTGGTTTGTCGCCCTTTTATATTTTTAAAACAAATAGTTTTGTTTTAAAAAACAATTTGCACTACTTTCGCCTCCAAATTTGAAACCTATGGCAACTCCTTTTTTGGGTCTCCGCACCTGCATTTACCGCATTCCCAACAATGAACTGGCCGCCGCTACGGAATGGTACTCCAACGCGCTGGGCATCAAGCCCTATTTTAATGAGCCGTTTTATGTCGGATTTGAAGTGGGCGGCTACGAGCTCGGCTTACATCCACATACGGAGCTTATAAAAATAGGTGAAAATGTGGAAACTTACTGGGGTGTGGGCGATATACAGACTGCTTTTGAGCAATTACTCGCTGCCGGAGCCATTCCCCACGAACAGCCCAATAATGTCGGTGGAGACATTTGGGTGGCAACCATGAAAGACCCCTGGGGGAATATAATCGGGATTATTCAGAACCCACATTTTGTAGCAAAATGAGTCAGCCAACCATTATCCAGACCATCCCACTCGTCCGGATTTTCGATGAGCATAAGGCCCGGGAATACTATTGTGATTGGCTGGGTTTTCAGATTGACTGGGAGCACCGATTCGAGGAAAATACACCGGTATATATGCAGGTTTCACTTGGCAATCTGTCCTTGCACCTTTCAGAACACGTGGGTGATTGTACGCCGGGAGGCAAAGTATTCCTGCATTGTACAGGCTTGCGCGAGTGGCACAAAATCATCGCGGCCAAAAACTATAAATATTACCGCCCCAGCGTGGAAGAGGCTTTTTGGGGCGGTATTTGTATGAATTTGATTGACCCGTTTGGGAACAAATTGTTGTTCAGTGAAAACGAACAGTCCTGAACTAAATTCACCGACTTACTAGCAGCCTCTCGGTGCGCTCAGTTCACTACTTTTGCCCCCTTCCCAAAAAAACAGTGCCTAAAAAGCCAAACCAAAACCAAAGCAATACCGACCACCCAAATCTGTAAGTTCGTTTTATTTGGCCCTTCAGCACCTTGTTTGACC